>DIYK01000083.1 GCA_002429005.1 Verrucomicrobia bacterium UBA6056
GATGTGGGCCTGAGCGCGAATTATGAGCAGCTGTTTGGCGCGATGATCTCATTGAGGCGGGAGAAGGCGGATCGGGAATGGCCCTTTATCTTTATTCAGTTACCGAGCTACCGTGGCGGGGCGGATGGAGATGGAAAATTGAAAGGGATCGAAGGTTTGCGGGATGCCCAGAGACGGGTTGCGGCGAACATGGATAACACCCATATGATGGTGTCCCTGGATATCTTCGGTGAAAAACCCGACATTCACCCCTCCAATAAGCAGGGATACGGAACCCGCTTAGCTCAAACTGTATTGGGTATGGTGTATGAGAAGGATGTTCCCTGGCGGAGCCCGGAGTTTACATCGGTTCGCTATGAGGATGGGACGGCTCTGCTTCGTTTTGATCATGTAGGCGGGGGATTACGAAACCTAAACGGGGATGAGTCCCTACGTGAATTTCAACTGGCGGGGAAGGATCAGGTGTTTCACCCGGCAGAAGCACGGATCACGGCTCCCAATGAAGTAACGCTGAGCAGTGATGCCGTGGCTCAACCCGTCGCGGTTCGATATGCCTGGAATCAAGCTCCCCATACAGATTTGGTCGGGGAGGGGAATTTGCCCGTTTCCCCATTCCGATCGGATGACTGGGAATTATTCCCTCTGATTGAGGAGCCTCAGCCGTGAGCTTCTGTTCCATATGCTTTCGGATCTTCTCCCGGGTACTTGTGGCGGGAATTCTTCTATTTTTCGCTTCCCGGGGTGCCGCAGAAGCGACAGACCCGATCTCTACACAGGAACCTCAAGCGGGAACCCTCTTAAGGCGGGAATTGAAGGGCTTTGTCCGGCCTATGACGAATAGAAAGCTGGAGGCTGATATTCAGCACTGGCAGAATGGGGCTTTACTCACCCTGGAGGTGACGCCCTGGACACAGGCCTCAGCGGCCATGCCTGAACTCTCGGGGGTGCAGGTGCTGGATGAAGTTGAAGGTCTGATGCTGGAGGAGTTCTGGGCGAAGCCTCTCTGATAGTGGAGAACGATATGCTCACGGCTATGGAACATCCTGTCACAGATTTAATCATCATCACCTGCCATGACCTGGGAGCTCACCTGGGCTGTTATGGCTGGAAAACGCTACAGAGTCCGCAGCTGGATGCCTCTACCGCCGGAGGCGTACGCTTTGAACATGCAGCGGCCAATTCTTAACCTCAAGTCTACCAGATCCATCATGAGCGAAACAACGACCTCTCCCCCGTATTATGGAAAACTCCGCAGTGTACCCCATGGTCACATCCATCCCCAGGGATGGCTGGGAGCCTACCTCCAGAACATGGCGAAACACCTGACCGGTCGTCTGGATGAATGCGGTTACCCCTTCGATACCCCCGGTTTTGCTACGGAGCGCATTGAGATGGGCAAGCGGCATGGCGCGGAGTGGTGGCCCTACGAGCAGGTGGGCTATTGGGTTGATGGCATGGTCCGTTGTGCCCAGGCCATAGGCGATGATGCCTTGTTGGAAAAAGCAGATAAACAAATCCGGCATGTGCTGGAGAATGCCGGACAGGACGGATTTCTGGGCCCGGAAATTCTCCGGTCAAATTCCAAACAGGATTGCCGTTGGGGACATGTCCCCTTTTTCCGGGCCATGATGGCCCGGCATGACACTGCACCCGAGTTAAACATCGACGAGGCCCTGGCCCGCCATTTCACCGGGGGGACTCATGAGTTCGGCATGGGGCGGGAACCCACCAATATTGAGCAAATGTGCTGGGCCTATGGCGAAACGGCAGATCCGGCCCTACTGAAAAAAGCGGTCGAGGTATTTGAGTTTTTTGATGAGAAAGGCTGGGTGGCTGATTGTACCCTGAGAGCGTTGCGATCCGGGCGCACCCAACAGATCCACGGGGTCACCTTTAATGAATTCGCAAAACTTCCGGTCATCTTATACCTGTGGACGGGGAAAGAAGAATACCTGCAGGCGGCGATCACCGGCTACGAGACCTTGGTTCGTGACCATATGCTGGTCTCCGGCGTACATTCTTCAGAAGAATATCTGGAAGGAAAGGGAACCCGGGCCTGTATCGAGATCTGCGATATCGCAGACTTCACCTGGAGTATTGGTTATCTTCTGCAGGCAACCGGCGATGTGAAGTATGCCGACTGGATTGAGCGGGCCTGTCTCAATGCGGGCACCGGTGCCGCAACCGGTGATTTTACCGGCCACCAGTATTTTACCTGTCCGAACCAGCTTCTGGCGACCAACAACAGCTGTCACGCCCCGATGTCAGCTGGCAGCAACCGTTTGCAGTACCGCCCCAACCCCAATACCGAATGTTGCAGCGGCAATGTGCACCGGATTATGCCCAATTATGTTGCGCGTATGTGGATGAGTGCCGGAGAAGGGGATGTGGCGGCGCTACTGTACGGTCCGAGTAGGTTTTCCTCTAAGATCGGAGAGCAGTCGGTCACCATAACTCAGGACACGGAGTTTCCCTTCGAGGAAAGCATTCGTTTTACGATTGCGACGGAACAACCGGTATCGTTTACCCTCCGTCTGCGGATCCCGGGCTGGACGGAGGGCGCGGAGCTTTTTGTGAACGGGGAGGCTGTTTCCGATGTGCTGCCTGTGCCGGGAAGCTTCCTGCCGATCAAACGGGAATTCGCCGATGGTGACCGGATCGAACTTCGCCTTCCGATGCCGCTGAAGACCTCGGCATGGGGCTGGGGTGGCGTGGCGATCGAACGGGGACCCCTGGTGTACTCCCTGGCGATCAAAGAAAACTGGGTGAAACAGCCCGTGGATAACAAAAGCTGTGAGGATCTGCCTCCACATTTCACCCTGCCGGAGAGCCCCTGGAATTATGGCATGGATCTGGGGACCGAGGATCTTGCCAGCCAGGTAAGCTTTCAGAAAGTCCAAGAGGTAGGCGAGACGCCATGGTCCTCAGAACATGCACCGGTGGAGCTCCGCGTACCCGTGCGGTTGATTGGTGGCTGGGAGCCGGAGCGTCATGATTACACCGTCAGTGGAAACCCCTGGCATAACAAACGCTCCTATCTCAAAGGAAAGTTTGTGTACCTTCCCGAGCTGCCTCACCCCTGCCTGGTGCGGGAGCTTGCCAGCCCGAATCAGGAAACGGCCCGCTTTATTCCTCACGGCTGCGCCAAACTGCGCATGACCATCCTGCCGCATTGTCCGAATGGCAGTGGAAAAAATGATTTTGGCGGCCGGAACCCCCAGACCTTTATTTGAGCTGCTTGAACTACTCCACACATTAAACTTACTGAACCCTACTCCTTGAACTCTATGTCGATCCCCACCTGTCATCTTGCCGTCTGGAATGGAGCCCCCACCTTTCACGTAAACGGCGAACCCATTCCCTCTGTCGCCTACTTTTGTCCTGAGCCCACCCCTGAACGACTGGATACCATGCAGCGCGCGGGTGTCCGCATGATCACGTGGGGAGTAGGGGGGGCGACCGCTCATGCCTCGGATACCGGCTGGAGAGGAGGGGATAGCTTTGACTATCAGCATTTGGATGACGCCGCTCGGTTGATTCTTAAGCATATTCCGGATGCCTGGCTCATTCCCCGAATTGCGACTACCGCTCCGGAATGGTGGATGCTGGAACATCCGGAAGAGATTGCCAGCCTGGACACGGGGGAAACGGTTGGCCCGGGTACTGGAATGGGGGCAACCTGGTCGGATGAGCCACGAACAACCACCGTGTCTCAGGCCTCAGACGCATGGCAGACGGATTGTGAATTTGCCCTGACCAAGCTAGTGGAACATATCGATGCCAGTGACTGGGGTGCGCGTTGCATTGGCCTGCAGCCCAACGGGGGCGTAAACGAATGGTTTGTCGGCCATGGTCACGTGTGGACTGATTATAGCGAGCGTAGCCTGAAGGCTTTCCGGGTCTTTCTCACAGAGCAGGGGCTCGAGGATGCAGCCACTGCGAACATTCCCACCCCGATTGAGCTGAAATCCGGAAGCTTCGGAGGATGGAACGATCCCTCTGTATGTCGCATGAATGAACTCTGGTGGCGCTTCTATCACGGTCTGAATGCACAACGGATGATCGAGACCTGTTCTGCCGTGAAACGGGCATCACAGGATCGCTTGCTTGTGGGTGTTTTTTACGGATACATTGGCGACAGTTACTCCAATGGAGAACCGGCGGCCTGGTTGTATGGACATCATCATCCGCTCGCCGAGGTCACTGAACATCCGGATGTCGATTTCCTGGCGGCGCCGTATTCGTACCAGAACCGGCAACCGGGTGGCACGCCGGAGAGTCAGATTCCCACGGCCTCCTGTGATCTCGCCGGATGTTTCACCTTTACGGAAAACGATTTGGGAACCTTCTGGTCTGTGCGCGACGAATCCGAGGCCGGCATTCGGAAGTCGGATAATACGATGATTCGGGATCAGGGGCAGCGGATCATTCGGCGACAAGGTTTCTGGTGGATGGATTTGTTGAGAATCGGGTCCCCATGGCCCGGAGACTGGTACACCCATCCGCATCTGGAAGAACTGATTCTCAATCTGACCACCCTGCAGGCTGAGGAGGCTGCCAGGGAGCCTGGTGAATACAAACCCGAGGTGGCTGTGGTTCTGTCCAACGACGCACCCTTTTACAGCAAAGCCGGCCATAACATTCTGGCAGAATGGGTCACCCAACCTTTGCGCAACGTATTACCCGCGATTGGGACTCCCATGGATGTTCTGGTGCTCGAAGATCTCGCCCGGGAGGACCTGCCGGGCTATAAACTCTTTGTATTCCTGGATGTTCCTGCTGTTCGTCCGGAGCAGCGAGAGCTGATTCACCGGGTGTTGGCAGAACGTAAGGCCACCGCCTACTTTCAGGGCATTCCCGGACTGATCGATGGGGAAGGGATCGACAGTGCGAACGCTTCTGCGTTGACTGGAATCCAGCTGAAAATCCTTGGAGGAGGCCCTCAGAGTGGAGCTGGGCGGCGTGGAACGGCCCGCTTCACGGCCTTGGACCACCCTTACCTGAAAGAGGTTTCCCCATCCCTTACGCTGGGAGGTTATCCTTCGGATGTGATCTGTTTTGTGGACGATCCGGAAGCCGAGATCCTTGGCACCCAAAGCCTCAAAGGCCGGCCGGCTGTTGCTGTAAAACAACAGCCCGGTGGCTGGACCTCGGTGTACAGTTCCTTTGCCGGGGCCTCCCCGACCTTCTTCCGGAACCTGGCCCGGGAAGCCGGAGCTCATGTGTTTACCGAGCAGGATGCCGTGGTGGATGCCTGCGATCATCTGTTACTGGTGCATCAGATTGGGCCCGGAACGTTACGTGTAAAACTTCATCAGAATTGGAGCGGGGCCCGGGATGTGATTGGAGGAGACGTGTGGCGGGCCGAAGATGGTTCCCTGCTCTTACAAGGGGAACACGGCCGCTCACATTTATTAACCCGCGCCTGAACGTTTATATGAATACGATACATCATCTTCTTCTTCTCGTACTATTTGCTCTGAGCCCCTGTGTGGCTCAAGCGAAAGAATCCTCCGGCAGCCTGTTGTTCTGCGGGAACAGTTATCTCGGCTACTACCGGGTGAACACCAGCCTGGCCAAAGAGTTTGAGAGCATAGCCTCCGCCAAGAGCAGTGAGTTCGATTTGCAGGATTGGGGATCCTTCCGCAAAGGAGGTTCGACCATTGCCCAGCGTTGGCAGATGAGCGCGGAGGAGCGGTCGGAGATGTTGACCAAACATGGACAGTCCAATCCGGAACGTCGCGAGGCAAAGATCACCCTGCCTGAGGTCCTCAAGTCGAAACAATTCGATACGATCATCCTGCAGCAGAATTCAAAAGCACGCAACGTAGCTGGAGAGGCGAAAGCCCTGGTGCAGGCAGCTGAAGCCGCGGACATGAAGGTTGTGTTGTTCATGACCTGGAAAGGAAAACGGGCTCCTGCGGAACATCAGGATCGCATTGCCAAGGAATATCTCAATGCAGCCAAAAAGCTGGGCGTGCAGGTCGTTCCGGTGGGACTGGTCTGGCAGGAGCTTGATCAGGAACAGGTGGACGTAAACCTCTACGTGGATGGGGGGCATCCTTCAGCACTTGCACATTACATCAATGCCCTAACCCTCTATGCTTTTTTGACGGACGGGAATCTCGATGAAATCCCGCTCCAACCCAAACGCTTTGCTTCGGAGAACCCTGCCCAAACAGAGAATCAAGTCCGCGATGTGATCCAGCGGGTTCTGGCAAAGCATACGGCCTCGAACTAAAACAAAACCTAGAAGTTGAATGTACCCTGGAATGTTTTGATATGAGTAAACGACCTCACCTTATTTTTCTGATGACCGACCAGCAGCGCTGGGATGCACTGGGCTGTGAAAACCCCGTCGTGCAAACGCCTCACCTGGATAAACTGGCTGCATCCGGTATCCGCTTTAATCAGGCGGTGTGTCAGGCGCCGATGTGTGTGCCCAGCCGATACAGTATGATGCAGGGGCTGTATCCGTCCCAGACCGGAGTCCGTACCAACGGGCAGGGGACCTGTCATGATTCGGAACTGGTCAATACGCCTCTTCCGGAGCAGCTTCGCCAACGCGGATATCAGACCTGGGGCTTTGGTAAAACCCACTGGTACAGTGGCTTTTTCTCCAATACCCCGCAGCACCGTGGCTTTGAGCGTATTTGGCAGGCCCGTACCCAGGATAGCAACCAGTATACTCAGGATGCGGTAGTATGGTCAGATGATGAACCGGAGGCGCATGCGGCCTGGCAGGAGGAACAGAAAATTCTCCCCAAAGGCGGTGAAAGTTTCGAGGGATATCTTGGTCTGACTTCCCAGATCCCCGGGTCCCATCACCGGGAGGGCTGGTTGACCCGGAAGTGTGTGGAGGAAATTCAACAGTTTGATGCAGAATCGGATCACCCCCTGTTCCTGTACTTCAGTTTGGATTTCCCCCATGCCGGTCTGTATGTGCCCGCAGAGTTTGAGGAGTTGTACGACTTGGACGACATCCCTGAACGCCCTTTGGCGGACTGGCATCTTCAGGAAGAGAGTCATCGTCCCCGTGGGCACATCGAACACTTTCATGGCAAGTGGGCCGAACTCTCTGCAGAGGAACGGCGTCGAAGCACGCTGCGATATTATGCTGCGATGAGTTATGCAGATGACTGTTTTGGACAAGTGCTGAATGCACTGGAGGCCAAGGGCATGCTGGAGGACAGCCTGATCATCATGACCTCGGATCATGGGGAGATGCTGGGGGACCGGGATCATCGGTATTCGAAATACTGTCTCTATGAAGGTTCGGTGCGGGTTCCGATGCTCTTGTCGGGTGTGGGGGTGCCGGAAGAAAAGCGCGGAAGCGTGGATGAACGTCATGTGGAACTGGTGGATGTCCTGCCGACCCTTTGCGAAGCTGGAGGCTGCCCCCGTCAGCCGGAGTTGGCTGGACGCAGTTTGTTGGAAGCCCCATGCCGGCAGGGGAGCTTTGCCGAGATGCATGGCGCAGGTACCCGATTTGAACCCAGTCAGCGTGCGCCCATGCTCATGTGGCGGACCACCGAATGGAAACTGATTCTGCATCTGCCTGGCTCCATTGGCGATGGTCTTACCCGCCTGGATGAGATGCAGGGGGAATTGTACCACCTGGCTGAGGATCCGGTCGAATTGGTCAACCGCTTTGAGGACGAGAGCTGTCAGGAGATTCGCGAACGGCTCACCCGGGAACTGTTGATGCACAAAGCCATTGTCCAGGCACGATGGCCTCGCCAATCTTCGATTCTGGAACTGGATGTAAACGAACCCGAAGAGGTCGGGGTTGTGGGGAAAACCTTTGGCAAACCCTACTGGTACTAATCCTGAGCCTGTAGTCCTTATTACGCATTCACCCTAAATCGGAATAGTTCCCTATGAATACAAAACCCATCCTCACCCTAACCGGAATCCTGTTGGTCCACGTCTGCCTGACCGCTCAAAACATACAGTACAGTCCCGAACAACAGGCGGCCATCGATGCGAAGCGGGCTGAAGCCATGGCTGCAGATAAAGCGCGTTTACACGCTGAACTGAAACGGGTTCCCGCACAACGCCAGGAAGTTCTGGATAACCTGAAACCCTATGTTGCACGGCATGGGGTCACAGGGGATGAATATCTGTTGTGCCGACCGAATATTTTTGTTCCACGATTTGAACGAAATAATCCTCTGCGGGAAGATGCCCTTCAGAATTTGGTGGCATTCTCCAAACAATTGAAAGCGCGTGGAATCGACCTGATCGTGGCAACTGTTCCCACCCAAATGGAAGTCTATGCTCACCGCTTTCATCCAGAGGTGGGGCCGGAAGCCTGTATTGACCCTGAACGGGCGAAAGCTATGATTACCTTATTGGAAGCGGGAGTCGAGGTGATCGATATGACCTCGGCCTTTCAGCAGTATGACGCCAAAGCTCAAAAAGATGGCCTTCCTCTCTTGTACCATGCGGCAGATCATCACTGGAAAAGCCCCGGAACCATGATTCTTGCCGAAGCTGTGGCCAAGCGTCTGGAACGCTACCCCCACTTGAATGAACGCCGGGGAAGCTTTGGAGAATTCACACTGGAGGATCGGGAGGTCAAAGCGCCAACTTCTCTCTATTCGTTTAATGGAATCGAAAAAGCCAAAGCCTCGAATCCGGATGTGCTGAACGGAGCCAATCTTCCCGCAAAGGAAACCCTTCAGCAGGTGATCTATCCGGCAGATGCTCAGAAAGTCGGTGGCGTTCGTGTACAGTTTAATAAAGAACATCGCGAGTATGGGTTGTTGAAAAAACTCAAAATGGATCCCAACATCATGGTGATCGGGGATAGTCAGGTATTTTTTAATTCAGGGCCGAAAGGTGGGGCAGGTTTTCCCAATGTCTTGAGCTATAAGATGCAGCAGCCGGTCATGTGGTTTGGCCGGGTGGGCTTCAACGGTCGCTGGGGGCAGTACTGGGCGAAGGATCTCGCCCCGATGTCTGTCCAACCCAAAGTGGTGGTGTTCAACTTCATGACCTCTGGGTTACAAGATGATAGTGAACGAACGAATTGGCGCCCGGTTCCCGAATTTGCCAAGGTCGGGGAGTTCACCCGCGAAAACCCCAAATACGCGCAGATTAAAAAACGACCAGAGCACGAAGTCATTCTTGGCGAGCTTCCTCCAGCTCCTCAGCCCAAAAGCGATCCCTACAAAGATGCCTTTTTTCTGAATGAAGTCATTCTTCAAAGCAGGGGAATGAAAGGTGGAAAAGTTGCGGTGATCAGCTGGGCCATGAAAGACCGGGTCATTGATCCGGGTACGGCGAACTGGAAAAAAGGGGATACGGTAAAATTGAAACTGACTCGCTGGGATGAGATGGTGGCGAAGAATCCGGAATGGCCCCGGATTCAGCAATTGGATGCCGGGGTGGATTTTGAACTGCCCCTGTTCTTTGCCGAAGTGGTGGAATAGACTCCTCATGATGAGCCCACCACAAATCATTCCCTTGTGGGAACAGCTCCCCGATACGCCCCGGATCCCGGATCCGGGGCGCTATTGTGATGCCGAGGATTTTCAGCCCCGCATGGAGCTGTTTTTGTGTCCGGGGGATATCCCTCGTCCCTTTGTTCTCATTTGCCCAGGGGGAGGGTATGCAGGTCGAACCGGAAGCGAACGTGGGAGCATAGCCCAATGGCTCAATACGCTGGGCATGCATGCCGCGGTTCTGTTTTACCGGGTGAAACCCTGGCTTCATCCAACTGCCCTCAGCGACGGACGTCGTGCGCTGCAGATCCTGCAACGGCGGGCGGACGAATGGAACATTGATCCTGAGCAACTGCATGTCCTCGGATTCAGTGCCGGAGGTCATTTGGCCGGATGTCTGGGCCTGGTGGATGATCCACTTCCCGGGTTGCCGCATGTACAACCGGCCTCCTTACTACTGGCTTACCCGGTGGTGTCGTTTACGGGGCCAGAAACGCACATCGCCAGCCGAACCCATCTTCTGGGGCCTGATCCGGATCGGGAGATCTGTGAGCAACTTTCTCTGGAACGCCGGGTCACCTCTTCGGCTCCACCGATCTTTCTCTGGCATGCGGCGGATGATGCCTTGGTGGTGGCGGGAAACAGCCTGGCATTGGCGCATGCGTATTGTCAGGTACAGCGTCCGTGTTCTCTTCATGTCTTTCCGGAAGGCGGACATGGTCTACCGAAGAAAGGGAAGGAACTCTTGTCCCGGAACTGGACAACCCTTGCCGGGAATTGGTACCAACATCAGCACTCCTTTAAAGAGGACTCAGCAACCTGATCTGAACTGGAAACAAGCAGACGGAAGGACTGCGGATGGAACCCGTTAAAAATGTCGTATTTCTCATCGTGGATGATCTGAGGCCTGAACTCAATTGTTATGGGCAAAACTCGGTTAAGAGCCCACATATTGACCAGCTGGCTCAACGATCTGTGAAATACAACCGGGCCTATTGTCAGGTACCTGTTTGTGGAGCATCACGGGCCAGCTTATTGACGGGTGTCGAACCTCAGCGAAGTAGGTTTATTGATTTTTTTGCCCGTGCAGACGAGGATGCAAAAGGCATAAAAACACTTCCGGAGCACCTAATTGCACATGGATTTAAAACGCTGTCCCGGGGAAAGGTGTTTCACCATGTGGATGATGCGACCCAGAGTTGGTCTGAAGCGCCCTGGCAATCTACGATTCAATCCACAGCGTATGTAGATCCAGAGAACCGAAGGAACTGGGAGGAGATCGTTTCCAAGCCACGCATAGGGAATCAACCCCACTTTGGTCTTGGTCCTGCTTGGGAAGCCGTGGATGCTCCAGATGATGCGTATACGGATGCGCAGACAGCGGATCAGCTGATTCGTGACTTGGATGCATTTGAGGCAGACGGGGGCCCTTTTTTTCTAGCCGGAGGCTTTTACCGACCCCACCTGCCGTTTTTGGTACCCAAACCGTATTGGGACCTCTATGATCCGGCAGAGATTCAGCCGAATTTTATGGATCGACCGACCGATGTTCCTGCCGAAATGCTCCATAAATCCGGAGAACTCTGGCGGATGTACACGAGTGTGCACCCGGAGAATCTCACCGATGAGGATACCGCCCGTAATCTGATTCATGGTTATTGGGCATCGGTGAGCTTTTTGGATGCGCAGATTGGTCGAGTCCTGGACCATTTGGACACATTGAGTCTTAAACATGAGACGGCAGTCGTGCTTTGCGTGGATCATGGCTGGAACCTTGGAGAGCACGGGCAATGGTGCAAACATTGCCTCTATGAAACGTCGTTACATGTTCCACTGATCATCCATCTGCCGGGGCAGGAAGAAGGCAGCTCCATTGATCACCCGGTCAGTAATCTCGACCTCTATCCTACGATTCTGGATCTGCTTGCTGTACCGACCCCGGAGCACGATCTGGCCGGACAGGTATTGCATCAAACCGATGCCTCCACCCATGCTCCTGTGTTCAGTCGTTTCCATAATGGGGAGTCTATCCGGACCGAGCGTTGGCGCTACAGTGAATGGAGAAACAAAGACGGTGGCGTGACGGGCCGTACTCTGTTTGACCACCACTCGGATCCTCAGGAACTCCGGAACCTCGCTGCCTTGCCTGATCATGAGGATGTGGTGAAGGAGCTTTCAGGTCTATTGAGATGGATGTGAGGGAAGTCGATCAGATGAGGGCTGCGTGTGAGTGAAATCCAGTTGAATACCCCAGAGCTGCCTACCTCAAAAAAGCTTATGCAAGACGGTACCCTCACCGGTGTGGTGATCGCGGCATTGGCTGGGGGGAGAGAAGGGCTGTGGTGTCTGGGTCATGACCGGCCTGCCGATGATCCCGATGCGATCCCCTTGCATCCCGACCTGCTGATGAATGTCGGGTCGGTAACCTAGTGTGTAACCGGGACGCTACTGGCAGAGCTGATCGCAGAAGGGCAGGTGGGTTTGGACGATCCGGTTCAGCGATATCTACCCCGCTATGTGGATACGAATGACAGCGTCCGTCAACTGGCAACCTCACGGCGGGGTATGCTTTCCAGCAGATGGAGGAATGGCCGAATACCTCCGATGAGTTGGAGGAGTTTCGCCGTCGGGTGTATGCTCCCCGTGAGAAACGGAAACAGCCGGTGGAAGAGATGAGAAACCGGATTGTGGACGACTGCGAGCGATCTGTTGCGCTTTGGGAAGGCACTTCTTGAAGGTTCTGCCTTTCAATCCACTGTGATGGACCTGGTCAGCCGGGAGCAGAGTCTACGTGACCATCGCAAAAGCTTTGGCTTTTGGTTGAAGCCTCTCGAAGCCCCTATTGGTCCCTTCGCCGATGAAATGTCTCTGTCCGCATTTGGACAGACAGGTTACACCGGATGTTGTCTATGTGTGGATCCTGAGAACGACTTCTGTATCGCCATTACCTTTCCCAATCCAAAACTTCAGAGCGACTTCATGAACTACAGCCACCTGGCTTCGGATGTCTGGAAGATTCTCGGGAGCTAGGCTTACCTGCAGGAAGGGAGCAGCTCTATTTGATGCAGGCTCCAGGCGTAGGAGCTGCTGGTGGAGTCCGCCTTACAGATGCTGTATTTCATAAGGAAGCTTGTACCTTGTTGGAGAGAACCTTTTGTGATTCCTTCTTGCCGTAGCATCAGAGCCATCGCTCTGAAAGAGCGGGAGAATACCAGCCCCGGGTGAAACCCGGGGGAAGAGTAGCCCCATCTTTCTGCACGCTGAAGGCGTGCCAGAATACCATGCAGTTATGATTCGTGCGCTCCTTCAGAGCGCTGGATCTGTTTTTTCCATTACCCAGAGCTGCGCTCTGGGCTGATATTTTCGGGATCCTTCAGATCCCTTATAGCCTAATAGTCTATCTGTAAGGCGGACTACACTAGGGGATTTCTTCTGAATGGTTTCACCGTCCCAGTCGGTTGCGAAATTGCCAGAGTAGGATAACCAGCATTCGCGTCCGTCCGGGCTGATAAATGTACTGGGGACACAGTCATCCCACAGGAATGAGAGCTTAAGGTAAAAAGGTGGTTGGCATTGGGGCGACTTCCGACCAAGGAAGCCAATGTGAAAAAAACAAAACCAACCAAGCATTCTCCTGTCGTATTCATTCAACTATGCAAGCTCATCCCGGTTGGGATGGTTCGAAATCTCGCTAAAGAATATGGTGTAGACAAGAAGAACCGGAGCTTCAGCCCCTGGAGTCACGTCGTGACGTTGCTCTACGCCCAACTCACCCACGCCATCGGACTCAATGATGTATGTGACGGGTTGCGCCACCATGCCTCACGACTGCTCACGATCCGAGGAGCCACGCCTCCAAGCCGTAATGGACTCTCCAATGCGAATAAGGAACGGAATGCGGACATGATGGAGGCTTTGTTCTGGAACATGCTTTCACATCTCCAGACACAGTACCCCGGCTTTGGTCCTAGCGGGCGATACTGAGGACTACCGAGACGATTCAAACGATGCGTCCATGCGGTCGATTCTTCCACGATTGCTTTGGTGGCCAACTGCATGGACTGGGCAAAACATCGCCGCCGGAAGGCCGCCGCTAAGCTGCATATGAGACTCAACTTGCAGAGCTTTCTGCCTGCGTTTGCGGTGGTGGAGGAAGGGTCCCATCATGATTCGAGCCGAATGGCCCGGCTCTGCGCGGGGCTATCTGCAGGGGAAATCGCTAATTTCGACAAGGCCTATGTCCACTTTGCCAACTTGTTTGATCTGCATCTTCGAGAGATATTCTGGGTGACCCGTGCCAAAGAAAATATGCGCTACCATGTCTGTAAGAAGCCGAAGGTTTCCGGGAACATCCTGCGGGATGATGAAGTGACCTTGCGCTCCGCCGGACCCAAACGGGATTACCCCCAACGCATGCGGCGGATTTTGGCAATCGTGGAAGTGGACGGCAAGCAAGTGGAGATGGCCTTTTTGACGAACAACCTGGAGTGGGCTGCCTCCAGCATCTGCGAACTCTATCAAAGTCGGTGGGGCATCGAGGTGTTCTTTTAACAGCTGAAGCAAACCCTCCAGATCTGCGACTTCCTCGGGCATTCCAAACAGGCGATCCGTTGGCAATTTTGGTCAGCTCTTCTGTTGTATATTCTCCTGCGCTTTCAAGCCTGGGCCTGCCAATGGACGCATAGTTTTGCCAGGTTGTTTACCATGATCCGTTCGGTCACTTGGGACCGATTTGATCTGGGTGAGCTATTGAACTTCTATGGGACAGCAGGTGGTCGATGTCGTATGAGATCTGAGCCACAGGCGGCGTATTTACCGGGGATTGCGTGGTGATGCTGTGGGACAGCACATGGTTAAAAGAGAGAAAAGATGGTGGTTTTTAAAACTGAGATCCTGTCATCCTGTCAAAAAACACTAAGAGTTTTCCACATTTCTCACCCCGTTTCTTCAGCTATGGGATGACTGTGAAATATTCTCTATCATCTATCCTCTTCTCGTTCGTATTCGCTTCTCTGTCCCTGGCAAAGGACAGCCCCCGTTCGGTGGATGCTCAGATGGCTCAGGATCACGCAGAGCTCCAGACGTTACTTTCTAATCCGGCACCGCGTGAGGAAGTTGAGCAAGTGCTTGCGATGGTAGAAGGAGAGCATGGACGCACCAGTCTTGGTCTTCTCTTCGGCGTAAAATATGATCTTCAACAGGTGAAGAAAAATGCTCCCATCCCCCAAACTGGGATCGAAGCGATTACGGCATTCAACGAACTCTTACGAGAGCGCGGTATCACTTTGTTGGTTGTGCCTGTTCCCTCTGCCGTCACATCTTATACGCATCAGCTGTCTCCCTCGCTGACTGCTGACCAGGACCTGCTCCCCAACTACACAAATTCCCTGCTGGCCTTGAATGAAGCTGGTGTGCAGGTGGTCGACCTGCGTGCTGCTTTTGCGGCGAGCGACCTGAAACGACCTGTGCACCACGCTGCTGATCATCACTGGGCGTCTCCCGGAATGGAAATTACAGCAAAAGAACTCGCGACGCGAATCATGCTTCTACCCGAAATCAATAAGTTGCCACGTGACCCTGCTCTTTGGAAAAAGAGTGACAAACAGATCCCTTCGCACACCAGTGCGTTTCATCGCAACGAACTGTACTCCAACCGGAACCCCGACAAGTTCAGATTTTCGACCGTAGAAGCCGTTCGGGAATGGGCAGGTCTGCCGGAGACTGAAACCGTTGTCGCAGTGACCTACACGGGAAAAAAGCGCCTCGCGGGTCACCGTCAAAATGGCCCCTCCGCCCGAAAAGATTTTAATCATCCAGTGGTGGTGATTGGTGACAGCAATGGTCACCACATCGCCAAAGCGCACAGCGGCTCAGGGATCACCAACCACTTATCTGCGGAATTGGGTTTCCTTGTTCCCTTTGCCACTCACATGGGCAGCGCCACCGGCATTGCCCAGAGTTTCATCGATACCTACTTGGAAAAGAGCCCCAATATCAAAGTGGTTATCTGGGTCGGACGAATCAAAGACTTCAATGGTGGTGGCTGGCGCAAAATTCGAGTACCGGGAGAGAGCGAGGTGGAGAAAGCCCTGCCCGCAAACTTTGCTAAACCGGTTCGCGTTCAATTGGATGAGGTTGCCCACATACCAGACCCAAATGATGTGGTTTACAAAGTTGCCTTACTCGCAGGATCTGCAACCGTTCTCACTGGCCCGCACACGGGAAGCAAGTTGAAGCTGATCACACCTGCGATTCTGGACCGAAAACGTGTTCCTGACGCCAAGAAATGGAAAAATGGAGCCTTACTATCACTTTCGCCTCGAAGCTGGCAGGCGGAACAGATACAACATCCGACATTATCGGGGTTAATGTTGTTGGATGACGTGGAGGATCTCACTCTACCGGAACACTGGGTTGATTCCCGCTGATCCCATTGAAACTCTATATCAAAAGAGGTCTTTTTCATGGCTAAGGAACGTATTATTCATCAGGGGCTCCCGGTTTCTGTTTCGGTCGATGATGTGGCTCAAACTGGAGACCGTCCGAATATTGTGTTGATTGCGACCGATCAGTACCGCGCAGATTTTATGAGTGGTGCAGGTCATCCGGTTGTACAAACACCGCATCTTGATTCCCTGTCATCGGCTGGGGTTCGGTTTGAGCAGGCGATGAGTGAATGTCCTGTTTGTTGCCCTGCTCGCCGGATTATGATGACGGGTCGAGATAGTTACGGCATCGAGATGTATCAAAACCGAGACCTACAACCCTTCCCTCAGGGGCCTAAACTCGCAGAGTGTTTGTCACATGGCGGCTATCAAACCTATGCCGTCGGTAAAATGCATACATGGCCCCCTCGTAATCGCATGGGTTTTGATGATATCGAGACGAACGAAGAAGGACGTCTGGCGGGCCATAGCTACCCGGATGATTATCAACAATTCTTGCTGGATGCGGGGTTAGGGCCGCAAGCCCATACTCATGGTATGGGGAATAATCAGTATGGGTATCGGCCAAGCCCACTTCCTGAATGGGCCACCAGTACCGGGTGGACCGCAGATCGTTCGATGCGTTTTCTCCGTAGACATGATACCTCACGTCCATTCTTTTTGTATGTGTCGTTTGATAAGCCTCATCCCCCACTCACCCCACCGGCTGAGTATTATGATCTCTATCGCGACAAATCATTCCCTGAGCCGGTGAAGGGTGATTGGGTGGGATCGAAATTCATCGGGAAATTAGGTGGTGCAAAAGAATGGGATCGCCGTTCGGACGTCATGCAGGAAACCATGCGGGCCTATGCTGCTTGCATAACGCATATTGACGCTCGTATCGGACAAATCATTGGAACCTTACGTGAAACGGACTTGCTACGGAACACTTGGATCCTCTTTATCTCAGATCATGGTGACATGATGTTTGATCATCAACGCCGTGCTAAAGGCACCTTCTTGAGTGGGGCTTGTCAGATTCCCTTTATTCTCACGCCGCCGCAATCGGCTGCAGGGGTTTTCCCAGAGCACGCGGTGGGTAGCATAAACAAACAGCATCCGGTAGGCTTGCAGGATCTCATGCCAACGATCTGTGATCTGGCTGGGGTATCGGTACCACAGGATATCCCTGGGCGAAGCGTGTTATCGCTGTTGCGTGATCAGGCCCCTGAATGGCGTTCATGCCTGTGTGGAAATATTGGCAGCCTCTATGCAGCACACTCCGGGAAATATCGCTACCAGTGGAATGGTGAAAATGAAGAAGAACTGTTGTTTGACCTACAACAGGACCCGAAAAACTTACGTGATCTTGCGGAATGCCCCGAATTTGCTGATGTGAAAGCCGATCTTCGTGCCCATTTGTTTGCTTGGATGGAAACGCATGACGATCCCCATGTTGAACAGGGGGAACTTGTGCCGGTCCAGCAACGTAAGGTGGGGCAAACTTCGAAGGTTGGCTTTACCAATGGGCCTTGGAATAACCGAGGTTGGCGAGGCTAAACTCATAGCTCGCTAACTGCTTTGGAGGCCTGACAGCGCAATCGTCATGTTTCGTCCTTTTGCAGGTCTGGGAAGGGGAGTCTTGGCTGTCTCTGCACTGGAAAGAACTGGCGCCGTGTTGGTATCAGGAACTGCATTGAGACGGAGCTGTCTTTGTTTACCATTGGGTCGGGGACGGACCGCATTGCTGCCGGAGCTTCAGGATGGCTGAGCCAGGTTTTCGGCTTTCATAGGCGAAGTTTCTGCAGATGGAAGTCGCCCATGAACGATAAAGTCATGGCGCATCCGATCCCATTCCGAATCACGGGGCACGCCCTCATGGCCGATGGGCAGCCGCTCATAGTGTAACGGGATACCAGAAGCCTGGAGCAGGGGGGCGTAGCGGTCGCTGTGTTCCGCGATGGGTACCTGCGTATCCTCAATGCCATGAAACAGGAGGATGGGCATCCTGGGCATGTCACCAACACAATGCAGCGGACTATGTTCCTGAAGCCGTTGTGCCGGAGGTACCCCATCCTGATGCAGGGCTACAGCCAGGCTTCGGCGTAGATCCGGAAAACTGGAGAAGGAGGCTTCCAGATCGATCAGCGGGGCCAGAGCCATCAAGCGTGCATAGGTATGACGGGTATGGGTCGCATATTGCAGGACAGCATGTCCACCCAGGGATCCTCCGGCGAGGATGAGTTCCGGCTGCGGCTGATGGGGCTGGGCCTCTGCATAGCGTGCCAGGAGGCGATCAACCAAGTGGTCCACATAGACTGCGCTTTTGGGAGTCATCCAACTCCAGGGACCGAAATAGGGGTAGAAGAACAGGGTGTCCGTATCAATGACCCGTTGTTCCCAAGGATACCACATGGTTCTTGGTTCCACTTCATTTCGACCGTGGAGAAAAACCAAAATCCGTTTCGCTGACTCGATACGACCTCCCCAGGCGGCAAAGTCTTCCAATGCGGCAGGCCAAGGGGCGGAGGATTCTGAAGAAGAGCCAGGGGAGATCATGGATAGAGACCTATTCAGGGTAAAGGGTTGAGCTTACCCGAGGACAGAATGGATGGGTATACGTTAATCTGTGGTATTCTGTATGGATATGTGGTGATGGCTAGAGTCCGCCCCGTTGTTTGCGACTATCCTGCCTGAGGGTTGCGGGTGGGGGAAGTCCGCGTTTGCGGAAGACGCGGCGCAGATGTTCCCGGTCGGTGAACCCGGATTTGCTCGCGATATCATCAATGCCGAAATCCGTATCTCTGAGGAGGACCATCGCCCGGTTGGCGTGAACCCGGTGAATTTCCTCGAGGACTGTGCTGCCCAGATGTTTTTTAAAACGCAGCTCCAGGGCCCGGCGAACCAGGCCGACCTCATCGGCAACATCTGCCACGGTCGTTCGTTGATCGACCCGGTTTTGAATCACCTCCAGAGCGAGGGTCAGGTAACGGTCCCCGGTGTTAATGGTGGAGGTGGATTCCCGCTCTTCGACTCCGATGGGTGGAATCAGGGTACGCAGCTGGCTCTGGTCTGTTCCCTGCACCAGCTCCAAAGCGGCTTCCACGGCTGTCACCGCCCATTTTTTTTCCGGAGCCCGTACCGCGCTCAGACGGGGAAGGCAGGCGGCTTGAAAATCATGCGTACTGAGCAAGGCCAGATGGTTGATCGGAGTTCCCCGGTAGCGCAGTGCATAATCACAGATCCTCACCAGAGAAATATCATCCCCGAGAATGCCGGTGGCATGGCCGAGCTCCAGGTACCACTTCTCAAACGTATCGGTCCTGCCCTGACTGCGTCGGGCAGAAATTTTATCCGGAATATGCATGCTGTGCAGATCAACCAGTTCCACCGGATGTTTTCCACTTGGGTCACTCTGCTGCAGTCCCCGCCAACGGTCCCGGGTGATGTAACTGTCCGTGGCGCCGAGCAGATAGCTGCTGGGGCAGCCCCGTTCCCTCAGATAGCTTCCGGCAATTCGGCCGACGGCCTCCTGATCCAGGGTTACTGTAGGCAGCTTCATGTCGGGATTCAGTCCGCCGGAGGTGTTAATCACCGGGATTCCCAGATCGAGAATCGCATCCGTAAATTTCTGGTTGGCACAGTGGGCAATCACTACCTGCGGATCCCAGCTGCGGATGATCTCCAATTGACCCACATCCCGAACAAGATGGGGTAGAAAGGGCAAGCGGGGATAATGAAGCCGTAAAAACCCGCCCATGTGCCTTCCCAACAGCGTAGTGATGGCATGTTGGAAGCCGGTAAAGACAATTCGGGTATCGGACCAGGGGAGTGAGACCATGTAGTTTTCTATCGAAATCCATGTGTCTGTGCAAGAGCATCTTCCTGCACAGCTTTTCCGATGTCTTTGATCAAATAATGATAAACAAAGACGCGATAAAGGGTATGCTATGCATGTAATGCGTACACTCGTCTATCCTTTTTTGCTATTCATTCTGATGGTTTGTTTTGGGCTACGTGCAGAGCTTCCGGATGTGCAGCGTGCTCAGGCTCTCAGCCGGGAGCGGGTGCAGCTGGATTTCTCAGCCGCGGCCCCTGCTAGAACCAGGCTGGAATACAGTGTGAATTGGCTGGAATGGCTTCCACTGGGGGATGTCAGTGGGAAAAGCACCCATGAAGTGACTGGGCTGGAATCCGACCGAGTCGTTTTTTTTCGTTTGGCTCAAGGGCATACGGAGGTCCATAGCTATTCCCCTGTAATCAGCGTTCGTCTCTTGCAAGGTGTGGAAGAGACCCTCTTTGCTCAGGTGAACAGTGTTCAGGGGATCCGGGTGGGGGAGCAGGTGGGGCTTCGTTGGGTGGATCGTTTTGATAATGAAAGCGCCTGGGAGATTCAGCGCTCAACAGATGGCGCTCAAAGCTGGGCTGCCCATGTTAGTCTCCCTGCGAACAGCAGCCGTTGGCTTGAGGATGCGCCAAGCGGGAAGGTGGCTTACCGGATCCGTGCGGTCAATGCCCAGCATCAGACGGACTGGCTGTCGATCTCCGAAATCTATTGGAGTCTGCCTTACGTTGATTTTGGTTATGCCAAATCAGCCAGTGCCGCTCTGTTTTCACAGCCAGCTGTGCTCGAGGTGCTGGAGCCGGAGAAGCTCGCGGTGACCTGGCCGGTAGATGCTGAAACGCCAGCCCAACTCCATGTGGAACTTTCCTGGGATGGGGAGAGTTGGCTGCGACAATCCGGTTCCACCGTGAACGGGGCGGATGGTCGGGTTGAACTTTCTCTTCAGACCTTTTTACCCGTACAGATCCGTTTGGTTGAATCCATCGCAGATGCGGCTCCCCGTACTCAGGTGATCTCCTTTGCAGGTCAAGCTCCTCTGAGCGATCTGGCTCATCCCGAAATGACCTCCCTGGACATCGTAGAAGGCGGCCTGCGTATCGAGTGGGAGGACCGAAGCATTCAGGAAGATGGCTTTTGGATCGAACGCAGTAAAAGCTCGAAGCATTGGGAAAAGATTGGGGAAGTTGCGGCCAATCAACGTTCCTTTGTGTTTTTAGATCGCTTTGTTTACGCCAGTTATCGGGTAAGGGCCATGCGGGGTGGGAAGTGGAGTGCACCTTCACAGCCTCTTCGTCTTCGTTATGGCGGGAGCCGCGTGTTGACGGAAGCGTTGGAGCTGTCCTCCCAGATTGATCAGGCTCAGGTCACTCTCAGCTGGCCTCTGCCTGAAGAGGCGGATCAGATTTCGGCGGTCGTGCAACGTTCTGTAAATGGGCTTCCATTTGTTAGTATTGCCATGTTGGATTCTTTGGCAGCGGGCAGTTGGACAGATCCGGAAAAACTCCCGGGCCGTGAACTACGCTATCAGATGCAGATCGAGGCTGAGCCTTCACGTTCTACACAGATCCAGATTCAAGTTCCGGGAAGCCCAGCAGCTCTCCCAAGCCAGGCCCCGATGCGGAGCAGCGGTTCCGCTTCGCTCAGTATCTTGAGTTCGGCGGTTACCCCTCAGGATGAAGCGGATGCTTTTTCAGCCTGGAAAACCCTGCAGATCAAAGGGAGCGCCGGAGATGATGGGATTCAGGTTTCTCAAAGCGGGGATGTGATCACTATTATAGACGGAACCCGCAGCCGTGAGCGGACAGGACCTTTCGATGAAATCCGGATTCTGGGTGAGGGGGGGAATGACAGCATCCGGGTGGATGCATCGGTCACAGCGGTCGTCACCCTGGTCGGAGGTGCAGGTGAAGACAGTCTGGAAGCCTGGGGAAGCGGAAAGAGCTGCATTGTGGCGGTGGACGATGAACGGGATTGGGTCTCGGGTAAAAGCGGGACACGTTTCTGGGTCGATAGCCATGAACTGGATGCCATCGGAGATGTGCTGGCAGAGCCTGCAGGCATGGTACATCGGGTGGGACCGCTGTATGGCGGCACCAGCAAGGCCCGTAACAGATATCTTCCCAATCCGGATGCATCCTACAAATCAGCCGCGCTGATTACCAAGAATCCCTTTTTCGGACGGGGTCCTTCGATCATTGATGTGAACCAAGGATTTTATCAGGACTGTCCGTTTACGGCGTACTATCAGAATATCGCACGTCTGGATCCGGAACGCCTTGAGGGATTTGCGGTAGATCTGCTCGATGGGACAGCCTTAGTGGCTCTGGCCGGAGGGCATGCCCGGATCCAAACCAGTTATCGAAGTGGATGGCTCTCCACCTATGGTCCTCAGGCATCCACCTGGTGGTTAGCCATGGAAAAGGCCTGGGTGGCGATGGCGCTGCCCACTCCGCTCACAGAAAATATTACGCTGTCCCAGGTGACACCCATGGCGGGTGGCTATGATGAGGCTTACTTTGATGCGATATATGATGCCTTGGAAAAGGGGCATAAACTAACCGCCTTTACCCGCTTGAGTTCCTATGCCGGCTGGCTGCCTTCACCCAACCATGCCCACTCCGTCGTTTCCGCTTTCCGGGATCCGCAGGGTACTCCCCGTATTGTCTTGAGGAACCCCTATGGCATTCAGGCTAACTTTGCTCAGGACCCCCGATCGGAACAGTTGAACTTCCACGCGATTTCCGTCGCACAACTGGTGGCGAATTCTCAGAACATTCAATTCTATCAGGTCCTGGGAAAGATACCTCCCCGACCGGGTGTTCAGGACCTGAACCTGACGGTTTCTGCAGGAAACGCAGTAGAGTGTTCCCTAATATCCTTTGATCTCGCCCAGCGGGATTTGAGCTATCAGATCACACAGGCTCCACAACATGGACGCGTACTGGGGCAGGGCTCATCCCGAATGTATATTCCCAATGAGGGATATGTCGGGATGGATCAGTTTGAGTGGCGTGTCAGCACAGCGGATGGGCAGATGAGTAAAAGCGCTAGGATTTCTGTGGAGGTGACTCCGGCCGGAGGGAATCAGGTTCCGAACATCTTGCTGCTGCCGGGAGACACGACGTTTACCTATGGTGAATCGTTCCAGGAACCCGGGTTCAACGCCTCAGATTCTGAAGATGGAAGCCTGCAGGATAGCGTTCAGATTCTGGATGCAGGAAGCGGGCTGCTTCCGATTGGGGAACATGATATCCTCTACGGAGTACAAGACAGTTCCGGTAATCTGCGTGTGGTTTCCAGAAGAATTCAGGTGGAGGATGGCGATTTCGACGGGGATGGCATGACCAGTCTTTGGGAATTGGAGAGGGGGCTGGATCCACTGTCTTCCCTTGGAGATGACGGGGCCGAGAATGACAAGGATCAGGACGGAGTCCGGAACGGAGATGAATTTACCGGCGATACGGATCCGGATGACCCGTCCTCCTTTTTTTCTCTTGGATTCGTTTCCGGAGCTTCCGGAGAAATCAGTTTTTTTGCTTCATCGATCCGCCGCTACACCCTGCAGGGCACGAACAGTCTACAGGATCCGGATTCCTGGCAGGACCTGGCCTCACATCAACAGCTGCCTGGCAGCAATGCTCAAGTACATTGGTCCTTGCCAAGCACTCCGTCCTTTCAGTTTTACCGCGTAAGGGTCCAGATGCCGGAGTAACTCAGCGGAGAGGCCAGATTTCGGAAACACGATCGATGGGAATGAGGAGATCCTTCTCTTGCAGAGCCGGGTGCCGCAGGCGGAGCTGATGTTCATTCAGGTCCAACAAGGTTCCGCGAAGCAGGGCCGGCGGAGACTGGAGAACGATTTCAACGTTCGCATTCTTATCCCCACGTTGAGGCGCTGGAAAGGTGATTTGAGAGAGTTGTTTGCTGTTCAGCTCCAAATCCACTCCGTCTTCGCTGTTCAGATTGAGCCTGTCCTGGTTGATCTGAAGCTCACGCAACCCGATTCGATCCCCATTTTTGAAGACGGCCTGGAATGCTCGTTCAGGGGATTCTGGAAGCAGACTGGAAGAGCTGCTGTCGATCAATTGAAGTTTCTCCACCTTCAAGGGAGACTGGAGGCTGGTTACGGATAGGGCTAACCAGGGACTGCGTCTCAGGATTTTGAGTTGGTCGATGGGAACCTGCCATTCCTGTAGAAACTGATCGTTCACATAGAGTTGAAATTTTCCGTTTTGATCATCTCCCCTGATTTGAAAGTGCTGGGTTCTCGGACCTTCTTCGGGTTCGTTGAAAAACTGCTTCCAGGTGACCCAGGGCGTCGTCCCTCCGCTTTTCCACTGATACGAGATCTGTCCCTGGGTGACATTCAAATGATGTCCCAGCCGCAAATATCCTTCCACCTCCAGATCGCTCACCAAATTCAGCTGATAATAGGAGCGTTCCTGTCCTTCGGGAAAGGTTGCGGTCCATTCTAATCGAAAGGATGAGGGGTAGGGCAGCATTTTGCGTTTGAGTACCCCCGCTTTGGTGATGCGCAAGGCATCCGCTTCCACCTGGTATTCCGGAACAGCTGATTCCAGCTTTCTCCACCCGGCTTCCCGTTCCAAATAGCGTTGTTCAACCCCATCCTGAGGGTTCAGCCTGAGTACAGAAACCTGATCCTGTGCAATTTGTAAGGACTGATTCCAAGCGCTGCTGATGTCGAAGCGTTTTTTGTTGAGCGAAAAGCGCTTCATGGGGATCAGATCCGAACCGCCAACATATAGCCAGCTTGCCGCGACTGCGGGTTCTACTGACGCTTCAGGAAACTCAATTCGCTGAAGTTCCGAAGCGGTTTTCTCCAGAAGCACATCCCCCTCCAGATAAAGGTTGTAGGTACCTTGGACAAAACGAAGCCGTTGAGCCTTAAGCTCTTCGTTCGTGTTCAGTGTAATCGAAATCTCCGCAGTAGTCAGGCTTCCCTGCAACAGAACACAACTCAGGATGTTTAGGAAACGATGTGTGTTCATGAAGCAGAGTAGCCCTTCCGTTGCTGACCGCAAGCGGCCAACTCGAAATCACTTTACTGCTGGCTGTAGGTCTCGAACCAGCCTTCGATGCGTTCGCGGCTGACCTTGCCGTCATAAATCATATGCCGGTATTTCAGTTCTACGGATTCACCCTGTTTCAACGTCATGGGTTCATCGCGGAGGATGGGGACATGCAGGCTTTGAATGTTTTTCACATAATAACCGAGGAAGGGCGCTGGATGGCGGAAGTTGCCAGGGTGACTCATGGTACAGACTCCAGCCCAGAATTCGAAGTGCGTCCGGGAAGCTTTCCCGTCCAGCCAGAAATTGTAGTCCATCCATTCGGCCAGACTCAGGTTGTCTTCTTTGATGTTCTCTTCGCCAATACTGTTGCGGATCTTGGGATTGACGCAGCGCACCAGCCGGGTGTGCATCCCGGCATAACCACCCCATTCGGGTTTGCGTTCAAATTCCACTTCTTCGGCCGTGGCTGTGGCTCGGATATGCCAGTCAATGCTGTAGGCGTCCTCTTCAGTGACTTTACCCACATGCACCCGTCGTGTTTCATCCACCAGAGCTTCGCCTTCACTGGTCTGCCAGCGGATCTGATGTTCCAGACCGGTGTGCTCGCCCTGATCCTCATGGGGCTGAATGGCCACATGTACGGGAAGGCCCCACTTCGGATCGTAGAAATCCCGGTCCCACACATTGTGGCCGTTGAGGAACTTCCAGGAGAAGTACATGCCTTCATGCCAGGGGTGGTCTCCAGAACGGACAAAGGTCAGGTTGTCCCCGGCCGGGCTGCGGACGGGATGGCAACCGGGGTGAAAGTCATAGCCGTCAAAGGTGTAGCGAAGCACCTCGTTGCCAGCACGGCGTACCAGGTAGGAATGGGTATCTGCAATCAGTTCGTAACTCATGATGTCTCTCCGGATTAAAGGCTGGGTTTTACGGGAAGGCCCTGTTCGGCCGAGGCGTAGGCCGCATCCACTGTAGCCAGGGTGGGAAGGGTAGAGGCGGCATGATGGGCAGGGGTGCTTCCTTCCTGAATGGCCTGAATTAATTCGGCCATGGGATAGGCGAAGGCATCCGGGAACCAGGAGATATTGAACACATGATGTTCTCCGTCCGCTCCGGTTTCGTCGTTGTAGATACTGATACGATCCAGGTTTTCAGATACGATACAGCCTTGGGTCCCGTGAATTTCAAAGTGGGTGGCCCAGGGACGCAAAGGATGGAGTGCATTCGTCTCCTGCAGGTTGGCCTGAAGTTCGGCATCATAGTGACAGCTCACCGACGTCATCATGTCTCCCCGGTAACGCTGTTCCGGACGGCGGGTCATGTTGGCGAACACGGATTCCGGCTGGCGGCCCAGCCAAACCGCAAGAATGTCAAAGTGATGAATGCCGTACTGGTGCATCTGGAAGCGATCCATCTCCCGGTGCCAGCTGTTGTTGTTAAACCAGTCAAAGCCGGAGAGCAACTGATGGTGAATCCAGTAGGGCTCCCCAATCGCTCCGGAAGTCAAGAGTTCCGTGGCGGCTCCATAGGTTGGTGCCCAGCGGGCATTTTGGTTTACCGCAAGCTGTATTCCATGTTTTTCGGCTGCAGCGACAAAGCTTTTTCCTTCTTCGTAGGTGTAGGCGAAGGGTTTGTGAACGAGGATGTGTTTACCGGCTTCGGCCGCGGCTTCGATAATGTCCAGACGTCCGTCATTGGGAATGGCACAGTCAATCACCTGTACTTCCGGGTCAGCCAGCAGGCTGTCCAGATCCGCATAGACCTTGGGGATCTCATGTTTGGCGGCAATCTTTTCAGCCTGTTCCTGCCGTAAGTCTGTGGCCGCGACCATACGCAATCCGGCTTTGCGGTACGCGGGGCAGTGCTTCTCATCTACGATTCGCCCTGTGCCCACCATACCGATGCCGATTTCGGCTCTGCGGGGGTCGACGGGGTATTGAATCTTGGCTTCGATGTCGTTGAAATAACTCATGGGATCCTTTCTAGTGTGGGAATGGAGCTATCCTAAACGGGATCTTCAACCGGTTCATCTCGCCTTATTCGGAAAAATATGCTGAATCGTCAGGTGTGTTTGATCGAAATAGCAGTGACAGTCATGGTTTTAGTGCAGCCTCGCATGAGGTTCCGGGCTTTGAACAGGACGGAAGTCTTGGGCATCGTCATGCGGATGTGGAGATTCACTGTTGGGATCAGCCGGTCCAATTTTTGTTGGCGGGGCGGAAACTTGATTTGCCCGCGCATCGCCTGGTCTTGTTCTGGGCGGGGAATCCGCATCAATTGATTCGTCCCAGTGATCAGGAACTGCGTCAGATTTCCTGGATCACCTTGCCCTTTGCCTGGCTACGTCGCTGGAAAGTCTCCGGGGAAATGATGGGAGAGCTGTTAAGCGGACGTGCTTTGCAGCCCATGCAGGGCGAGGGCTGGGAAAAGCGTCTGGAGGAGTGGGTCGAGCTGATCCGCAGCGGAGGGGAGGGGCAGGAGATCGCCAGCCTGGAGTTGCAGGCCTTGTTTATGCGCATGCAGCGGGAACACCGTGTCTTGGAATCCAGTACCCAGCCCTCAGAACTCCCCTTGGCGGTAGAGAAAGCGCTGTTATGGATGCTCGAGCATTTCAAAGAGGCTGAAACGGCGCGGGATATCCCCGTGGCCCTGGGCTATAACCCGAAATACATGATGACCGTGTTTTCCCAGCATGTGGGACAAACGCTGCATAGTTATCTAAATCAGTTGCGGATTATGGAGGCGCAACGCCTGCTCTTACAAAGTGAAGAATCCGTAACCCATATTGCCTTGGAGTGTGGCTTTCAGTCCCTGGGCCGCTTCTACGCAGCCTTTCGCAAAACCTGTGGGCAAACACCCCGTCAGTTCCGGGCCTCCTTACGCAGCCAATCGAGTGGAGATTGAAATAATCAACCAACGGAGGATAGGCCTCCGGCCTGTCATCTGCTACCTCATCCATGTCCAGATCTGAATGTTTGAGTCCTGAAAACAACGATGCTTCCTCGTTGAGTGATCCAGCGGTTGCCTGATAGAAGAGAGCCCTATGAAAAACTCTCCCAATGTCGTGTTTGTGTTTGCGGATGAATGGCGTGCTCAGGCCACGGGGTATGCGGGAGACCCAAACTGCGAAACGCCGGTGATGGATGCCTTTGCCGCGGAGAGTCTGAACCTCACCCACGCGGTCAGTGGCTGTTCGGTCTGTTGTCCTTACCGCGGAAGCCTGCTCACCGGCCAATACCCATTGACGCATGGAATTTTTATCAACGATGTGGAGCTGGACCCTGAGTGCACGTCGATGGCCAGGGCCTTCAAAGCGGGTGGCTACGACACCAGTTACATTGGCAAATGGCATGTGTATGGTAGCCCGGAAGGGAAAAACAAACGGAGAGCGACCGCGGTTCCGCGTAGCCATCAGATGGGCTTTGATGAATGGCGGGGTTTTGAATGCAGCCACAACCATTTAAACTCCGGATATTTTCACAATGACGATCCTGAACTGCATTCCTGGGGCGACTATGATGCTTTTGCCCAGACCCGGGAAGCGGTACGGCAGTTGAAGGCTCGCGGGGAAGGGGATCCGCCGCTGCTGCAGATCCTCTCCTGGGGGCCTCCACATTTTCCGCTCAACAATGCCCCGGAGGAATACCGGAAACGTTATGAAAACCGGATCCTGAAACTGCGCGAGAATGTGCCGGAGAATCTCCGGGATCAGGCGCAGGAACATTTACGCGGCTATTATGCACATATTGCAGCACTGGATCATGCCATCGACCTGCTCCTGCAGGGACTGAAAGAGAGTGGGCTGGAGGAGAATACCCTTTTGGTCATCACCAGTGATCACGGGGATATGCGATCCAGTCAGGCCTTGCAGACCAAGTGTTTTCCCTTTGAAGAAAGTATCCGCGTTCCCTTCCTCATCCGGGGACCCGGTATCTCCCCTGGAGAAATGGGGATCCCAATCGATGGCCCGGATATCATGCCCAGTCTCTTAGGGCTTTGTGGGCTCGAGATTCCGGAATCCGTGGAAGGACGGGACTGGTCACCGGAACTGCGGGGCGAGCAGGAAGCCGATCCCGAAGATGCCGCTTTTTTGAATATGTCTGCGGAATTTACCGAGCTGCAGTTTAATGGGATGAAAGCCTACCGCGGGCTGCGGGACCGTCGCTACACCTATGTGCGGAACCTGGATGGTCCTTGGTTGCTCTACGATAATGAGCAGGATCCCTATCAGATGAACAACCTGATTGATGATCCTGCGCATACAGCGTTGCAGGAACGCTTGGAACAGAAACTTCAACGCATGCTGGATCAACGCGGGGACGCCTTTCTCCCGGGAGAACACTACCTCGAACAAGCCGGACTCAGCCACTATGCTGAAACCCGCTGTGCAGCCCGGCAACTCTGGCGGGACCCCTGGAAAGAGGGTGGGCCTATCCCGATCGAGGGAGCTCCACCCTACGTGATTGCCTGAACCCATCCGAAAAGGGGCGGCGTATCCATATGAAGTTCTTCGCCTCAGTCTTTGCCCAGGGAAATCCTGTGCGTTGATCCTGACGCAAAGGGGCCAGATCGAGGGGCATCTATATCATGAGGCTGCCAAAAATAATCCGTATCCAGACGGTAAGGCCGTCCCTCTGCATCTACATAGGGAGCCTGTGCATGGATGGCCAGACCCAGACGCTCAGTGCTAACCAGACTTCTGCCCTGCTCCGGATTTTCCGGCATGGTAAGGGTCAGCCTGTCCTCCTGCCATGCGATGTCCACCTCAGCTGAGCTCAGATGCCGGGCATGCCTATCAACCGGACTGGGTTGGGCCGTTCCTAGATAGAGATTCCCATCTGCGGCGAGATGCTCCGGATTCCAGGCGGCATAACCGGACAGACCCTTTCCTCCGCTGAATACATTGTTGATGAAACGTTCATCGTCCCCAATGACTTTGGCTAACTTGAGAATTTCGGTGCTGTGTGGAGGGTGACAGGGTGTTTCCCGGTCCGGTTCTTCCCGCAGTACAATGTCACCCGCAAAGAGGTTGTGTGCGTAGGCTCCCCCTCCGCTGGATTCGAGCAGGCACTTCCCGGAAAGAAACAGATTATGATCCACAAGAAACGGGCCGTGGTTCACTTCTACAAACAAATCCTGGCCCACGTTGTCATGGAACAGGTTCCGGGTCACCCGGGTGCCCTGGCTCATCCAGTCCAGCCACAAGCCGCCAAAGCCGCAGCAGTCATGCACGTGGTTCTGATCGATACATGTGTCGATGGCTCCATGGAATTTAATGCCCGCCATTTCCTCTCCGCTGAACAGTCCACGCTGATTGATGTGATGGACATGATTTTCCGTGATCTGGCTGAACGAACAGCCCATGGACCCCACAATGCCTGCCTGTTCGCAGTGGGAAATCTCATTGTTGCGGACGAGATGATGACCAATGCGACCTTTGGCCCAGCCCTGAGCATGAGCCCGTTTGATCGTGCCAACATAGCCCTCTGCCGATTCAGCCCGGTTGTCCCACTCATCCCCGTACTTGCCTAGACTGATGCCGCAGCACATGGCATAGCGAATGCAGTTGTCTTCAATCACCCAGCCCCGGGACCAATGCGTGCCGATGAGGGCAACCTGCTCTGCTGTGGGCGGGGCCCAGTTGCATGCGGCCTGTTCCATGCAGAAGCCTTTGACCTGAATGTAATGGATGCCAGGAAGCTTCGGATAAAATACCGTTTCCCGGACGTTGATTTCCACCAGGACCTCATTGGGATTCTCATTTCCAAATCGGGCGTAGAGCGTGGTGTTCTCTTCATCCACCTCGCCAAACCAACCCAACTCTCCATTCAGCAGATCCTGTTTGGATGCAGCCTCGGTGAGCCAATGTCCCTTGAGATACACAGCCCCGGTATGAAAGACCCGGTCGGGAGCGGGCAGGGGGCGGAACCAGTCTCCAGCTACTTCAACCGCGTAGGGGTTGTAATTACCGAAGAAACGGTTTGGCAGACAAGCCTGCCACAGATCCCCCTCCACATGTTCCCAATCCTGAATTTGCTCTGAGCCTTTGAGAATGACCTCTCCATCCCCGGCAGCCTGAAAACAGATCGGGGCATCCTCCATTCCGCTCCGGGGGGGCTGGATTTGCTCACGGTAGATGCCTGCATGCACGAGTACCGTATCTCCAGGTTGGGCCTGTTCTGCGGCATACTGAATAGTTCGGAAAGGGGATTCCAGGCTTCCGGGATTGGAATCTGAGCCGCTGCAGGCGACATGGAAGGTGGTCGGGGAAGAAGAAGATCCGGTCATGGCGTTGTCTCTAGGCGGAATGGATCAGGAACGAAAGTGCGGAGTCGTGGAATTCACGCTACAGGGAACATTTTTTCCCTTCTTCCTGCTTGTCGCTTGCCCGAGTGGCCCGGAACGTTAGGAGAACCGTATGAAGTCCTTTCTCGTTCACATGCTGCTGTTCGCCAACATATGTTTGCTGCCGGCTGAAGATTCTCTGAAGGAATCTGAACTGCGTGCTCTCGTCGTGGAACTGGGAGCAGAGGGCTTCCCGGAGCGTGAAGCAGCCGAGGCCCGCTTGAAAGAGATGGGTCGGGATCATTATGATCTGCTCAAAGAACTGTCCCTGCGCGAAGAGGATCCCGAAATCCAGTTGCGACTCGAGGAGGTCCTCCTCTTTCATCAGCGCCAGAGTCGAGGAGCGGCCACTTCTTTTGCCGTGTTAATTCCGGAGGAAAAGCGAGTTGGGAATTTGAGACAGGAACTGAAGGCCTTTGCTCTAGCCTCACAAGTTCAGGTGGAGAACCTTCACCATGATGCCATTTCAGCCGGTCCCTTTGCTCAGCGGGTCATTCTGAACCAAGCGGGACTCCGCGCGGTTGAATTGGGAACCAGTCCCCGGCAGGGACAAAGCGGGTGGATGCGATTGGATATTCATCAGGAGGAGGAGGGCCGACCGGGCTTGTTGCTCGCCCGGAGTTGGGTGCGTATTCCCAAACAGCATGGCATGGAGCGGGGCATGACGGTGTTACACGACATTCCCGATCTTGAATTGGAACCCGGGTCCGCCATCTGGCTGGTCTACATCGATTTTGCCGATGAGGGAGGAAACACCCGACTGAGTGAATATCATTTCTCGATGAAAACGGATCCTTTGCCGAACATGCCCCTTTGGCGTCACGGGGTTCGTGATCCTAGCCCGAAAGCCATGGACATTCAGTTTCGTCTTTTCAGCAAGAGCACTGAGCTGCCTCTGAGTTATCGTACAGCGACGGAACGAGAAGAGGCTGAGGTGAGGGATCTGGAGCCCAGCGCAGACATAATCCGCAGGGCTCCATGGATGCAGCCCCCACGCTGATCAGCCGCCTTTGACCACGACCAGGATGGCCATCGGCAGAAACACGGCACCATAGAGCCAAGCCGGTAAGAACATGATATGTCCACCTTTGCGGGGGTGAAATGCACCGCGCTCATTCGGATCACGGAAAAAACGGTACCACACATCTGTAATCAGTAGCAGTCCGCCGATGATCAACATGGGAATACCGGGGTTGAGATCCTCCACCACGTTTTCAAGCAACATACTGATTCCGACCGCAATGATCAGGGGAAACATAGCAATCCAGTTGAAAATAATCATTTCATCTCACTCCGATAGGGTTCGGGCTTCGTTTATGAAAGATAGAGAGGCTGTCAATGGCTGTTTTTTTAGCAAAATCATCCTGAGCGATGAAATGGAAGTGGAAAACAGGAAGCTTGGCCGGAGTTTTCTGGAATTTGAGAATTAGTCGCAAAAAGTGATTTAACAAAATCATTACGCGTACTAGTATTTGAAGTGGACTTGTATCGTGCTGTATGGCACGGCTTGCTTTTTCAGAGTCCAATCCGTCGGATTAGATCACGTTTTGTACCGGAGTCTCAATGGTATTTAGCTCACTGTTATTCGTATTTTACTTTCTCCCGGTTTTTCTGGGTTTGTATTTTCTGATCCTGAAAGTTGGAGGACGTTCGGCCTCACATTTCTTTCTCACTGCAGCCAGTTATCTGTTCTATGGATGGGCAAACCCGGCCTTTGTGTTGCTGATGTTTGCATCCACGGTGATCGATTACACCTGTGGGTTGTTTATCAGTGGACAATTCCAGAAAGGGGCTTGGAAACAACCGGTACAGGCCTTGGATCCGGATGGACCCCGGATGAAATCCCAGCGAATTGCTTTGGTGATTTCCATTCTCTCCAACATGACGCTGTTGGGTTTCTTCAAGTACTTCAACTTCGGCATCGATTCTTGGAATGCCATCATGGGCGGCATTGGTCTCGAAGCCTGGCAATATCAGGACTTCCTTCGAATCACTCTCCCTCTGGGCATCAGTTTCTATACCTTCCAATCGATGAGTTACTCCATTGATGTCTATCGGGGGGATGCGCGGGCCATTCGGGGATTCACGGATTTCTCCTGCTATGTGGCTATGTTTCCGCAGTTGGTTGCCGGCCCGATTATTCGTTTTCAAGAGGTGGCGGATCAGATCTTTGAACGTAAACACAGTCTGGATAAATTTGCCCGGGGCGCGGCCTTTTTCATGATGGGTATCAGTAAGAAAGTGCTGCTCGCTGACCCATGCGGCAAGATTGCCGATGAATGTTTTGCGGCGGCTTCCCTGAAGGTGATTGATGCCTGGACCGGAATCATCGGCTACAGTTTTCAAATCTATTTCGATTTTTCAGCCTATTCCGACATGGCCATTGGTTTGGGGTTGATGATGGGATTTGTGTTCCCGAAAAACTTTGATTCCCCGTATCACGCCAAATCGATTACCGAGTTCTGGCGTCGCTGGCATTTGTCTTTGTCTACATGGCTGCGGGATTACCTGTACATTCCCTTGGGCGGAAACCGCAAGGGCAACGCCCGTACCTATGTCAACCTGGCCATGGTCATGCTGCTGGGCGGTCTCTGGCACGGTGCCTCATGGAACTTCGTGATCTGGGGAGCTATTCACGGCATCATGCTCGGGTTCGAACGCGCTCAGGGCAAAAAGAGCTGGTACCAGAACATGCCCGGATTCGTGGGCGTGGGGATTACCTATTTTGTCGTACTGATTGCCTGGGTCTTTTTCCGGGCGACGACTTTCCCGGATGCCATGAATTATATCGGTTCCATGTTTGGCTTTGGTGACGGACATGCGGCGAACGCCCTGGTGGGTGGTCAGATCCGCACAGGCTATCATCTGCTTTCTCTTGCGATCACCGCAGGCATCACCTGGTTCGGGGTTCAGACCTGGGACTTCACCCGCAATCTGACCTGGCCGAAGACCGCTTTCATCACCTTGCTCTTTTTCCTGAGTATTGGCATGCTGGCGGCTACCTCCTTCTCTCCCTTCATCTACTTTATTTTCTAAGATCATGAGTACTTTAACTGCCGAAGAACGTCTCGCTCAACGTCCACCCCGAGAGCAACAGGCCTGGGATGAAGTGGGGCATACCGAGTTCAAGCCCGGGATCCGGAATTACTTCATTGCCTTGTTTCTGGTGGTGATTCTGCTGGTGCCCCTGATTCAGATCCTGCTGCCGGATGCAGCCTACGCCAACATGAAGGGCCGTTCTCCTGCGGAGAAGGTCACATCGGATTTGCCAGAGGGCGAGGGCACCATTACTGCGATGTCGGAAGGCCCGGTGGAGGGCGCCGTCTATAAAGATTTTATCATGACCCTGCGCTTGGAAGATCTGGAACCGGCTGGCGCGTCAGAGGTGGTCGAAGTGCGGGTACTCGGTATGGAAGACCGCTCAATGAAAGCGGCGGCCAGCCTCAAGGTGGGGGATCGGGTCCGTTTCCAGTTCCAGGCCTGGGATGAGGTTTCTGAAGAAAAAGGCAGTCTTAAAACAGCCGGGTTGGATGATACCGATCTATTGAACCCGCCGCCGATGCTCTGGGCCGAGACCTTGGAACCCCTCAAAGCCACTGCGGAAGGCTCCATGGCCTTTATGACCCAATGGGGTGGTGGCCTCTCTGCTGCCGGAAACAGTTGGGCCGAAACAGAGGGAGCCCTGCTGGACCGCTTTCTGGCGGCCAACGGAACTCTGGGCCGCAGTATTAACACCTATGAGGACGCACTGGACGATAACTCCTGGCTGACGCTGACCCTCAAATCGCCGTTTCAGGCCGGATTTGTCCGCTTGGGTGTGGGCAATGAAAAAGCCTACGTTGGCCGGGACGGATGGCTCTTTTTCGAACCCGGTGTGAAAGCACTGACCGGGCGTGGATTTCTCGAACCGATTCAATTGAAACAACGGGCCCGTTCTGGTGGTGGTTTCACGGATGCGGTACAACCGGATCCCCGGCTGGCCATTCTGCAATTCCATGAGGATCTCAAAGCACGTGGCATCGAACTGATTCTGCTACCCACGCCCGTGAAACCCTCCATTCATCCGGAACAGTTTACCTCCAGGCTGAAGGCCTATGATGAGGTGCTGCGCAACCGTTCCTTCGATAGCCTGATTGCAGAATTGCAGGAGCAGGGGGTCAAGGTGGTGGATCCGGGCCCGATGCTCAAAGAACGTGCCCTCCAAGGCGAAGCACAATATCTGGCCACCGACACCCATTGGATGCCAGAGGCCATGCAGGCCGTAGCGGTCATGCTGGCTGAAGATCTGAAAAACCCCTTCGGATCTGCTGAAGATGAACTGCTCTTTGAGAACGAGGAAAAAACGCAGATTGGCGACATCGGCGTGATGCTGGAACTTCCCGAAGGGCAGAAAGCCGTGTCCCCTGAAACGGTGAATATCCGCCGGGTTCTTCCAGGTGGAAAGGCCTGGAGACCGGAGCGGGATGCCGATGTGCTTCTGCTTGGCGACTCTTTTACCAATATTTATTCCGTGGAAGCCATGGGCTGGGGAAGTTCTGCAGGCTTTGCCGAACAGCTGCGGGCCGAACTGGGTCGTCCTTTGGACCGCATTTCCCGGAACGATGCCGGAGCCTTTGCCACCCGTGAAATTCTCCTTTCTGAACTGGTGGCTGAGCCCAGCCGTCTAAAAGGCAAGAAAACGGTCATTTGGCAGTTTGCGGAACGTGAACTGGCGGTGGGGAACTGGAAGCTTCTTCCGCTTCCCGATGTGGTGGAAGAGGTCGCTCAGGTTACCGATCCGGCACCGGTGGACCCTCCTGTTGAAACATCCAGTGAAACTCCCAGTGACACAGAAACCGCGACGGAAACGGATTCCGCCCTGGTAGCCCTTGGCGACCAAACTCCTTTGCAGGTGATGAAAACGCTGGCCGAGGAAACCTATGCGGAACAGCCGGCGTTTGCCGCTGCGGGTCCCTGGATCTTCCTGCGGGATGAACTGCGTCACATGGGTACGGAACGATTCTGGGGTGAAGAGGCGAACGAAACCCGCGCCACCAAGAATCCGGATCCCTTTGCCGCGATTGTCGATTTGAACGAAAAACTGGATGCTCTTGGAATTGAGTTGATTCTGATGCCGGCACCGCCGCGTGCGGCCATTTATCCGGACAAGCTAATCTCGGGCCTTCCCCTGGATGAACACGGAATTCCCAAGCGGATTGATGTGTATCATCAGGAATTCTATGCCGAGTTGGAAAAAGCCGGAGTGAAGGTAATCGATCTGACCGATGATTTCCTGGAAGCCCGACGCACAGAAGAAACCGAAGGTCCTCTCTGTTTAACCCAGGATACCCACTGGTCCATCCGTGGGGTGAACATTGCCACGGAGCGTCTGATGGAAGCCTTGGCGGATGTGGAATGGAATGAAGGGGTCAAGGAATCCAACGCAAGCCTGCTCCCTGCTGAGAAACTCGAAGTGAAAGGGGATCTGGTGGATCGTGTGCCTGATTATGGACCATCTCTGATGAGTCTGGATGTGGCCCGGGCCTCTGCCGCCGAGGGTTCCTTTAGCAAAATCCCGACAGATGCAGACAGCCCGCTCTTGCTGTTAACGGACAGTCATGGTCTGGTTTTCCATCAAGGGGGAGACATGCTCACCGAAGGGGCCGGTCTAGCGGACCGGGTTGCGCTTGAGTCTGGCATTCAGTTGGATCTGATGGCCATGCGCGGTTCCGGTTCTTCGGTTCGCCGTGAACTGGCTCGTCGCTTTATCACCACGGATGATGAACAGAAGAAACAGGTGTTGGTGTACGTGTTTGCTGCACGTGCCTTTACCGAGTCTCGCAATTGGAGCCCTTACCCCTTATCCCGATGAATAGATCCTTCTTGAAACTAATTCCCATTCTCCTCGCCTGCAGTTCTCTCCGGGTGATGGCCCTGGAAGGGGCGCAAACCAGTAGCGATGGAGCCTTCCGCAATCTGAAACCTCAGGGGGACGTCTCGGTCAATACGCGAACGGCGGAGTTGAAAGCTCGTGCTGAAGCCATGGAAGCCGACAAGCTGGCTATCCAGAACAGTCTGAAAACGGTTCCCTCTGATGCTGAAATGGCCAAACTGCACAGCGCGCTCCAGGAGGTACACAAGGCTTACGGATGGGAACCCAACAGCCAGCTGGTGTATGGCCGTCGTTCCATCGACCCCATGCTGAAAGGGCAGGAAACCATGCCCAAAAACCTGCTCAAAGCCTTTGTGCAGCTCAATGAGGATTTGAAGGCCCGTGGTGCTGACTTGATCCTGCTGCCTTTGGCTCCGACGCCACATTTCCATGCACATACTCTGGTGGATGGTATCGGTCCGGAACAGGAATATTACCCCGGCTGGCGCAAGATGGTGATGGAAATGATTGAAGCCGACCTCGAAGTCGTAGATTCCATTGGCGCCTTCCGTCAAGAGGCGGAGAATCCGGTGTTGGTGAGCTGGGCAAATGATTTTCATACCGGATCTACGGGTCGTAAACTTGCCGCTGAGGCTTTGAGGGAGCGCCTTCAACGATATGATTTCATTCGTGAACTGGATGGGAACCAGTCGAAATGGAGTTCTGAGGTCAAAACCCGCACCGGTGCCAGTCTTCCTCAACGGATTTTGGTGGTGAACCGGGCGATGATGAGTTCCACGGAATATTGGCAAAAGAAAGAGCCGGGACTCAAACGCTATCAGGCAAAGCAAAAGGGGCCGATTCCGGAAGATTCCGGTTTGGTGGTGTTCAAAGGCAAAAAAGGCACATCGGCTTTGCGTCCCGACGTTCCCCAGGAGGTCGGGGATGCGTTACGGAAGCTGGAGTTTCAATTTATGAATCTCAAATTCAGTGGAGACCGGGATGCCCTGGCCCGGACTGAGTTGGTGATGATTGGTGACAGCCAGCTGCATTCCGCGGTGTATGGCTCCGGGCTTCCGGAGTTTATCCAGGCTGAACTGGGAGGCTCCTTCCGCTGGGGGAGTAAGTCCTGGTCCGGGTTCAGCCCTCCGGAGATTTACCGCGAGGTAGTTCCCGACACTGCGGTTCAGCCCCGGGTGGTAGTGCTGGCCTTTCTGCCCAAGTATTTCTGGCACAGTTATGACCGGGACGGCAGCATCAATGAAGCTGCCAGTAAATATAAAGCCCGTCCGTTGCCCCCATTCTCTGGAACGCCCGCGGCACCCATCCTCGGTGCTGCTCCAGCGGCAGCCGCTTCCGGCTCTGCTCAAACCGCGAGCGATGATGTCCCCGCAAAACTGACGGCATCCATCAAGGTGTTAGAAGTTTCTCCCCGTCCTACGGACGATCCCACGGAATTGGATTACGATGAAGCGATCATGCATGTCGCCGCCGAAATTGCTGACGGTCCTCACAAAGGAAAAGAAATCGGGTTGCGCTATTGGATTCTCCATGGAGGACAGTGGACGAAAGCCTTGTCGGTAAAACCTGGGACTCTGGCAAAGGTAGAGTTGACCAATTGGGATCAGGTCATCAAACAGGACCGGAAACTCGCACAACATCAAATCTTCAATGAAACGGATCAGGATTTCCTCGTACCCATTTTCTGGGCCAGCGGAGGGGCTCTGGGGCCGAAGGCAGTGATTAAATAGAAAGCAGAACTTCATGGTTGTAGATCAGAAAGGCATTTTCGTTATCGGGGACAGCATTTCCCTGGATTATGGACCTCATCTGGAAGCGGCATTGCCCGAATCGATTTCGTACTCCCGCAAAGAGGGGAATGAGGAAGCCTATCAGAATTTGGATGTTCCCCGTGGAGCAAATGGGGGGGATTCCCTCCGGGTTAAGGAATACCTGAGTTACCTCAAAGCGGGTGGAGTCTTTCATTGTGATCTCCTGCTGCTCAATTGTGGGCTTCACGATATCAAGAGCGACCCTAACTCTGGAGAACTGCGGGTCTCCCCGGAACAGTATCGGGCGAATCTACATGAAATCGTGAGCACCTGTGAGGCGTTAAGTGATCAGTTGCTATGGATGCGAATTACGCCTGTGGATGATGAACGCCATGCACAGCGAGGCTGTGGCTTTAACCGGGTTCAAAAAGACGTGGACCTCTACAATACGATCGCGGATGAGGTGATGACGGAACGGGGGATTCCCATTCTGGCTCTGGATGAATTCACGCTGCAGCAAGGTCTAGAACAGGATCTCTATCGGGATGGGGTTCATTTTCTGAAGCCCATCCATAAACTGCAGGGGGATTATATTGCCCAGCAGGTCACGAGCTACCTATCGGCTTAGCGCTGATGCTGTTTACGGTAGGCACTGGGAGTGATGCCGGTCTGTTCACGGAAGCGGCGTGAAAAACTCTCTGCATCTTTGAAGCCACATTCCATGGCGACAATGTACATGGGTTCGCTACTTTCCAGTAAGCGTTCCCGTGCCAATTCTACCCGGCGCCGATACAGTTCTTCTAACGGAGTCCGGCCTAACAAGGTTTGAAATTTGCGTTGCAGGCTTCTGCGGGGCAGATTTAATGCCGCTACCATCCCGCCAATGCTGATATCTTCGGTCGCATGCGTATAGAGGTATTGGAGTGCCCGGGTCATTTCAGGGTCCATTCCTGCTATGACTTCCGTGGAACGCCGTTCCTGAATCCCTAAAGGGTTTAAGGCCGCTGGAGGGTCGGCCTCTTTGCCCCTGAGAATCCGTTCCAGACAACAGGCTGCCTGATACCCCGTTTCTTCTCCGGGCATGGAGACACTGGACAAGGCTGGCATAGAGTTCTCACAGAGGAGTTTGAAATTATCTACGCCAAGAATGGCTACATCCTCCGGAATGGAGATGCCCAACGAGGCTGCGTGATCACAGAGTTGAACGGCAACCACATCCCCGGAAGCACTGAAAATTCCTGTAGGGTACTGGAGATGTTTCATCCATTCCAATCCGGGGGGCAGCGAGCCAAATGCAGAAGAATGTCCCTGAAGCATTTCACAGATCCAGGGGCGGCTCTGAATACGAAGCAGCGAGACCGGTTCGGACGAAATCCGTTCCTGAAAACCAAGAAGACGTTCTTGGATATGCGCATGGTCTGTAGCGGAATAGACCACAAGTTGTCTTAACCCTCGTTCTAAAAGATGTTCGGCTGCGATGCGGCCGACTTCGCGATTGTTGCAATAAATGCTGGGGAAATGTTCTTCGGCAATCCCACTGTTCAAGGCCACTACGGGCAGCTGAAGGGCCTGAAGCTCAGAGACTTTTTCCAAGTCGAGGACGTGTGCGATGATGCCTTCCGGGGCATAGCGCTCCATGCACTGATTCAGCTGCTCCCACCCATGTCCTGCATCCAGAACCCTCCATGGCGCCCCATGACGACGGCGAAAATTTTGGATACCCAAACGGATCCGCTCATCCTGAGCATACATTGACATGCCGCCCACCATGATGACGCGCTCTTTCGTTGGGAATGCTTTGGCCATATCCCTCAAAGTATTGGCCAAAAGCAGGGTAATCACAACCCGGAAAATAGACTATTCTCTTTCAATAGATAACAACGACAAACTGTACACAAGAGACTCCTTATGATCCTTCCCAAATTCTTAATTACCATTCCATTGCTATGCTCCATGAGTGTTCCTCTCGTGGCCATGCCGGTCTTTGAAGACAGCCTGGCCGATTGGGATCATAACGGGAATGGGTTCGTGACCGTCACCGACCCAACGGATGCCGGCAATACCGTTCTGAATGCCAGCAACAAAGGAGGAAACCGGGTTTCCGGAGAATCCATTTCACCGATTGGCAATACGGAATCAGGCACCTTGTCTTTTCGCTTTTATCTGCAGGACAACAGTTCAGCGGACCTGGCCATTGGCTTGACCGAACTGACGCCTTCAACGATTTCTCAGAGCGATGGAACGTTTATGGGACCGTATTTTCGTTTGGTGGACAGTAAAATCCAGGTGTACGAAGGCAACGGAAGCGGTTCCGGCGGTAGTTTTGAGGACGTGGATCAAGCGATTGCCATCCAAACCTGGTACAGCGTTTCTCTCACTGCGAACAATGCTACGGACAGCTGGTCCGCAAGCATCTCCGGTGGATCCTACAGTTCCGCAACCACATTGACGCATAGTACAACGGATTCCAGCTTTGGATTTCGAAATGCCGATGGCGGGCCTTTGAGCAACTTTGCCATTCGCACCAATAACAGTAATAACGGAAGTTCTGCGCTGCTGGATGACATAAGCATGGTCCCGGAACCATCCACGCTGACCCTACTCGGGCTTGCCGCTGTTTGCGCGTTTTCCACGCTTCGCCGTCGCCGTTGAGGTTTCACATGAAGCTACCATTTTTCTCCTCATTCTCTTTGTCAGCGGCCTGTTTATTGGCGTTTGCCTCATTGCTTTCGGCCAATGACTGGACAGATAACAATAACGTCAGCAAGATCGAAGAAGGCTCTGCTACTGAAGCTGCACTGCTGCTTCGAGGCCCGGCTGGGAACCAATTGACTCATCGAAACTTGAAGCAGGAAATTGCCCCTGCGGATAAAGCCACCCTTCATTTCAGCTTCCGCATCGAAAAGGGAGGGCATCCTGACATCAGCATTGGCTACAGTGCTGAGCAAAGCGAGGAGCTGAGCCGTAGTTCGAGAAATCAAAACTCAGATCTGTTTGGTCCGCAGTTACGTATCGTGGGACGGGAGTTGCAGCTTCGTGACGGTAGCCGCTTTGTGAAGATGCTAGGCAGCCTGCAGGAAGATGTGACCTATGAGCTGTGGATGACGGTATGTAACCAGAGCGACCACTGGGAACTCAGCCTCAAAACTGCATCTCATCTGGATCCCATGCGGGTGGTGGTGGATGGGAAAGCGCAGTTCCGTTTCCGGGGATCGCAGGGAGAAGTCCCTCTGCGAAGTCTTGTCATCCGTGCCAACACGGGGAACAGTTCCCAGGGCTCGATGAAACTCCAGATTCTCGATGAACATCTGCAACAGGCTCCCATGGCCTATCTGCTTCCCTAAACTGATGAAAACACGTTGCCTTATACTCTGTGTTTTCTTGGGGATGCCCTTGCTGGCACTGGACCTGAATGGCTGGAATGGATGGCTGGATACCAATGGGTTTCAGATCGTCGTCGACGCGCTGGATGCAGAGAACGAGATGCTCAACAGTTCAGGGAAAGGGGGGAATACCGTGGCGGCCAAAGCACTCGAATCTCCCATTGCGAATTCGGATATAGCTACCCTATATTTTACCTTCCGAATACAGAATACGAGCTCGGCAGATTTGAATATCGGCTTAAGTGCTGAGACAGCAGCAAATCTGGCGGCGAGTTCTGCTTCGACCAACTCGGATTTATTTGGCCCCCAGCTCCGCATTGTGGACAGCACCTTGCAACTGCGGGATGGCGGCAGTTTCATCCAAAGTGGAATTAGCCTCTCTGTCGGGGAAACCTATCATGTGTGGATGACGGTGCTCAATGCCTCGGATGAATGGGAACTGCGTATACGGGGAGGGGACTTCAACGAGATTACTCCCGTTTCTGTATCCGCTCAGACCCGTTTTGCCTTTCGTGGCAGTACGGGAAATCAGGCCATGCAGAGCCTGGCCTTGCGGGCGAATAACAACAACGCTTCCAGTAACGGGGTATTGTTGGATCACATTCAACTTCATGTGGAGACGGCAAATCATGAGCTGCCTCCTATGGTGCTGCCGAAGATGTCGTTGACTCCGCTTGAGCCGGGAAGCATGCACGTCACCTGGACGGCCTTTCCGGGAGCGCTTTCGTACGTTCTGGAGGCCGGGCATCCGGATGGACCTCCTTTTGCTCCTGTAAGCGGAGGGAGTTATGATGGTAGAAGTTGGACGGGCAGCCTGCCTGAGCCCGGTCCACATGGATTGTGGTTTCGATTAGTGGTGGAGGAAGAATGATGAAAACCAGGATATGGATCTGTAGCGTTTTGTTGTTTGCGGGAACCCTGCTCTTAGCTCAATGGCGGAGTATTGATGATTTTGAACAGCCTGGCGGTCTACCGACGCCGACCCCTCAGCCCACGCCCATGCCGACTCCCACGCCGTTACCGGGAAATCCCACCCAAGCGGATAGTTATATGGGCATTTGGTATAGCATTGGTCAGGCAACGAACGGAGTTCCAAAATACTCCGGAGGATTGGGGACGTACCCGGCAAATATGATGCCCATGGCCACCTATGTGGCTGCGGTGAACAAAACCTTTTTCGTATATGGAGGAACCACTTCACCGACTCAACGGGATCTTCAGATTATGATCGGTACCTATGATCATACAACGGGCAAGGTGTCGCGACCCAGTACCATTCGCGATAGTGAGGGCTTCAGTGATGCTCATGCCAACCCCGCGATCGCCATGGGACCCAATGGACATATTTATGTGTTTTCAGCGACCCGTCACAGTTTTCAGGGTAGGGTGTATCGGAGTAATTCCGCACATGATGCCTCTGCCTTTACCCAAGTGTACGCAGGGTATATGGCCTATCCACAACCCTGGTATGATCCGGATCATGGTTTTCTGCTCTTGCATACCATATACAGTGGAAATTCCCGCTATCTATATTCTATGACCAGTACGGATGGGGTGACCTGGACTGCCCCGGTTAATTACGCCCGATTTAATGGGCATTATCAAAGCAGTATGCATCTGGATGGACGGACGGGAACCGCATTTAATTTCCATCCGGGCGGTGTCGATAAACGCACGAACATCTATTATATGCAAACGGATGACCATGCGCAGAATTGGAGCACGGTTTCCGGCACGGCATTGACCCTGCCGGTAAATTCAAAAACGTCGGCCTCCTTGGTGCACGACTATCAGTCGGAAGATAAACTGGTCTATATCCATGATTTGAATTTTGATGCCCAAAAACGCCCGGTGATTTTATATCTGACTACAGATAAAAGTGCCGCCGGTCCGGGGAGCGGAACCCGACAATGGAAAACCGCTGCCTGGAATGGCAGTGCCTGGGAACGGCGAAACCTGACGACCAGTAAAGCCAACTATGATGTGGGCTGCATTCATATTGAAACCGATGGCAGCTGGCGGGTGATTGGTCCCTCAGGAGATGGCCCGCAGGAATGGGGGACAGGGGGTGAGATGCAGATGTGGACCTCCAGTGATCGGGGCCAAAGCTGGCAAAGTACAGATCTAACCAGCAACAGCAGTTACAATCACACCTATGCCCGTCGTCCGGTGCCGGCACATCCGGATTTCTATGCGTACTGGGCAGATGGGCATGCCTTGCAACGCTCCTTATCCAGATTGCATTTTTCATCGAAAAGCGGCGAAGTGTTCCGCCTTCCTTTGCTCATGACCGAGATGGAAGAAGCACCTGAGGCATTACCCTAAATCGGAAGAGTATCAGTCGCTGTGTTCGAGTTTCTCGATGGGTCCGTTCCGACGTTCCTGGATTTTGTGATCCATAAACTCATGCCATTCCGCAATGTCGCCACTGTTTGGGGCCAGGTGAACCCCACATTGGTGTAGGAGGTTATAGGCTTTATGCTGTGTCCACACGACTTTGCCTTTCAGCTTAACGATTCCGGATCCACCATTGCTGCGGGTGTCTACCTGAATCTGTAATACCGTCCCCTCCGGAAAAAACGCACTGGATTGAAGGGCCATTCCTGTTGCGGAAGGAAAGCGGATGGCTCCGCTTAATGCGTGACCCGGCAGGATCGAACTTTTCCGAACATGGGCCTGAATTTCTAAGGGGATGCGCAAAGCAGCCCGTTTCTCTTGATAGCGTTGTTTTTTTCGTTGCAGGTGTCGTTTGGGAAGAAATTTATTTTTCTGCCAGGCTCCATTTGATGCGCTGGAAGGAGAGGGCAGGGTGCTGCTTCCATTTTGCTGTTGCGGCCGAATTTCCACCCAGGCATTGAGGAAGGCACGGGCCGTATTGCTATCCGGTTGACCTTGCGGGCAGTCATCGGAGGTGTACCAAGGGAAAAAGCCCCCGTCCTGTTGAGCTCGCTCTGCAACCCGGGTCAGGATCATTCTGGCTAGAGCGGGGTATCCTGCGACGTGGAGAGCCCGTGCAGAGGACAGGCAGAGTTGGGTATGATTGCTACCCGCAATGTGGGTGACACCCTGGTAGGAAAAAGCAGACAGGAGTTCCTGGGGAGCCGGGGGCGTTGAAGCCATGCCCAGTGAACCGGATTCCGGAGAGCGGAAATGGCGTTCCAACAGTATCGCGAGAGCATCAACTTTCGGTTTGCCCAAAAGACCCGAGGCAATGAAACGGGCCAGCGTATGAGGTTTTAGACCCTCCCAGCTGCTGTTGGCTGCAGGAGAATGGCTTTCCGTAAAGATTGAATGCCGCAGCGTGGAGCTTTCCGGATCCCAAAACTGCTCAAAACTCCGTTCACCGAGTTGTTTTATGCGTGAACTCCATAGGGAGGCCCGTTCCGGCGGGAACTGCTTGCTGATCTGCTTCAAGGTTTGGTAAGCATACAAATTGATATAGCAGGAAGCACAGCGTGGGTGGGAGGAAATCGAGTCGATGCTTTCGGGCAAGGGGACAACGGCATCGAGTGAACCTATACTGAACAGGAGGCCCCGTTCGGCATCGTAATGTTCTTCCCAAAAACGATTCAAAATAAGGAATGCGTCATCCTCAACGCGTTGTTCTTCCTGCGAACGTTCCCAGAATTCTGAATCCCGGGTACGGGTCAGATACATGGAAATACATTCAAACAAACTTAGGATGGTGTCACAGCGGAAATGATCTTCAAGCCGCTTGCCGACTGCAGGAGATTCTTCGGGAATGACGCGTGCAACATTCGCCAGCATCCGCTGCAAGGTTGTCGCGACTAACTCCGGTCGATGAGATCCATCGGAAATGCGTGATTCGAGAATGCCACTGTCGAGGTCCAGATCTGAAATGCGGCTGATCGACATGCGATCACGAACAGAACGTTGGGCCAAGGCTGCGGCCGCAGACCAACTGCGTTCCGGGGTGCTATTGGTGGAGCTCATAGATACAATATTTAACTCCTCGACTCTTCATGTTCCAAGAGTTTTTCCATGAGAAAACTCTCCCAGTGTTTCAGATCAGAAGCACCGGAACTCAATTCGATCCCACTGGAGCTCGGATTTCCCTGAGCTCCAGGATTTGTCCAATGTACAAATCCCTGGAGTTTTAATACCCCTTTCCCTCCCAGAGCTTTGGTATCCGCTTGGAATTGCAGCTTCGAGTGAGGGGGGATTTCTTCCGGAAGCTGAAGGCTGAGCCCGCTACGGGAAGGAAAACGAATGGTCGCCTGAACCCACTTGCTGCGAAAGCCGTGTTTGATTCGTACCCGTGCGGGTATATCCAGAGGGATTCGCTGCGATTCCCTTCGTTCTTCTTTCCGTAACCGCCGTTTGAGCGTTAACAAGGATGGCTGTTGAATCTGTGCAGAGCTCTGCCTGCTTTTTCTTGCCGTACCTGGAGCTTGGGTGAAGGAGCTTCCATGCTTCACCAGGTCCAGAAGGCCAAGATTCTCTAGGAAGAGACTGGCGACTTCCCGACATTGGGCCCGACCTTGAGGGCACTCATCTTTGCTGTAGAACTCATAGAATCCTCCATCTCCACTCGCTCGTTCTGCGACTCTTCGTAGGAAGGATTCTGTAAGCGTGGAAAAGCCTGCCTGCTGGAGATAGATCGCGCTTTCCAAAATACTTAAACTATGCTCGCAGGTACTGAAGCTGTGCAGGAGCTCAGGATGTTCCAGCCCCTGTGGCCGAGGATACTCTGGACTCGCGCACAGGTACAGAACCTGCTGCGGAGCCTGGTTGAAGCATTTTTGAAGACGCTTCAAAATCCATCGGCTTTGAGAGGAGCGGGTCAGACCCATTCGCATGGCCAGAATATTGGTATGCGGAGCAAAAATAAGTTCCATTTTGTCCTGCTCAATTCCTTCGCGTACCCGGAACCCTTCATCCAATGGTTTCCTGAAGCTTTGCAGAATATGATTTTCCAACATGTGGTTTCTGCGCTGCCAATGTGTGCTCTGTTCCGCTTCTGCTGGGAGAAGGGCAAGAATGCGTTTCATTTCCAAACAGATGCGAAGGTTCGGATAGGCATCCATGAGCGCGGGGCTTCCTTGTTCCGGAGGAGGGCCGGGGAGTTCAATGCTGTCAAAGTACCCATAAGAGACGAACAGATAATGTTGATCGGAAAGAAAGTAGCCCCACAGATACTGCAGGGCCTTCAGGATGCGTTGATACACCGGAAGACCTGCGCAGTCTGTGTCCATAAACTCCATGTCTTTGCTCGCCTCGATGTAATTGGAGACGGCAGCCAGCAAGCCCCAATATGGAGAGAGGATGGGTTGATGGGGGCTTCGACCTACAGCATAGCAGGGAAGCAAAGCTCCTTTGTCATTCTGCGAAGCCAATCGTTTGAGCACTTCATGCCGGAGCTGCTTCTCTGGAATACCCTGCCCGGCGCAGAGGCAACAGGCTGCCAACTCCCGGTTGGTATTTCGATCAAACAGCCCTTCAGGGGTCAAATTCCCGTGGAGACCGTGCCGAGCAAGTGCTGCGGTTTCCTGCCATACTGGATCTTCGGCAGGTTGCAGTCGGAAAGCAAAGGCACTTTCCGGTTCTGTTAAATCCGACATTTCGTGCAGAGCGTTCATTATGTAATATTTGTAACGCTACTGCCCTGTGCAATGCAAGCCCTGAAAAATCGTTCACAGTTAGGACGTGGATTTCAATGCGGCTTTCATGGCTTCCAGAAGCTCATCCACCCGCTCGGGCCTGGTATTCCAGGAGCACACAAAACGGGCTCCGCCTTGGCCAATAAAGGTATAAAAGCGCCAGTCGAGTCTGCGTAATTCCTGCAGGGCGGGGGGGGGCAATGAAGCAAAAACCGCATTGGATTGGACGGGAAACATGAGATGCGCTCCTTCCAATGCCTCTATGCCTTTGGCCAGCCGTTGCGCCATGGCATTGGCATGAGCCGCATTTTTCATCCAGACATCGTTCTGCAGCAGCCCCTGCCAGGCTGCGGAAATGTAACGCATCTTGGAAGCAAGTTGCCCGGCCTGTTTACAGCGATAGGCAAAGGATTCGGCGAGCTTCCTGTTAAAGAAAATCACCGCTTCCCCGATACCCATTCCGTTTTTTGTGCCACAGAAACACAGGACATCTACACCGGATTTCCAGGTCAATTCGGCCGGGGAGTGTCCACTGGCAACCACGGCGTTGGCAAAACGGGCCCCATCCATATGAATTCTAAGCTGGTGTTTCTGGGCCAATTCCCGGATCGCCGCCAGTTCATCGAGACTGTAGCGTGTGCCCACTTCGGTGGACTGGGTCAGGCTGATAACCCGGGGGCGAGGGTAGTGGATATCCTGTCTACGGGTAATCAGTTCTTCTGCCTGAAGCGGGTCGATTTTGCCTTGTTCTCCAGGTACGAGTAACACCTTGGAGCCATTCGAGAAAAACTCTGGAGCGCCGCATTCATCCGTTTCAATATGAGCAAGTTCAGAACAGAGTAGGCTTTCAAAGGATTCGCATAAACTGGCCAAAGACAACGAGTTGGCTGCGGTTCCGTTAAAGACCATGAATACATCGCAATCGGTTTCGAACAGTTCGCGAAAGCGATCCGAGACTTCTTTCGTCCAGGCATCTTCTCCATAAGCAGGAGCATCCCCCTGGTCTGCAGCATGCATAGCGTCCCAGACCTCGGGGCAAATACCGGAATAATTATCACTGGCGAATTGGCCAGGCAAATGGAAGTCAGTCATAACGTAATCCTGAGAATACTATGCTCCTTTTCCTAACAGAGCTCTTTTGGAGGATCAATCTGGAAAGCTTCGTTCCGGAAGGGAACGCGTTGAGTCATACGTTCAGGGTCTAGATACTAATGGGATGCAACGTGATTTCTTTAGAAAGAAGCCCGTAGCCGAAGGCCTGCGAAGAAGTTCCGTTCCGGGGCAGGTTCATAATACCTACCCCCAAAGGCGTTAATGCGAATATTCGCGAAGTAGCTTTGGTTGAATAGGTTGTTTACGCCGAGATAGGGCTCCAGTTGATAGCGACCGATCTGAGTGGTCCAGCCCAGGCGCAGATCACTGACGATGGAATACGGAACCTTTTCTGTATTTTGGTCATCTGCTTGGAGGCTTCCCGTGTAGCGCGTGTTCCAGCGGGCAAATACCCCTTCATTTCCTTGGTAATTAAGCTGCAGGTTGCCCAGGTGTTGCGGTATGCCGGGTTCCTGATTTCCGCTTCGACCATTCGCATCATCCTGATAACGGAAATCCGACCAGGTGTAGCTAAGGGCCAGCTTGAGCTGCGGGGCCAACTCCAGATCGGCAGCCATTTCCACACCGTTTCGTTCACTCCCTCCGGCGTTTTGAAAAAAGTCACGACCCGGATCGCTTGGTACTTCGAAGGGAACGATGGTGTTTTCCAGATCAATATGAAAGAGGGCCATCTTCAGGCTAGCCCGCTGCTCCTTCCACCAAGGAGCTTCTGCTTTGAAACCCAGTTCCATGCCAGTGGCAAGTTGGGGGTCCAGCTCAGGATTAAAGCCCCCGCCGGAGGGGTTTGCCAGTTCCGTGGTCGTCGGCGTTTCAAAAGAGCGAGAGAGGTTTCCGTACAGGATCGTTTCAGGCCGTACTTCCCATAGTATGCCTGCAAGCGGACTGAGCTCGGAAAGATCCCGTTTTCCGGAATCATCACCATCTTCCGTAAAACGGTCATCCACCTCATAGGATATCCAGTCCTGACGAAGCGCTGCCATGAGGGTCAGTTGAGGATGTAACTCCATATCCAGAACGGCGAAGCCAGCAACACTCTCAACCTGTTCTACTTGATCCAAGCTGAGGTCACCGCGCTCACCGGCTTCATTTTGGTAATTCTGACGATCGTCCTCTTGTCGGTTCGCAGCGAGACCCAAGGAGAGGTTTACCTGCTGTAGCTGAACTTGAGTCCGCAGGGTTCCCCCGTAAAAGAGACGATCGAAGCGTACTTGACCGCCATTCCGAAAAGGAAGGCGGTTTTCGAAATCTCGTTGCCGTAAAAACGCGGAAAACTCAAGCTCCTGAGTGAGAGAGACTTGATGCGTTGCCTGCAGTCCCAGGGTGGCTTCTTGAACTTCTTCTCCACTATCAAAAAGCAGATTCCTGTCCCGGGCCTGCTCAGGATCTTCTTTCGCTTGTTCCAGGGTCAGAGAGCCCGGGTCATCCTGTACCGGAATATCCACCCAGGTGAATACGGTACTGAGATCCGTATCGCTACCGAGCTGGCTGTCCAGTTTTGCGTGGATACGCTGCTGTTCAGTTCGACTATGTTCCCGATAGCCCTCCAGTTCATAGTAGGTTCCGTTGAGTATACTCGCATGAGGATCCGTGCTAAGCCCGGCTTTGAGCTGCAGTTGTAAAAAACCGTATGAACCTGCAGTCAGGGCCGGTTCAACGAAGGGGCTTTCATGTCCGGTTTCCGTTTCAATCAGGATCACGCCACCGGAAGCAGCGCCATAGATTCCGGAACTGGGTCCTCGAATGACTTGAATCCGTTCGGCGGATCCTAAATCAATGGCATCCACACTTCCTTGTCCATCAGCACCCGTTGCCGGGATTCCGTCGACAATCAACTGAATTCCCCGGATTCCAAAATTGGCCTGAGCCCCAAATCCGCGAATCGAAATGCGGGAATCCTGGGCAAAGTTAAAGGGATTGAGCACAAAAACACCCGGGACACTGAGCAGGGGCTCGTCCAAGCTCAGCAGGGTGCTGGCACGTTGGATGTGATCCCGTTCAATCGTGGTCACAGAAAAAGGAATCTGTTCATCGGCTTCATCCACGAGATGGGTCGTGCTCCACATCTCGGGTAGTTCGAGCGGTGGAGTTTCGGGTTCAGCATAGCTCCGGCTTAACAGGAGAAGGCATGCGATGCTGATGCGATAAGGGGTAAGGCTCACGGGGTTGAAGTCAGAGTAGGGGGGGGAGTCTATTTCAGCGCCGTAGCATATGCGTTGGCAGGCTATATCGTAGGGATATGCTCCGGAGGGATAAACAAAAAAAGACCCACCAGAAGGTGGGTCAAAAAGGTGGTGGGCCGACTGGGACTCGAACCCAGGACAAAGGGCTTAAAAGGCCCCTGCTCTACCAACTGAGCTATCGGCCCACCTGAAAGTGTGGGGTTAGGCGTTATAAACGCTGATACGCTGGTTGTCAAAGGCTTTTCTGACAAGAAATGAAAAAAAGATCTAAGATACAGAAGGTTACTAAAAAGCCACTGGTTGACTTTAGTTACTTCTATGGCAAAGAGCGCTCACCTATGAATAAACCCTTACAATATCATTCCCCAAACCGACATGCCACCTGGCTGGAATTGTTCTTTGATTTGGTCTTTGTGGCCGCCATTGGCGCGGTTACCCATTCCTTGACTCATCCACATCATGGTCATTTTGCTCAGGGAGATTTAATTGGCTTTGGCATTTCGATGTTATTGGTTTGGTGGATCTGGGCCAGTCATACCTTGTTCGCAAACCGCTACGATACCGACAGTCACCCACATCGACTCAGCAATCTGCTGATTATGTTTTTGATGGCGATGATGTCTGCTCTGTGTGGCAGCCATATCTTCAGTTCCTTCACATGGTTGTTATTGTATTATGGGGGGATTCGTCTGATACAGGCTTTGCTTTATCTTCAGGCTGGGCGTCATCATCCGGAGAGCCGGGAATTCAGTTTACGCATGGTCCTCACCATTTTGATGGGAACCGGACTTTCTCTTTCCGCGTTGTGGTTACCCAGTCCGTTGAAAGAAGGGGTGTTTGCGGGAGGCATCGTGCTGGAGATGCTGCTGACGGCAATGGCCTCCCGCCGCGCTGTAGAGTTTCCTGTGCACCTGGAGCACTTGGTGGAACGGGTCGGGCTGCTCTCCATTATTGTTCTGGGAGAGTCGGTAATTAGTCTTGTGGGCGGGCTGCAGGAAGTGGAATGGACCCCGGATGATTTTCTGGCTACTGCGGCAGGCTTCCTCATCATTGGACTTATTTGGTGGATCTACTTTGATAGCTTTAATGTGCTGGAGCGGGCGAAGCGGTTGAAGAGTGGTCTGCCTGTGTTGTACGCAAACTTTGCCTTTTGCTTGGGCTTGGATTTAATCGCAACCGCGATTCGTTTTGGCATCAAAGGCGGTTTGGTCATTGAAGAGTTTCGCTGGATAGCCATCCTGGGGATCATGCTTTTTTATGTGGGCAAACAGGTTCCGTATTTTGTTGCGATTCCTGTCTTTCGAAAAAATATTCTCATCAACTCTGGAGGCTGTATCCTGATTACGGTGGCCACGGTGTTTTTGGACAAGGCTTCCTGGGTGCTTATGGGTATCGCCTGTGCTATGGCCTGGTATGTCTTTTCAAACCTGCGTTGGACCTTGGCAAAAGATGCCTCTGCCTATTTGGAAAAAGAGGAGCTGCCTGGCTAAGCCTTTTTATCTGTTTTGACTGGTGTTTTATGCTGAACATTCTTGGGTATAGCTGCCAAATGGCATGTTAACCCTAACAGGTAGAGAGACGATGATGTGTTCCTTTTTCCGCGCACTCCGTGTAGGAGTCTTGAGTTTGTGCTGTGCAACCCTGTTTGCAGAAGATGCGCCTGATTTTGAAATAGGCCGTCGGGTTCAGGTGACACGCGCCACGCCGGAATTTTTCAACGAATTGGCAGCAGTGGCTGAGAAAAAGCCTAAAATCACGGTGGAAAGTGAGGCTAGTCAGGAAACACTCAATGCGTTAGGAAGCCTCAGCTGGTTGGAAGAACTGGAGATTCGTAGTGACCTGGTCACCGACTTGTCTGCCTTGAAAGGCTTGACCCAGCTCAAGGAGCTCAAGTTGAACAGCATGGATGAAGCGAAAAAGACACCGCTTTCTCTGGCCCCCTTAGCTGCGATGAATGCGTTGGAGAGCTTTAACTGTTATGCCTCTCCGGTGACGGATCTGGATGCCCTGGGAAACAAAGAACAGTTGGTCGAGGTGAATCTCTATATGGGAGCGGTGAACTCACTCGATTTTTTAAGCAGTACGCCCAATGTGGAGGATCTGGACCTCTATGGATTCAAACACAGCTTTGAAGACTATAAACCGCTCCTGAGCCTCACGAAGCTTAAAGAATTAAACATATACATGAATAAACAGGCTGTGGATGAAAAGCTCAAGGTGCTGGAGGCCCTGAGCAGCCTGGAAAAAATCAGCATGTCCAACTGTAAAGAGGTCACGACCCTCAACTTCCTCGCCAACTGTAAAAACATGAGCGAGGTGAAAGCCAAGTGGTGCAGCAAATTAGAAGATGCCTCCGCGCTTGCGGGAATGACGCAGTTGAAACGTCTGGATCTAGAAGATTCGGTGATCAGCGATTTCAGCTTTCTCTCCAAACTGACCAGTTTGCAGAGTCTCGTACTGGAAGGAACCGCGTTCACGGACTTGAGCTTACTGCCGGCATCTGAAAAACTCAGTTCCCTGGATTTGGAAGGCTGTGCGATCGATTCAGTCGAGGCTTTGAGCACCTATAGCAATCTACGTCGACTGAATCTAAAAGGAACAGAGGTTCAGGACTTCAGTCCCCTCTACGGGCTCAAAAACCTGAACAGCATCACCTTGGATCCATCGGTGGGCGAAGAGGAAAAGGCAAAACTCAAAGCCGCGATAGAGCATCTGAGTATCCGCTGATCCCAGGGATCAGTTCTTGTCGCACAAGCGGGGGCCTTATGGCTCCCGTTTTGCTTTGTAAAAAGGCCTAATGCGTTCCCGGGCTTGTTCTGCACGTTTTTTCAGACTCTCATATTCCGTATCCTGGATAAAGGCCTGGTAGTCGACATCGAGTTTTCTCAGGGACTCTTTGACCAAATGCGCCTCCCATTCCTGGCGTTCCAGGCTGATGAAGCGCTCCCAGTCTTTCAAAAAATTTGCGTCTACAGTCGATAACACTTCTTGCCGGAACTCCTTGGCCTCCTCTTTAGCCAATAGACGCAAAAAACTACAGCTGGCTAAGGCATCCAATCGAATGAGGGCTCGCTCTTCTGGATAGAGGTTTCTGGATGCCTCGAGAGCAAGATCTTCTGCCCAGAGCTTTTTTAGGTTCTCTGCAGCTTCAGAATGGGTGAGGGGAGGCATGCTCAGAAAGTGGTCAATCTTCTGCATTCGCTCCCAACCCGCTTCCATCTTGGGAATGCGTTCCATACGGGCCAGCACGCGTTCCAGTTGCAGGTTCCGTTGCGCTTCACTCAGTTGCGGAGAGCGCAGGCGTCCGAGTTCCAGCATCCAGTCCAACAGCATAAGCGTTTCCGACAAGGGGGCCGTTTTATGTTTGCGCCCCAGATCATATATGGGGCGGACCCAGATCTGATCTTTTTCTATCGCCGCCCACATCTTTTGCCGCCCTGTGGGCCCTTGGAAGGGATCTTTTCCTCCAATGATCAGTCCTGCAGCGATATGACTGCGTTTAGGCCCTTTCGGGACCAAGGTCACCCCCATAATGATGGTGCCGCATGCGTACTGCGGGTAGCTGCGGGTAAAGCGTTCGCCATCGGCGGAGCCACCACTCATGCCAACGGTGAGAAGAAGTCCTTTTTGAAAACGAAGCTCTTTCCGTTCGAGATCCTTAAGCAAAGCCCCCCAGTGCCGCGGCTTCTCATGCTGTTTCATTCCATTTGAAACCTTATAGAGTCCAACGACAATCACCCCCTGTTGTTCTGCCCAATCCAGATAGGGGGATATTTTGGGCCGACCACTCGGGTTGTGTACCAGTAACAGGGGGAAGCGGCTCTCGGGCTGAGCTGTATATGCTGCTGGAAGATAGAGATCATACACCGTGTCCGGATGCTGAAAGGCTTTTACTTTGTTGTTCAAACCTGGAACGTGGGGCTGAGCGACACGTTGCTCTTCCTTCACCAACGGATCCAGTCCCAGCCCGCTCTCAAATCCGACGGGTTCCTGTTCAAGTGTGATCTCCTGCGCGGCCAGGCTAAGCAGGGTAATAGGAAGGATTTTCCATATTGGATTGTGAAACATACTGATCTCCGCTTCTTTCTAGTGTGAGACTTGATGCTAGTCGTAAAATCTGTATATTAAAACACGAAATACGTTATTTATGAATGCTTACCCAGATCGCGTTCATAGGAAAAACATCTCACTAGTTCAGTTGGAGATCTAAATGACCTACATGAAATACTGGTTTCTCTTGCTCTTGAGCTTCTGTGTGTCGGTCACGGCCCGCGAACCCATCTTTTGGTGGACTTCCACAGAAGCCGCTGAAATTCGAACGCACATTGAGACTCATCCGCTGGGTCAGGCTCAGTTGCAGAAAACCTTGTCACAGACGACACAGAGACGCTTCGGGCAGAGCCATCTTGTGAACCTATTTCGTTTTGCGGTGCTGGAAGATCAGGAGGCGGGTGAAAAAGAAAAGCGGGAGTTGCTGAAACTCATTGGCCAGAAACCGGAACCACTGACCTGGAATGTGGACCCGAAAACCTTGAAGTGGAATGAGGGGATGCCCAGTTCAGGGGACCGGCATATGCGGGATGATCAATCTCTGAATATATGGCGCTATGATGTGCTTTACGACCTGTTGACGGAGGAAGAACGTGAGGGGATTGAAGCGAGTTTTCGTCAGTATATTCAATTTCATTTAGATGGCGCCTTTCCCCGCCATCCGCAGTTTTCCTACAGTCGAACCGGATGGCTTCCCAATATGCATTGGCCGCGTGCTCAGGGGACGCATCTCATGGCCTTAGTCCTCCAGGATAAAGCTTTGATTAAAGCGATGTTTGAATCCGAAGGAGGTTTCAAGTGGTACATCGATGAGTATTTGGCCGACAATTTTTACATGGAGGAATTCAATAAATATTCCTCCACGATTCATGCCATGCAGCTCTGGTGTGAGGGATTGGAATCCCTGGGTCTCGGGCAGTATGGCTATGCGTATGTCAGCCCCCAGGGGAACCGCATGCGTGAATACACCCGCATGAATATTCGCCTTTCTTACCCCAAAACGAGCATACCCGGTGGGATGGATCATGTACGCGTCGTCAGCATGGGAGATGCACGGGGGGCCGGCCATGGGCTGATGGGCGCTTTTGAATTAGCTTCTGTGCAGGGCTATTTGCCCGATGGAAGTGGAGGAGAAACCTATTTTGTGCATCACCGGATGAATGGTCCTTATTCGAAAGCTCAAGAACCGATCTGGTTTGAATTGGCCGTTCAACGCTGGCCGGAGGATGGGTATGGTTATTTTCTGCATCTGATGCGGGAACCGGGGCAAGATCAGTATATTCCCACGCTCTTCCATGGCCTGAAGCCACTCACGGAGGAGCAAATCCAGCCGCCCCCCGTTCGTTCTTTTCTCTCCGAGGAGCGTGGGTTTGCTTTCCTGCGCATGGAGGAATCTCCCGCGTATTGGGATTCTCCCAAACCAGCCGTCGCGCAGCAATTTGGCATGTATTATGTGCACTATGTACACGACTGCTTTAGCTTACTTGGCTACCACGCCTTCAATCGCCCGATTTATCTCAATAGTTGGGGCGGCAGCGGGAAGGGCTATGCGGGAGGACATCCTTGGAAAGATTCTACCCGTGGGCACATGGGCATTGTCGTGGACAATCAAAAACCCAGACCCATCGATCGGGGCGAACAGGGATTGGAAAAGCATCTCAATGTTCGTTTTGAATCCGAAGCTGACTACAAAGTGTCCGGAGCCCGGGCGAAAGGATTGTGGCGAGGAGTCGACCTGGAGCGGGTCATCGTGTTGACAGACGAGTATCTCCTCGATGTCAGCTCTCTGCTTGCTGATCGGCCCCGACAAATTGACTGGATGGTACATGGCCCGGGCATGCTCGCAGATCCGGAGGGACCCTGGGAGGCCAGTGATGAGTTGACGGGGGGCTTGCTTTATCTTCCTCCAGGATCTCCGGCCTCGGCAAAGAGCATCGACGATCTTCGTAATCTCCAGAAACGAACCGAATCCGGAGACTGGAGCACCGCATTTCAACAGCTACGTCATCCTTCCGTTCCAGCAGAACAGAGTCGATTGGGTGAAGCCTGGTATGCCCGAGGCATAGGCGTTCAGGTCCTGATGAGTGGAGAAGAGGGAACGCAGGTGTACACAGGGGAGCCCCCCGTACGTATGCGGAAAGGGAAAGCCCAGATCTCTGAAACCGGAGGCTTCACCCTCATGGCTCGCCGTCAGAGCGCGAATACCCGCTTTGTGGCATTACATGTGCCTTTTGAAGGGGGCGTGGATCAGGCAGCTGATGCCGAACTGGAAACGCTCTCTGACGAGGATGGGGTGCTGGTCCTCAGAATCAAGGTAGGAGAACAAGAGGATATCATTGCTCTTGCGCTGGGCGATGCGTACGCTACTCCACAAAAAATGCAGATTTCCCTGAAAGAGCCTGGGCGGGCACATTCCTTGTCTCAAGCTTTTGAGGGGCAGCTGATTCTCCGGAATTTTCGGTGAACATCCCTGGGCTGAAGCTGTAACGTATAGCGGTCATAAATAAGGTTCCTGAAGGAAAACTATGGAGAATACTACAATTGAATTAGCCGTACTGGACTGGATTGTCGTCGGCTTGTATGGCGTGTTTATGTTTGGGGTGGCCTTTTGGGCCTTCTTGAAAATTAAAGATCCCGGAGGCTTTTTGGTTGGGGGCCGGAAATTAGGGAAACCGATGATGGTCGCGGCAGCTTTTGCTGGTGGTACAAATGCGAGTCATCCTATGGGGGTAGCGGCTGCTGCCTTCCAGAAAGGAATTTCCGGGATTTGGCTGAGTCTGACCTGGATGCTGATTACGCCGTTTTTCTGGCTCTACCCGCCCTTGGTCCGCCGATTGCGGATTGTGACCATGGCCGACATTGTGCGCATGCGTTTTGGCACAGGTATGAACTATCTGTTTAAGATCGTTGTGCTGTTAACCGGCCCCATCAGTATGGGCTTAGGCATCAAAGGCGCAGCCTTGGTGTTGGAAGTGATGACCGGAGGAGCCATTCAAGGCTTTGCTGCCGAAGCGGCTATTGCCATACCCACGCTAGGCTACACGCTGTTGGGTGGGGTGGTGGCAGCCTATGCCACCGATATTTGGCAGGGGCTCCTCATTGTGGTCTTGTCCTTCTTGTTGATTCCTTTTGCCATCAATGCCGCCGGAGGCATGGAGGCGCTGGATGCCCAGATTGCAGATGAGTTCACCACGCTCGTGGCCTCTGCCTCCGGAGAGTATGGGCCTTGGTGGATTTTCTGGTTTGCCATTGGCTGTATGTTTTCCGCCGTGCTGAGTTCGGTGGGGGGCGCCTCTGCCGCAGCCAACGAATTTGACGCCCGCATGGGGGTGTTTGGTTCCATTATCAAACGCTTCTGTACAGTGGGCTGGGGGCTGGTTGGGCTGTTCAGTATTGCTCTATTCGCTGGCAATGAGATGGTGGATCCTGCCTTGGGCGGGGATCCTGGTAAAGTGTTCCCCATGGCCTCTGGTGCTTTATTGCCGGTCGGGCTGCGCGGCCTGATGGTGGCCTCGATGCTTGCCGCCGTTATGTCCAGTTTGGATGCAGGGGTCCTAAACTTCGGGGGCCTTTTCGTGAACAACTTCTACCGCGAGCATTTTGTCAAAGATGCCTCCGCTAGCCATTATCTAACGGTGACCCGGATCACGGCGGTGATTGGCATGTTCCTGGGCTGGTGGGTAGCCAGTGGGGTGAAAGACATTGTGCAATTCACCATTATTGTGGAACCCTTGAACTCGCTGACCGGGGTGGCCATACTTACGGCGCTGCTCTGGCGGCGAACCACCGGTACGGCTGCAATTGCCTCCGTCTTGGTCGCAGCTCCGCTGTTTATGGCTGCCAACCGGCCTGGTTGGAGCCCGCCGTTCATGGATTTTACCTTCTTTGAACTCCTGAACCTGCGTCCGATTGCAGACATGATGGCCGGCTGGTACGGAATAGAACTCATGGATCCAAGTAACGGCTTTATCAATGCCGCGGGTGAATTGGTCAAACTGCCCGTTCAGATTGCCTATCCCATGTACCTCATCCCCACCATCCTCACCTTGATTGTGGTGTCGTTGTTTACCAAACAGCACAGCGAACACGCGGTGGCTGAATTCTACTGTCGTCTGGATACTCCGGTAGGTGATGAACAGAAGATTATTGATGCCGGCTATGAAGTAGACCAGTTGGAGCATTTGGATAACCACGATCCGGATCTCGTAGAGGACAAAGTACATCCCGGTACCCGTTCGCGTTTGTTGATGGCGGACTTGTTCCGCTTGCCTTCCTTGCTGAAAAGCGGGGAGGCCAAGCTGTCCGATTACAAATGGGATTGGATTGGCCTGATCGGCGGGATTGTGTTTGTCACCCTCTTCCTGCAAGGGGTGGGTGCCTTGGGTCGACTCTTCTAACACCCGGCTCCATCTTTAGGATCTGCCAGACTTCGATGCGTTCGAAGTCTGGCTTTTTTTTGGGGGCTGAACCCAAGAAAAATGGAAGGGAAAGGCACAAAAAGTCTAGAAAGTGCGTACGATGACAACATTTGCCATTTCTTTACGTTTAACTTCAAAAATCAGCTGGAGTAGAATTTTAATATGTACGCATATCACGTTAGGCGATGCGCTAAATTCGTCACTTGCTTTTCCGCAGTTCTATTGGGTCTGTTCATTGGATCGAATAGCTTTGCTCAGGATGTAGATCTTCGTTTTCGGATCTATGTTCCGGAGCAGGGAGGAATTCTCACAGAGGATACCGAATGGAAGGTTCTTCCGGAATTGTTTGTTCGGGAGGGCGGATCATATCGCCGCATTGCTGCAGCCCGGGGGCAAGCCAGTCGATTCTTCAGCTACCGGGGCGATGCGGAGATGATGTTGTACACCCGGGAAGTGAAACGGGTTGCCCGTGAGGTGGAAAATTGGGATCCGAATGAAGCGCTTCCGACCCGGGAAGAATCCAGTTATGTGCCTTATGCCAAAGTGACGGTTCCAGCAGAATGGACGGAGGCGATGCTGTTAATCCGCCCGGAAGAACGGAATGCACAGGGGCTGCGTTGGGCGGCGATTATGAATCTGGATCCCCGCAGGTTGCCGAAAGGCAAGGGGACCTTCTACAATGCCAGTGGGCGTCCTCTGGCCATGACCTTGGCCGGGGAGGCCTACATGCTGCAACCCGGGCAGCGTCTCATTCTGAATGCGTCGCAGATGAAAGAAAAGGAAGTTCAGAACATGACGGTCGGGCGCATGATTCTGGCAGAGCGTGATGCCGATTCTGCGAATTGGCGTCCTCGCTATTCCCGTCCGGTCTATTTGAAATCCAACGTATCGAACCTCTTCCTGATCAGCGGAGACCCCGGGGAACGGATCCGGGTTCGCGCCATTTACGGTGAAGAAAAAGGAGAATCTTGATGAAGCCTCACTACCATCGCTCCCGACAGGGCTCCCGACATAGCTCCCGTCAGGGATCCGCCCTGTTGATGACCCTGCTGGTTGTATCCCTGCTCCTGCTCATCGTCGTTGCCTTTTCCATTTTTGTGCGCATGGAGCTGCGTCAGGTGATCAATCAGCAGCAATTATTGCAAGCCCGGGCCTCTGCCCGACTCGCGGCGAATCTGGCCGTGGCCAGCCTTCAGGAAGCTGCGGGGCATGATCAGCGGATTACTCTCCCGGCATGGAGTGACCGTGATGTGCCCTTGACGATTCCGTACGAAAACCGCTTTTTCACCGGCATCCGTGATGCCCGTGAATTTGTCTACGAGGATCAGGGGGGAAGCCCCACCCTGGTCAAAAACCCGGATTACGGCTTGCATCAGGGCTGGATGGTCTCCAGTGGAAGCGGCTTTGATATCAATACCCCCCAATTTTCTTCCTCATTTATTGGGGTTCAGGTGGCCATGGGTTCGGTGCTGATGGTCGGACCGGGTTCGTCGGATCCCACCTTGGATACAAATGGCAATGGAGTTCCGGATGATTATGTGGCGGTGCCCTTGGAAAATGTCAATAATTCGGCAGGCGTCAGTCAGCAAATTGGCTACTTCGTCATGGATGAAGGAACCAAAGCCAAGTTAAACCAATTTGATCCCTTTCCCACCTCCAGCACCCCTGAATACAGTCGTTTGATGGCTCAGCAGGCGGCGGTGGCTCTGGTGTTGCCCGGATTTGACGCCGGGGAGGAGACACAACGCCAGGCGGTGGGGAAAATTTTCTCTGATCCCCAGTGGGAACTCTTTGAGGAAATGCTGGCTGGCCCGCAAAGTCAGACCGCCTATCAGCGGTTTTTCCATGCGATTACCTCCTATTCACTGGGCCTGCCGGTGAACGTGAAGTCCGGCGGCCTCAAGAAGGATCTGACGGCTATCGCGGAGCAATTGGGCTCTGCAGATGTGGATACGACCACCGCTCCCTACACCGATCTGCTTGCCTTTCATGAAAGCCGTCTTCTGGACCGCTTGGAAGAAAGTCTGATTTATCAGGGGGAAGGAGATTTTCTTACCCCGGTACAAAAAGGGCTTCCTTTGCGGGCTTCTCAGGTCAACACGACCACCCGACATAAGGTATTTCCACCCAGTAGCTATGCGAGTACGAGTGTCGTCGATCCCGGTGGTCCTCAGTGGCGACAGTTGCTGTCTTTCCTCAACATGGGGGAACGGCTTTATGACAGTAACTCCGGCGTGCTGGATGCAGCAGTCCACTCGGATGAAGGTCATGGTACACCCCCGGTGATGAGTCGCTTCCACCTACGTGTACAATTCAGCTTAACCGAAGACAATGGGGATTACTTGGTTGGGTTTCATTTGATTCCGAACATCGCCTTGTGGAACCCCTACGATGTGCCGTTGCGTATTCCGGAGACCTATGTGTTCCAGAATTTGTCCTTTAACAAATCGGGCGGGCTACCTCTTCACTTGCGGGTACGCCATCCCAGTTGGCATGGGGCCGGGGAATCCTACTGGATGCCTGCTCATCACATCAGCCCGATGGGACGTTTCAATGAAGGCATTTGGAGTTCTTTTCCGCTGATGATGAAAATTCCGGAAACCGTGTTTCAGCCCGGTGAAAGCATTTGGTTTGAGTTGGAAGATCATGTTGAGATGCCTTTCGCGGCCACTCAGGACGGTGAGCGCGGTGGTGGATTTTCCTATTTCATGATGGACGATGATCAGGACGGGACATTGGGGAACAGCCGCTATCCTTCCGTCATGGAACTGGATATGCGGAATACCGACCACTACGCCCTGATGAAGCCGGGCCTGGATTCAGGGGGATCCAAGAGCATTTTCCTTCAGGAAAATCTGACCTGGCGTACAAAATCCGAAGCTGGGGCTTACGCCAGACGTGTGCGGAGTGATTGGGGCAGTGAGCCGACGGCCTTTGCCCGCAGCAATGATACCGTACGCTTACAGCCGGATGTCGCCAATGGCTTCCTGTGGCGCAGCTGGGAAAATCGATGGGTCAGCCCCTGGAAAGGAAACAGCCGGACTCCCACCGGGGTGCCGCGATACCCGCTCACGTTTCAGTATGCCCTGGTCGATGACCCGGGGACTCTTATTCCCTTCAGCTTTACCCCTTATGTGGATGGAGGTGGAAAATCCGGCTATGAATACGGAAACATCACCGGGGTGGATGGTCTTCCGGTCCGCGCGAACCGACGGGACAATGGTACCGTTGTGAATACCGTGAACCCTGCCGGCAGTGGAAATCCGAAGCTGGATGTGGATGCGCCCCTGTACAATCCCTGGCTACGCCGGGAGGAGAATCCGAACAGCTGGCCGGAATTGTGGAAAAATAAGAAAATTTTCCCTGTGACCTTTAATGAAAACGGAATCATTTATTCCTTCGGTGCAGATGATCCAAGCGTGCCGGAAAGCATCGCTGTAGACAAACAGGGCATCACCACCGACTGGCAGGTCCTCGAAATTCGGCTGGCAGCCGGTCATGAAAATTACCGTTCCAATAATCCTTCCAGTGATTGGCCGAGTAGCAGCTTTGGGCGGGGCGCGATGTTGATGGGGCCGGATCCCACGGAATTTGTGGGACTGCAGAGCCAAAACACCCGGCCCAAAGTGTTCATGATGGCCTTTAACACCAGTCCGGCCTGGCCTTCCAGCTTGTTGGGTGACCCCTGGGATCCGGCGTACCCGGGACCCAAATGGACCTCGCTACCTTCCTGGAATGGCTCCGACGGGTTTATTGAAGGCGTAACCGGTGATTCCTTCGGGATTGTGTTCGCACTGCGGAGTCCTGAGCACGGAATGACCGGGGATGACCGGGTTGTGTATCAGATCCCCTGGCTGACCGGTTATAACCCCCTCGCAACCTACCTGGCCGGAGATCCGCTGTTTCAAACGGATGAAAACCAGTTCCACAAGCTGGGTAGCGGTGGACCCGTAACCTGGGTGGGTGGCGTAACGGAAGATCCGGATTTGCTGGATCCAATGCGCTGGACCCCGGATGATCGGACGAGCTCCATTGGCCATTCCTACGAGGCCTTTAATGAGACCCGGACGGTTCTGAAGCAGATCCCACGGTCTATCGAGGAATTTACCTCGATTGGTCAGTTGATGCACGCGAACCCTGTTTCGATGGGGCCGGCACGTATGGTTTCCGGCAGACCCGTTGACCATGCTCAGACCTATTATCCTTATAAAGATGGTTTCCGTCAGTCGGGTGGAGAGTATGTTGCCGCCTATGCCATTGGCGGCGGTTCTGTGAGTGAAGTCATTGATCCAAGACTTCCCTTCCGTTTTGCCTGGTCTGAAGATCCCAATTTCCCGGAATCGGACCTGACCAATTATATTGATCAGCAGACTCTTGTTGAAACTGGAGCTACTGCCGTCGGATACAATGGCTTTCACGCGGTGCCGAATGGACCGCGGGAGTACTACTTCTTCCCGACCTATGACCACTCGTTCTACCTGAACAATGCCCTCTGGGATGATTACATGTTCACGGGTGCAGCCAATGGCCGTCTCCGTTGGGAGAATGGAGTGGTCGATCGTGATTTTGATCTTTCGGCCTCTCGCGTTTTGATGGAGGGAGCCTTCAATATTAATAGTGCCAGCCCGGGAGCCTGGGCAGCCTTACTAGCATCACACTTGGACATGGATATTCCCATTCAGGGTGGGGGAACGGATTCGGATACGGATTACCGTGTACCCATGATGCGGGTGTCGGATCCTGTAGATACGGCATTCACAGGAGATGGGGCTCAGGATTATTATTCAGGTGAATTCTACGGCGGCTTCCGTCGTCTCCGTCCAAATGATATTTACGATCGCGAAAATGGAACTGGATTAGCGGTGGAAATTGTCCGTGCCATTGCCGAGCGGGGGCCTTTCACATCCCTTGCTGATTTTGTAAACCGCGACCCGGGTGCCACGTCCAGTAAGTATCCCAATGCGTCAGCTTCCCAACTGGAAGAATATCGCCGAAGCAGCCCCTTGCAGATGGCCATCAACCGCTCTGGAATCAATGGAACGGGCTTTGGCGTCCATGACAGCAGTGGAACCTCGATTATCCGGGCTTCGGAAGATTTCACGGGGAACGTATCGGATGGTACGCCCATTCATTTTTGGCGACACACGGAAAATGTTGAAGAGTTGCCATCGAACCTCGGTGCACCCGGCACCTTGATTCAGCAGGATATTCTTTCCCGGATTGGTGGTTTTATTCAGGTTCGTTCTGACACCTTCAAAATTCGTGCCTATGGCAATGTGTTCAATCAGGTGACAGGTGAACGGGCTGCTCAGGCCTGGTGTGAAGTGGTCGTTCAGCGGAAGAGTGAGTATGTGGACGATGTCGATACACCGGATGTACGAACTGCGGATCTGACTTCGCCGATCAACCAATGGCTGGGACGTCGTTTCGAAATTCTTTCCTTCCGTTGGCTTTCTCCAGAAGAAATCTAAACGAGTCTTCATCAGGTAGCACCTGAACGAAGAACCATGAGGACCCGCAGAGTGCGGGTCTTTTTTTTTCTCCCGAATTAACAAGAGAATTTCATAGGTGTATACATCTTAATACTGACGCAAATTAAATAATGAAATCTCCACTATACGCCAAACCGTTTTCCTGTATTCTCCGAGGGTCGTTTTCATCAGGCAGAAGGATACAAGAAGTTCGTGAAAACTCGAAGTCGGGTTCAGCTCTATTGATGACCCTGCTTGTGGTTTCTCTGCTCCTCTTGATCGTGGTTGCCTTCTCGATTTTTGTGCGGATGGAATTAAAGCAGGTGATTCAACATCAACAGCTTTTGGAAGCCAGGGCCAATGCAAAACTGTCTGCGATGTTGGCACTCTCCGCCTTGCAGGAATCCGCAGGACCGGATACCCGGATCAGTTATCCTCTGGATGCCGAATCCTCCCTGAGTACAGCACAACGTCAACGACTGCGGATGTGGACTGCGGTTCGTGATTCCGCAGAACTACAGCTGAACAGCTCCGGAGACTGGGAGCCCAATGGGAACAAAGGGAGTCTGTTACCCTGGCTGGTTTCCGGCGATGCCAGCTCCTGGATCTCCAGTGGTTTTCCTGCAGAGGATGCGGTGAATCTGGTGGGAGAGGGTTCGGTAAATTCCCCACTGGATTATGTGGCCGTTCCCTGGGAGGATCTCAGTGATACGCTTCCTGAACGGGGGCGTTTGGCCTGGTGGGTGGGGGATGAAGGGGTAAAAGTTCGGGTGAATCAGGCGGATCCGTTCCTGTTGGATGGAGATGCCAGCACGGATGATCGCCGTCATCTCTCTCTGCAGCGGGCCGGAGTGGAACGCCTGTTGACGCCCGGATCTCTGGATCCCTCGAGTCAGGCAGACCAGACCCTCATGGAGCGCACGCAGAATATCGAACATCTTGAATTCCTGGACAGCAATATGGAGCCCGTTTCACGGGATTTTTTCCATGCGGTTACCCTGTCTTCTGAAAGCCTGCTCACCAATGTCCGCTGGGGCGGTCTCATGAAAGACCTTACCGCGGTATTGGAGGAGGCACTGGAACAGGACAGTAACCGCTCGGCAAGGGCATATCTACTGCCCCCCGCTGAAGAGCTCCCGGGATCCGCCAGCCCGAATCAAATCGGAAAACTCTTTGCGCATAGTGATATAAATCTGGATCGCTTGTTTGCCCTGGGGCGTATTCGGGACTATGTGGCATCCGAATCTGAAAACCTGGCACCCGGAGCCAACTCCCGGGTGGAGGTTCCGGATAAACCGGATTTTATGGACCGCGTGTTTCCTCCGATGGGTGCAGTCGCCTCAGGAATCGGCCCGGCTTCGGAACGTACGCTGTTTAACCGTACACCGGCTGAAGTGGTGACAACCCGCGGAAATGCGACCACGGGAGGGCATCTTGCCCAGGATTCCGGCGGACCTTCCTGGAGACAACTGCTTTCCTGGGCCACAGCCCGGCAGCGTTTTCAGGGCAGTGGCGGATTAGAGGATGAAGTAGAATACTTTTACAGCACGGAAACCCAGACCGGGGTGCATCCGGTGATTCTACGCTACACCAAGATGCGATTCTACACCTATGATCCCGCCAGTCATGAATTTCACATTCATGTGACCCCGGTAGTCAGTCTGTGGAATCCCACGGATATTGATCTGCCCAGCCAACCCTACTATCTGCATTTGTTTAACAGTTCGGAGCAGCAAACCATCGGTTCCGGCGGGGTAGAAGAGACGCTTCATTTCCAAATGAGTGATCTCCTCACTGGAGCCGAGACCTGGCGGAGTTGGAATGTGCATTTAGCGGGTGGAAAGCTGGAACGTGCCGATGTGTCCAATGATGTTCCAGCTGTATTCGTGGCCCGGTGGCAGGGAGCGCTGGAGGCCGGGGAGCGGGTGACTCTGGCGATGCGCAGTGGCGAGCGTCTGGAAATTCCGGAGTTCAGTTCCCCGGAAGGTTCTTATCTTTCCAGTGGTGCCCGGGTGACCTGGAAGCCGAGTTGGTCTTCCGAATCCTGGGGAAATACTCCCTGGCCCACCCTGGACATGGTGGAATGGGATGAACTGGATTTCGGGGTGGAACCCTTGGGCAGTGCCTATGTGAGTATTGATTTGAATGGCATGGAGACGCGGGAGCGTGGGGACATTGGTACCAATTACATCTTTAATTATCAGTTGGGTACGGTGAATCAGCTGGATGAAATTCGTATTACCTTTTCCAGCTTTGCCTTGTCCAAGTCCATGGCCTTGCAGCTCAGCCCCCGTTGGCGGAAAGACCGGGATAACCGGAACGACCTCAGTTCCGGGGAAGGGGATGGGGCTGCGTTGGTAAATCGGAATCAATTTGCAGCCCCCCTGAGCACCGTATTTCAGCCTCCTTTCCGGGTTCCCCAGAGTCTGCGGAATTTGACCCGCACGACCACGCCCTTCCAGGTTCGGGTTTCCCAGTTGCCTAATCTCAATGACTCTGTGTATGCCCTGGGTGCTGGCGCCAATACGGTGATGTTTGGCCAGACCATTGGTCTGCGGATGCCGGATCGCGGTGATCCGTATTTCGATAACCCGGATCCTCAACAATTGAACCTCTATGCCCCGTACCCTCAACTGGCCTTTGGAAATCCTTTGGCAAACAATATTGGCCGTGCACCTCCCGAACGGGGGCCGGATCGGAATGCTTCGCGGCTTGGCTACAATTCACCTCCTCAATATATCGGCGGCTGGGCGGCAGATCTGGGCCCTTTCCTGGAACAAAGTTCACCCCGCTTCGGATTTTCCGCACTTCCGGGCGATGCAAATGAACGGGCTGTGCTTCGCGAATTTCCGCATTCGATTCATGACCTCACCTCGGTTGCGGGCCTCCAGCATGCGCTGTCTTTTGCGCAGGTCAGTTACCAGTTCAGTCCATACGGGCGGAAAACCGGCATCAACCAGATGGCCCGGGTTGGTGGCCTTCATTCCCATGGTTGGGGAGGGAATACGGTGCCCATGAACGCGGTCGGAAATTCTCTGGCCTCGCCCTATGTGCCAGCGGATGAGTTCCAATTCACGAACTGGGAAGACCCGGGCATGAATGAGGCGAATTACAATTTTCATACCATGTATGATTACTCCTATGTCATGAACGAAGCATTGTGGGATGACTTCTTTTTCTCCTCCAACGCCAACAGCCGGCTACGCTGGGATAATCCGGATTGGAATGAGGATGAAAGCTTGGTGGAACGGGATGTGGATGAGTCTGCTTCCCGACTGCATCTTGTGGGTGGATTCAATGTGCATTCCACCTCGGTGCAGGCCTGGGCCGCTTTGCTGCATGGCATGATGGGCGCTTCGGTTGAAGTGGATGGCAGCATTGAACAAACGGACACCCGCGCGCCCTTCTCCCGCTTTTCCCGGCCCACAGAATCGATGTTGGACGTCACAGGGACCGATGGCGAGGATCCGGCCTTATATCGGCAGACCTTCCGTGCTCTGACTGCAGAGGAAATCTGGGACAATGCAGGCACTCCGGATGACCTCAGTGATGATAGCGGTTTGGCGGTGGAACTGGTTCGGGAAATCCGTGCCCGTGGACCCTTCCCGAGCATGGCCTCCTTTGTGAATCGTTCCTTGCTTTCCGCTGCAGCGGACCCCGATGGGCACCGCTTGAAAGGGGCGATTCAGGCTGCGATTGACCGTTCAGGAATCAATGATCAGGTGGTAGACGGCATCACCGCCACTCAGGGCGAATTCCGGAGTGGCTTCCGCAGCAACGGAAACGCCCGGCAGGACTGGGAAGGCATTCAGATGGATCATGTGGATAACATGCCCATGAACTGGGGTGCACCCGGTTTTCTCACTCAGGCAGACCTGCTCAGCCGGATTGGCGCGGCATTGCGCCCCAGATCGGATACCTTTGTGATTCGTGCCGCAGGAACGGTGGGGCAGGGGGATGCTCCCACGGCTCAGGCCTTCTGTGAACTGGTGGTGCAACGCAGTCCGGAGTATCTGGAAGCCGACGTGGATCCCGCCACAGATATACCGGAAGAACTGGATTCCCTGGTCAACCAGACCTTTGGCCGCCGGTTCCAGATCGTCAGTTTCCGTTGGCTTGCGAAGGAGGAACTCTAATGAATCGCGTTGTCTGTCTGTGCCTGCTCCCATGGTTCTGTTGGACCCTGTTGTCTGCTCAAACGCCGCGGAATGTTCCGGAAGCTCAAACGGAAGCGAACTCGGAAGAGCTTCAGCTACGGCGCTATCGGGTCTCTGTATTTCTCCCCCCGCAAAACGGGCTGATCACGGATACCCGACAACTTTCACCCAGTACAGATGTGTACGTCTTCGATGGCGAGCAGGAACTGGAACTGAAACTCACTCCGGGTAAACGCAGTCGGGCGGTGACCATCCTGGGAAGCGGGCAGGTGCTGTTCTATCAAAAACGCAGTTATATCGATCCGGCAACAGACACCACAGTCACAGAACGCATCCCCTATGCCCGTTGCGATCTGGAGGAACAGGTTAGTCAGGCCCTGTTGCTGATCACCGGACGGAATCATGCAGAGGGTGGACGGCTGATGGTCGCTCTGCAATCCGATCCCGGAAATATTCCAGCTGGAGATGTGCTGGTGATGAATTTAACTGCAGATACCCTCGGATTTCAACATGAGGAAACTGCGGTTCAGATCCGTGCCTCCGGCAGCTCCCGTTTCGATCTTCCCGGTGGAGACCCGATCTTCTCTTTCTCCATAGCACAGCAGTCCGGGGAGCGTTGGCGGCACACCTTTTCCGGGCGACGCAGATTAAGTACAGAGGAAGGGAATTTATTGCTTTTGGTTCCACGTGGAGCAAAAGGAGACCGCGTGCAAGTGTTTATGTTTAATGGGTTAAACTGACTTTTCTCTTGCTGGAAAATAAGCTACGCATTTTAGATGCGTTACCTACATCTGACTCTGTTGTGTGTGCTGTGTGCACTCCCTGCGTTTTCCCTGCATGCTGAAGATGCCATTTTTCAGTATCACGCAACCGTACTGGATAAAAAAGAACGTCCTAAGTCGGTCTTTTTGTGGATTCCTCCGGAGGCGGATCGCATTCGTGGCATCCTTGCCAGTACCATGACTCTGATGGAAGCGGAGTTTTCTTCGGACCCGATTGTTCGTGCCGCCTGTGCGGAGCAGGGCCTGGCCATTCTTTTTTCGAAAATGGGGTTGGAGAAAGAGCCGCTTCAACAGCAATTGGATGCCTTTGCGGAGCAAAGCGGTTACAGCGAGCTGAAGGATGCGCCCTTATTTTTTGTGGGCCATTCTGCTGGCGGTGGTTGGGCGAATCGCATGGCACAAGCCTTTCCCGAGCGCTGTTTGGGTCTCATGACCTTTCGTGGAGGGCTTCCATGGGGAGCCGGGCCGGAAATACCCTCCTTGGTCATGGTGGGGCAGTATGATGAATTTGGAGGCGAAATGCGGACGGCAGATGGTGTCGAACATGCCTGGGAAAAACCAATGCAGGATCTGATTGAGAACCTAAAAGAAAAAGCCGAAGCTCGGCACAGTTTCTTGGTAGAACCCGGGACGGGTCACTTTGCGTGGTCACAGAAGAATGCCGAATTTTTTGCAGCTTTTTTAAGAGCTTGCGCAGAGCAGCAGCTGAAAGAGAAGGCTGTACTTGAACGAATCCCCTATCAGCAGGGCTGGATCCTTCCTCTGGAACCTCCACCCTTTAAAAAAGATCAAGTGATTTCCGCCGGAGCGAAACCGGATATGAAGCTCATTGGCAGTTGGTTCCCTACGCGTGAACTCGCTGAGATGGCCGTGGATTTTCAATCAGGACTTATCGGTAAACAGGATCAGTTTATTCGTTGGGAAAACCGTCATTGGGTGGATGCCGGAGCCCGTTTCTTTTTTATGGGACTTCAGTTTGAACCCGGAACGGCTATTTTCAGTACGAGCCCGGTGTACGCAGAGAAGGTTCCCGGTCAATATGATGGAAAAGGACCCAAATGGCATCATGCCGGAGAGGCCGTTCAAGCTTCGGGTGTACCCATTGAAGTCAAACCGATTGCAGGCCCCCTGAAAGCGATGGGGGACGGCCGCCTGGCGATTCGCTACAGCACTCTGTTTCCCCAGGGCGAACGGAACCGGATGACTTTCCTGGCCATGTCAGCGGGCAATGATCAGTTCCGCCACACAGAGCAGGTGGGGATGGCCCCCCGTGGATATAAAGGACTTCGCAAAGGCAAAGCTCAGGTCATTCAGTTCCCTGAACTCCCCAAAGAGCTTCCCGCAGACAGTGGGCCGATAGAACTGGGAGCCCATTCGGATTCCGGATTAGACGTGCAGTATTACATCGCCTACGGTCCCGCAAAAATTGAAAACGGGCAGCTTATCCTGCATGAGCTGCCAACGCGGGCGACCTTCCCCGTGGAGCTGAAAGTGGTGGCGACGCAGCCCGGTTCAGGAAAAGATCCTGTGGTTCAACAGGCTGCCAAAGTGGAACAGCTGCTGCAGATTGTTACACCGTGAGTCGTTATTTCAGGAAAGCGGGCTATTGCTCATATACTGCTTTCGCCATCGTCCCGGTGCGATGCCGTAGCGTTGTTTAAATCGACGTGAAAAGTGGTAGGCATCTGTGAAGCCGCAGAGACCTGCAATGGACTCAAGGGGCAGCTGTCCCTCGAGTAAGAGGCTGCTGGCCTGCTCCAGCCGAATCCGGTAGACCCATTCCATGGGCGTACAGTTATAGACGCTACGGCAGCGGCGATGCAGGTACCCGGTCGACCACCCACAACAGCTGGCCAGCATGTCGGTGTTCCAACATCGCTGTAATTCCTGCAGCACTCGTTCTTCCAAATGCATGAATTCCGGAGGCCGGACATCCTGTTCAGCTCGGGCGAGTCGGGCGACGATGCTGAACAATCTTCCGGTGACGGAGAGTGCGTCGCCATTTCGCAGGGCTTCCACCGCAGCTAGAAGTTCCGGGGTGAGCGCCTGCCAGGTGGAGCTGGTGATCTGTGCTCGATCGATCCTGTAGCCTCCCAGACTCTGTGCGAGTTGTTCCCAGCTATAGGGTAGAGCTGTTCCCGTTGTATCCAGAACCTGAAAGGTGATCTGTGTATATTCCAGTGAGCCCGCGTAGAGAGGGCGCACCTCATGGGGCTCAGCACTGTTGATGAGTACTCCCTCATGTGCGGACCAGCTCCGCTCCTGTTCAAGATGCCGATAGCTGTTTTTTCCCGATAACACGATCACCAGATGTAGGTCCAGATGCTGATGCAGGGGGAGTCTGGAAAACACCTTCCATGAATCCGCCGGATGAAATTCTCGCGTGGCATGGGAATACTGCAGCTGCTTCCCATCGGGGAGCGGATAGCGCATATTGGGAGGCGTATAGAACGAATTCGGGTCCATCTAGGTCAGTCTCGTACATCCGGAGATCATTCTCAAGCATTGAGTCCAAGTCTATACTGCAGGGATGCAAGCTGTATCCTTTACCCCCAATGAATCCTGTTCTTTAGCTGGAGGGCTACGCCTCCGCTTTCCGGAACAGGAACCCAAACCCTGTATTCATCCCTTGGTTACGCCATCCGGACGGGTGTTGAGCGGATTTGAACCCTCCGATCACCGCTGGCATCGCGGTCTGTGGTTCGCAATCAAATATGTGGATGAAGATAATTTCTGGGAGGAAGTGGATCCTTGTGGAAAACAGGTGAGTTCAGAACATGTTCAGATTTCTGCAGATGAGCAGGGTTGCTGGCACTGGAACAGCCGGATTCACTGGATCCGGCCCTCCGGATCGCTGGTATTTGAAGAACAGCGGAACCTGAAGATCGAAACCACGGAACGCGCTCTTAGAATTGACTGGCATAGCTCTTTTCTGGCTCAGGAAGATCTGCATTTGGACCGTACTCCTTTTACCACCTGGGGTGGCTACTCCGGGCTGGGCTGGCGGGCCTGCCGGGAACTACATGATGTGCGTTTCCGACATTCGGAAGGTGAATCTGAATCCCTTTCCGGAGATCGGAAAGCCTGGCTGGCAGCGGATGGCCTGCTGGATGGTCCCTTTGTGAACGATGAACCTGCTGCAGCTGGGTTGCTTATGGTCGTGGATCCTCAGCATCCCCGTTTTCCTCTGCCCTTTTACGCGAAGTCCAACAACGGCTTCACCTTTATGAATCCAGCTTTTCTCTTTCATGAGGGCATGGATGTTCAGGCCGGAGAGAAACTGGAGCTTCGCTATCGCATCGTCACTGTAGATGGGCGTTGGGCTGAAAATTTGCAGGAGGAAGTTGCTTTGGCAGAGGAGTCGTTTTCATGAAGGTCCTCAAAAGCATTCATGTGGGAGTCGGTGGACGTGGACTCTGGCCATTGCAGGAAGCCCGGGCGGAGCGGGGCTTCCAACCGGTCGCTTTGGTGGATTTGAATCCGGAGTTCCGGGCCGCAGCTGCAGAGCTCGTCGGTCCCTTGCCGCAGTTTGAACAGCTTCAGGATGCCCTGGATCAGGTGCCCTGCGATGTGGTGATCATTTGCACCCCGACTCTGTTTCATGTTCCGCTTGGAAAAGTGGCCTTGGCAGCAGGAAAGGCGGTGTTGGTAGAAAAAGGGATGGCACCGGATATCGATACTGCCCGTGACTTTGTCGCCAGCGTGGAGCAGAGCGGTCTGGCTTGCAGTGTCGCTCAGAATTACCGCTATTCCGCCAAAGAACGCACGCTGGCCAGGGTCTTGCAGGATGAGCAGGATCCTCACTATGTGGGCAGGCCTTTTCTGATTGAATATGTTCAGCATCGTGTGCGTCCCGATCCAGGTACGTTGACCTATCCTTACGCCTCGCTGTGGGATATGAGCTGCCATCATTTTGATAACCTGCACTATTGGTTGGGTGCCGGCTTTGAACAGATTTCCGGTGTGGCCTATGCTGCGGCCTGGTCGGCCTATGAACACCCCAACAATACCAGCTTTCACATCCGGCACCGAAGCGGCTGTCAGGTGATCTATACTCATACTCATGACGCGGCTGCCAGTGAAACGCGGATACGAATTTTTGGGGAACGCGGCGCCTGCTGTTTGGATGAGGACCAGATCCGCTTTACGCCACGGGGTACCCGGAATTTTGCGCCGGAGCACTGGGAGGAGGTTCCCCTTGCTGAAGAGTTGGGGCTGGCCGGGTTGCTGGCGGATTTTCATGCCCAGGTCTGTGATGGCAGAGAGCCCGGCATCAGTGCCCGCAATAACCTGGCGGTGATGGAATTGTGTGATCATGCCCAGAGGGCCTGTGAGTCGCAGACCCTGCAAACCTGGGAGTCTTCATGACCCCTGTGATTGGCGGCATCAGCATCACCGGGGTTCAGGTCTATGATCAAACTCCTGCGCTGGATGGCCTCTATGGCGGTTGTCCCCATGTGCATGCGGTGGCACATGAACTGTATATGATTCAGTCGGGAGAAGGCTGGGTCGAGTTCCATGAGCCGGAACAGGGTATGTGGCAGGAGGCTTTGAAACCGGGAGATGTATTACAGTTTCCTCCCTGGATCCTGCACCGCATTGTCACCCGCAGTCAGCTGAGCATCACCGCGCTGTTGTCCCATGCCGGGCTGGCCGAAGCCGGAGATGCCCGGATCTGGTTTGGGGCCGAGGTAGATGCAGATGAGGAGGCCTATACCCGGGCGGCTACGCTTCCTCCCCATGCAGGTCTGGAAGATGCTCTGGCCCGACGGGACCGGGCTATTGATGGGTATCAGGAACTGCTTCAATGGTGGGAACAGGATCGAGAACGCTACCGGACGGAGTTGAGAAGCTTCATGGATCGGCATGCTGCGGCCATGGCTGCTCGGAACGATCTGAATGAAAAACTGCTGCAGGCCCATCCAGCCTGGGGGCAGGAGGGACTGGATCGTTTAGCAGCGCTTCCGGCTATGGAAGCGGGAGCTGCTCCGCGGCGCTGGTCCCTGGAGCCGACCCAGGCCCCCAGATTGGGGATGTGCGGACTGTTGCAGTGCGTGGGTGCCATGGAGGCCGGTTAAAGAGATAGCTAGGGATACTGTCCGTACTCCTTCCGGAATTCGCTTGGGGCAAGTCCGGAACTGCGCCGGAATTCTTTGCTGAACACATCCGCCTTTCCATACCCGCAATGCTGTGCCACTTCCTGAATTCTCAGGCGAGTTTCACGTAATAAACGACGCGCATGCTCCAGTCGGAGTTCCCGGTATTGTTGTCCGGGGCTTTTTTGGAGAGCCTGTTGAAATTTTCGTTCCAGGGTTTTGCGCGAACAGCCGCAGAGCTCAGCGAGATCCTGAATCGTCAGCAGGGGGGAGAGGTTCTCCCGCATCAGGGATACGGCTTGGGCTACCTGATGATCATGTAATGGAATCGGGCTGGTACTTTGCCGTTCTACGATGCCTGAAGGACCGATCATCCGGGCCTGTTCCGGCAGAGCATCACCAGACATCAGCCGGTCGAGCAGCATGGCGGCTTCATACCCGATTTGTTCCCCGGGCAGATCCACGCTGCTCAGGGGCGGATATACAATTTCACAGAGTGAGGTATCGTTCCCTGTGCCCAGCACCGCAATTTCCTCTGGAATCCGTTGTCGGCTGACCTGAAGGGTGCGGATGAAATCCAAGGCATAACGGTCACTGCTGCAGGCCACTCCGGTGGGTTTTCTCAGCGTCGGCATCAGATCTTTCAAAAACCGGGGTCGGGGAATGCGTCTCCCATCCTGTGTTTCCAGTTCACGAATATCGGATCGATACCACAGACTGGGCATGCCCAGGCGGCTGGCCTCCAGATGAAAGCCCCGCCATCGTTCCCGCTCATAGTAGGCATCTGCTGCTGTGGCAAAGAGCAGACTGCTGTAGGCGGCCTCGCAATAGTATCTGGCCATCATCCGACCTACGGCTTCATGATCCAGCCAGATGCCGGAACTGTCGCGTATCCATTCCTCCCCGCTTAAATGCACCAGGGGAATCTCCCGTTGTTGCAGACGCTCCAGCAGAGCGGGGTCATCGATACGGCCGATCAACCCGTCCAGCCGGTTTTCCAATAGCTCCTCAAGAAAGCTGTTGCTGTGGCCTCCCTCCATCAGCAACCAGGGAATGGTGGTTAAACGGTACTGAAGAATGCCCCGTAGAATCCGGCCGTCCATCCCGTAGCGGGCCATTCCGATCAGGCCGACATGTTTGCGTTTGGGAATCGGGGTTCGAGGGGAAGCTGCCATGGCAAGTAATTGTCGCAAACTGGGGGTGTTCTGAAAATGATTCTCTGTGAGAATGTTACATCTCACGCTCACATTCCCAACCTCTCTTTCCGTTTATGAAACGTTTTCTGCCCACCCTTTTCGCATTAACTCTGTTTTTTCAGCTGAAGGCTTCCGTTGTCGCCTATTGGCGTTTCGAATCGGGGGGCTTCCTTGCGGATTCCACTGGAAAAGGAAACAACCTGACTCAGGTGGGGAATGTGTCGCAGAGCAACCTTCCTGGAACAGGAAATGGATCGGCGTTTTTGAACCCCGTGCCAAAGACGGGAGCCGCGAACGGAAGCACTCTTGAATTTGATGACAACACGGTCTCTGGGTTTACCGCAACCGATTCGTCTTCCTTTGACGGGATCGCTGCTAACGGAACCTTCACCTTGGAGGCTTTCATCAACACGGGCAATTCCGCTTCCTCAGAGTACATTGTGAATCAGTATGACTCGAGTCTCGGGGGAAGTTCCCAACGCTCCTTTTCCTTTCAAACCAACTCCCAGGACGGTCTTTCTCTGTTTCTGGGCCGTGGGGATCTGGAGTATTTTGGTTTCCACAAAAGCGCAGACAATATTTTTACTGCGAATCGCGATTATTATGTAGCGGTTTCCTACGATGTTTCCAGCAACAGCTCGACCTTCTATTGGCAAGATTTGAGCGGAAGCGGGTCCCTGCAATCGGCCAGCGGCAGCTATGATCAGAGCAGTGGTTCCGCCTGGGACGGAAGCCTGGGAAATCCCACACTGGATGTCACCGTGGGTCATCGCAACGGCTCGTCGCAGGTGTGGGATGCTGGAGGCTTTCTGGATGAGCTGCGCATATCCGATACGGTATTATCACAAGGGGACTTGCTGGTTTCGATTCCCGAACCCAGCAGTCTGATGTTGATGCTGACAGCCTATGCGGGGCTGAGCCTGTTTTTACGTCGTCGCCGATAAGCGGAGCAAGATGATGGACACGGATGCTGCCTTTCTTCTTCAGCCCCATGTAGATGCTCTGTTGCAGCAGGGCCGACGCAGTCGCTGTATGGTCTCCAGTCCTGAAGAATTTCAGGCCTGGCAACAACGGGCCCGCTCCTTCCTGAGGCAGGTTCTGGGCATCGATCAACATCAACCGGTGCCCGTACGCGCGACTCCGTTGAGCGAAGTCGCACGGGATGGCTACAGCGAACAGCGTTGGCAACTGGACATTGATGAAGGGGTCGCGGTCAATGTGTATCTGCTCCGACCGGAACAGGGAGGAGAGGAGGCCCCGGTATTGGTCATGCATGGACATCACCCGAATGTGCAGTACTGCATTGGGAACTTTCCTGATGAGGAAGCCAAAGAACGACAGCTAACTAAAGATGGTAACTACGCTCAAGCCCTGGCTCAACAGGGGCATCTGGTTTGTGCGATCGAACAACGGGGCTTTGGTGCACGGATTTCAGAAGGACGGGGTCAGGATTGGGAGAAACCCTGGACGGATCGCCATCTCTTTTTGCACTATCTGCATCAGGGGCGCTGCCTGCAGGGGGAGCGGGTCTGGGATGCGATGCGGGTGCTGGATTGGTTTCTGGGCTTAGATGGGATTCATCGGGAGGCACTGACCTGTACGGGAAACTCCGGCGGAGGAACCACCACCTTGTATCTGGCTGCCCTCGATGACCGGGTGAAGGTCGCTGTACCCGCTTCGGCGTTTTCCAGTTACGAAGCTTCCTTACTCAGTAAGCATTTTTCCCATTGTCTGTGCAATTACGTACCCGGCCTGGGACAGGAACTCGACAGCGGGGATGTCGCGGCCATGATTGCACCCCGGTCTTTGTGTATTGTGAACGGGGAAGAAGATCCCATTTTTCCAATTGAGGCCGCCCGGGAACAGTTTGAGACGGTTCAAGGAGCATACGATGCCTGCGATGCCCCGGATGCCTGCCGCTTTGCCATACAGCCGGGTGGACACCGCTATCATGTGGCTGTGTGTGTGGATTGGCTAAACTCTCTCGGGATCCGTCCTTATGCTTCCAACGTAGAATAAAGAACCAGATGGGAGCTTCCTGTGTGTAGACCCTCCATGACCGCATTCAGGCATTAGCTCCTCAATGTGAGGCCCGAAGTTTACCGGGGGTGGTGCCCCGGTATTTGGAGAGCATGCGGCTGAAGTGATAGCGGTCTGTGAAGCCCCAGCGTTCAGCAATCTGTTCAACCGACTCTTCTCCGTGGTGCAATTCCTGTGCAGCGGCATCCAAGCGGATCTCCAGCGCATAGCGGTAGGGGGGTAGGCCTACCTGTTCTTTAAACAAACGGGAAAAACTTTTGGGATGCATGCCCAGTGTTTGCGCCAACTCATCCAGCTTCAGCGTCTGGGCGGAGTTTCGGATCTGCTCCAAGGCTTCCCGGATCCGTGCATCCTGAACGGGAGGGTACCAGGAATCTTCAGGCAGTTGCGCCAGGCAGTTCCAGATAAAAGCCATCCATTGCAAGGCATCGGCTCTTCTGTTCAAGTGCGTGCTTCGAATGCGCTGTAACAGTTCCTGATCTCTGGCTTGCAAGGGGCCTTGGAGGAGCAGCTCTTTCCGGTTGCGAAGCTGTGGACCCAGACTGAAATGAAAAAAGAGATGCTCAAACGGAGCCTCCTGACCGGTTTGAACAGGTTGGCCCGGGGAAAGCAACACCCAGTGATCCGGCCCAAGTTTCTGCTGCTCGGATCCACGGCGAATCCAGGCATGCCGGTCCGGACTCCAATAACAGCGCCAAAAGGGGCAGGGCATGGCCTCATGTTCCCAGTGTTCCATATACCGATAGCGGCACAGTAATGGAGTTAATTCAGCCAGTCCGGCTTGGTGAGGCACATTCCAATCCACAGACAGATTGAATCAGGTTTTACCGGGGAACCAACTCTTTTTCGGATGTGGATGGATCTGCAGCTAGCAGCCTGTCGGACTTTGGGATCTCCGACTGCAAATTCGCGTGATTTGGCCGAAATTCAGTCTGATTTTCGTTAAATAGCGGCGCTATTCGCCTCAAATCAGACTGAATTCCGACTCAAACACGCAAATTTTCGTTTCGAAGTCCAAAGTCCGACAGGCTGCTAGCCGTTCCATGTAGATTTCCGGCTATACGCTACAAGCTACAAACAACGCATTGGGGCTGGGGGCCCTCATGAACCCAGAGTTCCCTGAATGGCAAAAATGAATGTCGACTGCAGCGTAGATGCCAAGGGGGGCACACAGGCAAGCCCCGTTCAGCTTCTAGTCGGGTAAACGTCAACGCCTGCCTTATGGAGATCCCAACGGGATCACACAGGCAAGTCCAGGGCAACGCCCTGGGTTGGACATCTCACGCGGGAGATGCAGCCTGAAGGGGTGCGACTTCCAGCAAGCGCTCTTCCATGAAGGGAAGTCGGATAACGCAATCCGAACCTTGCCAGCTTTATCTTTACAACCGCTGGCTGAGGGGGGCTGATACACGATGTAGCGGGGTGTTTGGGAGAATAGAGGTGAGAGGAGGGCCAAGAGTCGGGGGGGAGATTATGATTAAGATTAAGATTATAATTATGTGGGGAGGAAACGCTTTGGGGGTCAGGACCTTGAGTCATGTCTGTGCTGCCCGCCAAAGGTAGCCTGTATCGTGTTTCAGAAAAAGGGATTGAGATCGCTCCGGATAGGGCTAGTCTTTTTACATGCTGTTCCCGTCTACATCTCTTGCTCTGGTGATCTGCCTGCTGGCCTTGTTCAGCTCTGTCAGATCTGAAGAAATGAAAGCGCCTGTGCAGAGGATTCTTTGCATTGGAGACTCCATTACCCAGGCGGATCCTGAAACCTACAGCTGGCGCTATTTTCTGTGGAAAGATTCGCTGAACCGGAATGCTGCCGTGGATTTTGTTGGTCCATTTACGGAGAATGAAGGCGGGAATCCTGACTGGCCCAAGCATCAAGGAAAGGCCTTTGATCAGGACCATGCCGCCCGCTGGGGCTGGACGGCCAATAAAGTGGCGGATCATCTTCCCGGTTGGTTGGAAAAGCTGGATGCGGATGTGGCCTTGATCCATCTGGGAACCAATGATCTTCTCCTGGGGCAAGGAGCCCGCAGTACCTTGAAGGATCTGGATGAGATCATCCGTATTCTCCGAAAGGATAATCCTCGTATCCGCATTCTCATCGCTCAGATTATCCCCTCAGCATCCAGCCGTGATTTCCGCCCCTTTATCGAGGGCCTGGAGCAACAAGCGCCTAAATGGTCTACGGCAGCGTCCCCAGTAGAACTGGTGGATTGTTTTAACGGCTTTGATGTGGATGAATGGACCTATGATGGCTTGCACCCGTTATGGAAGGGCGAAGAGTTTATTGCCCAACGTTTTGCCTCCGTACTCTGGCCTAAAGAAGAAAAAGATCCAAAGCCATTGGAGCCAATGCCGAAAGAGTTGCCGCAGAAGGACCCGGAGAAAAGAGATCTGCAGAAACAGGAACTGGAGAAGACGAATCCGGAGCCCTAAGGAACAGGATCAGTAAGGCCCTTGGCTTTTGCGGTAGGCACCGGGAGTCACGCCTTCCCGTTCCGTAAACACCCGCTGCAGGTGTTTGTGATCCGTAAAGCCGGATTGTAGTGCGACATCCTGCAGGTTGCCTTCGCCTTCACGCAGAAGTTTCCGGGCCCGGTCCATACGGGCTCGCTGGATTTCTTCCAAAATGGTGTAACCCATGACGTTCTGGAAACGACGTTCCAAAGCACGGCGGCCCAAACCTAATCCGTTTTCCACCACGTCTTTTACGTTGATCCCCATGTGCACAAACTGGCGGATATAGCGGGCGGCATGCAGGACTTCCCGGTCATCAGTGGAAATGCCGGCACTGCTTTCCTGTTCGACCACACCTGCTGGATCCACCTCGGTTAAACTGGGAACCTTGCGGTCTTCCAAGGCGATACGGATGACCATTTCACCAACCTTTTTGCCCCAGAGCAGTTCACGTTGTTCCACACCGGAAATGCTGGGTGAAAAGGGAATGGCGGAGTGGTGACCACTAACCATGCATATCCGGGATAGTAAGCTTTCGTCCAGAATCCGCAGGTGCTCGATAAATGAAATCGCCCGATAATCGTCTACGACCATTATCCCGACCGGAGAGGGCATATCCAGAAGCCATGAGCGCAGGGCCTTGGCACGGTCAATGAAGGCTTCCGGACTCCGCATCCCAATCCCGGGAATATGTTCCGGCCAACGCTCCACCTGATAGCCAGCCATTTCAATCCGGGTACGAAACCCTTGATAGCGTGATTCGGAGTAGCCGTGAACCTTGTTGCCGATGTACGCAAAATGAGTGTGTTTTTTGCTGAGCAAATGATCCGCCGCCATTTCGCCGGTGAGGCGGTTGTTCAGGGTAACGGTGGGAAAGGGGGGATGATTCAGGATTCCAGAGGTGTTGATGACCGGGATACCCAGTTTTTGGGCAACCTGGGCACTTCGTTCACTGCTGATGTGAGCAATGACCACAGAAGGATTCCAACTCCGGATCGAATCCAACGCATTTTCATCCAAGTTGTTTCGGGCTAGCACAAAACGCCCATTGCGGTTCAGCACCTTGACCATGCCCGCCCAGATTTGTTGGGTCATATCGGTCCGATGGGTCAGAAAAGCAATGCGATGAATGGTATTGGAAGAAGCGGCTGTGGAAGAAGTGCTCATAATGCGACTCTAGTATGTCCGGAAGATTGATCCCTCTACTTCTCAATTTCTCAGGGATTTGCAAATGTTATCTACAGGTTCTCCCTGTTTAAAGTCGGCGTTTCAGAAAAGAGATCATCGTCTTCCGAACGTCTTCTTCCTGATCAAAAATTAAACTGTGCTCTTCGCCCGGGAACATGCGAAGCTCATTGGCGACGCCCAATTTGTCCAGACACTGTTGCAAACTGAAGGGTTGCCCTGGGGGGACAATACTGTCTTTTCCGCCAAGAATCTGCAAAATTGGACAGGAATCTTTCTCAATACATACCACTGGCGAGGCCGTTGGCGTGATTTCCTCTATACTATATTGAGGATGGGTACCAATATCGAGGTAAGGCTTGGTCATGGAGGTGACCACTGGGGGGCGGACATCGGTAGGCCCGGATACAGAGACCACGGCCTGCAAGGGCCGTTTGGTGGACAGCATCAAAGCTAAATGCCCGCCGGCACTGTCTCCCATGGCGGCAAAACGGCTTGAATCGATGTGAAACTCGGCCGCATGTTCCTGAAAAAAATCAAAGGCTGCGCTGATATCCTCCAAGGGCGTTGGCCAGGGCTGATGATCCACTTTTCGATATCCAACTGTGGCCGCTGCAAATCCTGCCTGGGCTAAGGGCATGGCTACCCTGGAATATCCATGATGGGTTCCACTGGTCCATCCGCCTCCATGCATACACATCACAAACGGAAAGGGGCCTTCGCCTTCAGGAACAAACAGGTGCGCATGTTGTTCGTCACTGGCATCCGCAGAATAGGCCAAGTCATTCCAGCAGCGAATGGGAGCTTTCGTTTGTGTTCTATCACTGGTTTGCATTGACCCAACCTTCATAACGACGTAATTCGAGAATGTACAAACCCATTTTACACTAGTTTCGGGATCTGTGGGAACGAAAATAAATAAGTTTCTAATGTTTCCTTTTCTCTTAAGGGACTTCCTGAAATCTGTACTGTTTCGATTCGTAGTCTATCGCGAATCACGTCTTACCCTGAATCCCGCTTCCCACCATGCAAAACATAACTGATGCTCTCGCCGTCACCGGATCCCGTCATGGGCTGATGGTTCAACCCTCCAGCCGGGATTGTGCCCTGCTGCGTTTTGACCGTTTTACGCGCATGCCCCGTTTTCAAATCAAGGCCGGGGCGATCATTAACGGGGAAGAGATCGTCTTTCCCCTTTGTCAGGAAGGAGAGCTGTTTGATTTTCTGGATCAGCGCAGTTCGCCTTCCCGGATGAGCTGGATCGGCATCCATGCGGACAGCGGCTTGCGGGTGGAACTGGAGTTCAGTATTCCCTTCCGTCCCCGAGATAGCTTCTTCAGCACCATTCCCGTTTTTCTGGTTCAGGTGAAAGCTCATCGTTTGCCGGGGATTTTCCGCTGGAAAGCCCGAGATAAATCCAAGGATGTTCCGGAATTGGATTTGTTCTGTGAACTCATTCCTCATGAATCCTGGTCCGTGACCGAAGAAGGCGAGCAGGGACTGCGAATCAACTGGGAATCCATCCGCGCGGAAATGAAGGAAGATTTCAAGGATGCCTGGGACACGATCGATGAGGCCGTGGCTCAGGAGGATCGCCTTTGGCAGCTCTCCGGGGAACGCGAGGGACTGCGTTTTTCTCAACGGGTTCCTCTCGCGGAGCAACCTGGTGAAGCATGCCTCAGCCTGGCCTGGGCGACCTGGAGTGACGCGGTGCTCAAGGTGGGCGATCGCTTGAGTCCCTTTGTCTACACCGAACACTTTGCTTCCTTGCACGAGGTCTGTAGCTGGGTGAATGATGGCGGAGCTACACAAATTTGGAAAAATGCGCTTAGGGTGGATGCCCGTATTCAAAACCACAGCCTGGGGGCGGCCGTGGATCACCTGCTGGCCTACAGTCTGCATAGCTGGATGATCAATACCTGGTGGGTGAAAGAGCGCTTTAGTGTTTGGGAGGGCAACTGCTATTTTCATTCCACGGTGGATGTGGAATTCACACAAAGTCCTTTCTATCTCTGTGTCTGGCCGGAGTTGTTGGCCAGCGAATTGGACAGCTGGCCGGAATTCAGTCTACCCGGTTCAGACATCCTGGGCGAAGCCGGAGCGGACACTTTGTATCTCTCCCATGATTGCGGTGCCCATTCCGCGGTCACCCGGCAGATTTACGATCATGATATGGCTGTGGAAGAGAGCTGTAATTACCTCATTCTTTCCTGTGCCTATTGGAAACGAACCGGGGATGATCAGCTGATTCATAAACATCAGGAAACCCTCAAAGCCTATCTGCGTTTTCTGAATGCGGCGGATACCACGGGTTCCGGTGTACCGGACAAGGGGGTGGCCAACACCATCGACGATGCCTCTCCCGCGGTTCAGTTTGGCACGGAACAAACCTATCTTTCCGCTAAAACCCTCTGTGCCTATGTGGCGGGAGAAGCTGTGTTTGCGCATCTGCAGGATGAGACAATTGCCATGCAGTGCCGGGAACGGGCCGAGCGGGCCCGAAGCCATATTGAAGCGAATGGCTGGGTGGAGGATCATTACGGGGTGCTGCTGGAGCGCTCCGGTGATCTGGTGAATCCCTGGACCGGGGAAAAAATGCACTGCGAAGAAATTCCCGGTTGGAATGCCGCTCATATCTATACGCTAAACGCTCAAGCGATCCTGGATCTGGTAGGTCTGGATTCCGGGTTGCGGCCCGACCGTTTGCGCAGTGATCTGAAAGTGGCTTCTGAACGCTGTGCCCACGCCTATGGGAATACTCATTCTGATTTCGCCAACATGGAGATCGATCAGCATGAGAGCATGCTTGGTTTGGCGGGTGTGGCGGCCAACCCGGGTTGGATTTCCATGAACATGCTACGCGACATCGCTGCAGCCTACCGCGGGGTGGATTTGCGGCAGCTTGCACAGCAATATTGGGAGTGGCAGTGTACGACCAATAGTCAAGAGGCGAGGATGTTCTTCGAAACCTTCGGAGGCAACAATCTGTCATTTTATCCACGTGGTGTGGCCATTTGGGGGCTGTTTGATGCCGTGAACGGCCGGGTTCGGGACCTCAGCCGGGGACTCGATGAACAACGGCCAGCCATTCCAGGAATCCGGGCTCCGGAATTACTCACGGTGGATTGGAACGAAGAAAGCTGAGCTTTGTAGAAAAGCTCTTGGCATCCCGGAACTCTCTGGCAAAGGGAGGGAATGAAGGGATGGGATACACGTAAGAAAACGGAACTGCTGGACCGTCGCCCCTGGCTGCGTCTGGAGGAACATCATGTCTGCTGGCCAGGAGGACAGGAGATTCCTGACTGGCTGTGGATTGAATTACCCGACTTTGTCAATGTGATGGCGCGGACCCGCAAAGGTGAATTTCTCTGTTTCCGCCAGCACAAATACGCCATGCGGGGCGAAGGAATGGGTATTGTCGGGGGCTATGTGGAACCCGGGGAGGAACTACGGCTGGCGGCCCGTCGGGAATTACGGGAGGAAACCGGCTATGATTCCGATCAGTGGCAATTTCTGGGCAGCTATGCGGTGGATGGAAACCGGGGCTGTGGTCATGGTCATCTCTTCCTGGCCACGGACTGTGTGCCCGGAGAGAAACTGCCCTCCGACGACCTCGAGGAGTTGGAACTGCTGCACCTGAGTTTAGATGACGTGAAAGCCGCTCTGTTTGACGGGCGCTTTGGCGTGATGCCCTGGAGCACCTGTGTTGCCTTGAGTTTGCTGAAGCTGGATACGTGATGGTCGGTTCTGCGTTTTCGTCGTCAGCGGAAGGCGTGGCTGACTTGACATAGTGCGGTGCACTCATAACTCACAGACAAGGCTTTTCTTTTAAATCGACCAGCCGAAACTAGGGTGCATATGGATCAGAAACGCGACGTTCTTTTTGTGATAGGCTTTGCCTCCTTGGTGGGCATCTTAGTCCTGTGGCTGAGTTACAGTTCCACCACCAAGCGAATCGATCAGGTGGAGGAGGCGTTGACCCAGGTGCCGCCCGCCCGCTATGTGCTCCCTGATTTTGCGGCCATGCAGGCCGAGCTTCCTGCGGAGGCTGTGCAACACAAAAGCCTCTATGTTCCTCTGTATTCTCATATCTACGCCCGACAGGGTTCGCCCATTTTGTTGGAAAGCACCTTGAGCATCCGCAACCGGGATTCCAGAAAACCGGTCTATATTCGGACTCTCAACTACTATGGTACCTCCGGCAACCTGGTGAAACGCTATCTGGATGCTCCTATTCGACTGGAACCCTTTCAAAGCGTAGATCTCGTCATTCCTGCCAAGGATACCCAGGGGGGAACGGGAGCCAACTTTGTGGTGGAATGGGCTGCAGGCGAAGAGATCGATCCGCCTCAGGTGGAAGCGGTTATGGTGGCTCTGGTGGGAACACAGGCCTTTTCCTTTGTGCGGCCCGCCAGCGAAATTTCCCCACTGTAAGGCGCTTTCCTCAGTCTTCTTTTGGGATCAGCAAACGATCCACGCGAGAAATTTTCAAGGTGGCCATTGGGGCGCCGGATACATGGCGTAACTGGAAGCTACATCCGCGTTTGTCCAGCTGATGGCGGATGGCCACCAGATACCCAATGCCTGCCGAATCCAGAAAACGAAGCTCGCGGCAGTTGAGTTCTACCCGGTTGATCGCCTTCGGCAATGCATCCAAGCTGGGTTGAAGCTGTTCTTTCCACTCCGGTAAACGTGCTGCGGTAATTTCCGGTGGTGGAATCAGTTCGAGCAGGCCTTCACGGGGATCGATTTCGGCCCGGGCAGGACTGACGGGGAGAATGGACTTTTGTAGTTCATCCTGAGTACGGATTTCCTGGAGGAGTTGATCCAAATTGTTGAACTGAATCCATTTTCGAAGTCGTTCAGACAGCCCTCCCACGAGCACTGGAATTTGTTGTTGTTTTCCCCAACGACCCAGACTGAGGAGCACGCCCAACTCCAAACTGCTGAGCCACTCGCAGGGTTGGAGATTGATCAACAAGGCCTGACTGTCCGCGCTGCTGCGCTGAATATCGCTTACCTGCTTTTCCGCTTCGCTGAAGTCAGCTGCCGCTTGCCAGGACCACTCCCGAATGCGGGCGGCATCCGCGCTATTGAGTTTCAGCTTCTCGGCAGCCTGGTGAGGAAGATCGCGTATGCTGCGAATCTTTTTCCGGGCATTCATGAGAAAGAAAAAATTGGAACTGTAACGTTTCCAAAGGCGTTTCGGATTCGTGCCGAGGCGCCAAATCCATTCGGTTCCACTTTTCTGCATCCACGCGGGGGCTCGGGTTTGCGCCCCGGCAATGAAATCGAGGCTTCCACCAATTCCCAAGGCCAGCGGGACCTTCCAGGAGTGGACATGCATGTTGATCCATTTCTCCTGTTTGGGTGCACCAAAGGCAACGTAGAGCATATCGGGCTTGCTCTCCTCAAGGCGGGACAGGATGCTGTCATGATCCATTTCGAGCAGGTCCGCAAGAGGCGGGGAGTAGGCTCCGGCTAGTTGCAGGCCTGGATTCTGCTCGCAGAGAAGCTGACCAGCTTTTTCAGGGACGCCTTCTTTTCCACCCAAAGTGAAGAGCTTCTTCCCACTGGGAGCTGCACCTTTTGCCAAGGAATACACCAAATCCGATCCGGCTACCCGTTCCGGAAGTTCGGGACCCAGTTCTTTAGAAAGCCATACGATGGGCATGCCATCGGCAATCACCATATCTGCTTCTGCAAGAATCCGGTACAGTTCCGGATCCTCCACTGCCTTCATCACAAAATCCAGATTGGGGGTGGCGATATAGCCAGCTCGGTCTCCTTCCATGTGTTGCAAGCACCACTGGACACAGCCGTCCAAGGTAACGCTATGAAAAGGAACACCCAAAATAACCAGGGGAATGGATTGGCTCATGACTCAGATTTTTGTCGTTTGATCAGTAGGAAAACCATCGCTGCAGCAAGCAGAATGGGGAGGGCACAACTTGTACATACCGCTGCCGCATAAAGAAGAAAGTCCGTATCCCAGTCACTGGGTTCCAGACTCCAGACCCATTCACCCGGTTCCAAGCGTGCATACGCCCAATTCTGGAAGAGAATGGCCGCCCAACTGTAGAGGCCGAATCCCAGGGTGAAACCAAAAGATTGCAGCAACATTTTGAAGCGGTGAAAGGGCAGGGTGAAGGTCAGGAAAAACTGAGTCAGCCATTTTGCGGCGGACATACTGAGAATAAAACCGGGAAGTCCATAGGATTGATAGCCCCAAATGGCCCCGAACATGCCTGCGGTGGTAATCAGGTTGCCGAAAAAGAGCAGGCGGGGGTTTCCCAGAGCCAGTGGAATGCGGTCCATGGTTGCGATCAACACATGAGACCAGGTATAGATGGCCAGCCAACGCGCCGTTTCCCCTGCCTCGGTGTAGCGGCTGTCGTAGAGGCTTTCAAAAAACAAAGGGGCAAACAGGGCGAATCCGCTACAAACGGCACCACTTAACCATAAAACCGCCCGCCTCGCTTTCCAACAGGCATTGACCAAACGCCAGGGGTCATCCTGGTGACGCGAGAGCAATGGGAAAATAACAGAAGAGCTGAGACGTGAACTGGTTTGAATGGCGACCTGGGCCAAGGTCATGGCAATGTTGTACAAACCCAACTCACCGAGAGTTAATAATTTACCCAGTAAGAGCCGGTCCAGGTCTCCGGCGAGAAAAGTAACAATGGTGCTGAGAAAGACCCAGGTTCCAAATCTAAGAAGTTCCTGCCGGGCTTCCGCTTCCCAGGCAAATCCATCCCGCTCCCCTGGATTCATCAGGTGACTCAGGATCAGCCGGACAATGCTGAACACGATGCCGCCAATCACCAGGGCCCAGACGGACTGGTAGATCCAGGCCAAGCTGATCATCGTTGCCAAAGAGAACAACTGGGGGATCATCTCCAGCAGGGTCACGCGTTTCATATCCAGTTTACGGTTCAGGGTAAACACGGAGGTGGAGGTGAAACCTCCGAGCAATGCGGTCAGACCGGCAACGGGGAGAATGATGCGTAATTCCGAAGCCAGTGGATCTGATTGCGCATAGAAGGAAGCCACAAAGGGAGCCGCAGCGCAACAAATCGCCCAGAGGACAAAGCCTCTGACCACTTGCAAGGTCCAGGCCGTTTTTAAAAAGACCGGATCATTGCCTCGTTTATTTTGAATAATGCTGGGGCCGATGCCGATGTCCGAGAACATTTGCAGGCCCTGCATAAACACATTCACCAATGCCATCAGCCCGAAGGCTTCCGGGAAGAGGAGGCGTGCCAGCACCAGATTGCTGATCAGCCGCAACACTTGGGAAAAACCATAGCCTCCCAGGGTCCAGAGCGAGCCTGTTACAGCATGCTTTTTCATGGACCCGACCTTTGGTTCAGAATCGCTATCGCTCATTGATGAACATACTACCCTTGATAGGGGGAGGCCTGTCCAGCGAAAAGAAACAATAGGAGTGAGGAAGCGTTCAGCTAGTGTGCAAGTACCTGTAGTCTCAGCGACGCTTCAATGGGGCGCTTACAGAAAAACGGGCGTAGTCCAGAGAGGGTTACGCCCGTTTTTTACGAGAAGGGGCCTTCGCTTCGCGCTCGAAACATGCCCCTGAGAGAAAGGGGACTTACCCCAATTCATCCGCCCAGAGTACGCTGGGCTCTTGGCGTTTGCGGATCAGAGTAACCTGTCCATCCACCTGAAGCATCAACTCTGCACTGGCAGGAAAGGAATTGTATCCCCGGGTACACATAGAGGCACAGTAGGCACCCACGCCTTCAATCACCACGTAATCTCCAATAAAACCTTCCAACATGTCCCGCCCCTGCAGGGCTTCGGGATCCCCGGGGGAGGGGGTGAGGATATCTCCGGATTCACAGCAATGTCCGACCACAATAACATGATCTTCTCCGCGGGGACTCTCCTCAGAGGGAACCAGCACCAAGGGATGTTGCGCTCCGTAGAGGCTGGGACGCAAGACATCGGTCATGCCAGTATCCAGTCTCAAAAAGCGGTAGCCCTCTTCTCCGGTATCCACTTTATCCTGCACGCGACTGATCAGGGATCCGGCATTGGCGACCAAGTAGGTGCCGGGTTCGATTTCAAAATGAAGCTTGCGACCGCTTTCGGCCGCAAACTCTTCCAAGGCCTGTTTTAAAGGCGCGCCGATCACCTGAAGGTCTGTACTGGCTTCCTCTGCCATCCGTCCAACTTTGAAGCCCCCTCCGAGGTCCAAATGGGTCACCTCCGGGAATTGGCGAACGAGATCCAGCGTCAGGCCGATGACCCGCTGCCAAACCGCCGGGTCGCTTCCTGAACCGATATGGGAATGAATGCGCACGCAGCTCAAATTGTGTTCCGTTAACAGATCCTGAGCTTTTTGACTGTAGGCATTCCAAATACCAAAGGAAGAAGCAGGGCCACCGACGTTGGTTCGATTGGTGCCTCCGCTTCCCAGACCCGGGTTAAAGCGCAGCCCAATTTTGCTGCCGGGGCGCAAGGTGCCGGCTACATCAATCTGCTGGAGGCTGGTCGCATTGAAGAGCATGCCGGCATCCAGGAGTTCTTCCAAATTATCCGGCAGTTCCTGGGCGCTGAGTGAGAGCCTTTCCGCGGGAATGCCAGCCGCCATGGCCCGTTCCACCTCAAACCCGGAGCTGCAGTCAAAATGAAGTCCCATCTCTGCGAAGAGTTTGAGAATGGCCCGGGTCGGCAGCGCCTTCATCGCATAGCGTACGGTCAGGCCAAAAGGCGCTGGAAAGGCCAAGCACTCCTCTGCACGTTGGCGCAGGAGGGCTTCGCTGTATACAAAAACGGGGCTACCATGGTCGCGGGCAATGCTGCGGACGGTATCGGGCTCTAGAAAACGCAGTGATTCCATAGTCAATTGGGATTCGGGTGAAGAAAAAGTTGATTTACCCGCTTTTAGCGTGGAGGGAAGGCAGAACATGCAGAAAACGGAACGAGTAATACGGGCGGTCATCTTCGATATGGACGGGACCCTCATTGATACAGAGCGCATCGGAGATGCCTGTTGGGATGTTGCAGGGGAGGAAGTCGGTGTCGCCGTATCCGAAAGCGCTAAGCGAAAGATGGTGGGGCGCACCTTGCCGGATATCCGCCGCATTGTGGAAGACGAGCACCCGGAACATGTGGAGCAGCTCCTCGACAGGGCCGAACATCATTACCATCGAATGATCGCGGAAGAGGTCCCTGCACTCATGCCGGGGGTCACGGAATGGTTGGAGGAGCTCCGTGAGAAACAGGTGCCCATCGCCTTGGCGACCTCCAGCCGGAGCTTTCAGGCTGAGGATAAATTAGGACGAGCTGGCATTTTACACTATTTCCCGCATCGGGTCGCTGGTGATCAAGTGGAGCAGGGCAAACCCCACCCGGAAATCTTTCTCAAAGCCGCCGCGTTACTCGGTGTGGATATTGAGCAGTGTGCCGTGTTGGAAGATTCGGCCCCGGGAATTGAAGCGGCCTACCGCAGTGGGGCTTTCGCGTTATTTGTTCCTGAACACGAGCATGTGGCTGAAGCCGGCGCCGAACATGCCCATGCTCGCTTTTCCTGCCTGCGCGAAGCGCGTGACTTTTTGAACCTGTACCTGAATCCACATCTGGAATCCTGAAAACGATGAAATTGATCTCTTGGAACGTAAACGGCATTCGTGCCTGTCTGAAAAAAGGCTTTGCCGATTATATTGAGGAAGAAGCACCGGATATTCTGGGGTTACAGGAAGTGAAGGCGTTGCCGGAGCAGGTTGATTACGAATTTCCCTCAGAGTATGAAGTGATTTGGTATCCCGCGGAACGTCGAGGCTATTCCGGGACCTTGTTGGCCACGAAACTTCCGGTGCTGCGTCATGAACTCGGCATTGGCATCCCGGAACACGATAAAGAGGGTCGTGTGGTCTCGGTAGAGCATGAAGACTTCTGGGTGGTAACCGTTTACACCCCGAACTCCAAGGACGGCTTGCAGCGACTGGACTACCGGCATCAGGAGTGGGACCCGTTTTTTCTGGGCTACATGAAAGAACTGCAGGAAGAAAAACCCGTCATTTTCTGCGGGGATTTGAATGTGGCTCATCAAGAAATCGATTTGGCCCGTCCCAAGGATAACCACAAAAGCGCTGGCTTTACGGATGAAGAGCGAGAAGGCTTTGATAACATTGTTGGAGCCGGTTTTATTGATTCCTTCCGTGAACTTCACCCCGATACCCGCGATGTGTACAGCTGGTGGAGTTATCGGGCCCGGGCACGGGAACGGAATGTGGGCTGGCGCATCGATTACTTCTGTCTCTCCCCCGAGTTGAAACCCCGCCTTTCTGAAGCCTTTGTGCGCATGGATGTGATGGGCTCCGACCATTGTCCCGTCGGCATTGTCCTGGATTAAGCTTCCGGAGGATAAGGGGGCTCCCGGCGTTTTGGGGCCAGGCCTCTTTTCCGATACTGCCCGGGACTGACGCCGCAGCGGTTTCGAAACCAGTTACTGAAATGTGCTGGGGAACTGAAACCCAGGTCATACGCCAACTCCTTCAATGGCGCTCGGCTCTCCCGTAAGCTGTGGCGGGCCAGTTCCTGCCGTCTGTGGTCATAGTGCTGAAAGGGCGATTGGCCGGTTTCCTGCTCGAATAGCCTTCGTAACTGTCTTGGCCCCAGTCCCACCTGTTTCCCCAGCTCCGCCTCGGAGAAGGGGAGCCGCATATCCCGTAGCGTCAATTCCTGTAGAGCCTGTTGAACCCGCTGGTCCTCTTGCCCCGCGGGTTGAGGGTGTTCGCCCTGTTCTAATTGAAAACGGCAATACTGGGCTAAAAAGCCCTGAAACGCAGACTCGATCTCCAAGTTCTCGGGCAATGGGATCCGATGACGTCCCAACATCAAGGTTCCCTGTTGTTGCCAGGGGGCAAGAACCGTTAAAAGACGCAGTGCGCTTTGTTCCAGCCCGGGGAAATCCTGCCCGGAACAGCGGTGAATGGATTGACCCGGAAAGAGCAGCCGACCATCGGCGTGGAGCAGGAGAAAGCGAATGGAAATGATACGGCTTCCCGGAGAAAATTGAACTTCTCCCGGATCCTGACCGGGAAAGACCCAGTCTCCCGGATTCCCGGTCAAAGTGTCATGTTCGGCCTGCCAACTCAAGGAGCCTGTGCGGATAAACCAGGCGGGGCTCTCCCTCGCCACCCCAACTTGATGTTGAAGGAAATCCCTTTCCACCTCGCGTTCATTTGCCCAGATCAATTGGCTCCGGAGTTGTTCGGGATTTAAGGCTAGCGACTGCATGACAAGAAAATGTAAGAAAATACTAAATTTCTGCAAGCTTCGTTTCTGTTCCCCCTAAGGCCATTGTGGCAGTCTGTGTTGATGGAACATGTAGATCTGATTGTCGCTGGCTCTTCCCTTGCCGGTATTCGTTGCGCCCTGGAACTCAAACGCTCAGGGCACTCTGTCCTGCTGACAACGCATCGCAGTTATCTGGGAGAAGATCTCTGTGATCCTCTACGTTTAGCGCTGCCGAAGGACTTGAATTCCGAGGACCCGATCCTCACGCGTTTATTTGGGGATGCAATGGAACAGGGCCATTGCTTTCGCCCTATGCAGTTGAAATATGAGTTAGACCGGCTCTTGGAAGAAGCGGATATTCCCGTGTTGCTGTGCGCCATGCCCGTTTCGATCTCCCAAGAGGGCGATCTGCTTCAGCTTGACCTACATACCCGTTCCGGTCGTCGCCAGCTTCAGTGTCGCCGTCTACTGGATAATACCCCTCGAGGGGAAGTGGGACGTTTGGCAGGTATTCCGCTGAGTGCACCATGTTCACCCGTTCTCGTAACCCGTCGTGTCCTGGCTGAACAACTTGCCGAAGGCTGGGAGAGCGAAGGGATTCTGGATATGCCACAGGGGGATGCCGAGGACACTCGCTTGCAGCTGCTTCGTCGGGAAGAATCTTTATCTCTTAGCGATGGCAGTTGGGCACAATGGATGGGCATGGAACAGGTCATGCGACTCAATTCCTATGTGCCGGGACAGCTCTACTCCGCAGATGGGATTGAGGCCTGGACGGGGGAGCGGCTTCATCCGGATCGCGCTCCAGTCGAATGCGAAGGCGATATCGAAGCCTTGCCTGCCTCAGCCTGTTCCGCTGCGGAGGGACGGCTGTGGTTTAGTGGTAATGTCCTGGCAGCGGATCAAAGGACGCTGCAGCAGTTGACGCGACCGGATGAAGCCCTGAAATGGGGCTCACATCTGGCTTCTCTTTTAGAGGCTGCGGAAGCCCCGGGAACGATGCCTGCTCAAGCAGAGCCGCCTGAACTGGAACTCGATGTGCTGGTGGTCGGTGGAGGCACCGGTGGCGCTCCGGCCGGCATCTCCGCTTCCCGGGAAGGTGCATCCACCCTGGTGGTAGAAGCCTTGTCCGGACTCGGTGGCGTCGGTACCTTGGGGATGATTGGTCGTTACTGGTTTGGAAACCAAGTAGGCTTTACTGCGGAAATGGATCAGGCCGTTGCTGAAAAGTCCCCGCGAAACATTGAGGGTGGTGCTTACGGTGGATGGGATGTGGAAGCGAAGATTCAGTGGTATCATGAGGAAATCAGTAAAGCGGGCGGGCATATTTGGTATAAATGCTGTCCCGCAGGCGCTCGAGCACATGACGGTCGTGTCGATGAGGTTCATCTTGCCACGCCTCAGGGTCTGGTCATCGTCCGTCCCCGGACAGTGGTGGATGCAACGGGTTCCGGCGAAGTGGCGGCCATGGCTGGGGCACAAACCGTATCCGTAGGATCGGCCCGCTTAGCTTTGCAAGGAACGGGGCTGCCGAACCGGACCCCCGGTCAGGACTATAATAATACGGATTACGAATTTATTGATGATTCTCAGGCCGAAGATCTGGCTTCCGCCCATGTGAGTGCACGCGAAAAATTTAAACACGAATTTGATGCCGGTCAGCTGGTGGATAGTCGGGAACGACGTCGCGTGGTGGGGGATCTGGAAATTTCCCCAATGGATATCCGCCTCAGTCGAATCTTTCCGGATACTTTGGTTAAAGCTCGGAGTAACTTTGATACCCACGGCTATACCATTCACCCCTTGTTTATGATCGTGCCTCCCGGACATGATCCCATCGAAGCTTATATTCCCTTACGCGCTTTGTTACCCCGTGGCCTGGAAGGGATTCTGGTCACTGGTCTGGGAATCTCTGCGCACCGGGATGCCATGCCCGTCATTCGTATGCAGGCGGATGTACAAAACCAGGGCTATGCAGCCGGAATGATTGCCGCCTTAAGCCAAGGCCTGGATCTTCGTTCCCTGGATATCGACATGCTACAGGAACGTTTGGTGGATAAGGGCATTCTCGATCCGGAAATTCGTGGAGCGGGTGATTCGTTTCCTCTTCCCGAAGCGGAGGTCAAAGAAGCGCTGACTCTCGCTCCAGGCCAACCGGATTTGATTGACCGAGTGTTTACGCTGGACCCATCAACGCGCGTGGCCTGGTTGCAGGAAGCGATGGAAAACGCCGAGGGGCTTGAAGCGAAACGCTTTTACGCATTTGTGTTGGGTATTCTTGAAGATGATTGCGGCGTTCAGTTCCTCATGGACGAAGTGACAGAGCGTGAATGGGACCCCGGCTGGGATTACACAGGTATGGGGCAGTTTGGTGCGAGTATGAGTGAACTCGATACCCGGATCATTGCGTTGGCTCGTTGCCGCCATGCCGATGCCGCGGAGCTTCTCGCTGATAAACTACCATCTCTGCCCGAAGAGGCTGCGTTTTCACATATGAGGGCTTTGGCGGAAGCTTTCGAAACATTGGGCTCAGGTGCAGAGCATCTTGAATCCTTATTAACGCGACCCGGGATTCGGGGGCATGCCGTTCGAAATCAGCGGGAGCGTAATGCGGTAGGGGAAGGCTCTGTAGTGGAAACGCAGCATCGAAACCGGGCCTTGATCGAACTGCACCTTGCCACCTCACTGTACCAGCTTAAGCCGGATTCGGAACTGGCCCGCGAAGTTCTGGAATCCTACTGCAAGGATTTACGAGGGCTCTTCTCGCGGCATGCAAGCCAGTTGATCTCGGCTTGAGCTGGAATCTGGGCACGCTGTAGGCCTGCCAGAATACCATTCAGGTATGATTCGTGCGCATGGGTGTAGCCATCACCCCATCGCTTAGGGTTCCTCAACCTTCAGCGTGCCCAATGATTTCTGCAGTTCAATCCAGAACTGCTCCCGGGTCAGTCGGGCCTGCGCGGCGCGGGCTTCTGCAGTGGTGAAATCCCGCTGGGCTTCATTGAGGCGGAGGAGGCTTTCCCGGCCAGCCCGGTAACTGGCTTCCACCAGGTCCCGGTTTTCCCGGCTCAATTCGAGACTTTCCCGGGTAATGCGTTCGGCTTCCACACTGGCAAGATAATCACTGGCCGTGCGACTTAGTTCGGCTTCAGCCTGAAGTTCCAACTGGCGTAACAAGGCGGAGGCTTCTTCTACGCTGCTTTCGGCCTCAGCCACAAGTTCACGGCGGTTGTTGCCTTCCCAGACGGGAATGGCAATACGCAGGCCAATGGTACTGCCGACGTCATCGTCAGCAAAATTGGGATTTTCTTCCCGCTGAGCCTGTAGGTTGCCGAAAGCACTCAGGGTGGGTTGGTACTGACCTTTGACGGCACGCAACTGTTGTTCCGCAGCTTCATAGAGGGCGCGGGCCGCGACCAAAGCCGGTAGACGTTCTTTGGTGGCGAGCCAGGCCTGAGGGAACTCCGGGGCAGGGGGGGCTTTGGCATCAATATCCAAGCGTTCCGGTGGAGGCAACTGCTGGGTGATCGCTCCCTGTCCCAACAGAACAGCCAATGCAGCCATGGCCGTATCAAAATCGGCCTGAGCCGTAATCGCTGCCGTTTCTGCAGAAAGACGACGGATATCGAAGTTCAGACGGTCTGCACGACTGGCCACCCCGGCTTGTTCCCGTAACGCAGCCTCTTCCGATTGACGGTTCTGGAACTCGGCGTCGGCAACCGCAATGCGTAAATTTTCCCGGGCCAATTGGGCGGAGGTAAAGGCCAGGCCCACATTGGCGAGCAGTTGCAAGCGAACATCCTCCAGATCGGAGAAGGCCGCATCCCGACCGAATCGTGCGGCTTGTACGCCCGCGTCCCGGCTGTTGCCATTATACAAGAGCCATGAGGCTTCCAGGGCCGCTTCAAAGCGTTCGTCCGCATCGGCAGCATCCGGAATTCCGGCGCGGCTACTGTCACTGTAATCAATCCGGGTTCCGGAGGCGCTGGCATCCACGCGGGGTTGCCAGAGAGAACGGCTTTGCCCCAATCGAGCTTCTGCCTGAGTGAGCCGGCTGCGGGCGGCTTCTTCGCTAGGACTGTTGCGTAAGGCGATCTTCCAGGCCTGCTCCAGGCTGAGCAGTTCTTCCTCCTGGGCGGAGAGATGAGGGAAAAGCAGGACCGCGACGAGGGCTAGGAGGATGCGTTTCATGAGAGAGAACTCAGGGTGTTACGGTGACGGGCGGGTTCGACTTCGGCACGGGTGTCGGCCCGGCGGCCTTTGATGACGAAGTGCATGTACATGCGGAAATCATTGAGGATCAGCATGAGGCTGGGGATGAGTAAGAGCGTTAACAAGGTAGCAAAGGCCACGCCTGCCGCAATGGACAGGGCCATGGGAATCAGGAACTGGGCCTGGAGATCCGTTTCCAGAATCAGGGGCATTAACCCGCCAACCGTGCTCAAGGTGGTGAGGAATACGGCGCGGAAACGACGTTTACCAGCCTCGAGAATGGCATCGGTCACATCCATGCCTTTCGCGATGTTGGTATTGAACGCTTCAATCAGCACGATGGCATCGTTTACCACCACACCGGAAAGGGCTACAATTCCGAACAAGCTCATCAGGGACAAGTCGATGCCTTTCATCCAATGACCGACCACGGCACCAATAATGCCGAAGGGGACAGTGAGCATAATAATGCCAGGCTGTATGTAGGAGCGGAAAATGGTGGCGATGATCACAAAGATTCCGACCAAGGCAATGGGGAAGCCATACTGCAGAGAGGCGACCGATTCCTGAGAATCTTTCTGCTCCCCCTGAAAATCAAATAAGACTCCGGGGAAGTCTTCCCGGAAACGGGGGAAATGATTTTTTTCCAGATCCGCAATGATTTCAGAAGAGGGGGTTTTGTCTTTGTTGACGTTGCTACTGACGCCAACACTGCGCAAGCCATCGACCCGGGTGATGTTTGCAAAACCTGGCACGATCTCCATGTCTGCTACCGCCATCAGAGGAAGTTCGCGACCATCCGGAGCCCGGATGCGCACTTGTTCCAAGGTCGCGAAACGACTGCGTTCTTCTTCCGTGTTCCGGATCATGATCCGGATGTCGTCGCGGCCGCGTTGAATGCGTAAGGCTTCTGCACCATAATAGGCAAAGCTCAACTGACGACCGAGCTCTGCTACTGTGATTCCCAAACTCAAGGCTTCTTCTTTTAAGCTGAAGCGGATTTCATTTTTTCCGGGACGGTAACTGCTCTGAATTTGACTGGTGCCAGGGTAGGTGGCGATCTGCGCTTGCATCGCCGTCGAAGCCGCCTTCAACATCTCCAAATCATTACCACGAAGACGCACATCCACCGGTTTTCCAGGAGGTCCGGCACTCAGCCCTTCAATACTCAGAGCCTCTGCACCAGGCACGGTGCCAATGGCTTCTTCCCACATGTTCATGATCGCATCTGATTCCAGATCCCGCTGGGAGCTTTCGACTAAGAGCATTTGTACAGAACCATGGCTGGGGCTGATAGGTCCATAGGCATCATTTAAATTCTGGCCTGCGAGGCGAATGGTCTGTTGCACCACAGGGCCGCCATCTTTGGTGCGGAGTTGTTCATTCAGAGAAAGTGCGGCCTGTTCCAGTTGATCCAACGCTTCATCGGTTACGTCAATGGGCGTACCTGCAGGGAACTCCACAAAAGCCGTCTCAATAAAACTGTCGAATTTGGGGAACATACTCAGCCCAATGCGGCCTCCGCCAATTGCGCCTACGGTGACAATCAATACAGAGACGGCTAAGGCTAATGCGACGTACCGCCAACGCAGGGCCACCCGAAGAAAGTTCTGATAGGGCCCGGAGGCGAAGCGCTCCAGGCGTTCTCCCGTCTGGGCATGCAGTGCATTAAACAGCTTCTGCAGTTTTCCTTTTTTATCCCGTTTGCTGGGCAGAGATTCACTCAAGTGGGCCGGGAGCAGAATGAGACATTCCACCAAGGATACGACCAAACAGGCAATCACCACCACGGGAAGGATGCCAATGAATTTCCCCATAATGCCGCCAATGAACATAAGCGGCATAAAGGCGAGGATGGTGGTGGTGACCGCTCCGAGAACAGGCATGGCGACTTCGGCCACACCATTAACGGCCGCTTGAAAGGGGTTGGCGCCAGGCTGTTGTTGGTGATGGTAAATAGCTTCGCCCACCACGATGGCGTCATCCACGATGACCCCTAAGACCATAATCAATCCGAACAGGGAGATCATATTCAAAGAGCCCCCCACAGCCCACAGAATGACCAAGGCTCCGGCAATGGAAATGGGCATTCCCATTCCGGCCCAGATGCTGAGGCGCAAATCCAAAAACAGCCACAACAAAATAAACACCAGGAGCAGCCCATAGCCCCCGTTCTTTACGAGTAGGTTGATACGTGCGCGCAGCATGTCCGTGGTGTCATAAATGACATCCAAGTCGAGCCCTTCAGGCAGGAGTTTGGATTCCTCTTCTACAAATTTCAGGGTCGCGTTTGAAATATCGAGGGCATCCTGGGTGCTGGTTTTTTGAACGTACAAAAAGAGTCCTGGTTTTCCGTCTACGCCGGGACGGAGAGCATCTTCCTGAAATCCATCCACAATGGTGGCCAGTTCCCCTAAGTAGAGAACCGAACCGTCATCGCGGGTAATGACGGGAATTTCGGCCAACTCCTCGCCGCGATACTTTCGCCCCATGGTCCGCAAGCGGATTTCCTGTGCCTCTGAGCGTAAGAGGCCCCCCGGCACATTTTGATTGTGCGCACGAACCGCTGCCGTCACCTGCTCGAGGCTGAGCTTATGTTCGCGAAGCCGTTCTTCGGAGACTTCGATGGAAATTTCATACTCGCGGGCACCGAAAATATCTACGATGGTGATCTTCGGATGCTGGAGGAGTTTCTCTTTAACCGTCTCGGCCCACTCTTTCATGCGCGCCTCCGGCATTTCACCGGAAATGGCCAAAATCACCACCGGGTCCACCAAGAGGAGGTCGGAGATAACCGGGTTTTCCGCATCAACAGGGAAGGTGCTAATCCCGTTCACTTTTGAGCGGACCCGATCGAGGACTTTCTGCGTATCTGCACTTTCTTCAACCGTAACCAACACGGATCCTACATTCTCGGATGCTGTACTGGTAATTTCTTTGATGCCTTCTTCCCCTTGAAGCACGTCCTCGATTTTGCGCAGGATCCCTTCTTCCACTTCCTCGGGGTCCGCCCCGGGATAAGCAACCGAAATGGAAACCAGATCCAACTCCATGGTGGGAAACATTTCCCTGCGCATGGCAAAAATACTAATGCCTCCTGCCAGGAACATCAGCAGGATCATGATGTTTGCAAACACCACGTTTGAGGTGAAGGCGCCCAATAGCTTTTTCATCAGAGTGTCTCCTGGCTGTGTTCCAGGTTAATTCCCTCCAAAGGAGCAACCAATCGGGTGGTGATGACCAGATCTCCTGGATTCAACCCTCCCCGGACATAGACGTAATCTCCCTCGGATCGAAGCACATCCACCTCCACGGTGCGTAATTTGCCATCTTCCGAGAGATAGGCCCGACCATCAAAGGTTACTGAGGCACGGGGGAGGACAAACACTTCGCTGAGGCTGCGGCCGGGAAGTTCCACCCGACAGAACATGCCATCGGTTAAGGGGAGTCTTTGTTGATCCATTCCGGGAAATTCTTCTTCCGGGAGATTGGCATTCACCATGCCCTGAAGTGCATCCCCTTCGACACGAACCGCAAGGGTGGCCATGCGAGTGGAGGAATCAAAGGCTACAATTCGATCCAAACTCCCGGTCCAACTCAAACTATTACGACCCTCCGTCCAAATCGCCGTTGCAGGCAGATCCGGAAGAGGTGGAAACCAGGCTTGTGCGTTCTCTTGAGCGGATTGGAAGGGTAACCATTGTCGTAAATCTGAAGCGGGTAGGGGAACCTGAATCTCAATGATGGAGTCGTCAGCAAGTCGATACAGCATCATTCCCGGTTGCAGAAGATCCCCGACTTCAACCGATCCCATGGCAATTCGTCCGGAGAAGGGAGCGCGGATTTCACTTCGCTCCACATTCAACTCAGCCCGGGCTACGCGACTTTCCGCAGCTCGTAACTCGCTCAAGACTTCCTGGCGGCGGCTGGGTAGTAAGTCCAGAGACTGTTTTTGACGTAAGTGGGAACTCACTGCCTGATTCCAGGACTGCTCTGCAGCTTCTACCAATGCAATCGACCCGATATTCTGATCTTCGAAGAGCTTGCGGACCCGTTCGTAATCTTTCCGGGCCAAATTTTTACTGCGCTCTAAGACCTCCAGTTGATCCTTTCCGCTCTCTTCTTCGATTTCGAGGAGTTTCACACTGCTTTGTACCCGAGCCAGACTCGCTTCTGCCTCTGCCAGGGCCGCATTCACGTCCCGGGGTTCGATGCGCAGTAAGAGTTCATTTTCTTTGACCAAGTCGCCCTCCCGTAAGACCCGGGGCATCTCCACCACGCGGCCACTGATTTCTGCGGCGAGATCTACCTCTCGTAAGGGGCGGGCAATGCCATGACTTTCCAGACGTACCACGACATTGGTAGCCTCTGCAGCCATCACTGCGACCTTCAGCGAGGGAGGTGCAGGTTCGGTGGGTTCGATTTTGGCACGAGTCCGAATGAGAACGACCGCAATCACGAGGCTCAGGATGAGCAGCATTCCCGCGCAACCTGTTCGAGCCAAAATGAGTTTCACGTTTTCAGACAGTTTCATGATGTTGTTCCTCATCCAGGAGAGCATTGATCTGTGTCATGACCTGGAACCATTGTTCCACGTTTTCATCACCAAGGCGGTCTGCAATACGCAGAAAGGCATGTTGAAGGTTTTCGAAAAGGCTACGGAATTTTTCTTCTGAATCGGGGTGAATGCTTACGGCAATTTTCCTGCGATCCTTTGGGTCAGGTTCCCGATGTAAAATACGATGTTCGACCATACGATCCACGAGAGCTGAAGCGGAAGGGTTGGACATATTCAGCTGCGTCGCCAGTTCCCCCAAACTCAAAGGCTGATGCCTCATGACGGTCATCGCGGTTCTCATTTGGAGAATACTCATGGGGTTGTCACAACCCTGTTCGCAGTCATGAAGCTGATGCATCATATCCTCGAGGTAGAAGCGGAGCCGCTTTCCTGACTCGAAAATATAATCGAGCTTACCCTGTCGCTGTAGATCGTTCATATTATTAAATATTATTGACCTGAATTAAATGTCAATGTGGATTGTTCATGTTTCGAACAAAGTTGAAGGACCTTACCAAAATGTGAATTTTTCTTGCATCAGGACATTGTTCCCCTGAGAGAAAAGCTTAGCCAAGTTGTAAGACCTTCACACTCCGCACCACATACTTGATATGAAATCTTCACAGTTGATCTTATCCGCCCTGTTTCTGTTAGGCAGCCTGTTTACGCTGAGCAGCTATGCTGACATGTTCCCGCAAGGCTTTGAGCTAAAGGGTGGGCCGGTGTTGGTAGAAATCTACACGTCCCAGGGCTGCTCCTCTTGTCCGCCTGCGGACCGGGTCATGCATGCCATGCAGGAAGAGGCCAAAGCCAAAGGCATTCCTGTGCATGTGATTTCCTGGCATGTGGATTACTGGGATAAACTTCGGACCCATCACGGCGTGTGGAAAGATAGCTTCAGCCATGCGGATTATACGGCCCGTCAGCGTGAGTACGCGCAGGTGTACATGCGCTTGGGGCAGTTGGATCGTAATCGGGTTTATACCCCGCAAATTGTCATCAATGGCACAGATTACATGCGCGAACGGCGCAACACCCCCTCTTTTGCCAAACAGGTGGCGCAGCGATCGGAAGCCACGGGTAAGCTGAAGATTCAAAGCGCCTTGGTAAAACAGGAAGAGGGGAACGCGACCCTATCCTGGTCCTTGGGTGAAGATCTTCTGCCTAAAGGAGCCCGCTTGACCGCGGTGCTGGTAGAACATGATTTGGTGACAGAAGTCACCAAAGGGGAGAACGCTGGAAAAACGCTGAACGGACTCTCCGTGGTTCGAGCCGCAGCCACGGCCACAAACGGGGGAAAAGGTGAACTGACCTTAGCGCTTCCGGCTGAGTTGAATCCTGAAAACGCCGACCTGCTCTTGTTTGTTCAGGACAAGGACTTGAACCTGCTGGGCTTGACCCGGAGCAGCTGGAAAGCATTCAGCGCAGCTCTGCCAGCTGCCGAAGACCAGGTCGCTCTCGCCTTGGATAAGATTGGGGTGTGCGTACCCGGTGAAGACTGCAGCGTGCCCCAGGAAAAGATGGCTGCCAAAGCTTCTGGCAATTCAGACAGTTGATCCATCCGAATGATGATGTGGGCAGCCTGGGTTGCTGACAGAATGATTTTTGTGACAGAATGATAGCGGGATAGAAGGGGACTCAGGCAGAATGATGCTGGGAGCGAATGATTTCGTCGTCATCATGATGTTGGGATGGGCCGACTCCCAGACAAAATGAGCTGATGTGCTACCACGCAACAGGCCACGAATGCCTGGGAACATCATCGATTCTCTGCCTGCCCATTCAGTGAATGGATATTGAGCATTCATGTAGAACCGTTTTCTGGATCTCTGTATCGGGGGCTGTGGGACGTTGACCTTCGAACAGGCTTCCTGCGGGCGCCAGAATTCATTGAAAAGGCTGTTTGATATGTTGGTATCGCGAATTCAACTTCGCACTCCTTCCTCACTTCAGTGAACCGGAGCGACTTGTCCCGCCGTAGCCTGTACGGCGAAGGAGGAAGCTGCGCTACGTTTAGCTGCCCTAGGCATGGATCCCCGGAAACATGGTCATTTTCGAGGTCCTAGCTCATTAGGGAACCAGAATCTTTGACATGATCACGCATTCGATTTTATGGCATACGTTTTGCCTATTTAATTGATTTCTCTTGATGCTGTGACACATAAATGTATGATTGAATCATGAAACAGATGATTATCTTTTTAGGTTTAATCATTACGGTAATACCACCCTTTGTTCCCCCTTTTCAGGTGGATCAACAGACCCGTTGAATCACTTTGTTATGCTCCATTCTAAATCAGGTAAAAGATACATGCCAGTAATATCAATTATCTTACTCCTGACTGCTTATGTAGGAATATATTCCTTTGCGAGTATTCGAGGTGATTACACAACCATGGCAACACCTATTATGAGTGGTGAATATTATGAAGAGTGGACGCCAGCAGGATTCACGAATGAGAAGGGTGATGGGAATGGCGTCATGCGAATCATTTTTTACCCATTACTGAAATTTGACCGCCACTACATTCATACCTACAACACCAGAAATTTGTTGGATTCTATAGCAGAAGATGAATGAGTCTATAACAACCACACCACCCGTCCGAACTCGCTGACGCGAGTCCGGCCAGCGTAGAACGTTCGCTGACTAAACAATGCTCAAATATTTCAACCAAAACAAACCGCTTGTCGATGCGATTGACAAGGCTCGTCAGCATCCTGGTGATTTCGATGATCTGTTCGAGACGCTCAAGAACTCTCGCATCTGGTTCGTACTCACCGGGGACGCGCAGGATCGAGAAAGCTATGAGTACTTGGATTACGGAGAGCGTGGGACATTCGTTGCAGCGTATACAAGTGAGTGGCACGCCAGGAAATCAAAACAACAAAGCTACACGGCGCGTATGGAGATCGATTTTCCGTTGGTCTTCGATCTCACCTGCGGAGAAATTGGGCTCGCACTCAATCCACATAGCTCGAGTAACCTTGTCTTGCATCCCGCTGCGTTGCGAGACATGATGGGGTCAGATGACACCTGCCGGACATGACGACAAAAGCGAACAAGGCGCCCCACACTAACGAGGATCAGCCGCTGGCGCGTCTGCTCCTCGCCGGTGGGCATTAGACGATCCGCGAGCTTGCGCTCGCCGTCAGATCAACGCCACCTCCCCGGACGCAGTCTGGACTTCCACACGCTTCGCGTGCTACAGTCCAGCCAGCGCCGGCGAGCGCCACCGTTATCCGCTATGAAAATGAAACTGCTGTTTAATATTTTACCTTTCTCGATGTTTCTGCTTTTTAGCGCATGTGCAAGCTCAGAAGAAGAAACTAAAGTCACTGAACTTGAATTGCGTCAGGTCCCAGTTGAGGAGGCGATTGAATTTTATGCCAAAGAAAAAGGCGTTGAGATTCGATATGACAAGAATGACACCAACGGCAAGTTTGTGGATAATTTAGGGTTTATCAGCTTCATTACTTGGCAGGGTGGTCTGCAATACATTTTGGACCCACATGATTTGCAGCTAAATAAAGATCCGAAGGTTGAAAATCTATATCATGTGAATCCCAAGGCTGTATCGAAATGAAGCTTCATAACCACAACACCCGCTTCTTCAATGAATAACTATCAGGCCAACCGAACCTCCTTCGTCGGTCCGGTTGCCTAGACGTTCTACTTGGAAAATGACTGAACGAATCACATCTTTTGAAGCGAAAAGAAGAGGATACTGCCCTTCTGAGGTAGCAGAAATTGAATTCGCCGAAGAAGGGCAAAAAGAAGCCAACGCTTTGATGGAACTTATTAATCTAACGTTCGTATCGATTCCAAAGCCGAAGATAACACAACGCGTTGCCCGTGCTCTTGATGATGAATGGAATCTCACCAAAGAACGGGCTGTTGAGTTAGCTAAGACAGATCCGGAAACTGATTGGAGAGAGGTTTCCAAGGAGAAAACCATCGCGTACCAAGAGTATTTCTCATTTTCTGATCCATCAGGGGTCCGATTTTATCTTCCTGCATACATGAGCCATTATCTAAGTGATTTCCCAAATAATGGATACGATGCTGTATATTGGGCGTGCGTTAAACAGGGCAATTTTGATGAAATGACTGAGGCTGAGCTTCAAGTCGCTGAGAAATTTGTATCGTTATGCCATAAATATGAACGAAGGTAGAACCATCCCCGCCTCCGAATGAATCGGAGCGGGACCACGTTGTGAAATGAGAAAAATCATCCCATACCTATTTTTATTGCCGATGTTTGTCCTGGCTGACCAAGGGCTTCTTCTGTGGCATTTATCTGATATACGATACTCACCGCAGTACAAAGTTTATGCTGTTGTAACCTTGCAGCCAAGTAAAGGGATGCTTACGCCAGATAAGCAGCGCGTACAGGTATTCGACAACGAAACAGGAAAAATGCTTTGGAGTACCTCAAAAAAAATCAGCCTAATCGCAACTGATATTTATCCCGCAGATGATGGAGTGCATTTGGTTGTAGTCCATAATGAAATTCAACGAATGTTTTATGAAATGGGCAGGGAACTAACTGATGAAATGCGAAAAGAAATAGAAAATGCCCCAGTTCTATCATTTTATGAAAAAGATACTCATCTAAGTACTTTTACGGTTAAAGATCTAGGCCTTAAGGCCGAAGATGTAGAAAGGAGCATGAGTAGATTTTCAGCCTTTAAACCTGATTCTCCACCTAGAAATATTGGTCATTTTACCCTAGATAACTTGGCGTCACGTAACCCTTTGATCCTAAGAAGAACAATGAGAATTCGGGGCGCAGACGGTACGCTGTTCTATTTCAATATCACATCCGGAGAACTGCTTAAGGAAGTGCCAAAAGAAATAAAAGAGATCGATTATAACTGGGATCAGACTAAATCGGTCGATCCATTTGGATTCCAAAAGTCTAAAGTTCAAGAAGGATCTCCTACTTCTCAGAAAAAAAACCAATGAAGAGTGATAGCCAAATTCTTACAGGAGACGCAAATCACAACAGTTCCCGCCACCGAAAGAATCGGTGCGGGTAGGCGTTATCCCATTGCCACAACCTTTAGACGCATGTTTAAACCATGTTTTAGCCCGAAGCTAACGATATCTTTCCTGTTTCACTGCCAAAGACATCCAATGAAAAATCTAAAATTCGACGATCAATTCCCAAACCCATCGCCTGAGATACTGAATTCAATCGAGCTCAAGTTTGGCCTGGTTCTTCCAGAAGAATACAGGACGTTTCTGCTGACTCAGGGAGGAGGTCAACCATCAGAATCAAATGAGGTGTTTTCTCCAGACGAATCCGATTTACCCGTTCAGGTGTTCTTTGGATTTGGCGGAAAGTATGGAAGCCTATTTGAGGCTTTGGAGGTCTACCAAGAGCGTGAGTGGGCAACTGGAGAGGTTGATGAAGAAACCGTCCACAAGCTTCCGATAGAGTTTATGCCATTTGCGGATACCGTCTTTGGTGACTTTTTCTGTGTAGGTGTTCGACCACCTGTTCAAGGCCAGGTGTTCTTTTGGTCTCATGATCAGGCACCTGTAGAAGGAATTGAAATGGATCATCGCTTTGAAGACTTCTACTTCCTTACGAACACATTTGGAGACTTCATCGAATGCCTTGGCTAGGTGTGGTGTAAAAACAACGCCACTCGCCCGAAGCAGCTGTCTCTGAGCTGGATATCGGAAGCGTTCCCTAAAGCTTGGAAAAACGTGACCAAAATAGAAAAACTGGGATCAGCTCTTCTGTTCATTCTGTTCAATGGCCTGCTTTTGGTCATGTCGGGTGGGGGAAGCTTCCTTTTGGTCCTGTTCTGGGCAGCAGGATTGTATCTGACTTTTTGTTTTGGCAGGAAGATGCTCAACTTGATGCTTAAGAACCCCCCTGAGAAAATCCAAGAAACTGAGCTCGATTCCTCACTATGAATCATAGTAATCGACCCATGCCGCAAAGACAATCAGAGCTAAGCAGATCCTCCAGCCAAACCAGCAACAGGTTTACGTAGGGGCTTTGCTAGGATGGGAGCGTAATTTTGGCCAGTGTGCTAGCTGGCCTCAATGAAGTAGACAGATGACAGGAGCATTGTGGCCAGAGGAAGTGGAAATTGTCGCCCGCCCAACGGACATCACAGTGTTGGATCACCTGATGGCTACGGGTTTTATAGGAATGCTGGGCTGGTTCAGCGTCTTTATGGTAGCTGTGCTTGCGATATTCGTAATCTGCAGGCAGGTCACTGCCGGCCACCGTTTAGATGCACAGGGCTGGTTCTTTCCAATCGTACACATTGCCAGCTTGGTGTTTCTGCAAACGATCACAGTGGCTCGGTTCTTCGGGTGGCCTTGTTGTGATGATATGGTCGTTAAGGCCGCAACTGAAGTGAAGTATATGTTCATGTACACTGCCACGGGGCTCGGACTCCTTCTGGGGTCAACTGTAAGCGTGTGTCTCGTCACGAGGACGCTGCCCAAACCCACTACTGGATCCCTGTTGCAGTTGTGCCTGATTTTGCTAGAACTTCTCCTGCTCACCGTTCTGATTTTCAATGCCCCACTCATGGTGGGATAGCCAGGCAAGCTCAGGATTGAAGCTTACTTTTGAAAATCTATGAAGTTTTTGCCAGCGGTGACGAGTGCCACCATTGTGTCTCAGAAAGGGATTGATGATATGAAACTCGCGAGGTCAGTCGGGGTTGTTCTATTCCACGAGTTCGAACTCCTGGATGTGTTCGGCCCTCTGGAGATGTACGGCATGCTTCCAGATGAATTCACGATTAGTCTGGTGGCGGAAAAGGGAGCTCAGGTGGCGAGTCGACAAGGGCCTGTATCGGTCGTCGATTATGTTTTCGAGGATAGCCCGGAATTTGATGTTCTCCTCGTCCCGGGCGGAAGAGGCGCACGTACAGAAGTTGATAACGAATCCCTGTTGGCGTGGCTCCGTTTCCAATCAGAGAAAGCAGAGTATGTGACCTCCGTCTGTACAGGGAGCGCGCTTTTGGCCAGAGCGGGAATATTGGATGGGCTTCAGGCGACTACGAACAAGCGCGCCTACGCTTGGGCCACCTCTCAGAGCGAAAAGGTGAACTGGAAACGGGAAGCCCGATGGGTTGAAGATGGCAAATTTTTCACGTCATCGGGTGTGTCTGCAGGTATGGATATGACCTTGGCCCTCCTGGAGAAACTCCTCGGGCGCAAAGTTGCCGAAGAGGTTGCCGTTGGCGCCGAATATGAGTGGCACAATGATCCTGGTTGGGATCCCTTCGCGAAGCTGTACGGATTCGACGAGAAATGAGACCAAATTCATCTGCGTTCCTTCAGAGCACTAGATCTTTTTTTACCTGTGACCCAGAGCTTCCCTGGCCGTGGCTCGCGCCACTCGCGGGCAGGCGATCTGGTATTTTCGGGATCCTTCAGATTCCTGGTAGCCAAATAGTCTATTTGTAAGGCGGACTACACGAGGTCGCTCGCTACCCTTGACCTATAGGTGGCTGCATTTTTTGTGTGACTTGTGCTCCAGGGGGTAAGAGCCTTACTGAGTTGACCTCTTGAAAAATGTTGCAAACGAGGGGCGACCAAACCTAAATGAAGCAATAAACTGTATAGAAACAGCTACAATCGAACATATAGAGCAAAGCTCGTTGCTTGCTCCGTTCATGTTTACCTTTCATATGAAAGAAGATGTCTATTTGGTAAGTGAAAACCTCAATCCCCTGAGCCCGAATCAGGCCCAGGGGATCCGGAAGATGATTCCAGCACCCCCTGAAGGATATGAAGAGTATCTATGTAACTACGGTACAGGAACGTTTTGTGATGAAATCGTAATCTGGCCGCCAAAAAAGGTGACTGAGATGCTGAAAGAGTTCCGACCGCTGCTGTTGGATTCGGTTGAGATCTTTCGGGATTACGGTCCGGTTCCGAATCTTCGCTACCATGAGATGATCCCCTTTGCTCATTCGCACTGTGGGGATCATTTTGTTGTGATGCCGTCCGATACCACACAGATTTTCATGATCCCACGTCATGATGACGCGGTGTATTCGTTACCTGAGGGGTTCCATGATTTGTTAAACTGGGAACGGTCGCATCATCAGAATCAATACCTTCACCCATATGAATGCTCTTCGGAGTTTCTCTATTTTGAAACGGATTACAACCGGGCCGGAACCAATCTGTTTACGGCAGCTTCTTTTGATCTGCAGGAAGTTGCCCAGCAATTAACTCAAATGCTCGATGATCAGGAGATCCGCAGAACGGAAGAGGCGGACGCAGTGTTCTTGTTTTCGAGGGTAATTCAAGGGCGGATACAACTTACGCAACCAGAAGGGGATCCCCGGGTGGGTGTCGACATCACCTGTGACCGGAGTTGTTGTAACATCGTGGCTTTCATCATAGAGAGGCTTGAATCCATGGGCTTCTACCTCCTGTCACCCCTCAAGAATCGTTAATCCTCGCAGCTGCTGAATCTTCAGTAATTAAAACTGAAAAGTTGGGCAGTTTTTCATGTCCGAAGCGACTTGATAACTTTAGAAAGAATCGTGTTATGATTGGAGGAATCGCAGGAGATATCATTGGTTCGGTTTATGAACATTCTCCAACCAAGAGAACGGACTTCCCTCTGTTTCCGATTGGGGCATGTTTCACGGATGATACCATACTAACGGTTGCTATAGCTGAATCGTTCGTGAGCGGACGGAGCTATGCTCAGTCTTTAGAGAACTTTTATTATAAGTATCCAAATGCTCCGTATGGAGCGCGCTTTCAGAAATGGGCCAGCAGTCACGATCACAAGCCATATCAGAGTTGGGGGAATGGATCGGCGATGCGAGTCAGCCCTGTAGCATATGTTCACGAGAGCTTAGCAGAGGTTTTGGATGAAGCCAAAAGGAGCGCTGAGGTAACGCATAACCATGAAGAAGGTATAAAAGGGGCGCAAGCGACGGCCTGCGCAATCTACATGGCCAGTCATCAGTACTCGAAAGAACAGATCCGTATCGAGATCAGTTCCAGGTTCGCCTACGATTTAAGTAGATCTCTTTCGGATATTCGGCCCAGCTACAGCTGTGATCTTTCTTGCCAGCATACTGTGCCTGAGGCCATTACCTGTTTTTTGGAATCTGATTCGTATGAATCGTGTATCCGGAATGCGGTATCCTTGGGTGGGGATGCAGATACCATGGCCTGTATTAGTGGTTCCATTGCCGAGCCATTTTACGGAGGCCTTCCAGTCAGTATACGGGAAAATGTACTTTCTCGGCTGGATGAAGAAATTGTCCGAGTTCTGATTGCTTTTGACAGCAAATTCAACACATCGAACTCTTACCGTCTTGGAATCAATCAGAGTGGGTAAATAGGATCCTTCTTTATAGATGAACCAGAACCGCAGAGCCTTTAGGATCTGCATTCCCCGGAGCCTGAAGCCCCCGGGAAAACTTCCGCCTGAAGGCGGTACTCTGACAGTCTCTGCTCTCTCATAGAGGCAGACGATCCTCGCGTTGATCCGGACATCGTGGATCGTTGAGATATCGCGTACGCTCAAGAAAAGCTCAACCAAGAAAGGGCCCCCTTATACGGGAGCCCTTTGGGTTGGGGGCAGTGGATGGCTAGAGAAAGGGACCGTATCAATCTTCGTTGGGGAATCATCCTGTCACAAAAATCATTCTGTCCGGTCAGCTTCCTACCACCGAAATCATTCAGTCACAAAAATCATTCTGTCCGGTCAGCTTCCTATCACCAAAATCATTCAGTCACAAAAATCATTCTTTCCGATCCGCTTCTTACCACCGAAATCATTCAGTCAC
>DIYK01000043.1 GCA_002429005.1 Verrucomicrobia bacterium UBA6056
GATAACGTGCTGCGGGTCGCATCCGACATGCGGGTCCCCGTGCTGGTGCTGGACCGAGCCACGCCCCTGGCGGGCTGGAGTGACGGCCCCGGCCTGGACGCGCCCTGCCGTAGCTTTGTCGGACAGATTGACCTGCCCCTGGTCTATGGTCTCAGTCAGGGTCCGCTGGCCGAACATCTGCAAGCCAGCCTCCCCGCCCTGAGGCAGCTGGAGCTGGAGGTCATTCCAGCAGATCCCTTTCACGAAGATCAGCCCTGGCACCCTCCCTCGCCCGCGATTCCCAGTATCGAGTCCGCCCGTCTCTATCCCATGACGGTGTGGTGTGAAGCCATCGATCAGGTTTCCGTTCACCGTGCCCGTTCTGATGCTTTTCAGATCTGGGCCATGCCGGATTGGAACCCTTCCGCATTGCTACCCATGACCCTACCGGGCATCGAAGCCCATCTCGACCGCAGCGAAGAAGAGTGGCCGGCCTTGCGGTTCCGCCGCATCCCCGGCATGCCCTGTTTGCCCGTCACGGCTGCGGAGCGACTGTTGGTGGCCATCGGCAAGCAGTTGGGAGCAGAACGGCTTTTTGGTGCAGGCTGTCGACCGGAGTTTTTCGACAAATTGGCCGGAACGAGCAGCTTCCGCATGCGAATTTTGGAGCAGATCTCTTAGCTCTCCGTATCCCAATCCGCTTCATCCTCCGCAGCCCGGGGAAGCTCTTCCTGAAGCTCCCCGAAGAGTTCCATCTCCCCCAGGCGCTGACTCCAACACTGCTCCTCCTGCTCAATATAGCTCCAACGTGGATCATCGGGAAGCTCCAGGCGGGCAAGTTCCGGGTCGCCACCTTGGCCGGCTTCCAGCTGCTGCAGCCAGAGTCTCAGAGGCCAGAGATCGCTCTCCTCAAGCTGTTCACAAAAGAGGCTGCCCTCCAGACCCGCTCGGCGGCAGCGTCGCCGATTCCAACCCTGCAGTACCCGCAGCCAAGGTCGATCCTGAAAGAATCGCTCCTCCGGCACAGCCCGTTCTCCCAGAGGACTGAAGGGAAGCAGATGAAAAGATCCGTAATCTGCCGCCAGGAGCAAGGCCAAGCGGGGTTCTCCCTCCACATCCCAAAGACGGATCTGCCCCTCAGCAGGAGGCAGCGCTTCCGAAAGGGATGAGCTTGCCGGGGCAGCGGCTTCCTGACCCACAGTTTGTCCTACTGCCTGCCCTACTACCTGCCAAAGCCGCCATTCCCGCAGCCAGTGACCCAGATCCTCTCGTTGTACCTTAGTGTTCATTCGCTTCTCCTACTTGAGAAAGCCGCAGCTTTCCGGATGTTCCGGAAGTTTCTGTCCTAAAAATCTGTTTGCCCAACTCATCCAACAGTTCCTGCAACCAAAGGGTCAACTGAGCCGGCTCCAGATCGGGAGCCTCTGCCTGTAATTCTGCGGCCAGCGTTTCCCAGAGCTGGCGGCGGGCAGCATAGATCTGGGATTTCCCTGCTCCACGCGATCCTGCCGATCTGTCGTAGAGAGGACGCCCTTCATGCCGCAGCCGTAACACACTGCGTTCCGCCGCAGTCAACCCGGCTTGCCAGCGGGGAAGTTGCTCCTGAGCCCAGGAGCGCAGTTCCTGAGAGATTCCCGCTGGACGCGGATCGGGAACCCAGCGTTCCATCTCCGCATCCTCCCAGAGGCCCTGAACCCAATGCTGCTCCCCCCGGCCAATGCCCTGCTCTACCCGTAGCCATTCCCGCAGCACCATACGCATAAGCAGACTCAGGCCACTTTCCACTCCGCTATGCTCACCGCGTTCGATGAGCCAGCGTTTGTAACTTTTCCCTTCCCGGCGTTGATGCAGAGCACAATACGTTTCCAACCAATGAGCACAGTCCCGTGCTGGTGGACAGGGCGGGACATCACGGAGCAGCCCGGCATGCTCCACCCGGCGCAAGGCAGCGCGAAAACGGCTGGCAAAACAGAGCTCCAATTGCTCGCGTGCCTCTTTCGAAATTAACCCCAACGCACAGCGTTGCTCCCATTCCACCCAACTTGCCCAGACAACCTTTGTTTGCATAGAAAATGGGATTAAGTGGAAAAAACGAATTTAGAGAAGTGAAAAGAGATTTGAATCCTGAGCGTAGGCATCATACAAACAAGTATGCACACGATTCTCGTAATCGATGATGAAGAGCCCATTCTCCGGCATTTCACGGATCTGCTCCGCATTCTGCAACATGATGCCATTACCGCCAACAACAGTGATGATGGCTTGAAGCTAGCCCTGGAGCAGGAACAGCTCGACTGCATTATCTCCGATTTATGCATGCCGGGCCGACTCAAGGAAATGGAGTTTATCGCCGAACTTCGCAAACAGCGTCCAGACGTGCCTCTGATTGTAATCTCCGGCTTTCCTACGCCGGACGTACTGCGTTCCTGCGAAGAACTGGGCGTAGCAGAGTTCATCGCCAAACCCTTCCAACTCTCCTACGTGGAAGAACTCCTGCAAAAACTGCTCCCCCCTGTTGCAGCTCCGGAGGAGTGAGGGGTTAGGAGTCAGGAGTCAGGAGTCAGGGGGGGCGTAATTGCCCGGTGGAGAAGGTCGAAACTCTCGGTTCAGTGCTCTGAAACTCTCTGAACGGTACCTGCTACTCTTAGGCTAAAAATTCTGACGGATAACAGGCTTTGTCATGGATCAACGCCATAAGCGTTTGTTTGAGGACTCCCCCCCTGCCTCCTCCCCCCTGACTCCTGACTCCTGACTTCTGACTCCTGACTCCTGACTTCTGACTTCTGACTCCTGACTCCTGACTCCTGACTTCTGACTCCTGACTTGTGTGAGACCCTCCGTCTTTTTTTACAAATTCCGACCCCGTAGTTGGCTGGGCTGACTCCTCACTTCTGACTCCTGACTCCTGACTCCTGACTTCTGACTACTTCTTCCTCCCCTGGCGGATGCTGAGTTCAGGGTGTTGGGAGAATACGCGGCTGTTGGGGGGCACGGATTCATTTAGGAACACAGACGCGCCGATGACCGAACCTTCGCCAATAACGGTATCCCCGCCGAGTACGGTGGCGTTGGCGTAGATGACCACGCCATTTCCCACGGTGGGGTGACGTTTGATGTGCTTGATGGGATTGCCGTTTTCGTCCAGGGGAAAACTCTTCGCCCCCAGGGTCACCCCCTGATAAATTTTGACATTATCCCCAATCTCTGTGGTTTCACCAATGACCACCCCGGTGGCATGATCGATAAAGAACCGACGACCGATACTGGCGCCCGGGTGCAGGTCGACCCCGGTCTCCGAGTGCGTCCATTCGCTCATAATACGAGGCAGTACCGGAACATCGAGCGCATAGAGTTCATGGGCAAGCCGGTGAGCGGCAATGGCCAAGAGTCCCGGGTAGGCCAATTGTACTTCCGCATAGGTCAGTGCCGCGGGGTCCCCATCGTAGGCCGCACGAATATCATCAATGACCAAACCACGCAGATCTGCAAAGCGTGCGAAGAACTTCTCCAGAATCTCCTTGGAGCAGGCCTGCATATCTTTGGTGCAGGGATCTCTTCCTTCGAGCACGGCGGCATGCCCCCGCCAACGGAAGGCAATACTCCGTTCGATTTGCGGCCGCAAGTGGCGCCAGGCGTGACTAAGGCGTCGCATCAAAAACACAGAGAATTCATCCATGCTGCCACAGCCGCCGGGATTCATCCGCCCCGGCAAGAGCAGATCGATCAACACGCGTAAAGCCTCCACAACTTCCTGAGGATTTGGATATTCCGCGAGGATATTTTCAGGGCGGTCCTGACTGGAATCCTGATAAAGCGGCATCAACTGCCGGACGCAGTCCTGCAGCACTTCGGTGGGATGATCGGTATCAACGGGCGTCATGCAGCTCCTTTTGTCATAGGCCAAGCCTTTTGTCGAGGGGAGGATGACCCTGCCCATGCCGTCACAGTTTCCCTTGACCCACCCCAACCTGCTTTGCGATGCATCACCGTATGAGCTGGTCCCCTGACAATCCCCGTTACTGTGCTGGATGCCGCAAGGCAAAGAAGGCCTGTATCTGCGATCGTCTCCAGCCCTTTCGAAATCGCATTCCGATCGATTTTGTGGTCTCGGCAGAGGAACAAGCTCGAGCGCGGACAACCTCCTGGCTGGCGCATCGTTTGTTAGAACAGTCCAGTTTTCAAGCAGCAGATGAGCTGCCGGAGCCTGCCCCCACCGCGGCCATCCTCTATCCCTCTGAGGATGCTCTGCTCTGGTCGGAACTCCCCCAACCCGGCCGCTTGATCGTTCCCGATGATACCTGGGACCGTAGCCGCGCTCTGCTCCGTGAGCATCCCCGCTTGCAGAATCTGCCCCGGGTTCGGCTGGCCGGAAGCTACCAAGGTCGCAGCCAAGTGCGCAGAGCTCCGAAACCCGGTGCATTGAGTACGGCCGAAGCCGTGGGGTATTTCCTTCTGGAACAGGGGGAAGCCCAGGCCGAGCGACTGATCGAGCTGATCGATCACCTCAACCAGCGTGAACAGCACTACAAAGGCAACAGAAGGCCAGGCCTCTCCGGGAAGCCGTAGACGCCTCTGAACATGGGGCTCTCTAGAGGGCTAAGCTTCAGGTCTTTGTAGAAGTTCCCTAGACAAATTTCCGTGATCGAGTAACTAGAGGTCCATGTCACTCAGGATTTTACCTCCACCTCTGCCCCGACCGGTACTGGGTCCGCCCCAGCGCTTGAAGGATGCCGCCGAGGGAGGAAATTATCAGATTATTGCCATGCGCATGGATCCGGGAACCCGGAAAAAATTGGAAGATTTGGGTCTTCTGCCCAGTCGCATCTTTCAACTGCTCTTTCAGGACCCAACTGGTCGTGCGGTATTGCGCCTGGATGGTGAGCTGATCCTGCTGGGACGCCGGGAAACGCCCCATATTGAAGTGCGCAGCTGGAAACTCTCCTCCTGAAAGCATGCTTGCTCCCCGGAGATGAGCGGGCTAAAGGGGTTCGACCTATGAATGATGCCGCCCCCGACACTCAGCATATCGACATCCGCTACGTCGCGGATCTTGCCCGGATTCAGCTAAAAGAAGATGAATGCGAACGCCTGCAAGGCGACCTGGACCGTATTCTCGGCTATATCGAACAGTTGAACAGCCTGAATCTCGAGGGGCTGGAGCCCATGACCCATCCCCGCCCCCGACAGAACGTACTCCGGGCGGATGAAATCCAGGCCTGCATGGATCCGGATGAGGTCATCGAAAATGCACCGGCTTCCCATGCCGGATTGATCCGTGTACCCCCGATGATGGAGGGCTGAAATGGAAGATTTGCACTTTGCATCTGTCCGGGAACTTCGGCAGAAATTGGATGCGGGCGAAGTCAGCTCGGTCGAATTGGTTCAGGCCTTGGAACAACGCATTCTGGCGGTGAATGACCGTCTCAACGCCTACCTCTCCCGGGATCTCGAAGACGCCCTGAAACAGGCGGAGGCAGCAGATGCCCGCCTTGCCGCAGGAGAACGCGGTCCCTTGCTGGGAATTCCGGTTGCGCTGAAGGATTTGCTCAATGTCAAAGGACAGAGCTGCGGTTGCGCCTCCAAAATTTTGGAGGGCTACAGCTCTCCCTACGATGCCGGAGCGGTGGAAAAACTGCGTGAGGCCGGAGCGGTACTGTTTGGCCGCTGTAATATGGACGAATTTGCCATGGGGGGCAGTACCGAAAACTCTGCGTATGGCCCCAGTTACAATCCCTGGAATCTGGAGCACGTGCCGGGAGGTTCCAGTGGCGGTTCCGCCGCTGCGGTTTCTGCTGGTGCGGCCTGGCTCTCTCTGGGTTCCGATACCGGAGGTTCTGTACGCCAGCCTGCCAGTTTCTGTGGCTGCGTGGGACTGAAACCCAGTTATGGACGAATCAGCCGCTACGGCTTAACCGCTTTTGCCAGCTCCTTTGACCAAATTGGTATTTTCTCCCGCTCTGTAGCCGATGCAGCCGACAGTCTCGGCGTCATTGCGGGCTACGATCCACGGGACAGCAGCTCCGCCGAAGAGAGCGTTCCCGATTATGCGGCTGCCTTAGGTGAATCCTTGGCAGGCATGAAAATCGGGGTGGCTGAAGAATTTTTTGCAGAGGGCGTGGATCCGGAAGTATCCGCCTCCGTTCGCGCAGCCATTGATGCCTGTGTGGAACTGGGTGCCGAAGTGGTTCCTGTTTCTTTCCCGCATTTGGAATACGCCGTCAGTATTTACTATATCCTCGCCCCTGCGGAAGCCTCGGCCAACCTCGCACGCTTTGACGGAATTCGATACGGCAACCGCGTGGAAGCCGAAGACCCCGTGTCGCTCATGCGCCAAACCCGGGACGCCCATTTTGGAGATGAGGTCAAACGTCGTATTCTGCTGGGCACCTATGTGTTGAGCTCCGGTTACTACGATGCCTACTACCTGAAAGCTCAAAAGGCCCGTGCGCTGCTGGCGAAAGATTTTGAGGACGTGTTCTCGAAATGCGATGTGTTGGCCACCCCTGTGAGCCCAAGCACGGCCTTCGCCGTAGGAAAAGAGTCCAAAGACCCGTTGAACCTGTATTTGGCAGACATCTTTACCATTCCGGCCAACCTCAGTGGCGCTTGCGGCATTTCGGTGCCCTGCGGTTTCAGCGAAGACGGATTGCCCATCGGGGTTCAATTCCTCGGCCCTGCTTTTGGCGAGGAACAGATTCTCAAAGTCGGTCACGCCTACGAACAGGCCCATCCGCAAACCCTCCGCCCCACCCTCTGAGCCAGAAGTCTCTCCCCTCACTCCAGATCCCCACTTATTATCCCCACTCCCACCC
>DIYK01000074.1 GCA_002429005.1 Verrucomicrobia bacterium UBA6056
CCACTTAAAATGGGGGGATTACAGTATCTCGCGCCCCGTCCCTGGGCATCTTATGTATTTACACTCAACACCGGACAGCGAACATGCAATGTCGTGCTGGGCTCATTATAACTGACACCCTTCTTCTGCGAGAAAAGTTGGTCTTTTAAGAGTTGTAGCGCAGGCGATACGATCATTTCCGGTTCGTAATCGACATAATGGACCCGCTGAAATCTCTGCGGCGGACGGAAGGTAAATCCAATCCGTGCTTCATCCAAGGCACAGCTCGTTTTCAAGGTATCCGCAACCCAGGGCACGGTGCTAATGATGGCATTCATTTTTCCTGAGTGAAACCAGTTTAAGAGCTGCTCTTGCTCCTGGGCGTTTCCTGATTGGTAACGATTCCTGACCATGTAACTGGGAAAATCCTGCACACGAAACACCTCACAGGCACTTCGATAGCCTGCGGCGCTGCGATGCTCCTCGTGCGTAATCTGATCCGGACTGGAAACGTATCCAATCCTATCGGCACCACTCTCGATCAAGGCCTGGGTCAGATCATACCCATGCCCATAATCATCCGTATCGATCTTAAGCATCATGGGTGTTTGCGGGGATGAGCCTACCGCCACTGCAGAAAAGGCGTCCCAGTCGATGCCCCAGGAACGAATATCCGGTTCGTGAAAGGCACAGACCAGCAGACCTTCAATTCCCCGATGTTGCAAGATGTCGCTCAGCCGTTTTCCGTTTCCCTGCAACTCTTGCAGGGTGAACAGATCGAGACTGCATCGCAGGCGCTGACTCACCCGAAAGGCCGCTGCACAATAGGCTTCGGTGGGACCTGACCGGAACTGCTGGTTGCTCGCTTTGTTGTGAAGCAGGGCAATCTGCTGCAGCGAGGACTGGCTACGGTTTAACACCTGTGTGTAAGCCTTGGAGATGCGTGGGTCGAGTTCGTATCCCGCTTCCTCCGCGGCTTGTTTGACCTTGGCAATGGTCTCAGCTTTCAACCGGGGATCCTGCCTTAGGGCTCTCGATACCGTGGAGGCCGAAACCCCCAACGAGGCGGCAATGCTTTTGCAGGTAACCCGTTTCATGCAATTATTGCATAACGTGGAATTTAATCTCTGTACAGCTCCAGGGGTATAGAAAAACCATGAATCGTTTTGTTTCCAGCTGCTGCAACATGCTCGTTTTGTGTGTGCTTTCTGTTCTCCCCGCCGATGAATCCATTTCTGGATACCGGGTCAGTACGGACCCGGAAGATCAGAAGTTCTGGGAGATCCAGAAGTCGGTTGCCCGAATCTCCGTACCGGCCGGCCTGGCCACAGCCTGGGTGGTGGGGGACAAGTATATGCTCACCAACAAACATGTGATCGGAGATGCTTCTGATGCCCAACGTGCGACTGTGTCGTTTCTGGATGCCAGTACTGGCAACAACGGGGATAGCTATTCGGATCTGAAACTGGTCAAACTTGGAGGAGGAGACTGGGCCCTGTTTGAAGTGAATGATTCGGATTGGGATCCAGTAGCGCATCCACCGATCGAGATCGACCTCGATCCACAGCCTCATCAGGTCCTGTACGTCATTGGTCACCCCAACCGCCGCATCTCCCGTAGCAGTGAAGATGATCGCGACAACTACCGGGGCATTAATCCTGGACTCCCCTTGGGAAGTGAAGGGTTGGGGCACACCTGGGCAGACTCCGCGGGGAATCTCGCAGGGGCATCCTATGGGGTACCCACTGCCCCTGGATATTCCGGCTCTCCCGTGATGACTCTGTCCGGCGGGCAACATCGGGCGTCAGCTCTTCATCGTGGTCCCAGTAACGGGATCTGGCTCTTTAACATTGTTCCTTCCATCTACCGTTGGTTAGCTCCGCGTTCCAAAGGCGCGCTGGGCTATGATCTTCTGGAAGGGCGGATTCAGGACGACGGCGATGTTGAAATTGTCCTGCTGGATCTGGACCTTGCTCATAGCGGCACACAGGTCCTCACGGTAACCACCGACAGCGGAGATTCTGAAAGTCTGACACTCACGGAACTGGACGAAAAAGGCAAATTCAGCGGGACCCTGTTGCTGGCTGATCTGAGTTCGGGGGTCACCGCGAACAACGCTATACTGGAAGTGGCCTCGATGGATCGAATTATCACCACCTATTTGGATGCCGATGATGGTAGCGGCTCCCCTGCCACGGTCGTGCATGCCGAGCCCGTGGATCGACGGGCAGCCGATGGCTGGTTCTTTAACCCCCGTGCCACGCCCATGACGCAATCGCGGATTGATTTCACAGCGGACCCGACTCTGCCCAACCGCTACAACGCAAGCATTCAGCCCATCGCCACATTACTGCCTCACAGCAATCCTAGCCGCCATCCACAAATCGGATGGAATGAGGAAGTCGTGCTCAACCTGGGCAGCCCTCTGAAGTTATATGGTATGGAGGTCTCTTCTCTGCGCATTCAGGGAAATGGACAAATTCTGGTTGATGGCTTGCCAGCCTATGAGCTCCATGTGTTTGGATACAATGCCTATAACCAGACCTGTACGATCAACGTGGAAGAAAACGCTGCCGGTCTCTTGGTGACCTGGGACGATGTACCGGTTAGCCCTGGATCCGATAATGTGGCCTACGTCGGTGAAAGCAGCTCCTTTCAACTCTTCTGGAGCCGCACGGGCAATCTCTCCTTCCTGTATAGCGAGAACAGCCCCTCTGCTAATCAGGCCTCCATTGGTCTGAAGGATGGTCCTGAAACGGATGCGTTTGTTGCCACCGATTTCTTGAGCCTGCCCCGGGGCGATAGCCCGGTCAGCGCCCCGCTGATTGTGTTCGAACCCCTGGATCAAAGCGCAGCCGAATTCTATCCCGTGCAGATGCAGGTTCGTGCTGTCGGGCAGGGCAGCTTGAGCTATCAGTGGTTTGAAAATGGCTCGCCGATTCCCGATACGAACACAGATTTCTATCTTTCCTTTTCTCAGCCCGCCAGTGGGGCCGCGAACTATCATGTTGTAGTAACAGATGACCATGGGTCGGTCAGTAGCCGGGTTGCGCGCTACCAACGCGTTTCGGAGCTGTCGCTGTTCTTCAGCGATCCGGATCTGTCCGAAGGGGATCCCGCTAGTATTCTCCGTTTTGAGCGTCAAGGAGTTACGGATCATGAACTAACGGTATTCTACACCCTCTCCGGATCGATGGATCCTCAATCTGATGTGTGGACGGATCCACCGCGGGCCCTCACAGGAAGCGTGACCTTTCCTGCAGGGGAAAACCGTGTCGAAATCAGCGTCAGCGCTTTGGATGATCTGTTGGATGAAGGAAGCGAAACCCTACAGGTTCAACTCACCCCTTCGCCAACCTATATTCTCAGCTTTCAAAGTCAGGATACCCTGACCCTTCGCGATCAGGATACCGCCCCGAATCTACGAAGGTATCTGATCAATTTTGGGGAAAGCGCCTACAGCCAGGATGGAAGCCGGATCTGGCAAAGCTTTGATCTGACCCAAGGGGATAACCCGCAACATATCACCGATCAGCTGTTGGTCGATACCCAAGGGGCTAGCAGTGGGGGGCTGAAATTCAGTACCTCGGGTGGGTCTTTGACCGGAGATGCTTATCCCCTTCATAGCAGCCTCCTCGCTTCCCACCTGGGAGCAGAACCCTTTGACTGGTTTGATGCAGACTCGTCCCAACAGCGGCAAACCTATGCGGTGCGAAGTGGCTCGGAAGGCTGGACATTCAGCTTCAGCGGTTTTTCTCCAGAAGATGTTGTGGATATCGAATTTGTCTTTGCCCGCGAGGGCAGTGGTGACCGGGCCATGACCGTGACCCGGAACAGCATTGGCGACGTCTTTCGGGATCAACAAGTGGACTCTGAAAACGGCGGACAGTTCCCGGTGCTCACACGTTTAAGCGGGCAGAGCAGCTACGCCTTTACCATCTCTCCTACGGGGAGCGGCTGGGGCTGTCTACCCAACGCGATCGCGCTGCATGTTCGTCATGCCTTTGCCGAAGCTCCGGGGAACCTGAAGGCCTTTGCGGTTGAGGAGGATGAAGTTCAGCTAAGCTGGACTGATAACAGTTCGACGGAAAGCGGGTACCGGATTGAACGGGCGAACTCCGCATCCGGTCCCTGGACATTGCTTCATACTGCCGCAGCCGGTAGCGAGAGTTATGTCGACCAGCTCGCTTCCCCGGGAAGCTATGTCTACCGTGTGGTGGTGCAGGGGGGGAACTCCGACGGAATGAATTCCAATTTCGATCTTTCCTCCGGACTCGACCGGGACAGTGACGGCGTCAGTGATGATCATGAAGGTGAAGCCGGGACCAATCCGGATAACGCGCAGGATGTTCTTGCCGTGCGCATGCTGAGCACTCCCTCTGGAATGCGCCTACAGGCGCCAACGGTTTCTGGGCGGCAGTATCGGGTCAGCCGAAAAGAGTCGCTGACGGATCTCACCTGGATTGAGCTGCAGCAATGGAACAGTGACGGGAGTGATCTCGATCTGCCGGTAGCGGATGCAGGATTTTACCGGGTAGAAGTCTGGATACCGTAAGAGGGGGATTCTGGATGCAGGGATAGAGGAGCAGCCTTGCTCATGGAAAGCGGCTCTGCGCAACGCGTCTGCGCTTCAGAGCCGCTTTTCCATGTGAATGTGCTCGATCCCGGCCTCCATAAAGCGCTCGCCATAGCTGGAAAATCCCAGAGACTCATAAAAGGCAACGGCATGGCATTGAGAGGATAGCCAAACCCGTTCGAGGGGAAGCTGAAGGGCATATGCCAACAAACTCGTCATGACCTTGCGACCGAAGCCACGTCCCCGCCAAGCCGGCAGTACGGCAACTCTGCCGATATGTCCATCGGCCTGCATGCGTCCTGTGGCCAGTGCCTGGCCTTCTTCGAACAAAAGTACATGGATACAAAGAGGATCCAGAGCATCCCGTTCCAGTTCCGGGGGAACGCCCTGTTCCTGAACAAAGACCTGGTAGCGGATCTGCATCAGTTGCTCTGCGTAGTCCGGGTAGCGTTCTGGGGGAATGATCACAGGAGAGTTTATGTTCATGGACGGGTAAAACGAAATGCCAATAGCTTGAGTGATGTGAGGCACATGTGTGTGGAAATGAGCTGACGGACTTTCCGCTAGGTTCTGTTCTCAACTCGCCAGGATCGAAGCCAGAAGGGCTTCTTGCCCCCTGCTTCTTCCTTAGAAAAAAGACATCACCACAATTCCAACCACACCACAACACATACCCGCTTTTTGGAGCAAACTGCTGTTCTCCCGCAGAATCAAAAGACTGTAGAGCGCGAAACCAAGGACACAGGCACTGATGGCGATGGGGAAAGCAATTCCTGCGGCGTTGTGTGCTTCGAGGCGATCGATGCCGAGAAAGATGATACCCTGACTGCAGACTGCAATGCAGCACCAGTACAGCATCATGGGAAGGGGGCGTTTTCCGGGATGTCCTCCCTGAATCCAGTAGAGGAGTTGGTTGATAAAATAGATACCGGTCAGCAATAAGGGGGTGCGTAATGCCAGGGGGTCAGCCAAGGATTCATAACGGGAAGGAAGGATCATCAGCGTCTGTTGTACGCCCAAGCAAAAGAAGGCGAGTGCCGCCAGGGGAAACCAGCCTATACGAAAAGCCTCGTCGCTATGGGGCTGCCCTTGTTGATCCTTGCCGAAAGAAATAATGGCGCCGAGGCTGAGCAGAATGCCGAGGGTTTTGCCCAGCGTCAGGGCTTCTCCCCAGAAGAGTAAGCTAATGACAAAGGGGACAATCATCGCTGACTGACTCAGGGTCCAACAAGCACCGTTATGGCCACGCCGCATAGCCTGATTAATCAGGAAAATACCCAGCCCACCGATCATGGCTGCTGGGATTAATAACAAGGCCAAATCCAGGTGCTCCCCCAAGTTCACGCTTGGCAACTCAGTCCAGCGGGGAAAGCAGACCCAGCCAATCAAAGTGGCGACAGAAGTCACCCGAATGCGGATCCCCAGAAAATCATAGCCCTTCCGGGCAATCGTGCTGGAGAGAATCCCTACTGAAGACCACATCAACCCACAGGCAATGACCAGAAGAATGCCTATGAGCATGGCGGCATGCCCTTCGGGTTGGAGTGGAAGGAGCCCTCCCTCAGCTTGGAGCTCCCTAGACCAGGCATCATGTTCAGGGAGTCTTGGAGATGGGCACGAACTCTACCAGGCGGCTGCCACGGCCTTCGAGAATGACACTGACCCGTCCATCCGGAGAACAGCGGATATCCCGTACCCGTCCGGCGTTTTCGAGAATGATTTCCCGATCTTCAACCTCACCGGCGGCATTCAGGCGAAGACGTTCAATGCGTTGGGAACGCAATCCGCCGACCAGGAGATCTCCATTCCAGGCTTCCAAGGAACTGTTGTGAACAAAAGCCATCCCGCAGACCGCAATGGACGGGGTCCAATGGAAAACCGGGCTTTCCATTCCTTCTTTTTCCTGCAGGGGGGTGATCGGGCTGCCGTTGTAGTTCATGCCGTGGGTAATGACCGGCCACCCATAGTTCAGTCCCTTGCGGATCTGGTTTAATTCGTCTCCGCCGCGGGGGCCGTGTTCGGTGCTCCACAGTTCATCTGTGCCCGGACGCAGGGTGAGTGCCTGGGGGTTCCGATGTCCCCAACTCCAAATTGCAGGAAGTCCCCGCTGTAGGAATGGGTTATCCTCCGGGATGCTGCCATCCAGATTCAGGCGGTAGATTTTTCCATTGGGGCGTTTCAGATCCTGAGCCAGATTCTGGGAGCCACGATCTCCGATGCTGAAGAAGATCTTGTCTCCCCGGAAGGCGATACGGCTGCCGAAATGCTGGCCGGCACGACTGCGCAGATTGGCGGGCACCCGGAAGAGCACCTCATTGTTCTGCCACTGCCCGTTTTGAATCTGCCCCCGGTGCAATTCGGTCATGAGTTGACGGTCGGATCCACCGCTTAAGGTCAGATAGATCCAGGGTTCTTTGGGGTAATTCGGGTGCAGGGCCACATCCAGTAAGCCTCCCTGGCCAAAGCGAACGGAGGGAGGGATTCCCGCAATTTCCCGTCGCTGTCCCTCAGCGCTAATCTGATAGAGTTTGCCCTCAATTTCTGTAGCCAAAAACCCGCCCTCAGGCAGGGGAACATGGCCCCACATTTTTCCTGGGCTTCGGGCAAGTTCCCTCAACTCATAGCTCTGGAGCCTGGTGTCAACTTTGCCCTGCACCGGTTTGACCGGCGGCGTGTTTTTGTGAATCTCCTCTAACTCGCGAATAAAGATCACCAGCGAGCGGATCTGCTTTTCATTGAGCGTATCCCCGAAGGCCTGCATGCCCAGGTCGGGAATCCCGTCGCGAATCAGGGCCGCCATCTCATCATCCCCCCGACCATATTGAAAAGGAGGTGCGACTAAGGAGCCGCCCATCCCGTTGTTGCCGTTTTTGCCATGGCAGACCGCGCAATGCTGATCATAGAGCGTGCGGGCCCGGCCTCGACCGATGTTGATTTGTGCAGGAAGAAGGGGGCTGAGACACAGGATCAACAACAGTCTGATTTTCATGGCTTAATCTCCGCGGCCGTGGCGTTCGGTAAATTCCCTGGATAAATCGAGATAGGCCGCTGCTCCGTTGGAACTTGGCGCATATCCGAAAATACTCAAGCCGTGAGATGGAGCTTCGCTAAGTCGGACATTTCTGGGAATTACGGATCGATACAAACCGTCCTCGAAATGATTCCGAACTTCCTCCACCACATCCTTAGACAAGTTTGTGCGACCATCAAACATGGTGAAAAGAATTCCGTCCAGACGTAACTTTGGGTTACTACTTTCCTGAATTTTGATGACCATATCTGTGATGACACTCAAACCTTCAAGGGCGTAGTATTCACACTGCAGGGGAACCAGCAAGGTATTTGCACAGCTCAGGGCGTTCAGGGAAAGCAGCCCCAACGAAGGAGGGCAGTCCAAAAAGATAAAATCAAAGCGTTTGGAATCGACCACGGGCTTGAGCGCATCGCGAAGGCGGTCCAAGTAGTTATCCATCCGGGCGACTTCAATTTCTGCCCCTGCGAGATCAAGTTCCGCCGGTACCACGAAGAGATTCTCTTCCTGGGTGGCTGCGATGACTTCTTCCATGCTGCGTTCGCCCAGGAGAACTGGGTAAATACTTTCGGGACTGGTTTTATCCAGTCCCAGGCCGGAAGTGGCGTTGGCTTGCGGATCCAGGTCAATGAGCAGAGTTTGAAAGCCGCGAGCGGCCAAAGCGGCAGCGAGGTTTACACTGGTGGTGGTTTTGCCCACGCCACCTTTCTGGTTGGCTAAAGCAGTGACGAGGGTTTTCATGCGGATTCTCCTGTAGAGACGCCGCGTTCCTCTTCGCCCTGGCGCCGCAGTTCACGTTTGTTGATTTTCCCTGTGGCATTTCGGGGCAGTGCCTCGACGGCATGGAAGCGTCGGGGAATTTCATGCTGACCCAGTTCGCCTTTACAATAGCTGCGTAACGCGGCGGTATCCAATTCGGCCCCTTCGCGAAGGCGCAACCAGGCTTCGGGGCGTTCTCCCCGGGTGGGATGCGGCACGCCGACCACAGCGGCTTCTTCAATATCCGCATGGCGGTGCAACACTTCTTCAATGACCCGGGGGTAGATGTTCATCCCGTTGACGATGATCATATCTTTGATGCGATCCACGATGTAGAAATAGCCGTCCTCGTCCACATGACCGACATCGCCGGTACGGAACCAGTCGCCAAAGAAGGAGGCTTCGGTCTCCTCGGGCAACTTCCAGTAGCCCTTCATCACATTGGGACCGCGTACGCAGATTTCACCCGCTTCTCCAGTGGGGAGTTCCTGGCCTTCCGTATCGAGAATCTTCATCTCCACGCGGGGAACCGGGAAGCCGACCGAACCCAGGCGCAGCGGGCCTCCAATGGGGTTGACGCAGGTTACCGGGGAACATTCAGTAGGGCCGTCTCCTTCATTAATGGGCAGGCCGAATTTCTGCTCAAAGCGTTCCAGAATAGCTCCGGGCATCGCTGCTCCGCCGGAGATGCAGAGGCGGATAGAGCTGAGTTTCTCCTCTTCTCCCTCGGGCAGCAGGCATAGACCGTGAAACATGCTGGGGACCAGCGGGAGGACGGTGGCCCCGTGTTCCTGAATGGCATTGGCCACGCCGGCAGGATCAAATTTGGCCACCGGAATCAGGCTGCAGCCATGTCCAAGGGGAAAGAGCAGTCCGACCATGGCAGCAAAGGCATGGAACATGGGCAGGGCCACCAGCATGCGGTCTTTCCCGGGCTCCAGGCCCAGAGCCTCTTTTACGGAGAAGGAGTTCTGCACCAGATTGCGGTGGGTGAGCATCGCTCCTTTGGGGCGTCCGGTCGTGCCGGAGGTGTAGAGCAGGGCGGCCAGATCTTCGGCCGGGTTCAGCTCTGGCTCAGGCGCCGGGGCGCTGCTGGCGCAGAGCGCCTGCCAATTGGCGTGACTGGCATGCGGTTCGCCACCGATTCGGTAGATGCGTTCCAGCTCGGGCATTTCTGCAGCGATCTGGTCCACAGCCGCTTCGAAGGGGAACAGGTAGATCAGTCGTTTGGCTTCGGCATTCTGTAGAATCCAGGCCAGCTCTTTGGGATGGTAGAGCAGGTGCATGGCCACCACCACCCCACCGGCTTTGACAATGCCGAGGTAGGAGATGGCAAAAGCCGCGGAGTTTGCACAATACAGTCCGACCCGGTCCCCGCATTGCAGGCCATCTTCACACAATCCTGCAGCTACCCGAGTGGAGAGCTGGTCAATTTCTGCGAAGCTCCAGCTCTTCTCGCTTTCGAGAATCGCGGGAAGTTCCGCAAAGCGGGCGGCAGCATCCGCCCAGAGTTGTGGGAGCGTCCAGTCAGGGGGGAGGGGGGACTCAGGCATTGGATTCGAGGAAACCTTCGAGTTTGCGGAGACGGGTGGGGTGACGCATCTTCCGCAAGGCCTTGGCCTCGATCTGGCGGATACGCTCACGGGTCACGTTAAACTTGCGGCCCACTTCCTCGAGGGTGTGGCCGTAACCGTCTTTGAGGCCGAAGCGCATATTGAGCACATCCTGTTCGCGCTCACTCAGCGTGGTGAGAACTTCTTTCAGGCGCTCGCGCAGCAGACTGTGTCCGGTCATGTCGGAGGGGCTGTCTGCCTGTTTGTCCTCAATAAAGTCGCCAAAGCTGGTATCTTCGGAGTCACCTACGGGCGATTGCAGGGAAATGGGCTGCTGGGCAATCTTCAGAATAGCACGCACGCGGTCCACGGGCATGGTCATCTCTTCGGAGAGCTCTTCCGGAGTTGGCTCGCGACCCAATTCCTGCACCAACTGCTTCTGCATGCGCATCAGCTTGTTGATGGTCTCGATCATATGCACCGGGATTCGAATGGTCCGGGCCTGGTCGGCGATGGAACGGGTAATGGCCTGACGGATCCACCAGGTGGCGTAGGTGCTGAACTTATAGCCACGGCGGTATTCGAATTTCTCCACCGCTTTCATCAGACCCATGTTTCCTTCCTGAATGAGGTCGAGGAAGGAGAGTCCGCGGTTGGTGTATTTCTTCGCGATACTGATGACCAAGCGGAGGTTAGCCTCCACCATTTCCGTTTTGGCACGCAGTCCCAAGCGCATCCAGTTGCGCAGTTCCTGATGTGCATCCAGGAATTCATCCCCCTCCATGCACAGGATCCACTCCATTTCCTCCATCCGGGCCACAATGGACTGGTAGGTTTTGGAGGAGGGGTTGGTCATACGGGAACTGCGGGTGTTGAGTTCGCTGTACTCTTCCTGATAGGTAGCGGCATGCTCAACCAGATCCTCAATGGCTTTCTGCTTGAGATAGAGTTTTTCGTAGCTGTTGGCCAATTTATCCCGCCACTGGTTCAGCTCCTTCTCCAACTTGGCTTTGTCCGAATCTTTGGCTTTGCGCAGTTTTTTGAAGGTTTCGAGGCAGCCCTCATGGGACTTCTCGATGGTGCTGATAATGCGGGGCAGGACTTTGAAATACTTTTCGCGGCTTTCGACGTGTTTGTCGTTGATGATGCGGTCGAAACGCTCTTCCTGCTTCTCGAGACGGTCGAGCAGGCCGAGATATGCTTCGGCAGAGCAGCCCATCCGGTTGAAAATACGGCAGGTATGGATTTCTGCTTCTTCAATCCGCTTGGAAATTTCCACTTCCTCTTCGCGGGTAAGCAGGGGCACCTGGCCCATGGATTTGAGATACATGCGGACGGGATCGTCCAGAACGTCCATCTTTTCGGCTACTTTTTCGCGGGCCTCGTGCTGCTTGCGCTGACGGAAAGCTTCCACTTCGTTTGGCTGCAGCACTTCGATGCTCATGCCTTTGAACAAGAGCAGTGCACTGTCCAGCTCATCGGCCATGTCTTCCTTACCGGGTAGACGGGCTGCGAGATCCTCCTGCAGCACATAGCCTTCTTTGCGACCACGCTGAATCAGCGGGGCCAACTGACGGTCCCACTGCTTATTGCCGGTGCTCATCACTTTGCTGGGAGCTGCGTCACTTTTCGCGGCGGCGCTTTTTTTGCTGCTGCGTTTGGCCGTGGCTTTGCTTTTGGGAGCGGCCTCTTCAGCGGCTTTCGGAGCTGCAGCTTTTTTACTGCTGCTTTTCTTGGCCGAAGTTTTTGCCGGAGCGGCTTTGCTCGCGGAAGCTTTAGCGCTGCTTTTTTTCGTGCTGCTTTTTGCGGCAGCGGCTTTGCTGCTGCCTGTGCTTTTGGCCGTGCTGGCTTTTTTGGCAGAACTCTTCTTAGCAGTCGAAGAGGATGAAGCTTTGCTAGTGGTTTTTTTCTTGGCGGAGCCGGTTGTCTTGGTTGCCATACAAAAACGTTCCTAGGGGAAAATGTCGGGAAAGAGCGAATTTTCCCTTGTAAGGTGCGTTTGGGGTCCCGTCAAGTCGGGAGAGATGCTGCTTATTCGCCGAGTAAACCGGCTTCTTTGTAGTAACGCTCGGCTCCGGGGTGCAAAGGAGCGGTGGCTCCTTTGAGCATTCCTTCGGGAGTGAGCTTCTGCAGAGCGGGGTGCTGCTTCTGCAGCATCTCGAGATTTTCGAACACGGTCTTGACCAATTGGTATACCTGTTCCTCATCCCGGTCAGCATGGGTGACAAAGGTGGTCAGCATGCCAATGCTCTTCACCTCGCCACTCTGCTCTGCTTTGGGGTACAGGTCTACCGGGACCTGGGTTTCTGCATAGAAGGGGCTGGCTGCAATCAACTTGTCCATGCCTTCAATCGGAACAAAACGTACTTCACGGCGTCCGGTACTGGCTTCCGTAATACTGCCATTGGGATGACCCACAGTGTAGAAATAGGCATCGATACGACCATCCTGCAGCATGCCTGCACATTCACTGACCGTCAGAGATTCGGCTTTGATATCCTGTTCCGGGTCGATGCCGGCACTGTTCAGAATGTCCAGGGCATTGCCCCGCTGACCGGAACCGGGATTGCCGATGTTCACGGTTTTCCCTTTGAGATCGTCGATGGACTGGATGCCGGTATCGCTGGCCGCAATCAGTGTGACCACTTCCGGATGCAGACTGAACACAAAACGCAGGGCAGGCTGGGGTTTGCCTTCCCAGTTGGAGAGGCCATGTACCGCTTGGTAGAGCCGGTCAGACTGGGCGATGCCATAGGAAATGTTTCCCTGGAGCACATCATTGATGTTTTGCACAGAACCGGAGCTCACGGCCACGGACACGTTGATGGTGCTGCTCTCATCTGATTCGAGCAAGCGTTTGATTGCGCCGCCTACAGGATAGTACACCCCGGTTTGAGAACCGGTGCCAATGGAGACAAATTCACGTTTCGCGCCACCGCCACATCCGGCAAGCAACCCGCCCAGAGCACAAACAAAAAGAAATCGTTTCATGGCTTCCTCCTTTCACAGTCCGTCGGAAGGTCAAGGTTTTCTGTGTAAACAAGCTGTTTAGAATCCGGCTTTGTAGCATGGATCCGGACTTCCCCCGGCATTTCGATTCAAAACACGCGATTTCCCGCAAGATCGGGAGAGTTCTTTCCCGGCCATCACGCTTTGACGTTGCAAGCAGGCCGGAAGCCGCTACTGTTGAACTATGTCCCGATTTTCGGCCTTTAGAAAGGGGCGGGGTGGTAAAGGAAAGAAACCCTCCAGAGTTCGCCCTGGAGAATCTAAAAGCCCCCCCTCGGAGTCGTCTGCGTCCAGCACTGCTGGGTTAACGCAGGCCATGGCCCGAATTCATGCGCGGGAGGAGGCCGGAGAATTCTTTGACCGCGACGATCTCCGCGACTCCCGGGGAGATTCCCCTTACGCCAGTTCACTTCCTGTAGCCATCGCCCGGGTGCATGATTCCACCCGACCCGGTGCGACCCGCATGGTAGAGTTAGAGGTCACTCCGGAACGGCCTGAGGACATTCCCAGCGGATTTTTGCAGAAGATCAACTGGTTTTTCCTGGATTTTGGCCGCTTTGCCAATGGGGTGCTTCCCCACTGGTCCGCACAAAGCTTTCTGCTGTCCTTAATGCTGATGGCGATTTCGCTGATGGCCTGGTTTTACCCCCTGCTGAATACGCAGCCCATGCCACCCCTGAGTTTGTTTGAAGGCTTCTTTTTTATCAAACTGCTGCTGCTGCCTGCCTGGGGAGCGGTAACCATGTTGGTTTGTGGCTCTGCTGCCCTTTACGGCATTACCTATTTCTTTGGTGGACGGATGAGCCTGTTGGCGGCTATGCGCATCCTGCTCACTGCATTTATGCCGCTCAATCTGTTTCTCGCCGTCATTCTCATGTTGGGCATGGGGGAACCTGAGGCCTTCTTTCGCGGTAATTTGCCGCCTGTGCTTCCGGATTTAATGAAATGGCTGGTACCGGTGTTCTGTTTCTGGGGCAGTTTCCGGGTCTGTGCAGCGATCAAGCGACATGGTCTGGTCCAGGGAATTTCCCCGGTGTTGATGGTCATGAGTTTGACCGCCCTCTGTTGGGTCTTGCAGATTTTTTGGCCCGGCTGGCGCTATCGTAGTATGGGCGGAGAGGCCTGGAAAGAGATGATGGCCGCCGGGGAGCATGCTTATGTGCTGCGGGATCATGATGCAGCGATGGATGCCCTCGAGAAAGCGGAAAAGTGGATGCCCTACTTTGAGGCGGATGCCCGGATCGAATTGTACGTGCTGCGCATGGAACTGGAGGCGGCGGCGGGTGATTTGCAGGGCGCCCGCGCGGATGCACTGCGTTTGCAGCATCTTTCTCACAGTGATTCGAGCTCAGAACATCTCGCGCGGGGGGCAAACTACATCATTCAGGGCTATGTGGATAAAGGGGTGGACGAGCTACGTCTCGCGCTGGATCGGGACCGGGATAATGTGCCGGCGCTTCGCTGGTTGGCACGGGTCAGCCGTTCCACGGATCCGGACCGGGCTTTGGGCTATGGGCGTCGGGCCTACCAGGCGGACTCCAGCCTGGCTGAGTTCTGCAATCTTGTGGACCTGTACCACGAGCAGGGAGAGAAAGATGAAATCTGGAACCTGATGATGGAAGTGGAATTTCCGCTGGATGACTGGCCGGCTCGCACCCTCTTTCAGGGCGGCATGGCCGCACATGATCTCAATAAACAGGTTCGGGCGGCCTTGCTCCTGAAGAAAGCCGTGGACAGTGATCCCTCCCTAAAGGAGGAGTTGCCAATCGAGCTCTAATTCGCTCGACTTTCCCCCTGCGCTTCGGAAGGGGTAGGCCATGCGATGCCTTTGTGTGATTCCCGCCCGATATGCCAGTCAACGATGTCCCGGAAAAATGTTGGCCGATTTGGGTGGCCGCCCCCTGATCTGGAGAACGGCAGAGCAGGCTCGGCATATTCCTGGAGTGGAGCGTTTCTGTGTAGCCACGGATGATCAGCGTATTGCCGAGGCTCTGTCGGAATCCGGATTTGAGTTGCGGATGACCTCTGCAGATCACCCCAGTGGGACGGACCGCATTGTCGAAGTCTTGGAGGCTGAGCCGGATATTGACCTCATCCTGAATGTGCAGGGCGATGAACCCTTTTTGGATCCGGAGCTAGCCGGAGCCGTGCTGGCCTCGCTCCAAGATGGCCAGGCTGACATGGCCACGGCCTGTACCCCGATTCGTTCCGTGGAGGAATTACAGGATCCCTCTGTGGTCAAAGTGGTGATGAATGACGCGGGGGAAGCGCTGTATTTTAGCCGGGCCGTGATTCCCCATGCACGTGATCTCCGTCCGGAGGAAGCTTTGGCCAGCGGTCTCTACCAGCGACATCTGGGGCTCTATGCCTACACCCGGGCGCAATTGCTTCGCTGGAAAGAACTTCAGCCTCATCCCTTGGAGCAGCTGGAGAAATTGGAGCAGTTACGTGCCCTGGCAGATGGCAGTCGCATTCGGGTCTTGCCTGCGAATGCACCCGAACCCGGTATTGATACTCCGGAAGATTTAGAACGAGCCCGAGTACTTTGGGCGGAAAGGAAACGTAGCGATGTTGGTTAAAGCCACCAAACCGATTGATCTTGGACCCTTCAACCTGGGCGGAGGCCGTGGCCCTTTTCTGATTTCCGGCCCTTGTGTGATCGAAAGTCGGGATGTGTTGCTGGAGATTGCTGAGGCCTTGGCTGAATGGTCCCGGCGCGAGCAGGTCCCGCTGGTGTTCAAAGCCAGTTTTGACAAAGCGAACCGGACCTCATTGAGTTCCTTCCGCGGACCAGGACTGGTAGAAGGCTTGGCCATGTTGCAGGAGGTGAAGAGTCAGTTCGATCTGCCCATCCTCACCGATATCCATACCCCGGAACAGGCGGCTCCCGTATCCGAGGTGGCGGATATCCTTCAAATTCCCGCCTTTCTATGTCGTCAAACTGATCTGTTGCAGGCGGCTGCGTCTACCGGGGCAGTGGTCAATGTGAAAAAGGGCCAGTTTCTCGCCCCCGGAGATATGGGACCGGTGGTGAACAAGTTGGAAGAAAGCGGCAGTAAACGCATCATGCTCACGGAACGGGGCAGCAGTTTTGGATATAACAATCTCGTGGTGGACATGCGGGGTTTGGTGGACATGCGCGAGTACGGATGGCCGGTGATCTTTGATGCCACCCACAGCGTACAGCGCCCCGGTGCCGGCAATGGCATCACTGCGGGGGATGGATATCAGGTTCCCTATCTCGCCCGGGCCGCTGCAGCGGTGGGCTTGGATGGCTTTTTTATGGAAACCCATGTGCGACCGGAAGAAGCCAAAAGCGATAAAGCCAATCTGATTCCGTTGAAGGATCTGCCTCGTCTGTGGGAGCAGTTGCTGGCCTTGTCTGAGGTGGTTTGGGGCTAAGGCAGCTCTGCAGGACAGGGTGGACGGACCCTGAAGGATTTTTCTCCCCATGGCTCCCCGCTCATGGGTGCTGCTGGATCAGGATAGCGCTATGCGTCCAGATGGCATCCACTTGGCTTACATGCATGCGGCTGCGTCCATAGAGTGGATCGCCTAGGATCACCTCATCCCCCTCCCATTCGAGTAGCGCCACCCAGTGATGGGTAAGTCCTCGTAAGGAAATCTTGAGCAGGGCGGCATCTGCCTCACGAAGTTTCTGCATCTGCTTCCCCGTATAGACGCGACAGGGGAGCTGGTACAGGCCTTGGATGGCTGAACTGAGATCTGCGGCTTGGCTTCCGCTGATGCTTGAACAGAACGCGGCCAGAGCTAGATCGGCCTCCTCTGCCTGAATGCCCATGTGGTGAAGAGCGCTCACAGCTGCTGCAGGACCACAGGTGTAGGAACTATTTTGTAGGCAGACGGCGTCCTCACTCCATCGGGTTGACATCGCTTGGATCCTTCGAAATTGAAGCAGGCTGCCCAGACGTTTGCCATAACTTTGCTGAAATAACAGCAGCGCGGCACAGAGGAAGACGCCAATCCGAAGGGTGGAGGAACTCAGGCTGGAACTGGCCAGGCGAACGAAAAAAGGGATGAACCCAAGAAGCATCCATTCACTGAGATGATACCAAGTCGCAGCTACGACTCCTGTTCCATTCACGAGAGCCGGGTTCCGCATCAGGATCACCCGCAGGAGAACCAGCAGGAGCCCGAAGAGGAAACACAGGTTTCGGGCTTTGGAGCTAAGATGCTGCTGAAGACGGCTGGCCAGGATCCAGCCCCCACAGCTCAACAGGAGGGCGAACAGCAAGGAGATGAGAAGAGAAAAGAACATGACAGGTCGCTACAACAGCTGCAGCCCTTGTAGGGACTGAAGGATCCAGAATAGCTGAAGTGGCCATGGCAGGGAAAACAAATCTACGTTACCCGAAATCGGCTTGGAAGCTCATGGGAGGGATCTCAGGCAAGGGCTTGCCTTGTCTGCTGCTCTTGAATACTCTGGAGTGATGCGGAAACGGGGAAGATCGAAACTGGAGAGTCTAGGGCGGAAGACTCAGGTATTGTGGGGATCTCTGTGGCTCTTTTTGTTGCTGTTTGTGTTGTTGTGGGCGGAGTTGGGGCTTGCGAAGGCGTGGAAGCTCCTTGCGCTTGGCGGGATCTGTTATGCATTGCTGTTGTTGGCTCTGAATCTTTGGGTGATTGCCATGGAGAGTCGGGTGCGTAAACGCTGGGATACCTTAAGCTCTTCCGAACAGGATGCGGAGTTGAAACGCATGCTGGAGGAAACGGCCACGGAAATGGGCAGTCTCCATGTGCAAGCGGCCTGTTGCTTCCGGGGCACGCGCGCAGGGGCAGGGTTGGAGAAAAACCTGGTGTTGAATCTGGGCGAAATGGACCTGCTTCTGGGGGAACTGTATGCTCAGGTCGAGGCCTTTCAGCCTGAACAGATTCCCAAATTTTTGTGGGAACATGCCAAGATGGAAGGCTGGTGGGAGGATGACCAGGAAGAGCTGATCCCCGTAGAAGATCTTCGGATCCTTCAGGAGTTATTGTCCATTCCTTCCGCTGAGCAAAGCTCCGGCTATGCACGCAGGAAAAGCCAGCTTAAAGCTTTGATCGAAGAGCAGTTGCGTTTCGGGCAAGGACTGGTTATCCAGTCTCTCCCCTCGCATTGACCCTTTATGAAATTTGTCGCTCTCTTTGCTCTGATCCTCTCCTGCTGTGGCTGGTGCTTTAGTCTCGCCGTGCAGATTCCCTCGCCTCTGCGGGGCTTCTTATTGGAGCACAACATCGGGATGCTGCTGTACGTGCTTCTGCCGTTTCTACTGATGCTCCCTTTGGTAGTCGCTTTGCCGAGTCGCAGTTCCTTTGATGACGAATTTCGCTTTCCCCGTCAGCGGATGCGCTTTGTACCTCAATGGCTCCGTGTTCTGGTCGTTCTGCATCTGGCTGGGGCTTTGCTGTTTCTGTTCAAAATCCTGTTGTTCGATCTGCCTGCGGGGAAGGCTCTCTCCGGGGAGGCGGCCCTTTCTCCCATTTCGGCTTTTATGGCCTTGCTGTATCTGCTTGCGCTTGCATCCGGTCTGGAATGCCGGGGCCGCATGCTGGAAGTGGAGGAGAGCGAAGCACCCCGGGACTTGCGGAAAGCCCTCTTTCAGCAAACCTTGGATCGTTAAGAAAAAACTGTTCATTCATTTCTGAATTTAGAGAAATGTGGGCTATCCTGGCTCTATGAACATCCCTACGCTTCGTGGAATCATTCGGCGCCGCATTTTGCTCAATTACCGCATGGACCCTGAGCTGCTTCAGCCAGAGCTTCCGCAGCCCTTTCGTCCGAAACTGCAGCAGGGACATGCCGTGGTAGGTATCTGTCTGATCCGCCTGGAGCAACTACGTCCCAAGGGCATGCCCGGCGTGCTGGGCATCTCCAGTGAAAATGCGGCACACCGCTTTGCCGTGCAGTGGGAAGAGCAAGGCGAGCAGAAAGAGGGCGTGTATATTCCCAGGCGGGATACCGATTCCCGCATGAATGCCTGGGCCGGCGGGCGGGTCTTTCCCGGTGTTCATCATCATGCCCGTTTTGAGGTTGCGGATGACGGGAATGAGATCCGCATGCAGGTTCACCCGGATGACGCATCGGAAGCCCTGGTGGACCTTGCGTTGAAAAGCGGCACATCCTTTCCGGCCAGCTCCATCTTTGCTTCCCTCGAAGAAGCTTCCCGCTTTTTTGAAGAAGGGGCTGTCGGGTACTCCGGCAGACCGGATTCCACCCTCATGGACGGCCTGCTGTTGAAGGTGCCCCAGTGGCAGGTCTCCTCTTTAGAAGTATTGCAGGCGCACTCCTCTTACTTTGCCGACCGAAGTCGTTTTCCTGAAGGATCCGTCGAGCTCGATCATGCCCTGCTCATGCGCCACATCGATCACGAATGGCATTCCCTGCCAACGATCCGCCCTGCAGAAGCCCGTCATTAGGTGGACCTTTTCTCTGTCAGTTAAACTATCCGTAGCGCAGGCTGTAAACAAGACGATAAAAAGTATCATGAACTGTTTCATACTGTATAACGTCCTAGATAACCTATAGCTGGAATGAGCTTGCGAATGGAAGCTATTAGGTTGATCTAATTGTTATAGGTTGTTAGTTTACAATCCAGCTCTCGATCAAAATATCTAATTCGTAAGTGTTTTTTGATAATGCGATTAAATCTTTTTCTTTGGAACTTAATTGTCTTTTGATTATCTCTACTGATCGTTCAATTATATGTTTCTTTGAGTCAATAAAGCGATTGTCACATGCATTACAAAAATCTTTTAGTTTAGTTTCAAGTTCTTCTTTTGTTTTGAAATAGTAAATTGCCATATCAATGGTTTCGAGAAACATAAAAGTACCAGCATTATACAAAGAGTTAATTTCTGTTTTGGAAACCTCTCTTTCTAACTTTTCTTCAAGACCATCGATTATTGATTGTACATATTCTTGAAATTTGGAACTGTATTGATTTGAGCTCATATTTTTTTGTTACTACGTCTAGGATGTGGGACTGGTATGCGAGCGCAGCGAGCAATACCAGTTCCACACGATCCTATGGTTATGGCTAGGTATCGCTGCCCCAATCATACGGGATCTCCACTATTTCCGCCTCATTCATGGACCACCACTTCTCCATCTCGCCGTCTTCCAAGCACTTCTCTCCCAGTATTTCCGCGTAGTCATCTAGATCAACCTTGGCTCGAAAGGCGGTCTTGCATCTTTCCTTGATCAGGGGGCGCCAACCTTCGACTTCAGTATCGTACTGAAGAGGTTCGGTCATGATGACGATAGTTTCTTCCTGCAGATACCTAAATAAATCTTCTTTGCCTGCTTCACGAAAACGTCGTCGCGCGTTCTCGGAGAGCACAAATGCGTATGACCTCCGGACTACCGGATTTTGAGGATGATCGATAAGTCTTCTTTCTGCCATAACGATTACGATGACCGGACTCGCGTCAGCGAGTTCGGTCGGTTGGTCTGGTTATAAAGTGTCATTTACGCGCTCCGGTCGCATAGAGATGATCGATGCAATAAACAGATCCAAGAACAGCTAGTTGGTCGCAGCCAGCCCATATGCACTTCTTTTCTGATACCCCACCTCGATTCTCCAGCAGAAGTTTCTTTCTGCGCGTTTCGGTTGTTGAGGATTCCCAGGTCGCCCGAGACTCTACTCTGCTGACAACTTGAATATGATATTTATCCCACTCGTCTATTGCCCAAAGCATTCCGCATTCACGACATTCACCCAACCAGATCCAGCTCCCAGAATCCAAACGCGCCAAACTCTCCTCGAATCCCTTTGGACCATCGTCCAGATAGAAGGCATCAGGTAAGTTTGAGCATTTGCACTTCATAGCAACGGTGACGATAGCCGGACTCGCGTCAGCGAGTTCGAGTGATTGGTGTTGTTGAATCAAGCTTCATGATCGCCGTCCTTTTTTTCGTTTTCCGTTGTTCTTCGGCGATGGAGCTACGCACGTAATCATTAAATGATCTCCTATACCTTGAGGTACTGGGTATGGCCTTTCAATAGGTAAGTGTTTTGAAAAATTCTTATCACCAGATTTTCTCAGTCTATTAAGCTTGTGGACTAGCGGAGTAACATCATCGATATTCACTACCCATTCGTTCACATATTCCTCAATAATATCGCGACTCAACCCAACTTGAATGCTGAAATAATTCAGGGCTGCACCTCTTGCGCTTCGCTCAGTATCCCATTGCACATGCACCTTTGCCTTTTGGAAAAGTTGATTCCACTCTTCGCCTGAACCATGAATCTTATTTTCCGGGGACGTAAGCACCCCTAACGATAGTGCCTTTTCCCAGCTCGAACGCCGTATATGGACCGCCAGTATCCTGTTCTGATTTGGTTTTTGCCCCCAGTTACTCCTGTACATTAACCAAAAGAAAGACGGTTTGATCCAAGTCATTCTGGAAAATGAAAACGGGGCCTGGAATCTTTGATTTCTTACCGCCGGCTCCGCGATCGCATCAGAATACGCTTGATACATCACTATCGTATCGCGGTCAAAATTCGCTCTGATTTGATATAGATCTGGCATCTTAAGCAACAAGGGTACGCTAACGTCTTAACCCACCGGACCGAGTACTCTCGGTTCGGTGGGTTTTATTGTTGAACTATCACATATTCTCCGGAACGAATAGAGTTTCTAATTCAATTATTCTTTGGTCATCCTCAGTTTCTTGCATCAGAAATACTGTATTATTAGGTCCTATTAGGAAAGTGCCTGAGGCATATTTCGGTACTAAAAACTCACACTCCAGAAAATAATCGTCTCGCAGGCTAAGTCTTTGGATATGTTCCAGCTTCACCAATGACTGCCCGCTGAAAATTCGACGATCAACATACAATTCCCAAGGATGAAGTGGTCGTAAATTTCCGACGGAATCGATCGGGATTATAGGGTTATTTGATAGATCCTCCCTGTAAATCTTCACACTTAAATTTTCAAAATTTCGCCAATCCAAAATGAACAAAGCCGACGAAAGGTTTACGCCTAATTCCGATTTCAAGTAATCAAGAGCTCCTTCAGACGCACCCGAAAGCGACAATTCATCCATCAACTCGACCAGTTCCTCGCCTTCAACTTTGAATTTTATAGCTTCAAGAATTCGTTCCCTCTGAGAGGGCTCAATTGCCACAGAATCTCGAGGAAACTCATATCCACCCTTAACCTTGTAGGTTAAAATATTTTGATCATTATGTAATATGAATTTCTCACCCTCAAGCCGGCCAAGCATCTTTTGAGAGCGGAACTCTACTAGGTAGATGCCATCCTGTTCTTTCGACCAAGTCCCGATAGTTTCTGGTCCGTTTCCATAATCTATACAAAAGGAACCATCGGGTTTGAATATTGTAACAACATCGTATTCAGAATCCTCCAAATACCATCCCCTTAAAGATAAGGTATTATTTGATGAAGTATGACGACAAGCAAGTAACAATGCCGACATAAAAATTAGCAAGGTAAGTCTCATTTTATCCTCAGGTTCAACAATTACGCTGGCGGGATCAGCGACAACAGATTTCGGCGGGTGGCTTGGTTATTCGGAATCGCTTTCCTTATTCGTCTGGTTTTCCTGGCGTTTTTTGATCCTTAAAATCCTCCCTGAAATGAGCCACGAGAAAAACCCCAATGCACCAAGTGCCAACCCTGTATTTCCAGGGCGAGTGACTGTTGCAAGGTCTCCAACATAATGGTGCTCAGCATTTCCTACTGGTTCCCTATCATCAATCTCATAAGCATTCACTGGCTGAAGCACAACTGAGCCGGTATCTGAAGAGCTGCCATCACGACTTCGCTGATATTCAACCATGCGCCCTCGTGTCATGAAGAATCCTGTGATCGGTGCAGCAAGAAAAACCACGAATGACAAGATCATGAAAATTCTAAGCTTGCTTGGTCTTTTTTTATTCATGAGTTTCAATGAGATACCGATTTACGCTGGCCGGTCTCGCGTCAGCGAGTTCGGGGTGGGTGATGTGGTTATGAGCTTTCATCGGGAATGGATGCTGGGTAAAGTGCATATCCGATTCCTGCACCCACTTTGACACAAGCTTTGAGTGTTTTCAGATCTATATGCTCCTGAAAGCATTGAGGAGTTTCTCCAACTTCATACCCTGCATAGAATTCGCGTTGGGCAGCATTGTCCCAGGAGTTTCGGACTACGGAAGGCAGGCCTTCAATCATCTCACACATCTTCTGAATCGTTATGTTGGCATCCTTGTAGGGTGTAGGGTCAAAATAGATGTACCATTTATGATCCTCAGAAGGATGCTTTTGAACGAAATGACCCTCTGCTTCGAAGTATGAAACGAAATCGTCAGAGTCGGAATCGGTTTTGATGCAAACTTCGACGCAGATGAATCTCGTTTCTCGTTTCATGTTAGAAGGTGGGATAACGTTTGAGGTGTGACAGGGCGGGATGGGACTGTCCAGGCGAAGCGAACTAGCGGGCTTACTCGCCTTTGCCACCACCGTCTTGTTCGGTAGTCTTGGTTCGCGCTTTCTCAAGCATCGCAATCATTTTGGGCGTCCCAGACTCACGCACAGACTCCAGCAGATCCACTTCAAATTTGCCGACCTTCACGTTGGGATTAGCTCCCTTCGAAAGTAAAAGGGCCGTAATATTTTCATGGCCTGCGAAGACTGCGTTTGAGAGTGGCGTGAAGTGACCTCCATGATTCGAGGGGTAATGAAACGTATCGTTCACATCGGCGCCAAGGCTCAGGTAGAGCTTCGTAAGTTCGAGGTTGCCGGTAGAAGCGGCTATCCCCAGCGGCGATTCATTCCGGTGCAGTGCGCTGCGGTGAGTCGGCTTGAGAAGCTTTGGGTTTTCCCTGACGATCTTTTCGGCGATCTGGTTCTTCCCCAGTACTGTAGCGGTTGTGAGATCTACTTTGGCACCAGCCGCGATCATTGCCTCAGCGATTTCCTTGCGCCCCTGCAGTATCGCATACTGAAGAGCAGTCTTCCCCCAACTGTCGATCAACGTAGTGTCCGCTCCAGATTTAACCAAGAGCTCCGCAGATGCGGCTGTCGAGCATACATGGAGAGGGGTAAAGTTATTGTAGCTACGCGCATCTAGATCCGCTCCGTTCTTGATGAGGAACTTCACGAGATCCGCCTTCGCGAATCTTGAAGCAAGGTGCAGGGGAGTGCGCTCTGAATTATCAGTCTCTTTGATCAGCTTCGGGTTGGCCTTGATCAGTTTGATTGCCGTGGCTGAATCACCCTCTTGGATGATCGAGTGGATCTCACCAGCGCGGATACTACTAATTGCAGCCGAAATGAAACCGATGATGAGGAGGTGACTTGCGATAGCTTTCATTTCTGAGCCTAACTTTTACGCTGGCCGGATCAGCGACAGCTGATTCGGGCGGGTGGTCGTATGCCCGGCATGGGCGTGAACTGATAGGGTGAAAGTCCCTTGTACATAGAACGATGAAAACAAACGTACTAGCCGAAGGCAACTGCGTAACTGCGAAGTTGCGTGGGAAAGAGCCGACCGAAGGGAGACCGGCCACACGAAGTTGTGGCAATGGAGCGAAGCGGAATGGCAACCCGGAGTGCAAACTCATGGGCGGATGAACAAGAAGCGTATAGGAGGCCGGATGAATGGGGTGAGTGTGCGACCTAACACGAAGCCTTATCGTTCAGTTCATTCGGTACATGCGTCCATCGTGTGGGGAAAGTTCGTTCCCTTACCTGCCCGCAATGTCTGCGACGCAGTCGCTGCAGGTGGGTCCGGGGAGACCTCGGCACCGCAAGGAGGCCGGGGAGTCAGCAGACGGCATCGTAGCCAAACGCCGGGGGTAATGCCACGGACAGGGTGAAGGCCTTAACAACGAAGTCAGGTAGGACAATGTCCGACCCGGGAGGAAGCGCAGACTCAGAAAAGAGGAGCCGAATCCTGCATCGCGGATAGCCCGTCTGTCCTGCAGTGAATCTAAGAAACACCCAAATACAGAAGTGCTGGAACGTACTGACACAATGCACGGCTTCCCTTTTGACGCGGGGTGGTGTGGGAGCTTGGGGCTGGCCCTAGTCGGTCAGCCCCCGGCCACCCGATTGGATATGTATCATTCTCGAAATTCCCTCGGAACAAATAACCCTGTGATTCTCGTAACCTCTCCCATGGCTACTTGCTTCCCTCCTTCATGGCAAAAAAACTTGGTTCCTACTTTAACGCGTTCCAAGTGCACTTTTTCGCGCATCTCGTCGACAACGATCGTCATTCTAGCCTTCAGCTTCTTGTCTATGGGTAAAGGTTTATCTGTTGGAAGAGAATCGCCATTTTCATCCATGAAGTCTGGCCAGATTATAAATATCCCAACTTCTTTAATGTCATCACCTTCATAGGCAAAATCCCACCGTATGCCATTGAAAGCCGGTGTGCTTCTTCCTCCTTCAGCTTTACTGAAAATCCGAACTTCAGCTTCAAAGTCATCAGGAGGTTCGTAAAGCCGGATCATTTCTCCTCACCAGATAGTTTACTCATTACCTCAGGTCTAACAGTGAAGGTTGATTGGCTGCAAAATTCATAATTCGTGCCATCTGTTTTTACGAACTCCACTTCGTATGCCTCGCCAGAATTGTAGATTTCCAAAACCACTCCCTTCATTCCGGCCGTAATGATTGGGTTCAAATCTTCGCTAAGCGTAAAATATTCGTATTTGGAAAAATTCATCTGCGTCTTTGAAGGGATAATCAATTTGTTGAAGCGCAACACATGAATAAACAGCGGGAACGGCTAAGATGAGCGGACCGAGTTCACTAGGTTCGCTCGATATTTTGGTTGTGCTTTTGGTCCCAAAAGTACTGTAGAGCCGAACTAAGTTCATTGATGATGTCGGCAAATTTTTGATTGATTTCATTCGCAACATCTTCGCTCAGCGGAGGGTTTTGCTTCTCAGGCTCTGTAATAAAAAGTTCTTCAATTTCGCCAGTGTCTGCCACCTTCATGTACAAACCATCCACGAAGCTTAGATTCTGTAGTTTCAGTGAATCCAAAGCGGCATCCATCCGTTCAGACCATATCAACTCATTTCGCCCAGCGAGGTAATCACGGGTGACACGAAGGGCTGCGAAAAGTCTTTCGGTTTCTTTCATCTTCATTGCTTGCACAACGGTGGCGAATGAAATGAGCGCCTGATAGTTATCCTTATATTATAGTTTTCTTGTCATAAATCGGAGCATTTCCCTTAAAATAATGGCGCCAAGCACACCGACCGAAAAAGCAACCCAGCTCCAAGTATCCTGATAGTTCATTCCGTAGGCAATGCCTACGAATACTGCGAACATCCAAAAAAGAGGTGCGAACATATTCATTCATCTACTCGTCATGGGATAACTAGGTTGATCCCCCGGACCCGGATATCTCCGAGATTTTGTGAATATCCCGTTCAATATCCCGCCCGGTTATGCATTAAAGGGTAATATTACGTTGCTATAGTCCCATGATACAACTAGGTGTTTCAGGCGCAATGCCAATATGAGATATATACTGTGAAGTGTATGTGTTACCTTGATTTCGTATATTCTTTTATAAAAAAGTTTGCCTAGATTTAAAATACGCATGTGTAGACATCGTTGAGACGTTGAAAGATATCCTCAAATCCGGCTGCTGAACTATGCGATGAACAATGCGTGATCGTGAAGATCTAGTATTGGATGAACATAATTCATCTGTCCTGTGCAACATGAAGTTTAGAAACCGGGTGATCTGCGCGGTCTTACAGACCGAAAACGATTAGAAGCTTTCAGCAACCCAGCCTTGCACGGCTCCGCCGTTTAGGCTGGGCTGGTATCTTCGCGGTCCTTTGGACCGACATAGAATGATAGGGGTGTTTAAAGCAAATGGCTCTGCCGTTTGGACTGGATCTCTTTGCGGTCCTTCCTTCTTCGTCGTTCCGGCTGCGGCGTGACGAGTCGGAGCGATGTCCGTCCGAAACGCATCCGTTGCATGATGTTGCAGGCAGACAGGGTTACGATGGGTGTTTATCCATGCCTTACATGATGTTCAGGCACAGAAGCATTCCGGTGTAAAGCTGTTTGAGCTTATTGGCCCTGATTTGGGTGTTCGCGGGGCATCAGTTGAATGGTCTTGGCTTGAAGCTCGTTTCGGAATTCTTCTACAACCCGTTCCGGCTTGGCTTTTCCGCAGGTGAGGACGTCGATGAGGATTTGTCCGCTTTCCGGATAACTGTGAAAAGCGACATGACTTTCGGAGAGCATGACCATGCCGGTTACGCCTTCTCCGCCGCCGCTGAATTTGTGGACCAAGGCTTCGGAGATGCGGGTGAGTCCAGCTACATCACAGGCGTGAAGCAAGAGCCTCCGCAACGCTTCCGCATCCTGGAGGCGTTCCGGGGCAATTCCGCCCAAATCGGCTGATAGGCCTTTGGCTAAGATCCGGAGGGGTTCCATCGTTTCCAATCTTCTTCGTAGTACTTCACAATCTTCGGCTGCAGCCAGCGGTTTTCCGTGACCTCTACCCGTTGTTGATCTTTGGGGAAAACAAAGAGGTTTCTGGCCACCTGACTGCTTAAGTAGCGGGTGTCTTCCAAAATTTCGAGTTGCTGCGGATCCCGCAGGCGATGAGAGCCGAGGACAAAACCCCAGGGACCAAAGGAGGGAATGTCGTTTTGGTAGGGGTAGATGTGTAAGCCGGCTACTTCCATGCTGGTGGCAATACACCAATAGGCCCGTGGGCTGAACATGGGGGAGGTGGCCTGCGTGACCAGGACCCCTTCAGGATCCAAACGGCGGGACATGAGGTTGTAGGCTTCGACGGAATAGAGTCGGGACAGCTCATGCATCCCCGGGTCGGGGAGATCGGCGAGGATGACATCAAAGTGTTCCTGGTTCTGTTCCAGAAACACATACGCATCCGCATGCTCAATGCGCATCCGCGGATCACTCAGGGCATGCTGATTCAATGCGGTCATCAAGGGGTGGCTTTTCGCCATATCGGTGATAGCTGGATCCAAATCGACCAGCACGATGGTTTCAATCTGAGGATATTTCAGCAGTTCCCGGGCGGCTAAGCCATCCCCGCCTCCGAGAATCAGAATCCGTCGCGCCTCCGGGACCATGGACATGGCCGGATGCACCAGTGCCTCATGGTAGCGGTGCTCGTCGAGGGAGCTGAATTGTAGTTTCCCATTGATCCACATGCGCAGCTCCCCGGGCTGGTCCCCGCTTTTGGTGAGCACGCATTTCTGATAGGGGCTGCGCAGTGCATGAACGACGGTGGCTCGAAACACCCGTTCTTCCACCCATCCCATCAACCAGCCTGCCCTGAGAAAGACGCCAACCAGAATGAGGCCAACCGCAGTCGCTGAAATTGCAATCGCCCGGTAGCGGGCCACTTGGGCCTGAAAGAGTCTCAGATTGAGCAGGACGACGATCAAATTAATACTCCCGGCCAATACCGCCGTGCGCAATAGGCCCAGAGATGGGAACAGAATCAAAGGGAAGGCCAGACTGGCCACCAAACCGCCGATATAGTCCAAGGAGAGGGCGTCGGCGATGGCCATGCGCAGATTCCCGAATTGGTTGAGAATGCGCGTTAGGATGGGGATTTCCATGCCGATGCAGATGCCGAGTCCCATCAGCCAGAAGAACAGAAAGGGCTGGAAGGCGGGGCGGTACCAGGCGAACACCGAGAGCAGCAGCAGGGTGCTGATGCCTCCGGCCAGGGACAGCAACACTTCCAGCCATAGAAACCACTCCATGAGATGGGCTTCAATAAAGCGGGAGATGTAACTGCCGATGCCCATCGCGGCCAGGAAGAGTCCCAGCGTAAAGGAGAACTGCTTAATCGAATTGCCCAGCAGATAGGTTGCGGTCGTGCCGAGCAACAGTTCATAAATGATTCCGCAGAGCGCAATCAGGAAAATGGAGACCAAAACCGCTGCTGCGCGTTTGCG
>DIYK01000087.1 GCA_002429005.1 Verrucomicrobia bacterium UBA6056
CTACGTAGCCGGACATCGGTCTGAAAGACCGCGAAGATACCAGCCCAGCCCCAGCCTGCGGGGCTGGGTAAACGAGTAAAAGATGACCGTTCGGGCTGAAAGTCCGCAGAGATCGCCACGGAATCCGACCTTCAGGCCCTCTTGAAGAGTCACAAAACCTATCTATTTCAGCCAGCCGGCTTCCCCTGCCCCCTCTTCACAAAATACATTCCGCCTATTTTAAAATTCATTTTTTCATGAGGCCGGGTCTCGATATTATTCGCCCCACTCTTCGCCCTGATGCTGACGGTGCAGACTGGCGTAGGCGCCATCCCGTTCCATCAACTGGGTATGCGAGCCCCGCTCAATCACCTTGCCTGCGGAGAGCAGCGCAATTTCATCACAGTCCCGTATGGTGGCCAGGCGGTGGGCAATCACCAGCAGTCCGCGTCGTTGCCCCACCTCATCCACCGCATGCTGGATGGATGCCTCGGCATGACTGTCGATATGGGCGGTGGCTTCATCCAGAACCAGCAGCGAAGGATTGCCAATCAAGGCCCGGGTCAGGGCGATCAACTGTCTCTCCCCGGAAGACACGCCGCTTCCCCCTTCCCCCAACATGCGCTGTAAACCGCCCCCACGCAATCGATCGATGCCACTGATCGCCGCCGCCTCGGCCAGACGCTGCTCCGAGACCTCATCCACGCCGGCACGGCAGTTCGCTTCAATCGTTCCGGCCATCAGAGCGGATTCCTGCAGCACCAGCCCCAATCGGCGACGCCAGGCCCGCAGGTCGTAGGCTTCGATGGGCACCCCATTGCAGGTGATCTGTCCCCGCTGGGGTTGGTACAGTCTCAGCAGCAGAGCCACCACCGTGCTCTTGCCACTGCCGGAGGCCCCCACCAAAGCCAGGCGGTGCCCGGGCGCGATGCTTGCACTGAAGTCCTGCAGCACCCAGTTAGCTTCCGTGTCAGGAGCATCCAGGGCATCGTAATGAAACCACACGCCTTCAAATCGGATTTCAGCAGCGCCTTCCGGGGGTGGCAAGCTTCCCCCCTGGATCTCCGGCTCGCTGTCCAGCACTTCCGCAACCCGCTCCGCGCTGGCCAGGGCTGACTGAAACACATTGATCTTCTCCGCCATATCCCGCACCGGACGGAACAGCAATTCCACCATACCCACTGCAGCCACCATTGTGCCCAGGGTCGCCGGGTTCATGCCGCTGGATGCAGATAACGCCGCCGCCCCCGCGACCAACGAGGCAACCAGCGCAGATACCGAGATGATATGAAAGCTGGGCTGAAAGACCGCGAACACATGCATCTGCCGGATATTGGCATCATATTCAGCCCCATTCTCTAGCGCATAGCGCTCCCGTTGCCTCCCTTGAATCCCCGCCAAGGCAATGTCATCGAGTCCACTCAGCGTTTCGGCAAGATGTGCTGTCATCCGGCTGACCGCGGCACGAATAGCCCGCCAGTTTTCCCGGGCAAAACGACGGAACAACAGGGTCGCCAAGACCAACAGAGGCAAGGTTCCCACTGCGGCCAGACAAATCCGCCAGTCCATCCAGAAGAGCACAGCCATGCAACCGCTAATCACGAGGAGGTCCCGAAGAATCTGTACGACCACCACGCCCAGGAATTCATTCATGGTACTGGGATCGTAAACCGTGCGGGTGAGCAGTTTGCCCACCGGTTGGCGCAGCAGGCCACTCATCGGCAGGGAAAGCAAATGGTGTAACAGCGTTCCCCGCAGATCATGCAGCACCTCCTGGCCTGCCCGTTGAAGCAACCAGGCATTGCTCACCGCAGCCAGGAGTTTACCCAGAGCCAGCGCAGCCAACATGGCACAGAACAACTGCAGGCTGGCGATACGTTCTGCCGCAATCCCTTCCGCAGCAATGGATCGGTCTACCGCCAGCTTTAACAACACCGGAGCCGCCAGTTCACAGGCCGCCGCGAGCAATGCCAGCAACAACGCAGAGCCTACCCGTCCTTTCTGCGGAGCCAGAAAAGCTAAGAGTCTGCCCGCCAAGCGCCGGTCAAAGGGACGGTCATCGGCTTCCTCCTCAAATTCCGCCATGAGATTCTCCGGAACGGTTACTTTGTTCTTCTCCGTGCTGCAAGGCCCAGTTTTTGACGTAGTGCCCCCCCAGCTTCATCAGGGAAGCATGTGTTCCCTCTTCCGTGATCCGCCCATGTTCAAGCACCAGAATGTGATCACAGTTCACCACCGTAGCCAAACGATGCGCCACCACCAAGGCGCCCCGCTGTCCTACCGCGGCCTGCAGACCAGCTACGATTTCGGCAGCGCGGTCCCCGTCCACCGCGGCCAGACAATCGTCCAGGAGTAGAAAGGGTACCTCTGAAGCCAGAGCACGGGCCAGTCCCACCCTCGCCCGTTGTCCGCCCGACAAGGTCAGTCCACGTTCCCCCAGCATGCTGTTGTAGCCATCCGGCAAGGCCGCAAGATCTTCATGAATCCCAGCCGCCTGAGCCGCACGGATCACGGCCTCCATGGGTAAGTCCGGGTTGGCCAGAGCAATGTTCTCCCGCACCGTCAATGCAAACAGCACCGGCTCCTGGGCGGCAAAAGCCACGGAACGCCGGGCATCGGCACGCAACAATTCCTCCGCCGCTATCCCCTGATAAAACAGGCTTTGTTCCGGGACCGCCTGTAAGCGGGCCAGGCAACGCAGCAGACTGCTTTTCCCTGAACCGCTGGGCCCCACCAGCCCGATCATCTGTCCTTGTTGCAAGCGAATCGAAATCTCCGCAAGAATCTGCTCTTCCCCATAATACAGTTCCAGATTTTCGGTATGGATGTGCCGTAGTGGAGGCAGTTCTTTTGCGTCTTCCGGATCCTGAATGGGATTGACTTCATCGATAACCTCGCCGATCCGCTGCGCAGCCACACTCCCCCGTTGGATGAGATTCACCGACCAACCGATGGCCATCGCCGGCCAGGTGAGCAAGGCCACATAGCCCGCCAATTCGGATACAGCCCCTAAGCTCAATTGCCCATCAATCACCTGTAGACCTGCCGCATATAGCAGAATGGCTTGAGCCAGAGCAGCGAGGGCCAGAATGACCGGATCAAAGCAGCTGTTCAGGGCGACCAATTTCAAGGCGCTGTGACGTTGATCCTGATTGGCTTTGGCAAAACCCGCCCCCAAAGCATCCGATCGCCCAGAACCTTTCACGTAGCGGGTGGCGGCGAGCAGTTCCCGGGCCTCCTCGGCCAGTACCGAATTGCTTTGTTGCACGGCGCCAAAGCGCCGATGAATCTGACGCCCGGCCCAGAGCACCCACAAGGCCATAAACGGCAAAGGTAACAAAGCCCAGAGAGCCTGACTCCCCCCTTTCGCAGGCACCCGTCCGGCGACGAGCAGAATCATTACCAAGGCATCCGTGGCCGCCAGCACGCCAAACCCACAGGCCATCCCCACCGCATCCACGTCACTGCTCGAACGGGTAAGTATGTCACCGGACTGATAGCGAGCCCGAGCCTCCGTCCCCAAGTCCAGCACCTGGTCAAACAAGCGGCTACGCAAGTCCCGGCGCACCCGATACGAGGCCCCAACGAAAGAAACCCGCCACACCCAACGCAAGGCGGCCACGCAAAGCCCCACAGCAAACAAAGCGGACGCAGGCCTCCAGATGGACTCCCCTTTCCCCATGGCATCGATGGCCACACCAATCAACCGCGGCGCCTCCAACTGAATCAGATCCACCACCATCAGGGCAAAGATCCCCAACAACAACTTTCCCCGCTGCCGCCACAGAATGGGCCCCACATGACGGCGAAAGCTGGACCAGGCCCCGACAGAAATGGGAGCAGACTTCAATGGCGAATCAGACATAGAACTTATGTACTATGCCAACTCCTCCAGAAAAACACCCTTTAGCTTCAGGGAATTCGACATGAGCAGGTCTGGTTACCGTTGTCCGACCTAACACCCTCTGATCCGAGCACGCCAACAGCTGAGGAGACCGTTTATGGGGCATCTGTAAGCAATGCAGGTTCCAGATCCTGTAAGCGCATTGTTTCCACAAGTAGCTTCCACCTGAATGGGGCCCGGAGGGCTGCAGGGTTCTAGGCCAGGGTGCAGCCCTGGTATCGTGATGATAAAAATACATCAGCGCCCTGGAGGGGTGCGGGTCTCGATACCGAGATATGAGAGCCTCCGGTTACGACGAGTGAGCACACAGTCCAATTCCTCAACCCGTTGAGTCTATACTTGTAGTTTACACATTTGCGCTAAACACCCCTCCCCATGCGTTCTCGGCATAGTTTTGGACCTCCTTCCCTGGGGGACATGCTGCTAGGAGTAACTTTGGATTTGGAATTAGCGTGCGTTTCCGTAGCAGGGATCTTTCAGACCGGAGATTCAGATTTATGAGCACATCCCCCCAGCGCACCACTGTCGGAAACATTGATGAAGAGATTCTGCTGTTTACAGCAGGCAAGGATCTGGTGCTGGATCTGCAGTTAGCTGAAGCGGACTGCATCGGCTCGGCCGCCCATGCACGTATGCTCTCCACCATGCCGGTGCAACCGCCGGTGCTGACCTCAGAAGAAGCAGATGCGCTGATCGCCGAACTGGCGAAGATCCGGGACCTAGCGCGTGCCGGGCAGTTCGAGATCCGCCCCGAAGATCAGGATGTGCACTTAGCCGTGGAACGCAACCTCACCGAGAAACTGGGTGACCTCGGCAAAAAGATTCACACCGGGCGCAGCCGCAATGACCAGGTCGCCGTCGATCTGCGTCTGTTTGCCCGCGATCGCCTGCTGGATCTCATGGAAGACAGCGCCTCCCTCGCCTCCGCCCTGATTGGTTTCGCAGAGAAACATCCGGAGCTGCCCCTGGTCGGCCGCACCCACATGCAGCCCGCCATGCCCTCTTCGGTCGCTCTCTGGGCCAGTGCCTACGCCGAAGCCGTACTCGAGGATCTAAGCAGCCTGAAACATGCCTTTACCCTGAATAACAAGTGCCCGCTCGGTGCTGCCGCCGGATATGGCGTCCCGATTCCCATCGACCGTCAGCTTAGCAGTGATCTGCTGGGTTTTGCCAAACCCCTGCACAATGTCGCTCACGCCATTCAGGCCCGCGGCAAACTGGAATACCAGATTCTGCAGGCGATGGGGCAACTGATGATTACCCTCTCCCGCATTTCCCAGGATCTGATGATCTTCACCCTGCCGGAGTTCGGATACTTCCGCATTCCCAAGGCCTTCGGCACCGGCAGCAGCATCATGCCCAACAAGAACAACCCGGACGTGCTGGAGCTGATCCGCTCCAAGTGCGCTCTGGTGCTGGGCTACAGCTCCGCCGTCGGACATATTCTCCACGCAGCCCCCGGCGGCTACAACCGGGATTTGCAGGATGCCAAAGAACCCTTCCTCGAAGGCCTGGCCACGACCAGCGCCTCCACCCGCATTCTTGCCCGCTGTGTGGAAGGTCTGGAAGTAAACCCCGAACGCCTGCGCGGCGCCTTCGACGGCGGAGTCTTCGCCACCGATGCCGCCCTTGCTCTCGTGGCCGAGGGCATGCCCTTCCGGGATGCCTATCACCACATCAAGGATCACCTTGCCGATCTCGAGAACGAGGACCCCGATGCCGCCATCGCCCGCAAGACCCATCTCGGGGGAACCAACGGCCTCGATCTGCCTGGCTACCGGGCTGAAATTGACACTCAGATTGACTGGATCGCAGAGTGCCGCAAGCGTCTCGCTGACAAGCTCAACGCTCTTTTCTCATAATTTGGAAAGCTTTTTTTCATCAAAATTGCATGTTTTTTCCGAAATGTGGATGAAGAGGAGCTACGAAAAAGAGCAAAAATGATGTTCAGACAGGAATTCGCCCCTTTTTTCCTTCCAATGGACTTTTCGCAACGTATAGGAATTTCCTCCCCTTTTTTGGGGAGAACTTCCCAATCTTTTTCCGCAGGAAAGGCCTGCGGATCACCCCTGACTTCGAGGATCTATGAGCGACGCGCACGACCAAATTGAACTTCAGGAGTGGCAACAGTCCCTAAGGGACGTGCTTGCCCTTTCCGGCCCCGATCAGGCCAAAGCGATCATGCTTGCCCTGCAGGCCGAAGCTCAGAAAGCTGGACTTCAGTTTGAACACCCGCTCAATACCCCCTACCTCAACACTATTCCGGCAGAGAAACAGACACCCTTCCCGGGCAGCCGTGAGGTAGAGCGCCGCATTAAAAGTATTGTGCGTTGGAACGCGATGGCCATGGTCACCCGCGCCAACAAACGCCTGGAAGGTATCGGCGGTCACATTTCCACATTCGCTTCTGCTGCAACCCTTTACGAGGTAGGCTTCAACCATTTCTGGCACGGGGCCAGCGAGCAGCATCCCGGAGACCTGGTCTTTTTCCAGGGCCACGCCTCCCCCGGGATTTACTCCCGCGCCTTCGTGGAAGGCCGCTTGAGCGAAGACAAGTTGAACAACTTCCGACGTGAGCTGGCTCCCGGTGGCGGTCTGAGCTCCTACCCCCACCCTTGGCTGATGAAGGACTTCTGGAAGTTCCCGACCGTATCCATGGGTCTGGGTCCGCTGATGGCCATTTACCAGGCCCGCTTTATGAAGTACCTGGAAAACCGGGGCCTCAAAGAGCCGAGCAACCAGAAGGTGTGGTGTTTTATTGGGGACGGCGAATTCGACGAACCCGAAACCACCGGCTGTATCTCCATTGCCGGCCGTGAAAAACTCGACAACCTGATCTTCGTGCTGAACTGCAACCTGCAGCGCTTGGACGGTCCGGTACGAGGCAACGGTAGCATTGTCCGTGAAGCTGAAGCCCGCTTCCGTTCCGCTGGCTGGAACGTGGTCAAATGTCTCTGGGGTTCCGAATGGGACAACCTGCTGCAGCGGGACAATACCGGAGCACTGGTCCGCCGTTTTGAGGAGACCGTAGACGGTCAGTTCCAGAAACTGTCCATCTCCGATGGTTCTTACGTCCGTGAGAACTTCTTCGGTGCCAACGAAGAGCTGAAGAAACTGGTGGCCAACATGGGCGATCAGGAAATCAAGAAGCTGAAACGTGGCGGTCACGATCCGGCCAAAGTCTACAACGCCTACAAGATGGCTTCCGAAAGCGAAGGCATGCCCAGCATCGTTATCGCCAAGACGGTCAAAGGCTATGGTCTGGGTGAAGCGGGCGAAGGTAAAAACATTGCCCACAACCAGAAGAAACTCAACGAAGACGAGCTGCTCACCTTCCGCACCCGCTTTGGCATTCCCATCAGCGACGAAGAAGTGGCCAAAGCCCCCTTCTATCGTCCTGCCGAAGACTCCGTCGAAATGGAGTACATCCGCGAGCGCCGCGCCGCCCTCGGTGGTCACGTGCCTTCCCGCGTTTCCATCACCGTTCCTCAGGATCTGCCGAAAGACGATCTCTATGACGAGTTCGACGCCGGAACCGGTGATCGCGAAGCCTCCACCACCATGGTGGTTGGCCGTATCGTCAGCAAACTGCTGAAAGATAAAAACGTTGGCAAACTCATCGTTCCCATCATTCCGGATGAATCCCGTACCTTCGGGATGGAATCCTTGTTCAGCCAGTGCGGCATCTATGCCCCCACCGGCCAGCTCTACACTCCGGTAGACCGTGAACAGCTGATGTACTACAAAGAAGCTGCCAACGGCCAGCTCCTCCAGGAAGGCATCAACGAAGCCGGCGCGACCGCCAGCTGGGTGGCCGCAGGTACCTCCTACTCGGTGCACGGCCTGAACATGATCCCCTTCTACATCTTCTATTCTATGTTCGGATTCCAGCGCGTGGCCGACCTCATCTGGGCCGCCGCGGACAGCCGTACCAAGGGCTTCATGATTGGCGGAACCGCCGGTCGCACCACCCTGAATGGAGAAGGCCTGCAGCACGAAGACGGACACAGCCATGTGATTTCCGCCACGGTGCCGGTTTGTAAATCCTATGACCCCGCCTACGCCTACGAGATGGCCACCATCATCAAAGAAGGCATCCGCGAAATGTACCACGAAGGCAAAGATGTCTTCTACTACATCACCGCCATGAACGAAAACTACGTCATGCCTCCGATTCCCGAAGGCGAAGGCGTTCGTGAAGGCATCATCAAGGGCTGCTACAAGTTCAAAGGACCCGGCAAAGGGAAAGCCAAGGCCAACCTCCTGGGCTCCGGCACCATCATGAATTGTGTGGTCAAAGCGGCCGAAATTCTCGAGGCCGATTACGATGTACCTGTGAACCTCTACTCGGTGACCAGCTACAAAGAACTGACCGACGACGCGCTGGAATGCGATCGCTGGAACCTGCTCCACCCCGAAGAAGAGCCCAAAGTGCCTTACTGCCAGTCTCTGTTTGAGGGAGAACCCGATCTGTTCGTGACCAGCAGCGACTACATGAAGACGCTGTCGGACACCCTCGCTCGTTGGTTACCCGGCACCCTGCAGTCTCTCGGCACCAACGGTTTCGGCCGCAGTGAGAGCCGCGAGAACCTGCGCGACTTCTTCGAAGTGGACCACAAGTACGTCGTGCTCGCCACCCTGAGCCTGTTGGTGAAGAAAGGCGAACTGAAAGCAGACATTCTTCCCAAGGCGATCAAAGACCTGGGGATCGACAGCGAAAAAATCAATCCCCTGCAGGCCTGACCCCGGAGACCCTTATGGCAATTGAACTTACAGTCCCCGCACTCGGCGAAGGCGTCGAAGGCGGCAAAATCATCAGCCTGAACGTGGCCGTTGGCGACAGCATCGAAGAGGGTCAGATCCTGTTCGAACTGGAAACCGGCAAAGCCACCGTAGAGGTCCCCGCCTCTGCTTCAGGCACCCTCGAATCCCTGAGCGTTGGCGAAGGCGACGAGCTGGAAGTAGGACAAGCCTTTGGCAGTCTTGCCGGTGGCGATGCCCCCGCCGCGGCTGCTGAGCCGACTCCCGAGCCCGCTCCGGCCGTGGAGGAGGCTCCTGCGGCTCCGGCAGCTGCCCCGGAGGCCGCTGCGGCTCCCGCTGCAGTCGTAGCCGCTCAGCCTCTCATTGTTCCGGCCTTGGGCGAAGGTGTCGAAGGCGGTACCGTGGTCACTCTTTCGGCTTCCGTTGGCGACAGCGTGAGCGAAGGCGACAGCCTCATGGAACTGGAGACCGGGAAAGCCACCGTCGATGTCCCTGCTCCTGCAGACGGCACCATCACCGCGCTGACGGTCAGTGAAGGAGATGAAATTCAGGTGGGCGCGGAAATTGGCACGATTGAAGCCGCTGGGGCTGCTCCGGCAGCTGCTCCGGCTCCAGCAGCGGCAGCTCCGGCTGCTGAAGTGAGCAAACCCGCTGAAACCGTAGCTCGCACTGCGGCTCCGGCCGCTCCGGCGACTCCCGCGATCCAAGCGATCGAACGCCCCGCACATGCGCCCATCCCCGCCTCCCCTTCTGTGCGAAAGTTTGCACGGGAAATTGGCGTGGACATTAACAGTGTGCCGGGAACGGGTCCCCGGGGCCGTATTCTCATGGCCGATGTTAAAGCCTGGTCCAAACAGTTGCATGAACAGTCTGCCTCCGCTCCGGCCGCAACCGCAGCCGCTCCGGCCCGCAAAGTGGAACTGCCCGACTTCAGCAAGTTCGGCGATATCGATGTACAGCCCATGAGCGCCATCCGCAAAATGACGGTGGAGCATATGGCCAACTGTTGGAGTACCATTCCCCATGTCACCCAGTTTGACGATGCGGATGTGACCGGACTCGAAGCCCTGCGCAAAAGTTTCCAGCCCAAAGCCGAGAAAGCCGGCACCAAGCTGACCATGACCGCGATGCTTATCAAAATCATGGGCTCTGCGCTGAAAGCCTTCCCCAACTTCAATGCCAGCATTGATGAAGAAAACGGTGAAATCGTCTTCAAGAAGTATTTCAACGTGGGCTGCGCTGTGGACACACCCAAAGGCCTGGTGGTTCCGGTCATCAAAGGCGTCGATAGCCTGAACATGATCGAAATCAGCAAAGAGCTCGGCGACATGGCCGGCAAAATGCGCGAAGGCAAAATCTCTCCTGCCATGCTGCAGGGTGGCTGCATGACCCTCTCCAACCTGGGTGGTCTAAGCGGCAAACACTTCACCCCCATCGTCAATGGACCGGAAGTCGCCATTCTCGGCGTCGGCCGCGCCTCCATGAAACCGGTGTGGATCGACGGAACGTTCGAACCCCGCCTGATGATGCCTCTCTCCCTCTCCTACGATCACCGTTTGATTGACGGCGCAGATGGAACCCGCTTCCTCCGCTGGATCGTAGAAGCTATTGAACAACCCCTCCTCATCTCCCTCGAAGGATAAGCAATGAGCAATGACACCCGTGAACTGATCGTCCTCGGTGGCGGCCCTGGCGGCTACCCCGCAGCGTTTTATGCGGCCGACCTCGGCATGAACGTGACGGTGATTGACCGAGAACTGAACCCCGGTGGGGTCTGCCTGTTCAAAGGCTGCATTCCCTCGAAGGCTCTGCTGCATGTTGCCAAGTTGATCAACGAGTCCAAAGAGTCTAACGAATGGGGCGTCAGCTTTGGCGAGCCCGAAGTGGACATCGACAAACTGCGCAGCTTCAAAGAAGGCGTGGTCAACAAGTTGACCGGCGGTTTGGGCATGCTGTCCAAGCAGCGCAAAGTTGAATTCATCCAGGGCAGCGGCACCTTCATCGACAACCACACCATTAAAGTGGATAAAGCCGATGGATCTACCGAAGAGCTTAAATTTGAGAAGTGCGTGATCGCCACCGGGTCCAGCCCCACCGTGATCCCCGGTCTCTCCATTGACTCTCCCCGCGTGGTGGATAGCACCGGCGCCCTGGAACTGCCCTTCAAACCGAAGAGCATGCTGGTGATTGGTGGCGGATACATCGGTCTGGAAATGGGCACCGTCTACGACGCCCTCGGCGCCGACGTCTCTGTGGTGGAAATGACCAACACCCTGCTGCCCAGTGCAGACCGCGACCTGGTGGCTCCGCTGGAAAAACGCCTGAAAAAACAGTTCAAAGATATCAAACTGGAAACCAAAGTGGCCGGCGTCGAAGACGTGGGTGACAGTGTGAAGGTGACCTTTGAAACCAAAGACGGCAAGAGCTACGAAGAAAACTTCGAACTGGTGCTGATCTCCATCGGCCGCCGCCCGAACTCCAAAGGCTTTGGTTTGGAAAACACCGGCGTCAAAGTTGACGATCGCGGCTGGATTGAAACGGATGCACAACGTCGCACCCATGAGTCCCACATCTGGGCCATTGGTGACGTGGCCGGAGAGCCCATGCTCGCTCATAAAGCCACCTACGAAGGCAAAGTCGCCGTCCAGGCCATTCAGGGCAAACGCAGCGTCTACGACCCCGCCGCCATTCCGGCTGTGGTCTTTACCGACCCGGAAATTTCCTGGGCCGGCCTCACCGAACTGGAAGCCAAAGAACAGGGTATCGCAGTTAAAGTGGCGAAATTCCCCTGGGCCGCCTCCGGTCGTGCCACCACTTTGGACCGCAGCGATGGTCTGACCAAACTGATCACCCATCCCGAAACCGAGCAGATCCTCGGCATCGGCATCTGCGGCCCCGGCGCCGGTGAACTCATCGCCGAAGGCACGCTGGCCATCGAAATGGGCGCGACCGTCGAAGACCTCAGCCTCACCATCCACCCCCACCCGACCCTGTCGGAAACGGTGATGGAATCCGCCGAAGTCTACTACGGCCACAGCCCCCACTTCTTCCAGCCCAAGCGCAAGAAGTAAGCTTCCGAACTTCGGAAGATTCAATCAACGCCCTTTCCGAGCCTCGGAAAGGGCGTTTTTTGTAGCCGTCGGCCTTCAGGCCACGGGCCGCTGCCTCATCCTCGTACATAGCCTGAAGGCGGAAGTCTTTCCGGGGCTTCAGTCCCGGGACTCCGGACGTTTCGGGGTAAAGGCTCTGGTCTTAGGTAGCGGCCTGTGGCGTAAACGCCGACAGCTACATTTTTTAATCAATGCATGATTGTCCCAGTTTCCGGATCATGAGAGGATCCAATCATGTCATATAGGTTGTTCCCCTTCGCTGTATTCTTTGGATGCCTTCCTCTCCTGGCAGAGGACGCGATGATCACCCGGGAATATGTCCTCGACGGCCAGGTACGACGCTGGGCGGCCATGTCGTCGGCTCTCACTCCAGCAAGCCAGGGGGGAGGAGGTGGTGGGGGGGATCCCTTTGACCCCTTTGCCCCCCTGGGGGGTGATGCGTTCGGTAACGCTGCATCCTTGCCGGAAACTCTGGTCTCACAGTTCCTCCCCTGGGCACGCAAGGTGGATAAACCGGGTTTCATCCAGGCCTGGTTTGAAAGTGAGATGGGCGTGACCTTTCCTGAGGGAAGCTGGATCCGCTATCAGGAGTCCGGAAGCATCCTGGCTATGCACAACACGGCAGAAAATCAGAGCCTGTTGCAAAGCGCTCTGATCAAGAGGGAGCTTCTGTCCTTCCAGGTGAATATCCGTTTCCGGCTTCTGGCCTTTCCGGTGGAGCAGATTGACTCGTTGGACCGGAAGTATCCCGCCGGGATCCCTGGGAAGGAAATCATCACAATGTGGCAGGAGGGGGAAGGAAAAACACTGGGACGTCAGGGTGTGAGCACCATCAACGGGGTCAACGCCATCGTGGAATGTGTCACCGAGGTCATTTATCCCACCCAAATGGTGACGGCGGCTTCAGACGGGGATGAGACACCTGTCTATGGGGGTCACGAGACTCGCAACGTGGGCTTCATCCTGAACGTGACTCCCATGGTGCAGTTGAATCCCAACCTCATTAATCTGACGATGATTCCGGAACATGCCGAGAAACTCCAGGACAAACAGGAGGAGCTTCCCGCAGAATTGCGCCCCATGGTTCCCCTGTTTGATTCCCTGAATCTGACCACGTCCACGATTCAGAGGAATGGAAAACCCCAGGTGATTGCTCACAGTACTTCCCGGGATGGCCAGCAGGTGTATTACCTGGTCGTCTCGGCCACCCTCAACGACATCGAAGGCAGCCCCCTCGGTATCACGCCCCCCCTTTCCGCTCCCAAGGAGGAGAAACAACCATGAGACCTACCGTTCTTCTTTTCTGCATACTATTCAGCCTAACCCTCTCCGCTCAGGAGATGTTTACCCGGAGCTATTTCCTCCCCACGGGAAGCCTGATGCAGGGAGCGGCCCAGTTTAAAGCAAAGCGTCCAGCGGAATCCAGCATGCCCTGGGCCCGCAATGTCGCTACCGAGGCGGACACCAAACTCTTTTTTATGGAGCAGGTGAATCTGGATTTCCCCAAAGGCAGCTCCATCACAGCACGCAGTTTTCCCGGAGGTGTCGAGGTCACGTTGCATAACAACGAACGGAACCATGAGCGGCTCCGCTTCTGGGCCTATCATCATAACCGAAGCAGCCGTCCCATTCAGCTAAGCCTGCGGCTGGTCGCTTTTGATCCGGAGCGTATTGAAGAACTGGAACGGAAACAGGGTTTTCCTCTTCCGGAAGCGACCCTGGTCAAGCTTTGGCAGGACGGGGAAGGCAAGAGTCTTTACAGCGGAGGCGGCAGCATCACCCATGGGAACTCACTGCGCCTGGAAATGATCCGTGAGCTCCGTTTTCCCTCCGGAACCAAGTGGGACCGGAACAAACAAGGTGAGGAGGCGGAAGCCGGCATGGAGATCACGTTTTCCACTCGTAAGCTGGGTCAACAGATCGAACTGACCCCCAGCCTGGGACACAGCTCACCGGAAAGTCTGAGTGTGCTGGTTAAGCCGGAATTCTCTGAACATGTGGGACACAATCCCGACAGCAACGAAGATCTCATTCCCTTCACCCCCTTGATTGAGGTCTTCCGCAACAGCAGCCGGGTCACCGTTAAAAACGGACAGGTTCATGTTGCTGGCCAAAGCCTTTCCCAGGAGGGCGAACAGTATCTGGTGCTGCTCGTAGGAGCTCGCATTCAGGATGAAGATGGGAAACTACTGCACTTTCCCCTGCTCAAGACCAGCGAGGAGAAATAACTCGAAGTTCAAGCCGGCAAAGCTGTGACTGTAGCCGTCGGCCCCGCCCAAGGCGGGTAAACTTCAGGCAACGGGCCGCTCCCCTCCCCTCTTTCGCGGCCTGAAGGCCTCGAAATGCTTCCGCCTGAAGGCGGGACGAAACCATTCTGCGCAGACTGTCCTAGTCCCGCCTTGAGGCGGAAGTTTTCCCGGGACTTCAGTCCCGGGAGTCCGGACGCTTCGGGCAAAGGCTCTGGCCTTAGGTAGCGGCCTGTGGCGTAAACGCCGACAGCTACCTCTTCCAAATCCAACACGCTTTTACCATACAGCTCCTTGCTTCCAGACACTAGACTAGGAGCAACTCATGAGTTCCATCAGTCAGTATTTCGTGGTGTTGTGGGCAGTGCTGCTGCTTGAACTGCTCCTGGTATTTCGGGATCGCTGGCGGAAGCAACGCTCCGTCTTCAGTGGCGTCTTCTGCCTGGTCAGCCTGAGCGCGTTTATGCTGTTGTTTGCCTACCTGACATCGACCGGATCCCTCTATTGGCATATGGGATGCTTGTTTGCCCTACAGTGGTTAAGTTTCCTACTCCTCTGCTCCTGGATATTCTGGATTGGCTGGCTTGGAGAACGATGTTTCCTAAAAGGGGTTCCAATAGGATGGAAGCACCTGTGGAGCTACGGCCTCGAATTCCTCCCTCCCCTTCTCCTGATTTTGATGGCTCTGAAAGATGTCATCCGCCTGTGCTGGATTCTCTTACGATATGGCGGCCCCGGAACTCTGAGTCATATCATCCGCATGATCCGCTGGGAATGGATGTAGCCGTCGGCCTTCAGGCCACGGGCCGCTGCCTCAGCCTCATACATGGTCTGAAAGCGGGACTAACACATTCTGCGCAGACTGTCCTAGTCCCGCCTTCAGGCGGAAGTCTTCCCGGGACTTCAGTCCCGGAGTCCGAACGCTTCGGGCAACAGCTCTGGTCTGAAGCAGCGGCCCGTGGCGTAAACGCCTACGGCTACAGCCCCAGCACGTCCGTCATGCTGTAGAGACGGCCAGCGGGTTGCTTCGAGAGCCAGGACGCGGCACGGAGGGCGCCGATCGCAAAGGTTTCGCGCTTGGTGGCCCGGTGACCCAGATCCAAGAGTTCGCCTTCAGCAGCAAAACGCACGGTGTGATCACCGACCACATCGCCGCCACGCAGGGCATGGAAGCCAATTTCTTGATCGGGGCGTTCGCCCGTGATACCACTACGACCATCCTTTTGCACCTCGGCCAGATTCCAGCCACTGCCTTTCGCGGCAGCTTCGCCCAGGAAGATCGCGGTGCCACTGGGGGCATCTTTCTTGTGACGATGATGCATCTCCGTGACTTCGATGTCATAGCCCAAGCCTTTCAGACGGGCCGCAGCCTGTTCTACCAACGCGGCCAGCAAGTTCACTCCCAGGCTCATGTTCGGCGCAAACAACAGCGGCATTTCCGAGGCTAGAGCTTCAAGCCCTTGCTGTTCTGCTTCGGTGAGACCCGTGGTTCCTACGACCGCAGCTTTCCCAGCATCGGCAAGCAAGCGCATGCGTTCACAGATACCGGCATGGAAACTGAAATCAATAAACACATCCCCTTGCGGGATCGCTTCAGGCAGACTGGAGCCCAATGCCAACTGACAAGGGGCCCGTCCGGCCAACAGACCCAGATCCACTCCCTGTTGCGGGCTTTGCGCCATATCCACGCCACCGGCCAGACTCAGTCCAGGCACGCTTTCGTCCAACAGACATCCAGCCAGAGCCTGGCCCATGCGGCCTGCGGCCCCAATCAGCATCACCCGACTCATGAAAGCACCCCATATTCTTCCAAGACCTGAGTCAGGGTGGCTTTTTTCGCATCATCCAGCGGGCAGAGCGGCAAGCGGAAGCTTTCTTCCACCTGTCCCATGATCGCCAAGGCCGTTTTGATAGCCAAGGGATTGGTATCCAAAGCCAGCAGGGTCTGAAACAGACTGTGACTACTCAAATGCAGTTCACGGGCTCCGGCGTAATCCCCTTCCAGGGCCAGGCTGACCAGCTTGACCACCCGTTCCGGAACGGCGTTCGACGCAACAGACACCACTCCCTTAGCCCCCACAGACATCATGGGCAGGGTCAGCGGATCATCTCCAGACACAACCACCATATCGGGCTGACGGGCGAGAATGCGGCTCACGCGGTCCACCGAACCACCGGCCTCTTTCACCGCCACCACATTTGGGTGAGCGGCGCACTCCACGATGAGATCGATGGAAAGTTCTTTTCCAGCACGACCGGGCACGTTGTACAGCATCACCGGCAGACCGAGATCCGCCACCGCCATGAAGTGCTGCAACAGACCTGCATCCGAAGGTTTGTTGTAATACGGAGTCACCTGCAGGGTTCCGTCGCAGCCGATGTCCTTGGCAGCTTGAGTCAGCTCCAAGGCTTCGGCAGTAGAATTGGCTCCCGTGCCCGCGATCACCTGTACCTTGCCCGCAGCACGTTCCTTGACCCGACGAATCACTTCAATGTGTTCGCTGGTGGACAGAGTGGGCGATTCACCGGTGGTGCCCACCGGCACCAGCCCGGCAACCCCGCCTGCGATCTGACGATCGACGAGGGCATCGAGGGCTGCGCTGTCCAGGGCTCCTTCTGCGGTGAAGGGGGTGACCAGGGCGGTATAAACTCCGGAAAACATACTTAGCCTCCTTGATTGGCCCGCATACGCAGGCGAAGGGAATTGAGTCGAATAAAGCCGTGCGCGTCTTGCTGATCATACACGCTGTCGGTTTCAAAGGTTGCCACATCCTCGTCATAGAGGGACTTGGGCGACTTGCGGCCCACCACGGTGATGTTGCCTTTGTAAAGTTGCAAACGGGCTACCCCGGTCACATCTTTGGTGGCTTCATCAATCGCGGCCTGCAGCATCAGACGCTCAGGAGCAAACCAATATCCGTTGTAAACCAGCTCAGCGTACTTGGGAGCCAGGCTGTCCCGCAGGTGCAGCACTTCGCGGTCCATGGCCAGCTGTTCAATGGCTTCACGGGCCCGGTAGAGCACGGTACCGGCGGGGGTTTCGTACACGCCACGGCTCTTCATGCCGACATAACGGTTTTCGACAATATCGATCCGACCCACGCCATTCCGTCCGGCGATCACGTTGAGCTTGAGCATGAGATCCAAGGGGCTCAGCGCCTCGCCGTTGAGTGTAATCGCGTTGCCGGCTTCAAAACCGATTTCAATTTCCTCAGGGGTATCCGGAGCGTCCTGCGGATCCACGGTGAGCATGAACATATCCTTGTCGGGAGCGCGCCAGGGATCTTCGAGTACCCCACCCTCGTAGGAAATGTGCAGAAGGTTGCGGTCCATCGAGTAGGGTTTTTTGGCGGTCACGGGAACATCGATCCCACGGGAGGCGGCATAGTCCATGAGCTCGGTCCGGGAGCTGAAGTTCCAGAAACGCCAGGGGGCGATCACTTCGATCTTGGGATCCAGCGCATAGGCGGTGAGTTCAAAACGCACCTGGTCGTTGCCTTTGCCTGTAGCACCGTGAGCGATGTGGGTGGCACCGTATTCGTGAGCCACGTCCACCAGACGTTTGGCGATCAGCGGACGGGCAATGGAGGTACCCAGCAGGTATCCACTTTCGTAAACCGCCGCACCGCGAATCATGGGATAGACAAAATCTTTTGCGAATTCCGCACGCACATCATCCACGATGCAGGCTTTGGCGCCGTGTTTGAGCGCTTTCTCTTCCATACCGTCGAGTTCTTCCTGCTGACCCACGTCGGAGGCGTAGCAGATCACTTCAGCCTGGTATTCTTCCTGAAGCCATTTGAGGATGATGGAGGTGTCGAGGCCCCCGGAGTATGCCAATACAATTTTCATGAGTCGTTTCCTTATGAAGGGTCAGCCTGCCAGTCAGTACAGGCTTTATCGATGGTTTTTAATGCAAGTTTGATTTCGCCTGCCTTGACGTTCAAGGGCGGCAGTAAACGGATGACATCTCCGGCGGTACACACCGTCAACAGCCCGCGTCGGGTGATCAGCGTTTCCAGCTTTTTAGCCGGGCGGTCGATCTGCAGGCCCTGGATGAGTCCCATGCCCCTCACTTCCGTGACAAAGGCGTATTTATTGACGATTTTTTCCAGCCCCGCCCGCAATTGCTCCCCACGCTGGGTTACGTTCTCGAGCAGGTTCCTGTGTTCGATCTGTTCCAGCACTGTCCGCGCGGTACAACAGGCCAGCGGCTGCCCGCCGAAGGTGGTGCCGTGCGAACCGGCGGAGAAGGTTTCCGAAAGCCGGGCACCGCAGAGCACGGCACCAATGGGGAAGCCTCCCCCCAGGCCCTTCGCCAGGGAGATCGCGTCCGGCTCAATGCCAAACTGTTCGTAGGCAAACAGCGACCCCGTGCGGCCGACCCCGGTCTGAATTTCATCCACCAGCAGCAGGAGTTTGTTTTCCTGGCAGAACTGATTCAGTTGTTGGATGAAAGCTTTGTCCGCAGGACGCACACCGCCTTCGGCCTGCACCAACTCAAGCATGACCGCAGCGGTCTGCGGCTTCAGTTGTGCTTTCACCGACTCAATGTCGTTGTACTCTGCGTAATCAAAGCCATCCGGCAACGGAGCAAAGCCTTTCTGAACTTTATCCTGACCCGTAGCCGTCAGGGTGGCCAGGGTCCGTCCATGAAAAGAACTCCGGAAGGTAATCACCCGGTAGCGACCACTTTCACTGCCCCATTTTCGAGCCAGTTTGATCAGGCCTTCATTCGCTTCTGCACCGGAATTACAGAAATAGAGTTTCTCGGCAATGGAACGTTTACAGAGCATCTCCGCCAAAAAAGGAGCCTGATCATTGTGGTAGAGATTGGAGACATGCATGAGCGTGCCTGCCTGCTTTGAAATCGCTTTCGTGATCGCGGGGTGACTGTGTCCCAAGGCGGTGACAGCAATGCCGGACACAAAATCGAGGTATTTCGTGCCGTCTGCCTCCCAGAGCCAGCTCCCTTTGCCCTTCACGAACACATGTTCGGGAGCATAGTTGGGGGTATGGTACTGCTGATGCAGCAATTTCACTTTGTCGGCGAGCATTTCGCCACTGAGTTTCGTTTCTTTGGCCATTAGAGGGCCTCCGATAAAATTTCTGTGCCCACCCCTTCTTCGGTGAACAGTTCCAAGAGGAGAGAATGCGTCAACGAGGCATCAATGATATGTACTTTACGCACTCCGGCTTTCAGGGCTTTGACCGCACCGCTCAGTTTGGGCAGCATGCCCCCACCAATCACGCCCTCTTCGATAAGCTCTTCCATTTCGGAGAGACCGAGCGAAGAAATCAACGAGGCGGCATCACTGGGATCCCGCAGGATTCCAGGCACATCCGAGAGAAAGACCAATTTTCGAGCCTGCAGCTCGCGAGCCAGAGCTCCTGCAGCTTCGTCCGCATTGATGTTGTAGAGCTGACCCGCTTCATCACGGCCCAGAGGGGTCACCACGGGAACCAATCCTTGAGCAAGGGCTTCCGTGACGGCGCGGGTCTGAACCCCCAGCACATCGCCCACAAAGCCCCAGTCCATCATCGAACCATCTTCCTGTTCAACCTGATGTTTCCGGACCTCGAACAGTTCCTGTCCCCGTAAACCAATGCTGGGAGCCTGAAAACGGTCCAATACTTCACGGATCCGTGGATTGACCACATGGTTGAGCACATCATCCACGATGGCCACGGTCTGGGCATCGGTCACCCGCAAGCCGTTACGGAATTCGGACTGCACGCCCTCTTCCTGCATACGGGCGGTAATCGCTTTGCCTCCTCCGTGCACGAGGACCGGACGAAGCCCCAGAATTTCCATAAACGCCACATCCCGAAGCAAGGCGGCATAATTTTCTTCTTCCTCGAGCAGGCTGCCACCAAATTTTACCACCACGGTTTCTCCGCGGAACTGCTGCAGAAACGGGAGGGCTTCAATTAAAACGGCGGCTTTTTCGATGGCGTGCTGAATCATGGTCTTCTCGGGTAAGGCGGTGTTGTATAGCAGTCCAAAAGGCGGAATCAAGAAAGCATCGACCCTCTCCGGCCCCTAAGCGCTTTGCAGTTGGCAATGGCACAGGAATGGATTATGTGTCTGATTATGAAGATTCTATATTGGTTGGCCCTTTTTTCTTTGTGCACCCTGCTGCCTGCAGGGGAATTTCAGGATTTTCAGGAACATTTCGAAGCACAGCTTGCCGAACTGGACGAAAAAAAGCTGAATGCGATCAATTCCTGGGAACGTTGGTATCTCCGCTCCCTCTTGGATCTTCGCGAGCCCTACACCCAAAAAGGGGATTTGGACGGCGTCCTGGCGCTGCGCACGGAATCAGAACGTTTTCTGGAGGAGCGCATCCTCCCCGACCCCTTCTCTGAACTGGAGGCCTTGAACACCTTGCAGCGTGAAGCGGCCAAACGCTTGGAGCGGATCACCGAGGTAGAACTGGGAGAAATCCGCCGCCTGGCCGGCAGTTACGACCTCGCCTTGGCTGAACTGCAGAAAAAACTGACCCGGGAAGGGAAAATTGATGAAGCCCTTGCGGTACGTGCCGAACGGGAGCGTCTACTGGCTGAGTATCAGTTCGGCTCGGAACAGGCGGCAGGAGAAGCCGTGGCGCAAACGCAACCGCAAGCCAATGAAAGTCAGGCCCCCATTATTCCTGGCGGCCTCCGCATTACCAAAGCCCGCTATGGTGCGAACAACAAGTTCGTTGACGTAACCAAAGAAGTACAAAAGGCCATCCGGGAAGGCAAACTCTCCATCCGCGCCAGTAATAGTATCAAAGGCGATCCAACTCCGGGCGTGGTCAAGGACCTGATCGTGGAATACCAGTACCGCAGTCGTCCAGGCAGCCGCAGTGTTCGAGAAGGCCAAATGCTGGAACTGCCCTGAACCGGGCTGATGACGCAGGCAAAAAAAGGCCTGAGCGTTGACCCGAGCGCTTTCACACAGCGCTCTTTTTTTTGGGAAACAAGCAACTCTGCGATCAGTCGGGATCAACCGGACGGCGGGCTGAGCCTTCGGGAGGGTACTCCAACTCATCCTCCATCTCCTCTAAGGCTTCATCGCTGTAATCCGGTTGAGGGAGTTTGTTAAGTTTACGCCAGCGTTGGACCTCCCGCTCCGCTTCTTCCTGCTTCTCTTCATCCACGCCCCCATCCCGGGCCAAATAGGTTGTCGAAGACGGGAAAGCAAAGCCGGTACCGGCCTCTTCCACAATATCCATGATTCGCAAATGGATATCCTCTTTGACCCCGAGGTAATTCGACCAGTCCGAACCCCGCACATAACAAAAGATTTCCAGATCCAGAGAATAGGCTCCGAAGGCGGAAAAGCGGACGCGGGCCGGATCCGGTAAAATTTCCGGATGACCTAGCAACATTTTCCGGATGTTGGCCTGAAGAAAACGCAACTGCTCCGCAGTCGTTTCATAACGAACCCCAATCACAAACTTCAGCAGAAGCCGGTCACGGGCAGCCAGATTCTCCAACTGCATATCTGCGAATTGCTGCGTGGGCATGCTGATCAAGGAACGATCCAGCGTTCGGATACGCACCGAGCGAAGTCCAATCTGTTCCACCGTTCCTAACTGCCCGTTGTATTTGCAAAAATCTCCAACGGACACCGGTCGGTCTGCAAACAACGTAAACCCGGAAATAATATTCTGCAGGGTACCTTGAGTGGCCAAGGCCACTGCCACGCCGCCAATCCCCAGCCCCGTCAGAATAGAGGTGTAGGGAATCGACCAGATATCTGCCAACAGAATGGCCACGAACAAAATGGAGAACACCCGAAGGATGCCCAGGAGCAGGGCCACTAAGACCCCTTTGTGATTGCGGGTTTCGCTCTGCAGGTTCTGGTTGTTGATACGGGTGGCCAAGCCAATGCCACGAAAGGTCAGCCAGGCCAGACTGATCGTAGATAAGGAGAGAAAGAGGTTCCGAAGCACCAGGGACAAGCCTTCAGGAAATCCAATCAGGCCCAGGCTCCAATACAGAAAGAGTCCACTCAAGGTCATCTGAATAGGAAAGAGCATGCGCCGACGAATAGATCGACGCTTCAGGGCTTCTTCGAAAGTATTGCGTTTGTGCAGATACCACACCAGAAAGGAGGAGGCCACGCGGGCCAGCAACAGGCTGAAGATGATGGACAGGAGCATGGCCAGGATCTGCCAGAACTCAATGCCCCGGTAGCTGCGCAACAGCAGAGGCGCATCGATCTGCATGGTGCTGCGAATCTTAAAAAACAAGGATTCCTGGATCTCACTTCCGTGATGCGACACGGGAGGCAATCCTTCCATTGCAGTAAACAACTCACGGATATTCCGCAGGGTCGCATCACTGAAACGCCATTCGCTGCGCTGACTTCCCTCTTCCCCGACCTGAACCGCCATGAGCACAATTTCACCCACCGGATGATGAAAATGCACATAAGGATCCACCCGATGGGGATCATCCGGAATTTCCTGATAGATCACAAAGCCAGCGCGGTCCATGACCTGTTTCAGATACATGGCAAGCAGTCGGGCCTCCTGCCTGCGTGGTTCGGCACCCAGATGTTTCAGATCCAGGCAATCCAATACCAGTTCTTCTTCGGAGTGATGAAGCTTATCAAAGGACTCTAAAAAACAACGGACTGCATCCCGGGGGCTGGCCCGATGCACGTAGGATCGAGCCGTGGGACGCTGTCCCCCTTTTCGTTTTAACAGCGCTTTGAGCATGCTTTCCAAGTCATCCCTGCTGGGAGCTTGGATCAACCAAACCCCATCCCGTTTTACAAAATCCAAGGGATAGCTTAATTCTGTGCCATCCTGTTGTATCATCAACTGCCAATGATCCAGTTTGGCCAACTCAGGGTCTTCCACGCCGGGGAGGTCAAACATCCGGAACAGGCATTCATCCATGACCTCAAACAACAAGGTAATCGCGTCCAGCCGGTCGCTGGTACTGACGCTTCCTTTGGTAACCTTGCTATACTCTACACAGGCGAGAGCCGGAGCAATCTGTTCAATAAAGCCACTCCGGCTTGCATTGGCTGCGTTAAGAAAACTTTTCAGCGTACTGCGTGGAGAATCCCGACGGGCTTTGGGGGCTTCATATTCCCCGCGGTCACTGATGCGCCGGCCAGTCCACCATTCCCCACTTTCAAAGCGCCCACTGAAACTTTGCCCATCCGGAGACAGTTCGAACACAAAATATCCGGAACCATCGTCCTGCGTCCAACTTCCGCTTAAACGGGAGCCTTCCACAGAAGCACTGATCTTCCCGGAATACAGAGGGTAGGTCCCTGTGACCTGCTCCCCTTCCTGTTCCAGATACAACAACGCGCCAGCACCACGCCAGCGCGTTTCCCAGACACCATCCCAAGGATCCTGAGCCAAGGCACCCAGCCATGGCATCAGAACCACTAGCAGGAGAAACCGGAACAGGGTCACGGGCGACTCCTAATAAGAGTTAGAGGTCCGCACCGCCGCGCAGGAGGACGCGTAGGTCACCCATGGCATTGTTCGCCTGAGCTAAATGAGCGGCCATAGTCAATGAATGATTCTGGAAGATACCGAATTCCTGTCCCTGGAGCAGGAACGGACTCTGCATGGGTTTGGACGCGGCATAGAGTTCACTCAAAATCCGGTTCATCATTCCCATGGCCTGACTCTGATCCAGGACCACGCGGTAGTCTTCTTTGATGGCCAGCATCACGTGGTAGAGCACAAAGATGGAACCACGGATTTCGTAGAATTCATCATCACGTTGGAAAAACGGAGTCACTTCTTCATCGAAATTCAGTACCTGATCCTCCGAATTGTTTTCTTCGGAAAGGGGAGAATCCGTTACGGGTCCGGGTAATGGGGTCGGCGTAGCGCTCACCTCGTCCTCGGAGGTAAGAAGGTAAGGATTGTATTTATAGCCACCTACGTTGGAACGCAAACGTACGGTGAAGGAACCCATACGACGTTGCTGCTGACGCAGGAACGAGTCCAGCACGTCCTGACGGGCCACGAACATTTGTGCACTGGTTTCGCTTTGCGCAATCGCATTGAGATAGACTTCCAGGTACTCAATACCCTCTTTGAACTGATCTTCCGTACGAGGAAGTACCCAGGATTTGTGGTCAAAGGAAAAACGGGCGTCGGCTTCGATCAATTCCGGACGTTCTGTGGACTGAGCACGGGAACGACTGAATTCATTACGAAGGTTTTGCACCACAAAACGCAACTGCAGCACCACGCCGTATTCCCAGTTACGGATATTATCCACGGTGAGTGCAGGGGAAAACACATCATTGGAGACGTAATTTGCAGAAAAAGGCTGTCCCGGGAATTTATTGAGCAGCATCTCAGAGAGATGGATCACTGTGGATACCGTACGGTACCCAATGGGCAGTTCATCATCGGCTTTAAAGTGGCCCCGCTCCTCCGCCATGCTGTAGGCGACCTCTTCCACATCAAAGAGTGGAGGAATCCGGCTCCAGTTCAAAGCTACAGCGGCCACCAAAATGATCACACCCAAGAGGATACGGCGGATACGGCGGGCGATGGACATTTCTCCACTGAAAGAAACACTGGGCAGACGGCGTTTGCCTGCACGCGCCTCGGTGGAGGCAGGTTCCTGGGCCTGATTCAGCTCTTCTTCAGCGGATGTGACCGGTTCGTCGGAAAGATTGCTCATATACCTGTCTCCGTACGTTGCCCCCCGTAAGATTCAAGCGGAACTTGCAGGAGGAATTTAGGAAGAAACAAAAGAGGAGGCCCGAAGTAGGCCAATGATCGACATTGCATCCCGGATTTCACCCCGATGCACCATCTCCACAGCCTCAGACAGAGGTAGACGCCACAATTCCAAATCCTCGGAATCTTCGGGTTCCGGGTCGGCTACCTGCCGGGGAGAGCGGGCCAAATACAGAAATCCACGTTCATCTGAGACCGAATTGCTTAAATCCAATTCCTGCAGTAACTGCCAGTCTTCCGCCTCCAAGCCGCATTCCTCCAACAACTCACGCTTTGCCGACTCCATGGGTGGGAGAGCAGGATCCCCTCCCCCTTCGGGAATTTCCCAACTCCATGCACCCAGAGGATAACGCCACTGCCCTACGAGCCAGGTATGATCTTCCTCATCAAGTACAACCACTCCGGTGGCCAGGTTCTTGTAATGCAGCACCCCGTAGATACCCGGCGTCCCTGCGGGCTGCGTGACCCGATTTTCCGTTACCCGAATCCAAGGATTATCATAGATCACCCGGGATTCGTGGGTACGCCAGGAGCTTTGTCGCTTCGAATCCATGTTAGATCAGAGCCGTTTCCCGACGGCGGTCTAGGGCTGCAGCAGCATCCTGGTAGATTCGGGGCTCATGCACGCGAACAAATTCGGGTCCCGCCCGATGAATCAGCTGAGCCATCAGCTGTCGGCTGACCAGAGACTCTTTGCGGGGTGAATAGATGTAGCGTTCCAGCCCCATCTCTCCCAGGGGGAGCAACGCATCAATGGCCTGCAACTGGTAAGCGAGTTTATCCGCATCGCTAATTTCCGGATGAAAGATGCCCAGGTTCGGATCGGCAATGATCCGGCACCCTTCTGCCTTGGCTTTTTCCTGTTCCTCCCGGAAATAGCTGAGAATTTCGTCCAGACCATAATTGGCACAGGGCTGATCCCGCATGTCATAGGCATCGGCATAGGCCATAAAGGTACAGATCATGGGAACATCATGTTCTCCCAGATAGCGATGAAAGCTTCTGGAGGGATGCCGGCCCGTAAAATTAACGATACCCACTCCGGCTTCAACGGAACGGATGGCGGTTTCTTCGGACCAGGTATCCACCATCAAAGGAATCCCCTCTGCAGCTAAGTGAGCTAACACCGGCATGAGCCGTTCCTGTTCCTCGGCATCAGATAAGCGGGCTACCCCTTCACTGATGGAACGCGCTCCCAGCTCAACCCAATCCGCCCCGGCTTCGAGCAGCTCCCGGGCTTTGTGCAAAATTTCCTGTTCCCCGGTGGCTACAGATCCTGGGACACGGGATTCAGGGGATACATTCAGTACAGCGACAAAGGAAACGGATTTCATTAAAGACTCACCTGTTCCTGAGTTGCCACCGGGTGAAGTTGTTCAATCAACTCACGGGTAGGACGGTTCAAAGGAAGGGCCAACGCCTCTTCCGGAAGAAACCAATTACCGGACTCCCATTCATCATTCAGCTGCAGCTCGCAGCGAGGGCTGAGCGCAGAATAGGCCATGGATACATAATGAGCCGCTTTGTGAAAGCCCTCTTCTTCAATCAACTCCTGCACCTCCAGAAAACGGGGGGCCAGCAAAGTCAACCCCGTCTCCTCCATCACTTCCCGACGAAGAGCCTCCTCCAGGGATTCCCCATACTCCACTTTCCCGGCCGGAATGCCATATTCCCCAGGCCATTTAGGTCCCTCAAGAAGAAGCAGACGCCCCTCAGGGTCTGAAATTAAGGCAGCAACGGTTACACGCGGAATGGATAGTTCACTCATGCTAATGCAACGAATGACATAGTCCTCGCCTTACAGCAAGAAACATCCTTTCCCGTAGAGACTGCGGCCGTGGATAACAGCAACAAGAAACCCAAAACCCACAAGCGCCAACCCAGAACCAACAACCCACAACCGAAAACTGGCAAGCGACAACTGTTAACCACCCCTACACCTACACCCCCCGGGCTTTGGGATCCCAGAGGAATTTATGGATCTGCAGCTGGAAGCGGACCTCAAGACCATCGTCCAGAATCCACTCCGCCAATTCTCCGGAAGGCAGGGAGTCCCAGACCGGTGAAAAGTACACGGGACAGATTTCGGTCAGTTTCTCCCGATGCAGCATGTCTTTAGCCCATTCATAATCATGACGGTCCTTGAGCACAAACTTCAGCTCATCATGCGGGGTAAGCAAGGCCAGGTTCTCCGGGCGGTTGCGGGAACTCATCCCCGATCCGGGACATTTAACATCCAGGATGCGCTTCACCCGGGGATCCACTCCGGAAATGTCCAGTGAGCCGGAGGTTTCCAACATCACCTCATATCCTGCTTCCAGCAGGCGTTCCATGAGAGGAATCGCCCCTTCCTGGACCAAGGGTTCGCCCCCGGTCAGTTCTACCAAGTTGCAGGGAAACCCGGAAATGCTGTCCATGACATCATCAATAGACATCTCCTGTCCTTCATAAAAACTGTATTCCGTATCACACCAAGAACAGCGCAGATTGCAGAAGGACAGACGAATAAAGATGCAGGGAAAGCCACTTTTGGAGGCTTCGCCCTGTATACTAAAGAAGATTTCGTTGACCGTGAGTGTTTCCGACATGCCTCCACCCTAGCCGCTTTCCCAAAAATCCAAATCCTATTCCGGAGAAATTGTTTTGATCTGCTCGACCTTAGCCAGCTTGCCGGCAGCGGCTCAGTCAACAAATGTACCCGCCAGGGCTCCGCTATTGTTTACCACGAAGGACACGAAGCAAGTAAGTGATATGTACAGGTATATTTAGTTCGCGCAGCTCGATTTTGACAGCGTTCGAATTCCACTGGAGCGAAGAAAGCCAACGCAAAGGAACCTCTCAAAAATACCGAAGGTGCTGCCGGAGCATCCGCTTCGTGCACCTTCGTGCTCTTCGTGGTGATCTCCAGCAAAACCCAAGCTGCCTCCCAAGCAAGCTGGAGCCATTACTTTCCGATTTGGATTTCGATTTGGATGAAAATGGTTAGGACACATTTATGGCTCCGAATATTCTCTTTTTGCTTTCCGACCAGCAGCGCGCCGACTGCCTGGGCGTCTTAAACCCCAGCATTCAGACTCCGAACCTCGACCGCATTGCCTCCATGGGCACGGTCTTCACCCGGGCTTACCCCACAACTCCGGTCTGTTTGCCCTGCCGAACCAGTCTATTAAGTGGCCGCTACCCCTCCTCTACCGGCACCCCGCACAACCATTGCGCCCTGGACCCCTCGATTTCGCCCATGGTCGCACAACGTTTCCGTGATGGAGGCTATGATACCCACATGATCGGGAAAAGCCATGTGCACAGTTGCCATGAAGCTGGTAGTCCTGAGAGCTCGCCACATATCCATGACCGCGACTATTACCGTTCCTGGAAAGGGCCCTGGTATGGCTTTGAGCATGCCAACCTAAACATTGGCCACTCCACGGAAAAGCACGCTTGTGGCATGCATTACGGGGTCTGGTTGGAAGACAAAGGCATTGATACCACCAAATACTTCGGCCACACCGACTATGAGGAATATGGAGTCTGGGACATTCCCGAGGAGGTCCATAATTCCGCCTGGGTGGCCGAATCCACCATCGAGGCCATCCGTCACGCCCGCGAAGCCGCAAAGCCCTTCTATATTTCAGCAAACTTCCAGGATCCCCACAACCCCTGCATGGTTCCCGAACCCTGGGCCTCCATGTATGATCCTGAGAAGATCCCGACCTTTGGTTTCAAAGAAGGGGAACCGGAGTGTTTTGCCGACAAGCCGCCCATCTATCAGGAAATTCTCCAGAACCCGGGTCAATATGCTGCGCAGTACAGCGATCCCGGGCTGGGGGCCACCAATGCCAGCCACCTGCCCTTTGATGCCAAACAAACTCAGGAGAATGCCGCACATTACTATGGCATGGTCAGTCTGATGGATCACCACATTGGCAAGGTCATCGACGAGCTCGAGCAATCTGGCGAGCTGGAGAATACCATCATCGTGTTCGCTTCGGATCACGGTGATTTTCTGGGCGATCACGGACTCTGGTGGAAAGAGCTCTACCCCTATGAAGAAGCCATGCGGGTCCCACTGATCGTGGCCTGGCCCAAGACGCTGCCTGAAGGTCGTATGAGTTCGAGTTTACAAGGCCTCATTGACCTGGCTCCCACCTGGCTTTCCCTGGCCGGTCTGAATGCGGAACCCCGCTTTGAAGGCGTCGATCAATCCGCAGTATGGCGGGGCGAACAGGAGGACCTGCGCGAGGGCATTTGCGTGGAAGACCGCCCCGGAGACAGTGATTTCAATCAGAGAACCTGGGTAACGGAGCGATACAAGCTGGTGGTCTACAGCCGCCCGGACTGGGGAGAACTTTACGATATGCAGGAGGATCCAAACCAGATCCGCAACCTGTGGAGCCAAGCCGAATACGCAGAACTTCGTTTCCGTCTCATGCAGCAGTTGCTGATCGATGAGATGAACCGAACGCCCTCCTACCGGGGCAACTATCCGGCGGATTATGGCCAACCCCTCCCCCAGGAAAGCTGAGCCCGCAAATGTCTACACACAAAACCTGCCCGAAGTGTCAGGACTTTATGGAAGAAGGCGTCGTGTCCGATGGAGGGTTTGCCCGCTATTGGTTTCGGGGAATTCCCAAAGTCTCCTGGAACGGCAGAATCAAGGTTTCCTGGAAAGAACGCCTCCCAGTGATTACCTACCGCTGCACCGGCTGTGGATATTTGGAAACCTACACCCGCAAGGAAGAACCCTAAGTCACCACAGCTCGGGTCGCTGAAGCGCAGGCACACAGCGAAGCTGCAAGGGCTTCTCCGGAGCCGGACGGCCACTCATCTCCATACACTGCCAACCGAACAGCATCTGCAGGGGATAAGGGGCCCGGTACAGGGAGGCCCCTTCCACCCCGAAGCCAAAACGGCCATAATACTCCGGATCTCCGTAGACCATCAATACATCGCAGCGCTGCCCCCGCATCCGTTTCAACCCTTCGCGAACCAATGCCGAGCCATGCCCCTGTTTTTGGCGCTCTGGCTGAACCGCAAGCGGTGCCAGAATCCATACCCTCAGATCAGGCAAGGCCTCTACCGGAGCCGGACTGAACGCAACATGAGCCAAAAGATGTTCCCCTTCACAGAGTACCAAGGAAAGCACGGGCGGCTCAGAGCTCTCCTCTAAAAGATCCAAGGCCAGTCGAGTCACCAAGGGAGCCTCCTCTTTCGGAAACGCCGACTCATACAAAGCACGCAGGGCACTTCGATCAGATAAGCTTGCGGGGCGGATGAAGGATTCTGGCATCTTTCTCCGATAGCAGGCCTTGAATCCAGGGACGATGAAAAAGCAACATGAGCCTGAAGCCTCAGGGTTTCAGATATTTCTCCACCAGTTCCTGATTGAGAACGGAATCAAAGGCAAGTCCCTCCCAGTTCCCCTGAAAGCTCGGCAGTCCCCGCACAAAGGCTTTCACCTTTTCCGGACTCTGTGGAGCTGGCAGTTTCACCACCTTCATCCCGTCGAGATCGATTTCGTACTCCCGGAAAAACGCAGGATATTCCGCTCTCGCCAGGATGCAGACATCCTCTTTGGGTTTGCGTAAAAACTTCCGCGGAGCCTGTTCCTTCCGCGGAATCAAGAGAAAGTCTACATCCGGAATCATGGTAGGAATGGCATCCGGCCAAACGCACATGGAGCCCAGGACGCCATCCACTTCCATCAAAATGATCCGGGGCAAAAAGATATCCTCCTGAATTTCTTCCTCTCGCTGTGCCTTCTGCACGTTCCATCGCCAGATCTGCTCCAGCTTCACTCCCGCCATACAAGGAGGAGGCTCCTTCATTTCGTTCATGCCTAGAATGGAGCGAATGGCGAATTCATTCCCGGCATTCCACCCCTGCAGAAAGCCTTCGGAAGAATAGGGCCCCTCCCCCATGCCCTCATTTTGCGGGTCCTCAATCTCACAGGAGAACTGTTCCACAAAAGACTTCAGTTCCGGTTCAGCCTCTAACGCAAACACATGCGGACGAAAATAAGCAATATTGAACGCGACCGAAGACGCAGATCCCTCGTCCTCTGCTGAGCCCTCATCAATCTCGAAAGAAAAGTAGACCCCACTTTCTTCATTCTGATAAAAGGCCTGCTCCCCACTCACTTCATAGAGCGGACGTTCAGTAAAGTAAGCGTTAAAGCTCTCTGGGGTGATGCGGGGGGAACGGATAAACAGATCGTAGCTCATACTGCCCTTTCAAAAGGTCGCTCTGAAAATAATTCAAGCTTTCTCTCTTTGACTCGGCTTACCCGTTTCCTTCGGCATCAATAAAGATGATCTTCACTCCAAGCAAACGCCCTTGTTCGTCGCGGGCGCAAAAAACCGAATAGGCTCCATCGCCGTAGCCGGCACTGCTCAGCAACCCGATGTCTTCGATCAGGACCGCTTCCGAGGCACCCACCTTGGATAGTACGTAGTCACTCCAACCCAGAGATGCCGCATATTGCTCCTGAGTGAGGTTCATGAGCTTGAGATACTGCTCCGGAATTTCAGGAAGAGACCAGTGCTCGGGCACCAAGCTGAACTGTTGAAAAGCCTCTTCCATGAAGATGCCAGCCGTCCCTGCATCCACGCCGATTTGCCCTGTTTCTTTCCAAGTCAATGCATGCGGGTCGCTCTGCGATGCATTCAGGAAGAGAAGTTCACTGGCAAACAACCTATGAGGAATATCACTGAATCGACGCTGTAGACTGTAGCCATTCCATAGCCCCTGCATCACCCCGTTCACCCGCAAGCCCAGTCCTTGGTCTACAATCTCCTGGGAATAACTTGGATCGGAAATAATGAAGTGAGACGTGGCCACTTCAAATGTACCCAGCTCCTGAACCCGTTCTTCCAGAATGCGGGTCGGCCCATTCTCCCCCGTTGATGAAAGAGGCGGGCTCTGCTTCAGCATCGCTGCCAGCAGAGATCCCCCCATCACCAGAAGCAGAATCCACGTAGCGGGTCCGCTTTTTCCAAAAGGTCTCCGTGTCATATTCACATCTCCTGAGCAAAGCGCTTGGTTAATCGAGGCAAATCCACCTTGGATTGATGGCGTTTGTCTACGGGGAGAGTCATGCGCCGCCAGCCAGCCAGTCCAAATTGCTGGCAAACCTGATCCAAGGCAGCCTCATCAGAAGGCTGCCCACGGAGTTCTTGCACAGCCAGCCAAGCCTGGTCTTGGAATTCCACCAAAGCCGCCAGTCTCAGCTTGGCCCGTTCAACCGCTGCGGCCTCCACAGCAAAGGGCTGCAGCTCCCCGACCCTTCCGGACATTCGCCCTTTCAACCAAAGACGCCCCTGCTCATCCAGCTCCCCAGCATCCCCACTGCGGTGCCAAATACGCCCATCTTCATGCAGTTTGTTTTCCGCATCCCCCCGACCCTTCCAATACCCGGAAAGCACCTGGGGACCACTCACCTGGATTTCTCCCTCCCGGAAACGAAGTTCGATACTTTCCACCGGAACACCCGCAGGGAGCCCCTGTCCCTCGCGCAGCGCAGCCAGATCATCGTCACTCAGTTCCGCGAAAGGAAGTTCAGCGATCGGTTCTGCTTCGGAGCTGCCATACACCGCTACCACCTCTCCGTCTGGAAGCAGGGCCTGCATGCGGCGCATCAGATAAGGATGCACAGGCCCTCCCCCCACGAAGGCCCGCCGTAAACCGGGTAAGTCTTTTCCTGCGGCACAGAGCTGCTCGTAAAACGCAGGCGCTGCCACAGCGACATCGGGCTGCTCCCGGAGGATTCCTTTGCGAATGGCTGAAGCGGACACCTTACCTGCCCCGCGGAGAAGCCCCGGGGCGATCCACACACACATGCCTGCAGCCAGGTGAGACAACGCAAACACCGGTAAGGTCGCCAAGGCAGTGGCTCCCGGACGGGCCTCCAGGCATGTTTCCAGAATCAGATGTTGCCGCCATAAAAAATCATGGCTGCGGCATACCCCTTTGGGCAGCCCCGTGCTGCCGCTGGTAAAGGTCAGTAACGCAGGATGCTCATCCGGTAGATCCACAGCAGGAACTTGATCAGAATCGCCCCATTTTTTAGACAAGGGCAGAGATCGGATTTGTCTGCTTTTCAAACGCCACAGATGCCCCAAGTTTCCAGCGCGCATATTCAGGGGTGCGAGTTCCTCGAGAAGTCCCTGCAAGGTGCTTGCGGGCATCCCCGGATCAATAAACAACGGAACCGCTCCGATTTTCCATAATGCAAACAGCTCAACATACAGAGAAATGCTCATCCCCAAGCCCAGCAGGAGCCGATCTCCCTCGCCCAGCTGTTCGGCCAGAAGGCCATCAGCCCGTTGACAGGCCTTCTGCTCTAATTCGGAGAAGCTGATTCGCTTCCGCCCCTCCACAATCGCCGTCTGCTGAGGACGTTCCCGGGCGAGTTCTCCCAGCCGAGTGGCTAGATTCATACCCGATCCCGCTCCCGGATCAATAGATGGTACCGACGAATCACCTCGGCATCCCGGGCGAGATTTGCAGACACATTCGCATCATGCATAAAGGCATGAATCCCATGATCCATGCCCAAGGCCCTTCCCTCAGCCGCCGCACAATTACAGAGCACCCGGCCCAGACCCGCCCAACGGCGCTCCGGTCGAATGGCTACGGTTTTAATGATCAGTTCCCCACGGCGGGGATCCGGCTGGGAAAAGACAAAGCCCTGAAGCTGACCGTCGGCTTCCGCCAAGCGCACACAGTCCGGCAGCAGTTGATCTGCAAAAGGCAGGTACAAGGCATGGAAAGCCTCCCGGGAAATGGGTTGGTACCAAAGATTATGAGCAAAGGCGATCAGACTGAGCTCATGCAAGGCATCCAGTTCTTCAGTAAAACGGGACAAATCCAAGGGGCGGATCTGCAAGCCTTTCTGCTCAAAGCGGAGCTGGGCACGCTCGGCTTGAGCATCAGCCGCCAGAGAAAGTCGACTGCTGAAATACCCATCCGCTTCCCGGAAGCCCAGAGCGCGCCAGGGAGCCGGATCCTGAAAGAGTCTTTCGGCCTCCAACGCAAAGGGAATAGAGCCATCACTCCAAGTGACCAGGCGATAGCTTTGCCAGGTCGTGCCCTCCATGGGGCCAAGGATCCGATGGCAACCCAGCGCATCCAGTTCCTGTACACGCTGCCGCAGGGCCTCGCCTTCGAGATAGCCCAGCAGGGCCAGGTCTCCCTCTTCATGGGGCATCCAGGAAAGAGCTTCGCTCATCAATTCCGCTCCGGATCCCGGGGAAAGAAATCCCGAACATCTTTCCAGCGCATATCGCCCTCGCTTAACAAACGCCAAAGTTCCGGCGTCGGGTTCTGACCCAGCATAATGTCATCGGGCGCCGTCCACATCCAATCCCGGCGGTCCACCTCCTCTTCAAGTTGACCCGCGGACCAGCCCGCATAGCCCACAAAGCCACGAACGCGGCAATGAGGATCCTCCAGTTGGCCCGCTTGAAACTCCTCTTCCACTGTGGGCATAAGCTGCAGGCTGTGACGCCAGGGATCCCCTTTGAAGCACATGACGTGAAAATGATCGGCCTGAACCGGTCCCCCGAAATGAAGCGGAATCTGGCGTTCATTCAAGATGGGGTGAGGCAATTCCCGTCCCAGCGGACGATTCAGAATCACGCCCAAAGCGCCATGTTCCGAAACCTCACAGAGATAGACCAGACTTTGGGAAAAGTTCGGATCCAATAAAGAAGGTGACGCGACCAGGACATCACCGGATTCCGGGTAAGAACGGGGAGAATACAGAGCCATAGGTACAGCCTAAAAAAGCATAGCCAGGAAATCCATGATAATCCACTCGCGCCCCTGCTGCTTTTTTGCGAAAAGACAGAAATGACATCCACCCGCATTGCCTGTTACCAGAGTTCAGCCGATTCCAGTCCCGAAGTGAATATGCAACGGGTTGAATCGGCCATGCGAGAGGCTGCTGCCAAAGGAGCGAAGATCTTCTGTACACAGGAGCTCTTTCGCAGCCCCTACTTTTGCCGGACTCAGGATCCCGCGCAGTTTGAACTGGCAGAAGCCATTCCCGGTCCGAGCACCGAGCGTTTTTCCGCCTTGGCCCGGGAACTGGGCCTCGTCTGTATCCTATCGCTCTTTGAGGAAGTGATGCCCGGGCTCAGTTACAACAGCGCCGCCGTGCTGGACGCAGATGGACGTTATCTGGGATGTTATCGGAAAATGCACATTCCACAGGACCCCGGATTCGAGGAAAAATTCTACTTTCGCCCCGGAGATTTGGGCTTCAAAGCCTTTGATACAGCTGCGGGCCGTATCGGGGTCATTATCTGCTGGGATCAATGGTTCCCCGAGTCTGCCCGCCTCACAGCCCTCCAGGGTGCTGAAATCATCTTCTGCCCTACAGCCATCGGCTGGCTCCCGGAGGAGAAATCGGAACTCGGAGCCCGGCAATTGAACAGCTGGAAACAGGTGCAGGCCGGACATGCCATTGCCAATGGGGTATATTATGCAGCAATCAATCGTGTTGGTACAGAAGGAGATACAGAATTTTGGGGCAACAGCTTCATTCTCGATCCGGCAGGAGAAGCCCTGGCTACAGCCGGAGAAAGCGAAAGCCTCTTGCTGGCCGATTGTGATCCGGAACTGCTCAAGGATCAGCGACGAATTTGGCCCTTCTTCCGGGATCGTCGCACAGATGCCTATTCCGGACTGCGAGAAGCCTCTAGCTCATGACGTTCTTTACTTGCCAGAGCCGTATTTGTGAATAAGTTAACAATATATGCCGGAAACACTCATAGCTTGCGCCTTGAACGTCGAGTCAGCCTCCCGAAAAGAGGCTCTGGCTCGTAAATTGCGCTCGCCCAGCCAGCCTCCGCAATTGGTGCTCAACACCTGTCAGCGGCTGGAAGTTTTTGGCCGCACCCGACCAGAAGCTCAGGATAACGAAGCCGAAGACACCGCCCTCCGTCGAGAAGCCCTCCTTCGACTCACACGCATTGCCGCTGGTCTGGAAAGCCGCATTCTGGGTGAGCTGGAAATCATGGGACAGGTACGGGAAGCCTACAAATGCTTCTCCGAACACCATGCAAAATCAGACCCCTCCCTAAACCGCCTCTTCCAGGATTCGATTGCTCTGGCCAGGAAAGCCCGCAGAGAAAGCGGAATTGACCAGAATTTAACCGGTCTCGCCGCCTTAGCAGCCCGCCGGGTGATGGACTCCGTTCCCGAAGATGCCACGGTCTGCATCGTGGGTTCCGGGTCCTTGGCCAAAGGGGTCGCTCGGTACTTGGGTAAACGCAGTGAACTTCCCCTGCATATCAGCTCCCGTTGCCCCGAAAACGCCGCCGAACTCGCTCAAGAAGTGGATGCGTTTTCCAGCGGCATGGATGAATTAGCCCACAATCTAGCCTCTGCCCGTGTGGTCGTAACTGCAACGGCAGCCCCCCACCCCATTCTGTATGCCGCTCATCTGCCGGAAAGCGACCAAGCTCGCTTGATCATTGATCTCGGCGAACCTCCCGACTGTGAAGAGGCCCTCCGCAATCGAAATGATGTGGATTATGTTGGCCTGCTTGACATCGAAGAGATGGCCCAGACCAATACGGATGAGCGTAAGCGCCGAGCCCAGGTGGCCGAGCAGATCATCCGGGATGCGGTGCTAAGCGAGTAATATCCTTTCTCACCCTTGCCCCGGATCTTCCATGGCCTCCAAAAAGAAACTCGGTTGTTTTGTCCTCCTGTCTCTCCTGTTCCTGCTGCTCGTGGTGTTCCATGGGGTCGCCCCGCAGGTCATTACGGCTCAAGTCAATAAACGCCTCCCGGGGCTGCTGAACGATACGGAAGCTTCGCTCGGTGGCTTGAACTACTCTCTAGCCGCGGGACTGGTCAACCTGCGCAATTTGGAAATTGAACAGCCGGAAGGGTTTAGCGGGGATCCCCTGCTCAGCCTCGGATCCGTAACCGCTCGGGTGAATCTCAATTCTGCCATGAAGAAGGACCCGGTGGTGGTTCCCTCGATTCATGTGAAAAATCTGAGTTCTGTGCTCATTTTGGACACCAACGGTGTGATCAACATTCAAGGGCTGATTCCTCCGACGGAAGAAGTAGCGGTTGACGAGGTGGAAAGCGCCGAAAGCTCTGAAGAAACAGAGGAAAGCACAGAAGAACTTGCGGAGACGGAAGAAGCGGCAGAAGAAGCCGCCCCAGCTCCCCCGGTCTGGGTGAAAAAGATTGAGCTCGAAAACATTGCCCTGGATTACAGCAATGAACTCGACGGGTTCAAGATCCGGATCGAAGACCTGAATTTCACCGTAACCGATCTGCAGCTCACCCCGATCGAAGGTTCCGAGCACACCCAGATTGATGGCATCCTCAGTATTCCTTCTGAGCGGGGTACGGCAAAATTGCGGGTCCTGGGCACCTTGGGCGCGATTGACCCCGAATCCACCATTCCCCCGCCGCTTCGCATCTCAGTGGGGTTGATTGGCTTCAACCTCGATATTGCCGATCCTTTCCTCGCCCCTTCTCCCGCCGTGGCAAAAAACACGCTCGGAGGCAATGGCATCGACTTCCAGTTGAATTTCCGTTTCGACCCCAGCTCCGATAGCGACGGAAGCATCAGTGGTAGCTACAGCATGCGCACCGATCGGAAACAGGACTATAAAGGTAAACTGGGTGGCACTCTGTCCGCACCGGAACTGCCCTTCGTCAAAATCTTCTCCAATGTGCTCAGCAATCAGGTGGGCCGAGTCTTTAAAGTAGGTGGCAACATCGCTCAGGGAGGACTCCAAACCGTCAAAGGCGCTGCAGATACAGCCGGGGCTGCAGTAAAAGGAGCAGGAAAAACCGTAGGGAAATTTGCCGGCGGCGCGCTGAAGACCATGAAAGGTGTAGTGACCCTCAATAAAGAAGAGGCCGCTTCCGGACTCAAAGATGCTACCGTGGGCACGGTAGGTGAAGCTGCGGGGACCGTGGTGGATACCGCCGGCACAGCCAAAGATGGAGTGGGAGACGTTGCTCAGACCGCTACGGGCGTGGATGACCAGAAAAAATGGTGGGCAGACATTGATACCCGGGTAGAAGAATTTGAAAGCGCTGCGAACGAATGGTTGGAAGCCAATCCGCTCTAAGGCGGCTTTGAACCCATCTTTCGACTTCCCCTTCAGACTTCAAGCCGTTACAGTCCGCGCCCATGACTCCGGAAGATCTGCCCCGCCTCCTCGACGAGGCTCTCACTGCCATTCAACAAGCTGACAGCCTCGACGACCTGGAACAATTGCGTATCCGCTTTCTGGGGCGCAAAGGAAAGCTCCCTGAAATCATGGCGGCTCTGAAACTGGCTCCCCCGGATCAGAAACGCGCATTCGGGCAAGGAGCCAACCAGTACAAACAAGGGGTGACCCAGGCACTGGAAGAAGCCAAACAGAGCTGTGAAAGCAGCAGCAGTCCCGCGAATGCCCTGGATGTGACCCTGCCCGGTTTCAGCCCGCCCCAGGGAGGCAACCACCCGATTCGACAGATTATGATCCGCATCTCGCAGATCTTTGACCGGATTGGCTTCACCGTGGCGACTGGTCCCGACATCGAAACCGTATTTAACAACTTTGATGCCTTGAACACCCCGGCGGACCACCCTTCCCGGGATGAACAGGACACCTTTTATTTGGAGGATGGCCGTCTGCTCCGTACTCAGACCAGTCCCATCCAGATCCGCTACATGCAGGAAAACCCACCTCCGGTCCGCATCATCGCTCCCGGACGGGCATACCGCCGCGACACCCCAGATGCGACTCACTCCGCCACCTTCCATCAGGTGGAGGGGCTCTATGTGGCTGAAAAAGTATCTATGGCTGACCTCAAAGGCGATCTGACCTATTTCGCCCGGGAGATTCTCGGCCCCGGGGTAAAAACCCGTTTCCGTCCCCATTTCTTTCCTTTCACCGAACCCAGTGTGGAAGTGGACTTCACCTGTCATGTCTGCAAAGGCAAAGGCTGCCGCGTTTGCAAAAACTCCGGCTGGATTGAAATCGCCGGTGCAGGCATGGTGGATCCGGATGTGTTCCGTTCCGTGGGCTATGACCCGGATGCCGTAACTGGATACGCCTTCGGCATGGGCCTCGAACGTATTGCCATGATTCTGTTGGAAATTGACGACATTCGTCGCCTCTACGACAACGACCTGCGTTTCCTTCGTCAGTTTGCTTAAGGTCTGCTTTCGCCCCTAGAGCTGGAGTCGGCGCATCTTGCGCCGGGGCAGGTCTTTACACCCGCCGCGAGACACGGCACCTCCAGCTTCCTTGCCCAGCTACTGTAGTCCGCTTTACAGACTCGGCAGCGTCTGGTGATCAGAAGCGTGCAGCTCCTCCTCCCCTTTCACATCCTCCTTCACATCGCCCTCTTCATCCAGCTTCTCCGTCTTATCTGCATTCGCAGTCGCAAGCTCGGATGCCCCTCCCATCGAATTCCCAAAGCCCTGCAGGAAATTTTTGGTGAGCACCGAAGCCAGTCCGTCCAGAGCCCCTGCTCCAGTGCCGCCAACCAGCACCTCAGGCACAAATTTGTTCGAACTATCGGCCAGAGCAGAAGCCACGTTTACCAAGGCCGTCTGGGCCTGCCCCAGAGCATCCACCTGCGCTTTGAAGGATGCTGCACGCGCCATGCCGATGGCCCGCACTTCTGCGCCGTGGGCGGCTCCGGTTTTTTCGATGTAATCCGCCTCCCCCTCGGCTTCCGCTTTCCGGGCTTTGGCGTCATTGCTTTTGATCTCAATGGTCACCTGGGATTTCGCCAGAGAACTCTGCATATCCGCCGTTCCCCGGGCTTTTTCCATATTAATCCGTTCCCGCTGCGCCTCTTCCTGCATTTTATAGGTAGCGACCTCCTGATTGGCAATTTCACGTTCGGTCAGCACCTTCACCAATTCCTTGGGCAACACCACATCCTGTATATAGACTCCCGGTGCCTCGACTTTGTATTGCCCCAGTTCCTGACTGATATGCTGCAGGGCATCCTTCTGCACCGTTTGCCGGGTTTCGATAAATTTGATCGCAGGAATACTCTGTAATTTGTCACGGAAATGGTTTCCGACGGCAGCTTGCAGAACTTCATTCACCAGATTCTGCATCGTCCCCACCATGGAAATCACCCAGGGAGCCTGCGTATCGGCAACATGGATTTGCACCTGTAAATCAATAGAGAATTCAAAGCCTTCGCGGCTCTTGGCCAGGATTGGGCTGAGTTTGGCATCCAGATCATGGGCATGAGATACGGTGTGCGCCCAGTTCAGGGTCAAAATAGCTGTGGGCACAATCTCGGCCTGATAGATTTGCGGATTGATGGGATATTTTCCGGTGCGAAGAGGTTCCTGCCAAATCCCGCGGTGCCCGGGGCGAACCAGGGAACCAAACTTGAACTCCTCGCCCGAGATATCCCGGGTGACCAGTCCCACATAGGATTTCACCACCGCGACCTGCCCCTGCTCCACCACCAACATCGGCACCAGCTCCACACTCACCAAAAAGGGATTCAGGTTATAGGCGCCATACAACAAGGGATCATGTTGAAGACCAATCCTTCCTCCGGCATCGATGAACGACTGAAAGTTTTGGTAATTGTTATGCTTCTGATTCTTGTTGCCGAAGATGGCTTCCATCAGATGGTGATCCTTGATTCCGGCTTGCACTTCCATGGCTTCAATATCTGAAAACCCATTCAAACGGCTGGCAATATCCCCTGCAGGTAAGGGATCGCCCTCGTACACCGTCACAATGCCCACCATGTCCGTCACGTTGCCATCTTTGGATTTTTGTGGCGCGATCCGCTGAACACGAAGTTGCTCCGGACGCAAACCGAAGGAGGCTTCACTGAGTCCATTTTTGCCCCGGAAGGGATTCCCGCTTCGTTCGGCGACAGTTGAATCCAGGTGCATTTTCTTGAGATCCTTCAGCACCGGCACGCCAAACACCCGACCCTCGGTAATGATCAAAAAGGCAATAGGATGAATGGGAGCCAAGGTTCCCGGAGGCAACACAGGACGTTGAACCCCTTTCTGGCCTTCATATTTCAGGAACGTCTCCAGATTGCTGTAGTTGCCGAATTCCTGATGATAGGTGGCGGATTTGGCTCCGGTGGGCAACGGGCCTCCGATCTGAGCCACCACGACACCAATTTTCCCGGCTGGAATCTGCACCCAGGGATGTTTTTCCACCGAATAGAGCAACCAGAGTTTGAAATTGACTCCCGGCATCAGCAGTTGGGCCTGATACCCCGCTTCGCCATGAAAGGCGATGGGAGAATCCTCTTTCAGGGTTTTAAAGGAAAAGCGCTTGGTCACCAGACCCACCTGAGCGGGGCCAATGATATGAATAGATGGCACCAGCACAGTGATGCTGATGGACGCGAGGACCAGGAGGAGGATGAAGACCGTCATAAGACTTCCTTGAGTTCAGGTTTCTTCGCCGGGCTTCCGGCGAAACTGGCCGAAGCAATGCAGAGGCTGTGCCAGCCCATGAGAAAAGTTGTTAGTCTCCTCAATCGCAGCGCCTTAGACATGAAGGAAATCTTCAGATCCACCTTAATATGTAATACTTTTTATCAGGTAACCTGATATTTTTCACCACATGTATGCTATAAGCAGAGCGCAACCTGAACGTGAAGAAAGGTAAAGAGATGCCCTACCGCTTTTTGATTCTACGCAGTCCGGAGCAGCGCCTGGAGGCCTTGCGGAATGCCTTGCATGTCCTGTGTCCCCCACCGCATGTGATTGCAGAGGCAGATTCAGTGGCGGAAGTCGTCGAAAGCCTGGAACAGGCCGAAACCTGCGATGTACTGCTTGCGGATATGGATCATGGCGACGGGCGCCTGCGGGGGACCAAGCTTCTACAGACCCTGCGCCAGGCCTGCGGGGATACCCCTCTGGTGGCGGTGGCTGCAGAAGGTTCGGTTGAGATTGCCGCATCTGCCATCGAAGCCGGAGCCAATGATTTTCTGGTACGGCAGGGCTGTTTGCAGGACCGAATGCAGACGCTGCTGGAAAAGCTGGAACCGCATTTACTACTGCTGCAGCGAAACCGGCTGCTTCGTACACAGAATCAACTGCTGGCCCAGGCGGCGGAACAGGATGAGGGTATGATTGGGGAGTCACCTCAAATCCGGAAAGTCTATGATCAGATCCGCCGGGTCGCCACCATTCCCCGCCCCATTCTGATCACCGGGGAGCGTGGCACCGGCAAAGAACGGGTCGCCCGGGCGATACACGCGGCAGGAGGGCCTTCCGGCCGCCCCATGATTTCCGTGAACTGCGCAGCATTTTCGGACAGCCTACTGGAAAGCGAACTGTTCGGGCACGAAAAAGGATCCTTCACCGGAGCGGAACGGCAGGTTCTGGGAAAATTTGAACTCGCGTCCAAGGGGACGCTGTTTCTGGATGAGATTGGCAATATGAGCCTGCCTTTCCAACAGAAAATTCTGCGGGTGGTGGAATACGGCGTGTTCACCCGGGTGGGCGGATCATCCGAGGTTCAGGTGCAAACGCGGATCATCGCCGCCACCAACATTGATCTGGAGCAGCACATGCAACAGGGTCTGTTTCTCCGCGATCTCTATGACCGGTTAAGTTTTGAAATCCTGGAGCTGCCTCCTCTGCGGAAGCGCGAGGGAGATGTCGCCATTCTTTCCCGCCACTTTCTGCATCAATTTATGCGCGAGATTCCTGCCTTTCAGGGAAAACAGCTCAGCCAGGAAGCCTTGCGGGTGCTGGAAGCCTACCCCTTTCCGGGAAATGTCCGGGAACTGAAAAACATCATCGAGCGGGCAGCCTACCGGGACAGCACCAATGAAATCACCCCCTCAGATATTGGCATGCTCGCTCCCGGCCAGGCTCACATCCAAGGAGGCAGCTTTCAGGAACAGGTCGAACAGACCAAACGCAAGCTGATTCTGGACGCGCTGTCTGCAGCAGAGGGCAACCAAGCCGAAGCCGCCCGCAGTCTCCAGCTCTCCTATCATCAATACCGCTACTTCCTGAAAAAATACAGCACCTGAGTCCGGCTGGTTCCAAGCTCGCTCATCGCCATCAGGCGCATTTCCACCAGTCTTTCCCCTTTCCATTCGACAGCGTTGTTTTAGCTAGAACCCATGACGACTTCGAAAGACAAAGAACGCTATGAAACCCTGCAAAGGTATTTCCGAATGGCGTTTGCAGGACTCATCACTCTGGGGTTGGCCGGGATAAGCTACTGGCTGGCGCCTCCAGCTATCCAAAAGGGAATCCTGCCATTATGCTTACTCATCAGCTTCATTCTGATCTTCCCCTTGCTCCTATACGGCACCTATCTTTCCGCATTGTACTGGCGAGATCACATGCCTGCCCCACAGGGAAATACATGGTTATTTTACCTGATCTTATGTTCTGTAATCCGGATAAATCATTTCGGCTTTGGATTTTTGGTAGGCCTGATCTTTTTCAGTAAACATACCTTCCCCGGTTACCGCAGAATCTACTACCAAACAGAGGCGTAACGTCAAAGGTCAGCGTACTACGGAACGAGCACAGCGAGTGGAGTAGTTAAGGTGGAGCGTCTGGTTATGATGTTTTTGTGAGGTGGTGGAAAGCATCATCTACGCTATCGAAATCGACTATAGTTTCTTCTATGCGATCTGCGACTATCTCGATGAGTTCATTGTGGAACAAGAGGATGAATCGACCTCCATCTCGGTAGATGCTGTCGCGAAGAAGCCCGGAATTCAGGTACTCATTCTCCTGATCATTAATAGATTTGTGAGATATGGAATATAGTCCCAGGAATCGAATTGAAGCAGTCCTGCCTTCGGTCACGATCGGAGCGGTCCTATAAAGGATTATGGCAATCTCGTTATCGATGCATTCGACAACTACTGGACGTGGTGCTCCCGTGCACCAAGGATATTTGGGATTCTGCAAAGTCATTTGGTAGTCTTAACGTCTATGCGCTGCGGACCCGAAGCATGAGGGTTCGCAGGTGTTTTTGGTTGGGTTTAATGCCACTGGATTTGAAATTGCTTGCCATCATGATACGTAAAGCCAATTACAATTTCGTCACATTCGGAGCATTTCCCCTTGCACATATTTTGGATTCCGAATCCATTAACCTCTCCATCCCAATGCCCAGCAAGATGTTCAACGGCTACAGACCCAGTCTTACAAACGGGACACAGACCGCTAACCGGCAGATCTTTAAGTGACGTCGTTTCACTCACATTTTCTCCATTTCAGTTACCCAACGTCTACAATGATCGGACGGAGTTTACGACGTTCGACCCATGGTCTTGTTCTGCGTCTTCCATTTGCGTCAGTCCTATTTGGCGCTGGTTCTCAGCGAACACTTGAACCTTCGCTTCGATCTCGGTTCCAACGCTGAACACCGGATCTTCTTCGTATCGTTCCTGTGTAAGATTCGGAATTCGGGTGACAAGCAGCAAACCCGGTAATGGCGCACCGATGTCAACTGCTAAGCCGAACGGAAATTTCGCTACAATTCTTCCCTTTACAGCGCCGCCTAATGCATAGGCCGACTTGATTGCATTCCAGCGGGTGGCCGTTCCCCGATCACCATAGGCAGGAAACTGTTCGGTGAGTATATCGTCCACGGATCTCATTTCTTTATTAGCAGAATCGAGTAGCCAGGGGGCTCACGCCCCCCAGCTCTCACACCACCGGACATACGGGTCCGTATCACGGCGGTTCTCGGGTTGATGTTGTTCACGTGGGTACATGGTTTCCAGGAAAGTGTATAGACCCCTTTCTTGGAAGTACAGCG
>DIYK01000091.1 GCA_002429005.1 Verrucomicrobia bacterium UBA6056
GGAGGAACGGAAAACCGGTCTGATGGATGTACATGTCGAAACGACAGAATGAGAGAAGAACCATGAAAGAGAAGCATTTGAAATTTCACGGCGTACCCGCCGATCTGAACGCTGTGGCGCTGAAAGCCTGTGTGGCCTGGAAAGAGGCCGGGAAGGATGACCGCGAGCTGGGCCTGTTGTTGAAAACACTGGCCAAGAACGCAGAGTCCTTTCTGGATCACGAATTCCTGAGCGACTATGCGCAGGCCATGTGGCAGCGTCAGCAGCTTCAGGCGGAGGCCATGGAGATCTACGATGCCAAACCCTGGAAACAATGGGGAACGGATTTGGAACCCGAATCCGTTCAGCAGATGCGCAATGCGGTGAAACTCCCGGTGGCTCATCGCGGGGCCTTGATGCCGGATGCCCATCTCGGCTATGGCCTGCCCATTGGTGGCGTATTGGCCACCCGCAATGCCGTGATTCCTTATGCCGTAGGTGTCGACATTGCCTGCCGCATGAAGCTGACCGTATTGGATCTGCCGGTATCCGCTCTGGAAACCAAGGAAAAGAAACTGACGGAAGCCATCGAGAAAGAAACCCGTTTCGGTATGGGCGCCCGTTTCCTTGAGAAACGCGATCACGCGGTGATGGATCAGGATTGGTCCGTGAGCCCGGTAACTGAGCGTCTGAAAGGCAAAGCCTGGGCCCAGTTGGGAACCAGCGGCAGCGGAAACCACTTTGTGGAATTTGGTGTGTTGAGTCTGGAGGCTCCGGATTTGGGTCTGGCTGCCGGGAAATACCTGGCCTTGCTCTCCCATAGTGGAAGCCGCGGAACCGGAGCTCAGGTGGCAAGTCACTACAGCCGTCTGGCCATGGATCTGCGTCCGGAACTGCCTAAACCGTTGCGTCATCTGGCCTGGTTGGATCTGGATACGGAAGCCGGTCTGGAATACTGGAATGCGATGAATCTGATGGGGGACTACGCCTCCGCCAACCACGCCTGCATTCACGAGGCTATTGCCAAACGGCTGGGCGTGGAGGTGTTGTTGGATGTGGAAAACCATCATAACTTCGCGTGGAAAGAAGAACACGATGGCGAAGAGCTGATTGTGCACCGCAAGGGGGCAACCCCGGCAGGTGACGGCGTGTTGGGGATCATTCCCGGTAGTATGGCGGATCCCGGATTCGTGGTGCGTGGACTGGGTTCGGTAGACGCGCTGGCCTCGGCCTCCCACGGGGCCGGACGACGCATGAGTCGAACTGCGGCCAACAAAAAGTTCAAGAACCTGAATCCGGAGCGGCATTTGCGCGAACGCGGGGTGAAACTGCTCTCTGCGGGCTGGGACGAACTGCCGATGTGTTACAAAGACATTCACGACGTGATGGCTGCGCAACAGGATTTGGTGGACATTGTGGCCCGCTTTGATCCCAAGTTGGTGAAGATGGCTCCGGCCGGAGAAAAAGCGGAAGACTAATGAAAGACCAACGGATCGAAGCCAGCCTTCCTGAAGCATGGACGCAACCCCGGACGAAAGCACGCTTGCATCTGCTGCGTGCTCATTCCGCATGCAAAGCTGTTGTCCTTCGCCGTAAACCCAGCAAGAGAGTTCACGTGATCTCCTGGGATACCAGGACAGACCGACTGGAGCATGGGTCCTGGTTCAACGGTCGGATCTATGCCGAACGATGCGATCTGTCCTTCGATGGTCGCTGGATGGTCTATCTTGCCATGGGTTCGAAAGGTGAAACCTGGAACGGGATCTGTGAGGTTCCCTGGTTACGCAGCATTGTGCACGTTCCAAATATGGGGACTATGGCAGGTGGCGGATATTTCCCAGAGGCACGAAAACTCTGTTCAAATGATCATCTTATGCAGGATCGTACTCTCAGTGAATTCTCTAAAAATAGGCAACTTCCTTTTCAGATTCAACGACTGGATTCCGGAGGGGAGGCCTTTCCGATTTTAGCACATCGTCTGGAACGGGATGGATGGAGACGTTGTGGTGATGTTGGTAAGTCCATGGAGATTTCGTTGAAACACAGCAGCTATTCCGTCTACATCGAGAACGATCCCGGGTGGAAATGGCAACCCAGTGAAAAACACCCTGTATTACGTATGTATTACCGTGGATATCTGGTTGGGGGCTATACCTTCGAATTTCAGATTGAAGGCTCCGATCTTCTGGACCCAAGGGTGGATTGGGCTACCTGGGATAGCAAAGGAGACTTGCTGCTTGCGCGTGAGGGAATGATCCAACGTTTTACTTTACAGGATCTGGAGCGAGGAACTCCTAGCTTTTCCTGTGATCTAAATCAGATCACAGCTTAGGGCAACTCTTCTTCACGGAAGGCGAGGGTGCGTAGTTGATTGCGACCGCTTTGTTGAAGGACGGCCCAGATCGCTACGCGAACTCCGGCTTCTTCGCCAATGGCGACTACACGAATAAAGGGACTGACCCCATCGCTAAAGGCTTCCGCGGCGGTTCCGGCGAGCCCCGCACGGGCTAACGCGGAAGGAATGTCTTGGATGCCATCGTCCTCTGTTCCTTCGATGCCGTCGAGGCCGCTACGGATCTCCAGTAGCTCATCGGCGGCCGATTCACTCATTCCTGAAAGTGTCAGCAGGGAATCCCGGGTGGCGGAATTTAAACTCAAGCTGGCGTCTCCATAGACTGTGAGCAATCGGGCAATCCCGCTGACCTGTACTTCCGGTAATTCATGGTATTCGGCCAGGCTGCCCCCATAGAGAATGGCCGGAGTGAATCCTTTAATCAGCAGGAGCTCTTCCACCCGGTCCAGCGGGGCATTTTTTACTTCATAGCCCCGATCTTCGTAAAAGGGGTCTTCACTTTCCGCCCCATTCAGGCGACTCAGGTCGTTCGGGTCCGTCCAATCCAAAAAGGCGTCGATCAATTCAGACTGAAGTTCTTCGGGAACGCCTGCATTTTCCAGCATCCACTCCCAGTCTGCCTCAGGTAATTGGTTTACGTTACGCCGTCCATTTTCGGGCAGCAGATACAAGGTGAAGGTCCCGTTCCCAATCTCCCGCGTCAGTCCGGAGACGTTTAAGCCTCGCCCCAGCAGTTGTAACTGCACATAAAAATCTTCCCCATACTCTTCTTCATCCCGCTCGGAGACCTGTGTGGCTTTGGACATCATCAATTTCGCAAAAGCGAGCCCGGACTGGGCATGTTCTTTGGCTTTCATCCGGAAGCGGTATCGCCGCGCGAGATCCCCTTCCAGTTTGACCTGAAACAAAAAGCCAACCATCAGACTGGAGAGCACCACAATGGTCACCAAAGCCAAAAGCAGGGCGGAACCCCGTTTGCACTGTGGAGCCTTGTTCATTGCCCCCTCCTGGCCTGACGGCTTGTACGCCCCATAGGTAAATCAATGCGTCGCTGTAGAATTTTAGGTTCTTCCCCCTCTTCGGCCCGCAGATAGAGACTGAGTTCAATGCTTTCCGGAATCTGACGGGTCCGTTCCCACTCATCTAGCCAGTCATCCTCGTTCCGGTCGTAGACGCGCAGATTGATTCCCTGCACGCGGGTGCTGACCAACCAGGGTTCGAGATCATCCAGATCACCGGATTCCGGATCGAGGCGATAGGGATAAGCCGAAACGGCCAGGCCCCGTACCCCATCGATTTCCTCGACACTCACCAGAATGCGATTGAGCCCTTGGCGGGTAGGGTAATTGGGCGGAAGAAAGGCCATGCTGGAGCTCACCCAGCTGAACAGATCCTCCGGAGGATCCCCGCTGTTGTCTTCATGGGTAAAGGCAAAGCGTTCGGCATCCTCCCCCACAAATGCGGCGGAGCGCAAAGAATTGCTGAGCTGTTCGAGAACCGCTTCCCCTTGATGCAGGCTGTCCATGGCTTCTTCGGAAGAGCTCACGGTCTGCACCAGGCTGCTGAAGGATCCGAAGACCATGACCCCCAGAATGCCGAGCAAGGCGAGGGCCAGGAGCACCTCTAGCAATGTAAAGCCACGTTTCATAGCGCGGCCGCCTCCAGCAATTCCCGGGCGTGTTGCAGGCCAATGCCACTGCCGCCACCGAGCATACGGGCCACTTCGGACTCCCGGGCCTCGCCCTCGAGAACCCGAACCCGGGTAAAGCTACGACCTTCCTGCACCTCTTTGTGTACGGCCAGGTGATGGGCTCCATGCACGGCCACCTGGGGTAGGTGGGTGATGGAGAGAATCTGTCGGGTACTGGCTGCCGTGGACATCTTTCGGCCAATGGCATGACCCATTTCCCCGCCTACGTTGGCGTCGATTTCATCAAACACCATCACCGGAATACGGTCATGCTCAGCAAGCAGGGTTTTGATGGCCAGCATGACCCGGGAAATTTCTCCGCTGGAGGCAATGTCCTTGAGGTCCCGCATGTCCTCGCCCGGGTTGGGAGCAAAGCGGAAGCGGACTTCATCCGCGCCATGGGGAGCGGCTTCTGCCGGATCCACCACAATATCAAAACGGGCATGGGCAAAACCGAGATCGTGAATTTGTTCGAGAATTTGTGTGGCCAGGGGAGCGGCCGACGCCGCCCGCGCGCGTCGAAGTTGCTCACCCGCAGAGGCGAGCTGTTCTTCGGCGTGCTTCAGCTTGCCTTCCAACTCCAATAGGGTGGCTTCGCGGTTTTCCAGCGCCTGCAGGCGTTCGCGGGAACGCTCCAGATGCGTCAGGGTCTCCTCTACAGAGGGGCCATACTTGCGTTTGAGTTTGCTGTAGAGCCCCAGGCGATCATCGAGTTCATAGAGGCGTTCGGGATCACTGTCGCAGCGGTCCGCGCTCAGTTGCAGCGAAGCGGCCAGTTCCTGACTGCGGGATTGTAGGTCATCGATTTCCTCCATCCAGGCCTCTGCTTCCGGATGCAGTCCCTGCAGACTGTCCAGTCCGCGTCGGGCAGCAGCCAGGGCGTCAAAGGCATTCCCCTCTGCTTCCTGCAGTGCCTGAATGCCCAAGTGTAGGCCTTCCATCAGATTTTGAGCATTGCCAATTCGGGTGTGCTCTTCGAGCAGTTCTTCTTCTTCCTGGGGCTGTAAGGCCGCTTCGTCCAGTTCCGTGACCTGAAAACGGAGCAGATCCAGTTCGCGGGCCATGGCCGCTTCATCTCCTTGCAGCTCGTCAATCTGGCTGCGGAGCTCCCGTCGCTGCACCCAGGCATCGCGATAGCGCTTCACTTCGCTGTGGCTCTGCCCCACGGCATCCACCATATTCCGTTGCGTTTCCGGAAGAAGCAGCGATTGATGATCATAGGGCCCGTGCATGTCTACCAGCAGATCGCCCAGCTTGCGCAACAGGTTCAGGGTCACGCTTTCATCATTGATAAACTGCTGTCCGGAACCACTGCTGCGCAGAACGCGACGAATGAGCAGCTCCCCCTCTTCACAAGGCGGAAAACCCGCCTCTTCCAGAAGGGCATTGATGGCCTCCGGTTCCCGCAGGGAAAACAGGGCCTGAACGGAACCTTGATCCGAACCGCTGCGTAACACTTTGCGGTCGGCACGGGCTCCCATAATCAGCTGCAGCGCACCCATGAGCACGGATTTTCCCGCGCCGGTTTCCCCGGTAATCACGTTCAGACCCTCCCCAAAGGGAATTCGGCAGGCTTCCACCAAGGCCAGATTCTGTACAGAAAGTTCAAGCAGCATGGCGGTATGCTACCTGAGGCCCGCCGGAATTCAATTCCGCAGTTGTCCAAGGGACAAAAGGGACATAAGAAACAGGAAGGGACCGCTATCCCCGATAACATACGAATACCCAAGAATTTCGCCCCCTGACCATTTCCCCCTGACAACCGACAACCGACAACTAGCAACTAATGACAAATGACCACTGACCAATGACCCCTGACTCCTGACCCCTGACCCATGACCCATTCCATCCCCTATTCTGACTGGTTCCCACAGCGGGAAGCCTACATCGCGGAGTTGTCTCCGGCGGTGGAGCGGCGGCGCGATCGGCGTAGCCGGGGCGAGGCGCAGGCGGTAGAGGATTTTCTGTGGGAGTATTACGGCCTGCGGGGAGGGCGACTCCTGGCCTGGTCTCCGGGGGCGCATGTGCTGCTGGAGGGGGCGCCGGAAGCCTGGTTTCCGGATAAAGAGTGCTTTCGGGAAGAACGGGGAGGGCGCATGCTGGATGTAGATGCATTTGTCGCCAAACGCAGCAGTGGTCTGAATTGGATTGGCAATTTGCTACAACGCAGCGCCGATCAACCACCCTTTTTTGGCTGTCTGGGTCTGCACGAATGGGCCATGGTGTATGAAGAACAGGACATCCGCCACACCCAGCTCCCTCTTCGGCTCTCCCATGCGGACACCCGGGCCCTGGTGGAGGAACTCCCGGTGCGCTGTTCACACTTTGATGCCTTTCGCTTTTTCAGTCAGAGTGCCCGGCCACTCAATCAGTTGCAACCCTCGGTGGAAAACCGTGCCGAACTCGAGCAGCCCGCCTGCCTGCATGCCAACATGGATCTCTTCAAGTGGTGCCAGAAACTCTATCCCCTGGTGCCCTCCGACCTCACCCTGCGCTGCTGGCGTCTCGCCCAGACGGCTCGGGAAATGGACATGCGCGCCAGTCCATACGATGTTTCCGTCTATGGCCTCGAGGCCATCCGTATCGAAACGCCCGAAGGCCGCAGACAATACGTTCAGGAACAGAAACAAATCATGGAAGAAGCGAAGCCCCTGCGTCAGGAGCTCATGGATTGCTTGAGGCGTGCGGAGTGTGGCGTTTCCAATGCGGAATGATCAGAGTCCCACGCACTCCGAACTCCTCATTCCGAACTCAATACGCGTTTTCCCGCGAGAGCAGGGTCTTGATGATGATTTTGAGGTCCAGACCCAGGGACCAGTTTTCCAGATAGAACAGGTCATAGGTGATCCGTTCCGTGATGCTGGTATCCCCGCGTAGGCCGTGCACTTGCGCCCAGCCTGTGATGCCGGGTTTGTGCAGATGACGGCGCATGTAGCGTTCGATCTCTTCTTTGAACTGTTCTACGTAGTGCGGACGCTCCGGACGGGGGCCGACCACGCTCATATGACCGAGAAGCACATTCCAGAACTGGGGAAGTTCATCGATGTTCCATCGGCGAAGAAAACTACCCACTTTCGTGCGGCGGGGATCATCGGGAGTGGTCCAGCCGGGGCCGGATTGCTCTGCATCCGCGACCATGGTGCGCAGCTTGATCATATCAAAGCATTCACTTTTCTCGCCGCAGCGGCGCTGGCGGTAAAAGATGGGACCGGGGGAACTGAGTTTGACTGCGATGGCTGCCAGAATCAGGATGGGCAGGGTGAAAAAGAGGGCTGCGGAACTAAAGGCAATATCGAAGAGGCGTTTGAGAATGCGGTTGCCCACCCGGTCCAGGGGCCACTGTCCAATGCCCATAACGGGAATGCCGTCCAGATGCCGGACTTCAATGCTGCTGGTGAGAATCCGGAAGAGATCAGGCAGCAGATGGAAATCGACGTAGCGCTGCTCGCAGAGCAAGACCAGATTGAGGAGGCTGTCCCGTGGAATGCCAATATCCGAGAGGACCAGATGATTAATGTCCCGGTCGCTCAGGATCTGCTCCACTTCCTCCAGCGTACCTAAGCGCTGTTCTTCGGGAATCTCCTCCGGCCAGCTCTCTCCAGGAGGCAGGGCATAGCCTTGCACACGGGCCTGAAGGAATTTGTCGGATTCAATGGCATGATGCAAACGGCGAGCGGTGGCGTCTGTGCCCAGCATCAGCACCCGGTTCTCGATGGGAGAATGACGGACAGAGTGCAGTTCGATGCGATAAATCAGATAGCGTTGCAGCAACACCCAGAAACTCACCGTGCCCACGGAGATCAGCAAGGCTTTCCGGCTGAAGCCCGGATCGAGACGCAGCGCATTTTCCATGGCGAAATACAGGACAAAGCTCAGAAGAATCGCCCGGAGAATACGCGGAATTTTGTCCTCAAAGCGGCCATCATGCGGGCGGCGGTAGAGGTTAAGCGTACGGAACACCACGAGGAAAAGCAGCGTCGCCAGAGTAGTCAGCCAAAGCAGATCCAGCTTCGATGGAATGCCCTTTGCGGGATCAATCGCAAACCAACCCGTGTAAAAGCGTAGCCACAAAGCCATCCACAAGCCACCGAACACCGCCAGGGTATCAAATAGCAACGCGATCAAAGAGGAAATGAGATGGGTCGAAGTTTCGCGACCGTGCATACGTGACTGCAATACCCCGCTCGGAATGAAACTCAAGGCGCTTTCGTGAAACGCTAGCTCCCTGCAGCCATCCCCGGCAGCCCCCCCCACTCCCAAACTCTTCATCATAATCATAATTTTACTCTGAATCTCTCAACCCACCCCCAGGCCTGGCGCCTGGCAGATCCCAAATCATGGGTCCCAATCCCTGGCACAGCATGACCAAGGCGGGCATGCAGGAAGGATGAAGATGAAGAGGTAGATGAAGAAATATGTGTTGCGAATGGCGGAATTCCCCCCGGCCTCCAAAAGACTTTGAGTTTGCCAAGTTCTCCTCCATGTTCCATGCAGAGAAAACCATGTCCCGTTCCCGCACCCGATCTTCTGAAAGTCTTCCCGGCCAGCCTGCCTTGGAACGGGGCTTTCGTGCGGCCATTCTGCCCTTACTCTGTCTGACCCTCCTCTTGGGCGTGGTTCTGGGCATGCTCTTACCCTTCCGCTGGGGACATCCGTTTATCGGTCTGCTCCTCTTTTTACTTTTTCTCATCCAAAGCCCAATTCTTTGGCGTCGTTCTGAAGCCCGGATGCGCCGCGCCATTCGGGGGGCCGCCGGCGAACAACGTGTGGCCGCACTCTTGGACAGTCTGGGGCCGGAGTGGCATAGCTTTCATGCGCTCTCCCTTGGGGAAGGGGATCTCGATCATCTTCTATTGGGGCCCCCTGGAGTGATTGCGCTGGAAACCTTAAACTGGGCAGGTCGTATCTCCTGGGGCGAAGAGGGTCTTCAGGATGATCAGCGGCAATACGACAGTTTCACCCGTGCCTCTCTCAGCAAACGCCTGGAAGGCCTGCGAACGCAATTACCGGATGAAGATGTCCCCCTGTCCCTGCTGCTCTGTTCCGTGGGCGGCCGCCTGGTCTCCGGAGCGGAAGCCCCGGAAGGGATGCAACTCTGCGAAGATCATGAACTTCTGCAACGCTTACGCGATTTACCTGATGCGGCATTGAGCCCGGATCAACGAACCCGTTTACGGAATTGGAACCCCCTTGGAGACTCCCGATGAAATCAGTTTTGGTGCTTCTCGCCCCCGGATGCGAGGAAATGGAGGCGGTGATCAGTATCGACGTCCTTCGCCGTGGTGGCCTGAATGTGGTCACAGCCGGCTTGGAAGATGGCGTATTTGCTGCCTCCCGCGATGTGAAACTGGAAGCCGATGTGCCTCTGAATGCTTTGGAGGGGGCGAAAGAGTTTGATGCCCTTCTTCTGCCAGGGGGCCTGCCCGGCACCGAAGCTCTTTCAGCCGATCTGCGTGTGGGCGAACTACTGCGTTGGTATGCTTCCCGCGAAGAGGCCTGGATTGCCGCCATTTGCGCAGCCCCCGTGGCCTTGGATACGCATGCTGTGCTCGAGGGCCATCGATTTACCTGCTACCCTGGTGCGGAAGAACGCATTCAGAGCGGCGAACACGTTGGTGGGGCCTTGGTGGAAGATGGCAAGCTTCTCACCAGTCAGGGCCCGGGTACCGCCTTTTTGTTTGCCTTGAGCCTGCTCGAACGGCTGACGGATGCCGAAACCCGCCGCAGCGTCGCCGAAGGCCTGTTGCTTCCGGAGTTAGCAGCATGAGCCGCCTGCGCCCTGCACCGGATCGCACGGGGACCGGAAGTCTGAAGTGGCAAAAGTATGAACAGACCGATGTGTTGCCCATGTGGGTGGCAGATATGGATCTGCTCTCCCCCCCGGAGGTGATGGAGGCCCTACAGGCCCGACTCGATCACGGGGTGTATGGCTACACCGTACCTTACGACGAGGTGAACAACGAATTCATCGCCTACATGAAACGCCGACATCAGGTCGAGGTCAGCGCAGAAAGCCTCTTCTGGCTGCCGGGTCTGGTGCAAGGGCTCAATCTGGTTTGCCGTGCCGCCGGCCAGGAGGGGGATGCGGTGATGGTGAACACCCCCGTCTATCCGCCTTTCCTTTCCGCGCCCACACAGAGCGATCGCCGTCGCATTGCCGTTCCGCTTAAAGAAGGGGAACATGCCCGCTGGAATTTTGACCGCGAAGCCATGGAGGCCGCGGTCACCGAAGACACCAAGCTGTTTATTCTCTGCAATCCCCACAACCCCGTGGGCCGGGTCTTTCCCCGCGAGGAGCTGGAATGGCTGTTGGATTTCTGTGAAGCTCATGATCTCTGGGTCTGCGCGGATGAGATTCACTGCGACTTGATTTTCGATGATGTAGAGCATGTGCCCTTCCTGTCACTGGGCGAACGCGCAGCGAAACGAACGATTTCCTTCTATTCCGCCAGCAAAACCTACAACCTACCGGGTCTGGCCTGTGCCACCGCGGTGATTCCCAATCCGGAGATTTACAAAGCCTTTCAAAAGGTTTGCCGCGGGATTATCACCGAAGTGAACTGTTTTGGCTATGCCGCCCATATTGCCGCCTACCGTCATGGCGAGCCCTGGCGCCAGGAGTTATTGGGATTGCTGCGCAGCAACCGGGATTACCTGGCCACACACATGGCGGTGAAATACCCCCAGATTCGCATGCCCCACATCGAAGCTACCTATCTGGCCTGGCTCGACCTGCGTGCCTTGGAACTCGATGCCCCCATGGCCCATTTCGAAAAACACGGACTCGGCCTCTCCAACGGTATGGATTTCGGTGCTGAAAAAGGACATCTCCGCCTCAACTTTGGTTGCCCACGCTCCCAGCTCCAAGAAGCACTCGCGCGATTCGATGCAGCCTTGAAAGCGTAGCGTCCTTCGAGCAAGCCGAAGCCATCGGCGTCAAGATGACGCCGCTCCAACTGCAGAGCGCAGCCAAAAAATCCCCCCCTCTGGAGCGGTGCCATCCTGGCACCGACCAACAGATCCCGGGAGCCCAAGCAAAACCGAAGGCATCGGCGTCAAGATGACGCCGCTCCAACTGCAGAGCGCAGCCAAAGAATCCCCCCCGTGGAGCGGCGCCATCCTGCGCCGACCTGCAGAGCCTGGGAGCCCAAGCAAAACCGAAGCGATCGGCGTCAAGATGACGCCGCT
>DIYK01000046.1 GCA_002429005.1 Verrucomicrobia bacterium UBA6056
CCAAAGTCCGACAGGCTGCTAGACCTGAGAATCCTGTAGGGCTTCTTCAGCTCCGAGGGGCAGGGGAAGCTGTGTTTCTTTCAGGTGCCCATCAACGGCGAAAGATGCGGATCTCTCCGCCAAACTCCACGTTCAGCTCTGCAGCAGCCTGATCGTGTAGAGGCGTGGCCTCGAGTTGCTCCAGAGTTCCTTCCTTCATGCTGGCAGAGAGCTGCCAGCCGTTTCGGGTCACAAGATGTTTAAAGGAGAGCTCTTTCCAGTCAGGGGGGGTGGCGGGGAACAGGCTCCAGATCCCCTCCGTGGTTTCTGCCAGCAGCAGATGATGAATGGCGGAGGCAAAGCCTCCTGCAGCGGTAATAAAATGATCGGCGCGACCCGTGCGGCGGTTCTCCCATTCATCAAAGGCATGCCAGGGGCGGTAAAAGGCATCAGCTTGTCGCAACAGGCCCACCGCAGAGCTGGGGCCTTCGCGGCGCTGCAACATGGCGGCGACGATGCTCTGCTGATGCGGCAGCCAGGCGAATACAAACATGATTTTGGACAACTCCAGCTCAAAGCTTTTCTCTAAGTCCTCATTGCCATGCAGACAGTGCAAGGGGAAGGAGCCCAGGGTCACGGAAGGGCAGCGCATGTATTCCGGATCCCCGTCCGGGCAGATCTGATACCCACCCTGATCATGCCGGGGTACGGGTACTTCCGCAAGGACCCGTTCCGCCGCTGCACGCAGTTCCGCATGCTCACTCAGCTCCAGCAGGGCTTCGGCAACCGCACGCAATCCGAGCAAGGCTTCGGTGGGTTCGGAGACTTCCATGGTTTCACTGAAGGTGAGCAAGGGTTTTGCCTGCAGCTTCAACACTCCGTCCCGCTCCTCGGTGAAACTCATGAGGTAGCGGAAACTTTCCTCTACCAGTTCCGTGACCCCGGCTTTCCGGCCAGCATCGCCGTGCATACGCAGTTGCAGGGCGGATTCCGCGGCAACAATCGAGGCATTCATGACGGAATGATGATCGGAGCCCTCACCATTTAAATCACTCTGCCAGGCATATTGAGCTCCGGGTTTGTCATGGCGTTCGGCAATCTCACGGGCTTTGGCAAGCGTGCGCAGGCGGAAATCCAGGTGGCGATGTGGGCCCTCAGGTCGGCTGCTTTCCATGAGAGGGCGGCAGAAGTAGGTATCAGTGTCATGAAAACAGCCGTACCAGTGGGGGTAGTTGGGTTTGCTCAGGCCGCCGGGGTGGGTGGGGCCTTCGCCAATGCTCTGCTCAACGTAGAACAAACTGGCCTGGTAGCGTTCCTGCCAGAGAGCCTCGCTTTCAGGCAGACTGACCCGGCTGCGGGACCAGAACTCCGCCCAGCGGGCTTCCTGTTGACGCAGAAGGGCCGCTCCTTGCGGGGGATCTTCCATCGGGTGATCCTCGGGGTTGATCTGAATGATCACTTCCATGCGGCCGCGGCAGCGCAGGGCCGGACGCTCCTGGAGGCGCATCGCTTCTCCGCCAGCGACGAGGATGCGGATGCGGTAGGAATTCGCTCCCTCCGGTTTCATCCGCAATTCCAGACGTCCCTGTTGCAGCGTTTCTTCCAACATCTCCTGTTTCAAATGGAGATCACTGTCGATGGCGGACCCGATCTGACAGACCCCGTGTCCAGTAACCAGGAGCTTGCGTCGCTCCTCGAGAATAAACTCCGGAGAGAAGAGGATCTCGCAATCCTCGTCTGCCAGGATCTCCATGCGCATGATCTTGGAATCCTTGAGAAACAGAGTCTGTACCTCAAAGGCAACAGACCGTTCCGGGCTCATACCTGCCTCCAGCGCCGCCTGCGAGCCTGGGTAGAGCGTCCCCGCGACCGTGGACACGCCACGATCCAGATCCAGCTCCTGACGGGCATGGTAGACCTGAGGCAGGTGGGGCATGGCGGGATCCGCGGTATAGCGTTCATCCTCTGTGATCATGCCGTCGCGACCTACCCAGAAGCCCTGTTCGCGGTAGTGGGCGTTGCGGAACCAGACGGCCGTGCGTAGGGCCGTGATTGGGTAGAGGGTCGGCTCCTCCGGATCCGCCAGATTGCGGGAGGCAATGGAGCTGGACCACAGGTCCATTTGGGTGCCGGAAAGATCCTGAAAGCCGCCGAAGCATCCGTTGGCCAGGTAGAGAGGGTCGCTGTCGTGGGTAATAAAGGGCGCGGAGTGGGAAAGAGTGCTCATGGAGGGGATGGAAGTTGGAAGATGGGAGTTGGGAGTTGGGAGTTGGGAGAAGGGAGGCAATGGTGGTGGAAGTTTGGCTGGCGAGAAGTGGAGGAGTTGTCTAAATTTGTCCGACCTGTCCGATCCCTCAACCCTAGAAGAATGCAGCCACATGCAAAGAACCCCACGATGCAACCTTGCTCAGGCTACATCGCGGGGTCGGGGGGAATTCGGAGTCTGGATTAAAACTCGTCGTAAGCGATCTGAGAGGCTTCTACGCCCAATTTACTCAGCATCTGGGTACAGGCGCGGATCATTTGCGGCGGTCCACAGAGGTAAAATTCCACATGACTGAGGTCGGGATGGTCCTTGAGATATTCTGACTCGACTACGCTGTGAATGAAACCGCCATGGCCTTCCCACTGATCCTCTTCGAGGGGTTCGGAGAGGGCCAATTCAAAGCGGAAGTTTTCATGAGTCTTTGCCAGGGCTTCGAACTCGTCCTGATAGTAGATTTCCTGCTTGGAGCGGGCTCCGTACCAGTAGCTTACTTTGCGTTTGCTCTGTTCATTCTCAAAGAGGTGACGCAGATGAGCACGCAGCGGAGCCATGCCGGCACCTCCGCCAATATACACCATCTCTTTCTGAGTCGGCTTGATGTGGAAATCCCCGAAGGAGCCGATGGCGGTGACCGTGTCCCCGGGTTTGAGGTTGAAGATGTAGGAGGAGCCGATTCCCGGAGGACAATCCTGCCCGGGAGGTGGGGTGGCGATACGCACGTTGAAGGTGAGTTCGCGTTCGGTTTTGGCATTGCCTGCCAAGGAGTAGTTGTTGCGTCCACCGCCTTCGGGATTGCTCACACTGAGATCAAACACGTGCTGGCGTTCCCACACCGATGCGTAGGGCTCGGCAACGTCGAAGTCCCGGAAGCGGATGCTATCGTAGGCGGGAATGTCGATCTGCATGTAATCCCCGGGCTGGAAATCAATCTGCAGTTCTGGATCCACCGGCTCCAGCACCAGTTCGCGAATGAAGGTGGAGACGTTGCGGTTACTCTTCACGCTAAGGGTGTAGGTCTCTTGCTGTCGGGCGCCGTCGCCGCCCTCCTGCTTGACGTTCAGCCATACACGTCCGCTGCGGGCCTCGATGGGGTAGGTGACCAGACCGCGGCAAATGGGGGCACGGGCGGGGGAACCGTCCTGCAGATGGAAGCGGCCGTTATGTTTTGGACATTCGATCTGGCAACCGACCACCAGGCCGTCAGCGAGGTGGGTATTTCCATGTGTGCAGATGCCGTCGGTGGCATAAAGATTGCCGTCGGCGCCGCGATACAGTGCGAAGGTTTTGCGGCCATGATCAAAGCGCAGTACATCCAGCTCGCCCAGATCTGCTTCCGCACAAACTTCCAGCCAGCCCTCAGCGTCGGGTTCGACCTCAGATTTCAGCCACTCCTCGTTGAGCACATGGCTGGGTTCCGGCAGGCTTCGTTTTACGTGATAGGCCGGGTCTTTTACCTGTTTGAGCACAGCCGGAAGAATTTCCTGCCAGGCATTGATCAGACTGGGGTAGGGCGTGGGGCAGTCCGATTTGATGGCCGCATGCAGCTCAGGCAGGCGGTGGTAGGGCACCAGCGGGAACATGTGATGCTCCACATGGTAGTTCATGTTCCAGTACAGGTAGCGATGAATGGGGTTCATGTACACCGTGCGGCAGTTCAAACGGTGATCAAGTACGTTTTCCGCCAGACCGGCGTGCTGGGTCAATCCATAGACCACCATCAGCCAGGAGCCGAAGAGGTTGGGCAGGCCGATAAACAGCAGAGGCAGCCAGCTGTTGAGTACAATCGCGGCCACCACTACGAGGGCGTAGATGCCCAGGTAGATGCGGGCGCGGAAATAGACTTTATGATATTCCGTTTCCGGGATGAAGGTTTGTTCTTCTGGAGTCATCTGACCCAGGCAGTGCTTCATCAGGGTCTTGAAATAGGTCCTATAGACCGGGATGTTGAAGAAGGCCAGGGCCAAGGTCTTCAGGTCCGGAGGACGTGGTACCGCAATTTCCGGGTCACGACCCACGATGATGGTATCACTATGGTGACGAGTGTGACTCCAGCGCCAGACCGTGGATTCCCGCATGACCATGAAGGAGGCAATTTCGTAGAGACTGTTGTTCATCCAGTCGGTCTTGAATGCGGTGCCATGACTGGATTCGTGCCAACGGGAGTCGGAGGTGGATCCGTAGAGGACCGCATAACAGAAATAGGGGAGGATCGCCCAGGCACTGCCCCACAGGGCCACCGTGGCCACGGCACACCCAATAATCAGAGCAAACCAGATCAGGGTATCCCGGATGGCCGGTGCGTCTTTGCGTTCCAGCAGCCCGCGCATGACATTGCGAGGGACCGGACATTGATACCAGTCGGCCTCGGCGAGGCCCATTTCGACGGCTTTCGAAGCATTTTCGCCCACCAGGCTGTAGTCCAGCTTCTCCAGGGGCGGCAATACCGCATTACTTTCATGTTCCATTAAATCTGCCATGGGCAAGTCTCCTAATCAGACGAGTGGGAATTGTCTTATCATCATAACTCAGCCTACAGCGCTGATCTTCTCGAAATTTAGCAAAAACCTTTCAAAATTTGTTTACCTCGTCATCCTTTTCTCCTCTGTGCAGGGCTCCGGTGGGATTTCGGTTGCCGGAAGCGTTTCCTGATATTACACGCTGACTATGGATATATCAGCCCTGCCTCCTTCCCTGCGCCGGCAGGGATCTTCTGCCCTCGTCCCGATACTGTGCCTGTTCCTACTGCTTGCGGTCGGGGCGGCTCTGTTTCTGGGGATAAGGCTGCAGAAGGGTCAGCTGCAGCTGGCCGCCCAGCTGGATGAGGCTGAACTGTCCCGACGCCATATGGCTGATTTGCAGGCGAGGAATCAGGGGCTGGAGGAGGCCAATCTCCTATTACATGAGCAACTGGAGCGGGCCCGGTTCCGTCCCATCCTCCTAGAGGAGGCTGCAGAAGTCCCGCCGACGGCGGCTGAGCTGACTCCGGAACAGCAGCGGATGCTGGAACATGGCCGGGCCTTTGTCCTGGGGCGAAGTGATGAAGTGGAATCCACCCTGAGCCCGGTCGAACAGGCTGCCCTGGAGGAGCGGGCCCGCAAACGCCGGGAATGGCGGCAGGCGCAGGACCACAGCCGTCAGCAGCAGGTACAGAACTATCAGCAGGATCTGCAGACCCGGCAGGAGTTTTTTGCATCCATTCCTCTGGAAGGGCTTCCGGCAAACGAACAGCAGGAAGTTCGGGATCTGGTTCAGGGCTTAGGGGAACTTCGCGAACTGCATGCCGCCTTGTCTGCAGGAGGCCAGGAGCCTGCGGAGAGGCGGGCGATGTCCTCGCGGATGCGCTCACTCAAAAAAGAGCTTCCGGAGCAGATGAAATTTCAACGGGAGCTGTTGCTGGGTGATTTTGCCCTGCAGGGGCTGGGGCTGGAGCGTGAGGAGGCCGTGGCCTTTTTGGAATATATGCGCAAGCTGGACTCGCTTTCTTCAGAGATTCCCTGACCCGAATTGCCTGGCTGAAGCCTCGCATCTTTCTCGTTTAGGCTTACACTGCAGCCTGTGAGTCCTCAACGCCAAGCTTCCCGCTTCCGCTTTCCTTTGTCGAAGCTGATTCTGGGTCTGGCTATGCTGATGCTGTTGTCGCTGCTGGGGATATTTGTGCGGCAACGTATGGATCCCGGCCCCTACGAAGGTACCCGGCGGCTATTGTCCATGTTTTTCCCAGACAAACGCATCGATCGGAGGATCTCCACGGAACCCCGGGTGCATGGCTTCTCCTTTCAGCTGGAAGCACCGATTTCCCGCATGGACTTAGAGCGTCGGGTGCAGGAACAGCTGGGAGTAGAATGGCAGGGAGAGGAGTGGGTGGAGCTTCCGCTGACGGATCCTCAGAGCTCTGGCCGGCGAACCACGGTCGTGTTTCGCAATGAGCAACTCCCCAACATGATGTTGCTGATTCACCTGCTCGAGCAGGAATCCGGGATCACCTTGATGCTCACCTTTCATGAGCGCGAAGCGGATTTTCGCTGAGCTGATGACGCAAAGCTGGCATCTTGGCTTGGTCGCCTTATACTCAGGGCACTATGAGTCCTCAACGCAATCCCTCCCGCCTTCCCATCAACATTGCTAGATTGTTTCCGATCCTGCTGGTGATCACGCTGGGAGCGATGGGCCTGGCGGTTTCCAGAATGGGGGAACAGGAAGCTGCCCCTTCGATTGCCATTTCTCAGCTCACCACGCTATATCCGAAGCTCATTGAAGACAGCGTGGTCTCTGAATATCCCTATGTGCGGAATATGGTGTTCACCATAGATGAGCGGGAACTCTGTGGGGATGCCGAAGCAAAAATGGCTGCCTTGCTGGGAGAAAACTGGCACAGCATTCCAATGGCCGGTATCGATGAAGAGCTGCTGGATGAAGGGGCCCGCACGCTGTTGGATCTATCCGATTGCGGCCGCATCTACCGTCATAAAGAGTTCCCCAATTCTTACGTGTTACTCTTCCGTATGCATCTTCCCGATGCAGAGCCCATGGTGGTGGTTAGCGCGGTCAAAGGGGCGATTAAAACCCGTGGATCCTGATCAGGGTTCCACCCGGAACGAGAAGAGTTCCCTGCGGGTTTCCCCTTCTACGTGGATGTCCAGCTGCAACTCGTAGTTGCCAGGGATCAAGGGCTGCTTCCAGCGGTCAATTCGATCTGGTATGTTGCCCACGTGTTCTTTGGAGTTCGAACCTAACAGATAGGGGTAAAACTCTTCCGGGTGTGGTTGGAGCGTGCGGAAGCCTTCCGGGCCCCGCAGGATCATTTGAATATGCTCCACCTTCAGTGGCATGAGGTTGGCTCGAAAGGTCACATGGGTGCTGGGCAGCTCCGAGAGTCGCAAGGTTAGGGGGTCGGTAATCCGCTCGTATCCGGGAACCGTTTCACGACTCTCGATGTTGATGAGCGTGAAATCCGTAACCTGCCCATGTAACTTGCCCCGTTGCAGGCCTTCCTGCAAACCAATGGCATATTCGCCGGCAGAGAGCAGCTGATCATTCCGGCGACCGGGGCTGCGTACCCGTAGTTGCCCTTCCAGGAGTTCCACATTGCTTCGCCCTACGTAGTTGCTCAAACGGAATTCCGTCCCGACGACATCCACTTCTAATTCGCTCATGGCGAAGCTGAGGGGTTCCGTGGCATTTTGGGAAGAGATCCGGCAGAATAGCTGCCCTTTCCGCAGGGTAAAATTGGGATCACTGGCTTCCATAGCGACCAAGAGCGTACTGTGCATCCCCAAGTCCAGTTCGCTGCCATCCCGAAGCCGAATCCGACCCATGCCGTTGCCACTGGCAATCCGGTCTCCGGGCATCAGGCCCCGTTCGGGATCTGTGACCGGCATGCCTTCGGCATTCAGGTGAAGAATTTCTCCCTCCTGGTCGACGAGCTGGCCCAGTTGTTCGCTTGTGGATGAGGGCGCAGTCACTGTAAGCTGAAATAGAAGGTCCCGGGCCAGCCAGAGGCCGCCTCCGAGGAGTAGAACCAAGAGAGCCGCGATCTGGCCGAAGCGTATCGGATGAAACGCGATGCGACGGCCGGAGCGCTGCGCCTTCGGGGAAGGCTGCGCATCCTTCTCTTTTTGAGGAAGTCCTGCATCTTCAAGCAAGGTCCGCTTGCGGCAGTAGGCGGCAAAGGCTTTGCGCAGTGCAGGCTCTTTCTCCAGCCGGGTTTCCAGTTCTTTGACATCCTCCTCCGCCATTTTCAGACGGAGATAGGCATCAAAGCGCTCCTCATTGCTGTGGTACTCGACCGGGCCATCCTGTTCTTCGGCCTCCTGGAGCGCCTGATCCAGCAAAAGACGCTGACGCAAGAGTTGGGTCAGCTGCTCCTGCAATGCGGGTGACTTCTCTAATTCAAGTTCTACCCGTTTGGCCACCTCATCCGAGAGCTGGCCATCGACGTAGGCACAGAGATCGGCAGGCCGCATCATGCCAGTTTCTCCTTTGCGCTGATCTGAGTTTGAACGCAACGACGTAAGAGCTCCCGCACCCGGTACATGCGGACTTTCACCCAGGAGAGACTGCGGTTCAGCTGCTTCGCAATCTGTGCATATTTCTGGCCGGTGACAAAATGGGAATCGATCAGACTACGGTCTTCTGCGTTCAGTTTGCTTACGCAATCCTGCAGGGCACGTTTTTCCGCCTTCCAGTCCTCTTCTTCATAGAGTTCAGGAGTAAACAGCGTTTCAGCGTGGTCGTGCAGGTATTGCATGGCGCGGGCGTGAATGCCTTTTTTCTCGCAGTGACGCAACCATACAAAGCGGGCAATGGCAAACAACCATCCACGGAAGCTTGCCTGCTCTTCATAGGATTCGCGTTTGCGGTGTGCGGTCATTAGGGTTTCCTGAACAATATCCTCGGCCAGACTGAGATTCTGACAGCAACTGTACACGTAGGCCAGCAAGGGGCGACGGTTAAGGCTGAGGGCTTCATTGAACTCTTGTTCGGTCATATCGGGTGAGAAGTCAGGAAGTGTTCCTGAAAGAGTATCCGACATCTTTTCGGAAAGTTACACATTCTTTTTGTAACCTTTCTCAGCCTCGCCGGATCTGCCTTTCATCAACCCGAAAGGAGATCATGAAAAAACTACGAAACAATCTGTTCCTGTTTCTACTATCATCCTGTTGCTGGTTTCTGCCTGCTCAGACATTTCAGGAATCCGGTGGCCTGGTGGTCATGGAAATCGAGTCGGCGCCGGTAGTGGATGGCTGGGCCAAGGAAAGCAGCGTCAGCGGTTACACCGGTACCGGCTATTACCGGGCGACCAAAGACAGTCTGAAAAGTGGTGGCAAAGGACTGCTGGAGTATCCCATTCAGATTACGAATGCCGGGGAATACCAGCTGCAGTGGCGCAGCCGGATCCTGCAGGGCAGTGACAGCACCGAACACAATGACAACTGGGCACGCCTGGTGGACAGCAGTGGTAACCCGGTGACGCCCGTTGCCAATGGTCTGGATCCGAAAGGCAGCTGGTATAAGATTTACATGAACACCACCAACAAGTGGCATTGGCAGGCCTCAAACAAAGACAGAGACCCCAAGGCGGTCGCCTGGAATCTGTCGGCAGGACAGCAATACACCCTGCAGGTCAGTTACCGCAGCAAAGGTCATGGGATTGACCGAATCCTGCTCTGGAATCGAGGAGGAGGCTTCGGTCACAATTTCGGAAACAACAAAGGACAGCCCAAAAATGAATCCCAGGCGGATGCTCTGCCCGAATCGGAAAGCGGTAACGGTGGTGGCAACAACGGTGGTGGCAACAATGGCGGCGGAAATAACGGTGGTGGAAATAACGGCGGCGGGGGCGGGAGCAGCTTCAGCCTGGATGCCCGCGATGACTTCCCGGATATTACGGCCGGCACGGTGCCTTACTACAAGGACAGCAGCCGGGACGCCCTGGCGATTGATGCCTCCGTGGAAGCCAACCGGCAGGGCTATGCCCGGGCGGTGGCAAATACCAGCAGCGTCGCAGGCACCTATGATGTCACCCTCACGACGGTGACGGAGGAGGATGGTGAATCCATCTACCGCCTCCTGGTCAACGGCAGCCAGGTTGCCACCTTCACCAACCCTTACATTGGTCCGGGCTCTGCCCAGGACCTTCAGCCGCATACCCATGTGTGGCAGGACATTGAGATCCCGGAAAACGCCACCATTTCGCTTGAATCGAATGCGGATACCAACGGGGAGATTCCGGAGGATGGCGGCACCGCCTGGGCCCGGGGGCGCTGGCAGCAGTTGGATTTTGTTCCCGATGATGGAAATGGGGGTGGGAACAATGGTGGTGGCAACAATGGCGGAGGCACAGGAAATGTAAGCATTACCGGTGAGTTGAAACAGTATCACAAAATTACGCTGGATCTGGAGGGACCGAATGCCAGCGAGGGCGGTTCTCCGAACCCCTTCACGGATTACCGGATGACGGTCACCTTCAGCAATGGATCCACCACCCTGGAGGTGCCGGGATACTTTGCGGCGGACGGGAATGCGGCAGAGAGTTCCGCGACCTCCGGCAATGTCTGGCGCGCACATTTAAATGCCCTGAACACCGGAACCTGGACCTATGAAATCGACTTCCGCAGCGGAAGCAACTCTGCACTGGGCGGTGGTAGCGAACTGGCCCCCTATGACGGGACCACCGGAAGTTTTGACATTAGCGCCAGTGATAAAAGCGGGGTGGATTTCCGCCGCCCGGAACGGGGACGTCTGGACTATGTGGGCGAACATGCCCTGCGCTGGCAGGGAGATGACAGCTACTTTTTCAAGGTGGGCATGAACCATCCGGAAGTGTTTCTGGAATACGAGGATTTCGACAACACGGACTCCACCCGCAGTTACAGCACTCACAGCGGGGACTGGAACAACGGAGATCCGGACTGGAAGTCCGGTAAGGGCCGTGAACTCATCGGCGTGGTGAATTACCTGTCTGAACAGGGAATGAACGTGCAGTACTTTCTCACCATGAACGTGAACGGGGACGGCAAAAAAGCTTATCCCTGGACCGGATCCCTCAGCTTCGATGAATTCGATGTATCCAAGCTGGATCAATGGGGCATTGTGTTTGATCACATGATGGCCAAAGGGGTGATGACTCACTTTGTGTTGGACGAACGGGAAAATCAGAGCCTCTTTGAAAACCGTGACAATGACTCCACCTCCTTCGCGGATGCACGCAAGATCTACTACCGGGAAATGATTGCCCGCTTCGGGTACCTGAATGCGATTACCTGGAACGTGGGGGAGGAAAGCGGATGGCAGAAAGACACCGGGGATGGCGCGTCCATCTCCAGCAGCCAGCAGATCGCACGGGCCAGTTACGTGAAGGATCTGAGCCCTTATGAGGATCATATCGTGATCCATAACGGACCCTCGGATGATGACTCGATTTTTAATTCGCTCGTGGGTTCGGATGCCTTTACGGGTCCGGCCTATCAGGGTGATCTGAGTAATCTGAATCACGGGAACGGTCGGATTGCCTACTGGCGCAAGGAAAGTGCCAACAAGGGTCATAAGTGGGTGGTCACCTATGATGAGCCCTACACCAGTGGCAAACCGGCTCGGAATACCTGGCGGAAGAATGCGCTGTGGGCCAGTATTTCCGCCGGAGCGGCCGGAGCGGAAATCTATTCCTCCGGAGATACCTCCCGTCAAAACTGGCGCGACTTCTCCAGTCACTACCCCGATTTGAAACGGGCCAAAGAGTTTATGCTCTCCAACACGATTCCCTTCTGGAATATGCAGCCGGATAATGACCTGACCTCCAGGGGATATTGTCTGGCTATTCCCGGGGTGGTCTATCTGTTGTATTTGCCCAGTGGTGGTACGCCTGAGCTGGACCTGAGCGGGCAGTCCGGAACCTTTTCGGTGCAGTGGTTTGATCCCCGGAATGACGGCAACCTGCAAAACGGATCCATCACCAGTGTCAGCGGGGGAGGTGGATCCACCAGTCTGGGTTCTGCCCCCTCCAACTCCAACGATGACTGGGTTGTCCTCGTCCGCAGTAATAACAATGGTGGTAACATTGCCCCTACCGTGGATGCCGGTTCAGACCGGACCCTTCTGCTTGGCAACGACCTCAATCTGAATCCGAGCGTGTTTGATCCGGATGGTGATCCCCTCAGCTATCAGTGGGTTAAGGTCTCCGGCCCCGGTACGGTCAGCTTTGGGGATGATGAGGCCTCCAGCACAACGGCCAGCTTTTCCAATCTGGGGGAATATGTGCTTTCGCTGACCGTCGACGATGGAGAAGACTCGGTTGAGGACAGTCTGACGGTGACGGTGCTCGAAGCGAATACGGATCATTTTCAGGAGGAGAATGGTCTGGTGGTGTTTGAAGTCGAATCCTCACCCGCCCTCTCCGGGTGGAGGAGCGAGACCACGATCAGTGATTACAAAGGAGATGCCTACTATTACTGCACGCAGAATGGGCTGTCTTCCGGAGGGAACGGTCTGTTGGAATACAACTTCGATGTGACCAATGCCGGCGAATACCAGTTGCAGTGGCGCTCCTACATTGCCAAGGGCAGTGACAGCACGGAACACAATGACTCCTGGGCCCGGCTTGTCGACTCAGACGGAAATCCGGTAACCCCCATTGCGAACAGCCTCGACCCCACCGGCAGCTGGTACAAGGTGTACATGAACACCACAGGCCGTTGGCACTGGCAGGCCTCCAATGTGGATGGCAATCCCAAGGCGATCGCCTGGAACCTGGAGGCGGGCAAGACCTACACCTTCCAGATCTCGGCCCGTTCCGAAGGACATGCCATTGACCGGGTGCTGCTCTGGAACCGTAGTGGGGGCTTTGGTCACAACTTCGGCAACAACAAGGGACAGCCCAGCAATGCGGATGCGGCAACCGCTCTCCCGGAATCCTCCCGCGGCATTGCCGGAAACCGGGCTCCGACGGTGAATGCCGGCTCGGACCTCACGGTGATCATCGGGAACTCCGCCACGCTGGATGGCAGTGTCACCGATCCGGATGGCGACCCCATGACGCATCAGTGGAGTAAACAGTCAGGACCGGGAACGGTGAGTTTTGGTGACAGCACGGCGGTGGACACCACCGCAGGCTTCTCGGAAACCGGAACCTATGTGCTGCAGCTTCGTTCCGAGGATGATTCCTCTCTGAGCAGCACGGACACGGTAACCGTGAATGTGATTCCCGAACCGGGACCGGTGGTCCTTGCGATCAACTGTGGCGGCCCGGACCTGGTGACCTCCGCCGGGGTTTCCTATGAAGCCGACCGTGGCTTTTCTGCCGGGAAAAGCTCCTCCACCAACAACGCCATTGCGGGCACAGAAGACGATGAGCTCTTTCAGACCTCCCGCTGGCATAATCCCCTGGGCTATGCCCTTTCGGTTCCGAATGGAGAATACAGCCTGGTGCTTCATCTGAGCGAAAATTATTGGAGCGCAGATGGAAAGCGGGTTTTTGATATCGAAGTGGAGGGCGTTCTGGTCGAGGATGATCTGGATATTCATGCCCGTGCCGGGGGAAAGCACATTGCCCTTGAAATCGTGGTGCCCGTGAACATTCAGGACGGGGAGTTGAATCTGAACTTTCCAGCCAGCACAGATAATGCCACCCTCACCGGTTTCCGCCTGGAGAGTGCGGAAACGCCGGCCGAGGGATTCAGCGTCTGGGCCGATGAGGTCTATGGAGCGGGTGCTTCCTCCGACAAGGATCCGGACTTTGTACCCTTCCCGGAAAACAAGATGAGCAACTTCGTGTATTACGCCCTGGGGATCGATACCCCTGCTGCCAGTTCATCTTATCCCGTCGGATACGATGTGCTGATGACAGGAGGAGCCCGATTGAAAATTGAATTCCCCCGTCATTCGGACAGAGCGGATGTGATCTACGAGGTGGAAGTCTCAGAGGATTTGGTCACCTGGAATGTCATTGCACGAAGTATGGATGGGGATCCGGTTGTGGATGTGGATAATCGGTCTCATGAGGTCAGCGAAAGCGGAGCTTCGGATATGAAAAACGTTGTGGTGGAAGATAAGCCCCTTCCTGTCGAAGAGGAGCTGCGCTTTATCCGCCTCAATCTTCGCCGCCGTTAATCCGGCTGAGCTGCCCCGGGTGAAGGCGCGCGGTCTTCACCCGGGGCTTTTTTCCTCTGACTGAATCGGGATAGCTGACCATGGACTCGTTGGAAGCCTTAGAAAAACATATCCGTTTACTCAATTGGTGGGTGAACCGCTTTACCATTCCCGGTCACGACCGGGAGGATTTGGAGCAGATTGCCAAAGGAGCTTTCTGTTATGCATGGGATTGCTCCCAGGAGGAAGCTCCCGAGCGTACCCGGCTGTCCTACGCCATCCGTGCCGCAAAGCATGCCCTGCTGGGGTGCCTGCAAAAATCAAAAGCGCTCTTTCGTAGCGGAGTGGTGATCAGTCTGGATCAGCCCATAGGCCCGGAGGGGATTACCATGCTCGATATCCTGCCCGCAGAACCGGTTCATGGCTATGACGATAGAAGGGGGTACCTGGAACATGCGCTGAACGAACTGAGTGCAGATGATCAGAAGCTGATTACCCGGGTGTATATGGAAGAGGAACCGATTGCCTCCATTGCGGACAGCATGGGGCTGACCCGCGGGGCGGTATACTATCGGCTGCGGAATCTGGAGACCCGCATCCGCCAGGAGCTGGATCTGCCGGTTCTGCTGGAAATGAAAGCGGAGGGAGATTGATTTCTTTCCGGGGGCCTTAAGCTTTTCCTTTGAAGTTTCGGGGGAAGCTTTCATAATTTGTCCGTGCTTGAGAAGCTTCATATTGCTCAGGAATGTGATGGGTTCCTGTTTTTGGCGGAATCTGTCCGAAATCCACCTGCCTTACAGCCGCATCGTCATGTGGAGCTGGAATTGAATGTGGTGGTGGAGGGAGCCATTCAAGTGGTGGTGGAGGAACGGAGTTATCATTTTCCACGCGGCAGTCTGCTTTGGCTTTTTCCCGGGCAAACACATCAATTGGTGGACCGCACTGCGGATGCGGCGTATTTTGTGGCGGTGTTTCGTCCGCGTATGCTCCGGCACTGCTGCCGGACCAAGCGCTATGCGGCGCTGCGTCAGCAGGAGGCTCCGGGCGAAGGGGTTCTGCATCATCCCTTGCCGGAGGATCGGCTGCAGGAGCTGCAACGTTGGCTGACGGAAATCACCAAAGAAGGACAGGATCCGGACCTGCTCAACCGCGAGGCAGGTTTCGGGCTGACCCCGGGTTTTGAATATCGGCATGGGGACCCGGATGGCCTGAACGCCGGCTTGAGGCATCTCTTGTTGAGTGCCTGGCGCCTGCAGCGTGGAGACGGGGACCGCATGCCCAGCCGGCGCCTGCATCCCGCGGTACGTCAGGCCTTGGATCGTTTGAATGAAGGCGACGGCAGTGAGGGTCTGGAAGAGCTGGCCGCCCAGTGCGGAGTTTCGGCTTCCAGTCTCAGTCGGTTGTTCCGACGGGACATGGAAATTCCTCTGACCCGTTATCGCAACTCGCTCCGTCTGGCCCGCTTTATGCGGGAGTGGTCCCGTCCAGGCCGGCGGAGCCTGCTGGAATGTATGTATGAAGCCGGATTCGGCAGCTATCCCCAGTTTTATCGGGTGTTTAAAGATGCCTATGGACAGGGGCCGCGTGAAGCGTTGAAGAGCGATTGAATCAGAGCAAAGGTTCCCGGGTTGAAGCTTCTCACAAAGTGGAGTATAGATCCCTCCCATTTTTTGCGTATGATTTCTCTCAGTCAACCCAAACAGTTTTTGAGCAGCCATGGCGACCGCATTGGTGTGGGGGCTTCTGTCCTCTGTGCGATTCATTGTGCGCTGACTCCGTTTTTGCTCTTAATGATGCCCGTATTTGGCCGAGCCTGGTCCAGTCCTCTGGCTCACTGGATTGCCGCAGCGTTTGTGATCCCTCTGGCCTGCTTTATGGTCATCCGGGGATTTCGCAGTCACGCTAAAGCCTGGATTCTGGCGCTGGGCATCCTGGGCATGTCCTTCGTACTACTGGGTGCGGCCTGGCCCCATTTCAGCGCTCCCGCGGCGAGCAGTTGCGCGGAAGCCGGCTGTTGCCCCAGTACGGCGGCCATCACAGCCGCTGCAAACGGCGAAGGGTTGCAGATTCCCCTCGCGGCCCTGCTCAGCACCCTGGGTGGTTTTATGCTCGTGGCTACCCATGTGGGTAATTTCTGCGCCTGCAAGAACGATACGCTCTGCTGCTGAGCCTACCATCCGTGATATCTGAGCTGAAGAAGCGTCGTCCCGGAGGCTTTGAACTGTATTAAATCGTGCTGAGACCCGGTCCGTTCCTTGCATCGGTGGGAAACCTCGTGCTAGCCTGTGCCTGTCGACTTCATTTTTTTACACGGACTGCTTTACGATGTTGTGCTTTCAACCTGATTTCTCCCCTTCACGAATCCTTTTGTTCACCGTTATGGGGCTGCAATTCGTTATGTCCCCAATACGGGCCATGATGGTGGCAGAAGCGGCTCCCCCGGAAGTATTTCCGGTTCGCGCCATTCGCAGGCCCAGTGATGTTGCCGTGAGCCCTTCACTTATGCCGGGTGCTGCGCAACCCCGTTGGTCCACTCTGTCGATTTCTGAAACCTTGATTTGGGTGGATGCTAAGAGCTATCGCTCCTGGAACGAGAAAGAGCTGGAATCAGGACATCCCGGACAGAAAGATCCCATGTTTGCGGATGTGTATTATAATCTGAGTGCAGTCGGGCTCGCAAAGCCGGTTCAGTATGTATCCGGAGAACAACAAGTAGGTACTGTGTACTGGGTGGATTCCCGGGTAGGATTAGTGGTGACCCCTGCAGGAAGTCCGATATTGGTTTTAGAGAAAGAACTCAGTGAGGAGCAAGGGCTCGCGTTTGAAACGGCCTTGAGCGCCTTGGGTTTCGAGGTTGGCAAGGTCGATGGAAAGATTGATGCGGGGACCCGGAAAGCGGTGAATGCATACTTCAAAAAGAAAGGTCATGCGTATGCCTTTGCGAATCCAGTGATCACCGATGCGTTGCTGAAAGAGGTTCTGACTCCGACCACTCCCTGAATAGAGCTTGAGAGGTTGCTTGCTCCTTTATCAATTCGCTACCCAGTCGGTATTCCCAGCTTCCGGTAGGCGAGGGCATCCGCCTCACTGAAGCAGCAGAGCGTGATCTCGAGTTTCCGGGGAAGCTGCTGCAGCCCCTCCTGTAGACTGTGCAGCGCAATTTCGGCCGCCCGGTCTTTGGGGAACCGGTAGACACCGGTACTGATGCAGGGGAATGCTAGACTCTGCAGGTCCTGACATGCTGCCGCCAGTTCCAGACAACGGCGGTAACAGGAAGCAAGCAGAGCCTCTTCCTGGTACTGACCTCCCTTCCAGATCGGACCCACCGTATGCAGGATATAGCGGGCCGGGAGCTGGAAGCCCGGTGTGAGCTTGGCCTCCCCCGTTTTACAGCCCCCCAAGCCGGCACAGTAGCTGAGCAACTCCGGACCGGCTGCCCGATGAATCGCGCCATCCACGCCACCCCCACCAAGCAGGCTGTTATTGGCGGCATTCACAATCGCATCTACCTGCAGACTGCAGATATCGGCAATTCGTAAGGAGATCGAGGAGGGCGCTATCATGTTCGAGGGGAATCCTTTGAGGTCTTAGGTGGCATCTGCTGAAGATGGAGAAAAATGGCGGCGATGTTACGGGCATCGTCGATTCCACGGTGATGTGTACCTTGCAGAGGGATTCCCAGCTTCTGCAATGCACGGTTCATGCCGAAACGTTTTCGCGTTTGAAATGCATCCGAAAATTCCTGCTTCAGGTTGCGATGTATTCGAAAGGTGGGGCGTTCTATGCCGTGGAAATCACAATCCTGGAAGAGTTGATTCACATCGTAGGCTCCCCATGAAGCCAGTTCAGGATCTTCATATTCAGAAAACCAGTGCATGAATTGTGTGAAAACCGTCTGGAAATCGGGAGCCCTATCCACATCCGCTTGTTGAATGGATGTGAGCTCCGTGCAGAAGCGAGTGAGTTTTGGGTGCCTCACGGGACGAATAAAGCTTTGGAACTCGCCCAGGATCTGCTTCGTCTCTTGATCAACGGCCACAGCACCCACTTCGATCATTTCCATTTCAGTTCTCGGAAATGAATTCCGATCACAGCAGGTGGCTTCTAGATCAAAGATAATGGTTTTCATACCTGCTGTGGTTTCTTGTGTTTTTTTAGGGCGGAGAAGCGGAGTCGGCGATGGAGTTTCATGCGCTTGCTGACCCAGATAAGCGCGCTAATCACAGTTGCGAATAGGAACAGGAGAAGAAGACAGATGACCGTGATCAGCTTGTTGGCTTTCTGATCATGCATCTCGACCGAGAGCTGGACGCCCGTTTCGAGATCAAAGACATAGCTCTCCCAATAGCCGAGGTCTTTCCTGCCGAATGGCGAAGGGGTTCCCCGTCTGGCTGTGTCGACGAAGAGCTTGCCTTGGTGAATTTCTAAGTAACTGCTGTCATGACCGCCAAGATACACTTTATGATCAAAATAAAACCAATCCTTAAAGCGCAGGTGCAGATCCTCTTCTGGATAAAATTGGACGGACTGATCTTCATGAAACAGATGCACGCCCCAGCTGAAGGTTGACTTTTGGCCAAAATCTTTTTCATGCCAGAGCGCAATTCTACTGAAATCTGATGACCAAGACATTTGGCTTGATGAGCATGATTCCCATGGAAAAGCCCATAACAAGTCCAGTTCAGGAAGGCTGTATACTCCGGAGACCCTTATCCGCTGCTCTGCTTCTGACAACAGGTCATGTAGCACATAATGAGACTCTTCTTGCTCTGTTTCCGAAAGCGGCGTTGAGCCTAGATTGATCAGAATGCGAGTTTTATCTTCGGATACAGCAGTCCAGGTTTGGAGACCTGCACTCAACCCGGCCATAATTTGAAACGAAGTCGTTAGGAAGTATAGCAGGAAAAATATTCTCATCCATGCGTGCCGGGTTGTGTTTAGCCTCTTCGCGGAAATGAAATGAAGAGCAGCTCATTTCATAGAGGTTCTTGTTACTTCATCTCTGTTTCACTGCAGCATAGCCTCCGCGTGGTTACGAGTCTGAAATCGCCCTTCGCCGGTCTTTGCATTTCTTTCACAGTTGTTTTGGTGAAGTGTGGCCGGGCTTCGCGAATGATGGATGGGTAACGCATGCATGGTGTATGCAGCCCGACCTTGAAATGGAACTCCATCATGAAAACCAAATACATTGTTCTCGCTGTTCTTCTGGCCCTGTTCTGTGGGCATCGCCTGTTTGCACAGGAATCGGTAGAAGTCCTCGGCCGTGCTTACCTGGGCCAACTCAATTTGGAAGGACCGGCGCTTACCGGTCCTGATGACGTCGAAGGTGAAGATGTCGATGGCTACGGATTCGTTCTGGAAGGACGAGTGGATCTAAAACAGGGCTGGTTTGTACAAGGGGTGCTTGATTGGGCCTCCTGGGACGAACGCTTCTACATCGTCGAGTCCCGACTGGGTCTGGGCAAGGAGATCCCCCTTCGTCAAAGCCCGCGCTGGGATTTGGGCATGTATGTTTTGCCCGCCCTGGAATATCTGCAGTTGGAGGGCATCGATACCTATCGGGATGAGCCGCGCTATGCAGGCCGGGGCAGCTTCGAGGATGGTAGCAGCCTGGGCTTTTCCCTGGAAGCCGCTTTGCTTCTCAATCATGCCTCCGGCCTATCCGCCGAACTCTATGGAAAATATTTGGCCTTCGATGGCGGAGATGGTCCGGCGTTTGGACTTCGCCTCAAAGCGCCGCTAACAGATTCCTGGAAGGCCCTGCTCTCCTGGGATGGTGTGTGGGTGGAAGATCACGACGATTTTCCGATTGATCTCGCCCATCAGAAACTGTCTCTGGGGCTTCTGCGCCGCTTTTAAGCGGGCAGAGCTCTGCCCGGAACATTGCCGAGGCGGGTAGAGCATGCTAGAACCTTGAATATCCATCCCCTGTGATCCTCCTGAACGATGTCGACGCTATCGCTCCTGATTATTGAAGACCATCCCGCTTTGCTGGAGACGCTCTGTGACTACCTCGAAGATCGGGAGCTCCATCTGTATGCTGCAGCTACGGGAGAGGAGGGGAGGCTTCTGGCTTTGAAGCATTTGCCGGATGTCATTGTGTTGGATTTGGGTCTTCCTGATATGGATGGACTGGAACTGTGCCGACGGCTACGGGTGGAACATCACCTGCAGACGCCGATCCTCATGCTCACTGCCCGCGACACTCTGGAGGACAAGCTGGCGGGATTTGATGCCGGATCGCATGATTATGTATGCAAACCATTTGAACCTGAGGAACTGGAAGCCAGAATCCGGGCCCTGGCCCGCCATCATCCCAGACCCAAACCGGCCTGTTTGGAAAAACATGGGGTGCGCCTGGATCCGGCTACGCATGAGGTGATTCGGGAAGGACAGAGCCTGGAGCTGACGCCAACCGGCTTTCGTATGCTGGAGCAGCTGATGTTGGCCAGTCCGGCCTTTCTCAGCCGGGAGGAACTGGAGCAAAAACTGTGGGGGGATTTTCCTCCCGGTTCGGATGCGCTCCGCACGCATATCGCGCAATTGCGGAAACGTTTGGATAAACCCTTTGCGCATCCGCGTATTGAAACCCGCTATGCGGTAGGGGTGCGCTTTCGCGGAGATACGGATGCGGATTGAATCGCTCTCCTCGCGGGTCTTTTTGATCTATGCGCTGTTCGCCCTCATGTGGATGAGCGGCTTGCTGCTGTTTACTTGGATGAGCTATCAGGCCGGGCAGGAGTCGGTTGCCCAGAAACTTCTGGTCCTGTCTGTGGAGACCTGGCTGGAAGATCCGGATCAAGCCTATCCACAGCTCGGAGGGCTGAGCTTTTATGAGGGGGAGGAGGACTTGCCTCAGGAGATCGCTGAAAACCTCGAGGCCTTTGAGGCCGAAGACTATGAGGTTCCTCTGTGGGAATGGAATGAACTTCACATGTGGAAAGGCGTAAATCCCCGGAGTGGACAGAGAGTGTTTGCCGTGCTGGACCTGGGCGATACCGCGGATGAATCGATCTTTGTTCCCAACCTCAACCGGGCGGTATGTGTAGGGATCCTGCTGTTCTTGATTTCCGCCTTAGGCATCGGGTTTCTGATCAGCCGCCGGGTCACCCGGCCTCTGCGACAACTCTGCGCGGAAATTCGTAAGATGGGACCGGGGGTGGAGCGGCCGGATCTGGCTTCAGTCTTTTCGGATGGAGAACCGGGAGAAGTTGCTCGGGCCTTTGATACTCTGAATCAGCGGGTACAACGCTTTGCCGAACGGGAACGCCGTTTCACAGCCTATGCCAGTCATGAACTACGGACGCCTCTGACCTTGATGCATTCCGCTACGGCTGTGCTTCGCAAAAGTTTGACATCCCCCAGTGAAAAACAGCAGCGGGCTTTGGGGCATTTAGCTCAGGGGGCGGATGAAATGACCCGCTCCGTAGAGAGTTTCCTCCTTTTGGCTCGGGAACGGGAACTCGCTCCCGGAGAGGCAGAGGATGCCCCGGGAGAGCTATTGCAGAATCTATTGAAGCAGCAACAGGAGCAGCTCCATCTCTCTCCGGAACGGATTCAACTCCGCATCACAGGCGAGCCTCCGTTGCGGGTTCCCGCCGAGTTCTTTCGCATCGCTGCGGAAAACCTCACCCGCAATGCCTTTCTGCATGGTGGAGATGGGCAGGTACGCATTTTACTAAGCGAACAGGAACTGCAGGTGGAAGATGAAGGACCAGGCTTACCCCCAGAAGTGGAAGCTGCAGCCGGTAAGGCCTTTCAACGAGGAGAAAACAGCTCTGGGTTGGGATTAGGAATGTCCATTACCCGGGAGATTGCTGAACGGGCGGGATGGCGGGTGGAGTGGCAGTGCGCGGAGCCGGCTGGCACTCGGGTGCGACTACAGTTTCAGGCTGTTGAGCCATAGCTCGCGAAGTCCGTCGCATGAAGAATTCGCTGGTTGGCGGAGCCGCGGAAGGGGAGGCGGGGATCTGCTTGTTCCTGAACAAAGGGACCGTCAATGAGGCAGTCCACATAGGGAAGAATGAGCTGCTGCGCTTCATTCAAGGTCTCCAGAGTATATCCGGTCCAGAGCCATAGGTCTTTACCGGGGCAATACTGTTTCACAACCTGTACTAACTGGAGAACGCCCGCACAGTTTGCGGGATGCAAGGGATCCCCTCCGCTGAGGGAAAGACCCCGGCGGGGAATGCGGGTATCGGACAGATCCTGCAGGATCTGTTCTTGGAGTTCCGCTGTATAGGGATGACCGGAGTGGGGAGACCAGGTGGACGCATTGTAGCAGTTCCGGCAATGGTGTTCGCAGCCGGAGAGAAACAGGGTGCAACGGGTGCCCGGTCCGTTGACCACATCGATGGGCAGGTAACGGTGATAGTTCATGGCCGCTCAGAGATGTTTGACCCGGCGGGTCACTTCCTCCTGTTTACCTGCATTAAAAGGGCGGCTGTCCGGGTTACCGAGGTACCCACATACCCGGCGGGTGACGGAGACCCGGGCGGGATCATGATTGCCACAGACCGGGCAGGTAAAGCCTTTGGGCGTACAGTTGAATTCTCCGCTAAAACCACATTCGTAACATTCATCAATGGGCGTATTGGTGCCGTAGTAGGGCACCCGGTCGTAGCTGTAATCCCACACATCCTCCAAGGCTTCGAGGTTGTGCTGCATGTTCGGATACTCTCCATAACAAATAAAGCCTCCGCTGGCCATGGCTGGATAGCCGCACTCAAATTCCAGTTTGCCGTAGGGGCTGACTTTCTTCTCCACATCCAAATGAAAACTGTTGGTGTAGTAGCCTTTGTCGTTCACATTCTGTCGAAGCCCGAAGCGTTTTACATCCAGACTACAGAAGCGGTCACAAAGATTTTCACTGGGAGTGCTGTAGAGACTGAAACCATAGCCACTTTCCTCTTTCCAGCGGTCCACCGCCGCCCGCATGAACCGGATAATGCGAAGCGCTTTTTCCTGCAGCTCCTCATCGTCATAGAGATGCGTATCCCGCATGTAGAGGGCATTGATGCATTCATGCAGACCAATGTAGCCCAGACTGATGGACGCCCTGCCGTTTTTAAATACAGAAGAAATAGGGTCGTCCGCGTTCAGCCGCACCCCGCAGGCTCCCTCCATGTAGAGAATGGGTGCGACCCGGGCGGTGACTCCGGAGAGGCGTTCGATGCGCGTGTTCAAGGCTGTACGTGCCAGGCTGAGTCGCTGATCCAGAATTTCGTAAAAGCGCTGCTCATCACCCTCCGCCTCCAGAGCGATCCGGGGCAGATTCAGACTGACCACGCCCAGATTGTTCCGCCCCTCATGCTGCAGTTCTCCTTCCTCTTTCCAGGCACCCAAAAAACTGCGGCAGCCCATGGGGAACTTAAAAGACCCGGTGACGTTGACGGTTTGCTCGTAGTTGAGAATATCCGGGTACATACGTTCCGAGGCACATTTCAGGGCCAGCTGTTTGATATCGTAGTTTGGATCCCCCGGACTGCGGTTGAGTCCCTCGCGAATGGCAAAAACCAGTTTGGGAAAAATGGGGGTCTTGTGCCGTTTCCCCAGCCCGAGGATGCGGTTTTTGAGAATGGAGCGTTGAATGAGACGGGCCTCCCAGCTCTCTCCCAAGCCGAATCCGAAGGTGACAAAGGGGGTTTGCCCGTTTGCAGTATGCAGGGTGTTCACCTCGTACTCCAGCGACTGGAAAGCATCGTCACATTCCTTCTCGGTCAGCTCCATGGCGTAGGCCTCCGGATCCGCCACGCCCCAGCGTTGTCCGGTTTCCAGGTGTTTGGCATGACTGCGGGTGATGTAGGGTGCCAGCACTTCGTCGATGCGGTTGATGGTGGTCCCCCCGTAAATGTGGCTGGCCACCTGGGCAATGATCTGCGCTGTAACGGCGGTGGCGGTGGTGATTGAACGGGGTTCGTCAATCTCCGCATTGCCCATCTTGAAGCCTTCGGTGAGCATGCCTTTCAGGTCCACCAGCATGCAGTTGAACATGGGGAAGAAGGGCGCGTAATCGAGATCGTGAACATGCAGTTCTCCGGCTTCATGCGCGGCCACCACTTCTTTGGGCAACAGGTACTGCTTCGCATAGTGTCGGGCAATGATGCCCGCTAAGAGATCCCGCTGCGTGGGGATGACCCGGGAATCTTTGTTCGCATTTTCGTTTAGCAATTCGGGTTTGTTTTGCTGGATCAGTCCCTGGATTTCCTGATTCAGACGGGACACCCGCTCCCGGGCCTGGTCCCGGTCATGGCGGTATTCAATGTAAGCCCGGGCAATGCGCTTGTCCGGCCCCTCCATGAGCTCATTCTCCACCAGGGTTTGAATTTCGGTCACGCAGACTTCCTGCATCCCCATCAGTTTCGCCGTCACCGCCGCGGTGACTTCACCGGCGTAGGCAAAGTTATCCATCTGCACTGCCAACCCGGCTGCATACACCGCCTGGGCAATCCGTTCTGCGGTAAACGGAGTGTAGGTTCCATCCCGTTTCTTGACCACGGGATAGGGAAGAGCATGCGGCGCATCAAAAAATGTTGTCTGAGTGAAACGAGATGTAGTGTTCATGTGGTAAGAGAAACACTACATGTTGTGTTGTGTCCAGAATAAATATAGACTATGCATATATAATATATAGTTAATGGGAAAGTATAGGTTTCAGGAATAGCGCCTCAGTACCTTAACTCGTTCCTCCCCACTGCCCTCAGGGATTCTGCGCATCTTTCCGCATCCTAATCCCTCAAACAGCATTCTGTCTCATAGATCATTTTATTCCGGTGATGATTCCGCCACCTGCCGGCAAAAGCTCAATATCTTCTCTTCGCTACGCGCAAAATCCCGCCAAGGATCTGTGAGAACCGCTTTCGGGATGGAGAGCCTCTCCACGGCCGCATCCAGCTGATCGGCCCAGTGCAACATGGATTGAACAAAGGCCTCGGTTCCCTGGAGCTGTCGTTGTTGACACCAGGGCAGGGCACTGAACAGATCCTGAATGAAGGGCTCCCAGCTGGGATGAGATATGCGCCTGCTTTCCAGGGTTTGTAGGGTGTGCGCAAGCGGATCGCTTTGCTGCAGATAGATTAGGCCGATCCGGTATCCGGACAAGGCCTCCAGAATCCGTTGCAGAATGCCGGCTCCCTCCGACTCGGGGCTCCCATTGAGCATCGTAAACAGCAGCGTGTTTTGCAGGAGTCGGGATTCGAGTATGACATTCTTCCCCGAGGATGCCAGTTCGTCCCATGCCGCGAATGGATACCTGTCCAGACGGGTATCCAGAATCGCAGACCGTGCCGTATCCCCTCGCCACAGAAAGCCCACCGGGTTTTCCGGATGGTTTTCTTCGTAACAGAGGTGCTCCAGGGGAAGGGTCTCGCTGAGCTTGCGGGCCGAAGTGGATTTGCCACTTCCGGGTAGACCCTCGACAAAGAGAATCCAGGGCGGATTGGATGAGGAACGGGGGATCATTCTACTACTCTTTGCGCTTACGCTTCCTGAAGTCACGGCAATACAGGTGTCTTTCAGGGCTCCTTCCTCTGTCAGGAGGCCTGGAGAATCGAGCTTCCCTTTCGTTCCCCCCTTGACTTCAGCCGCTTCATGACCAAGGTTCCGCCGCATGTTTCGCAGCCCCTCCAACCCCGAAAGACCCTCCGCTGCAGGCTCTGCAGAGTTTTCTTTCCCATCCCCACATCTGTACCGTGCGTGAAATCCTCCTTCTTCAAGTTTCCGGCGAAGATAAGCCGGGTCTGACCGCTGCCTTTACTGGTATCATGGCCAGCTACGGCCTTAACATTCTCGATGTGGGTCAGGCGGTGATTCATGACACCCTGTCTTTAGGCATTCTGATGGAGGTGCCTCCGGGGATGGAGTCCTCGAATGCGCTCAAAGATGTCTTGTTTGAAGCTCACAAGCTGGGCACCACCGTTCGCTTCCGGCCGATTGATCCGGATGACTATGAGCACTGGGTGGCTGGACAGGGCAAAGATCGTCACATCATTACCCTGCTTGCCCGGAAAATCACCGCGAAGCAGCTTGCGGAAGTCGCTAATGTGATTGCAGAGAATGGTCTAAACATCGACAGCATTAACCGCCTCTCCGGCCGGGTGCATTTGGAAGGCGAAGAGCAGGATGAAGAAGGGATCCGGGCCTGTGTGGAAATTTCCGTGCGGGGCACCCCCGCGGACAGCAGTACCATGCGCGCGGCCTTTCTGCGCATTGCTAATGAACACAATGTAGACATCGCTTTCCAGCTCGACTCGGCCTTCCGCCGCCATCGCCGTTTGGTGGCCTTTGATATGGATTCCACGCTGATTCGTTCAGAGGTGATTGATGAATTGGCCATTGAGGCGGGTGTCGGTGATCAGGTCGCGGAAATCACCGAGCGGGCCATGCGGGGGGAATTGGATTTCAATGCGAGTTTCCGAGCCCGGGTGGCCCTGCTGAAAGGGCTGGATGAAGGCGCGCTGGAACGGGTTCGGGAGCGGCTGCAGTTGACCGAGGGGGCCCAGCGTCTGATCAGCACCCTGAAATCGCTGGGCTACCGCACGGCCATCCTCTCCGGGGGCTTTACCTGGTTTGGGAACTGGCTCAAAGAGTTGCTGGGCATCGACTATGTGTACGCTAATGAACTGGAGATTCAGGATGGCTGTGTCACCGGCAACGTCGTTGGCAAAATCGTCAACGGTGAACGCAAAGCGGAGCTGTTGAAAGAAACCGCTGCGCAGGAAGGCATTCGCCTGGAGCAGGTGGTGGCTGTAGGCGATGGGGCCAACGATCTACCCATGCTGGGCACCGCCGGTCTCGGCATAGCCTTCCGGGCGAAACCCCTGGTCAAAGAAAACGCCGGTCAGGCCATCTCCACGCTCGGGTTGGATGGCATCCTCTATCTGATCGGGGTCCGGGACAAAGATCAGATGGAGCTGGTCAAACAAACCGAATAAACAAAACCCCTGCAAATGGAGCAGGGGCTTTGTAGCTTCGTGTAGGAAGCTCTGACTCAGACGCGGTCAAAGACGGAGGCTGCAGCCTGGCTGCCGGAATGCGTTCCACGCAAGCGGATTCCTTCCTGCTCTATGCTCCATTCGAGAGCATAGCGCCCCGGTTTTCCTTCCAGTGGTATGGGGCTTCCGTCGCAACTCAGCTGCAGCTCGCCGTCCACCAGCAGTTCGCTTAGCGGAAGGGGACCTTTACGCAGCTTGCTGATACTCAGGGTCCAGCCCTGTTCGTCGCTACTGATACTGCCCCAGAACAAGGGATGGAAAATGGGCAGCTCTTCCAGCTCACCAATCTCCTTCCAGGGGCGCGGACGCACGCTGAGGCTGTGGGTGATGCCATCATAGGTGACGCCATGCAGGGCCTGGAGCACAAACCAGCTGGCGGGGGTCGTCATATACCAGCGTCCCCACCCGGGTTCATCCATCTGTTCCCCTTGCCACATCAGCGGGAGGTCCCAGTGACGGCCTGAGGCTTGCATGCTGTGGGCAAAACGTTTCTCCAGTTCCATGCCCTGCTCGCTCTTGCCGGCGATGATGGAGGGGGCCGCATAAAAGACCTCGGCGTAATAGGGCCAGCTTTGCCGGTTGGCTCGTTCATCGTTTCCGGTTTCATTGCACATGCAGCCGGCGAAGGGCAGAAGGTTGTGCTCATACAAGCCGTCCAATGCGCGCTCAATCCGCTCCGGTTTGAGAATAGGCTCCAGGTCGAGCAGCGGCACAAACCAGGCCCCGGCCACCTGTGCGGTCATCCTTGCGGTGGATCGCTCGCCATGCGGATTGTGGCTGTCCTTCCAGTTCGCATGCCAGGGATCGTACCACTTGTCATACTGCCCCTCTTCTTCATTCCAGAGATGCGTTTCCATGGTCTGCTGTGCCCGGTCAAAGGCCTCCTGCAGGATGGGAATCCGGGCTTCATCGCCCAGCAGGCGGGCGGTTTTCTGAAGACAGCGCAGCCCGGCCAGATAGAGAGAGCCTACATAAGAGGATGCGCCACAGAGCTGGTAGCGGCGACTGTCATAGGTGCAACATCCATGCCCCCAGACATCGCCGATGCCATCGCAATTCTGATCCAGGCGTTGTTGGAATTCAAAGGCGGCTAGCATCCTGGGATACACCTCTTCCAGGTAGTCGCGATCTCCGGTCCAGGCGGCCTGGATGTAGAGCTCGAGCACAAAGGCGGGGAAACGGTCCGGCCAGTGCGTGGTCAGCCATTTGGTGTGGTCGGTGAAGCCACCCTCAAAATCATCCCGGCCAATATTATGTTTCACCGCCCCCGCCCGGTCGATTTCTGCATCAAAGGTACCGCTCTCCTGATTCCAATGAGGTGCAAAACGTTGGGGGTCGTCCTCCAGAACCTGGGTACCGATAAACATATCCAGTTCGGAGCGGGCCATATCGGGGAAGGCAAAGGTGCAGGGGCCATGCGAGGCCAGGCGCTGATCCAGTGTGCCCATACAGCCATTCATAATCACTGGGGATTCATTAAAGGAGCCCCGGCCATCATCACAATAAACCGAGCCGGTACTGAAATGACTCAGGTTGTTGCATAGCTTATCAATCCACCAGGAGGGGAGATTGGAGGCATCCAATGCCTCATGCCACTGCCGGGTTTCCTTTTCCAGTCGTGGGTGATGTTCCTGCACATAATCCATCACCGCATCCACATTGGAAAAGTGAGTGGCATACATATTGCGGTAGACCTTAGGGCCATCATTGCAGGGTCTCATCGGAAAATACCAGGCCAGGCAAAAGCGTTGCTGCCAGCGCTCTCCCGGAGCCAGGACTTTGGTGGCGCCGACCGCTCCCATGCTGCCCTGATGAATGGCTCCTGCATCGGTGAGCACTACCGCTTCACCACGCGGCTGCGGTAAAAGTTGATCCTTTCCGAAATCCTCAAACATTTCCTCACGCCACCACCCATTGGTGCTTTTGAGGGTGACCCCATCCTGGGCAAAGGCCGCCAGGGCGATTTCGCCTTCTACCCGCTGGCTGATTTTGGGTTTGCGATGTCCAAAGTGAATCATGGCCCGTTCCGCTGTGCTCGATTCGCGGGTGATGTTTCCACGACGGTCGTTGATACGACAGTGTGTGAAGCCGCCCATGCCGACGATATGGGGAAAGGAAAAAGCCAGGCCCACCCGCCTGGGTTCTGTGCCGGTATTCACCGCTTCCATTGTAAAGATGGCTGTGGGTAGCGAGGAATCGCGGTACTGCGGACTGGCATCATCCAGCAGCATGGGCGAGAAGCCGTGAACGGCCAACGCCACGTCATTCATGGCGGGAACCCCGAGCCGCACAAAGGGATATCGCCCCTCATACTGAATGTCCTCAAGCGGCAGGCCGGGAAGCGGGAGTTTTTCATCAACTTTGAGCATGCGGGCGCCAGCACCCTCGACGGAAGCGGCGAAAAAGGCTTCCTCCAAGCCCACTGGAGACCAGTCGTAGGTTTTGCTGCCTTTGATAGGATCCGACTGGTCGGCATTACCGGAATAAGGCCAATCAATGTTGTTTTGTATGGAAACATTGCGAAAGGCTCCATCGGGGCAGAGGTCGACACGGCCTGTTCCCAGACCGCCCAGGGGGACGCCACTTTCTCGTAAATAGCTGTTCATCGGTATTCCTTGCGTGTGAGTTCTGAAAACTACCTATGCGGGTGGCCCGTATTTTTCCATGGCTCAAAGCGACTCAGGGATGTATGATTCCGGCATGATTTTTCAGCAGCAGGGCTCTGTAGAAGTAAATGGATGCGGGCCGGGGCATCATGAGCCCGGCTGGGTCTGGAGCACCAAAGGGAAGCTAGGGCGCCCTGCGTTCAGTGTCTTGTTGATCCGGGAGGGCCTCTGTGATGTCGAGGATGCACAGGGCAAAGTTCATCGGGCGATGGCTGGGGATCTGCTGCTGATGAGATGGGATGCCCCCCGCGTGGAACGGGCGGCGGGAATGGGGGGCCTCATCGCCCCCTGGTGTTCCTTTGACTGGCTGCAGCCGGAACTTCAGGAGCGGTGCCTGCGTTTGAGCCCTCAGATTCAACGGCGGCATCTGCGGGACCTGAGCTTTGCCCAGTCTTGTTTCCAGCGGGGAATTGATGCCCATTTTTTAGGCCGGAAGTCCGAAGCCTCGCTCTACCTGTCGGCCCTCTTGCTAGAGTTCGCCAAGGGGCAGCATCGGGTACAGGCCAGGACAGATGATTGGGCTCAGAAAATCCAGCAGGTCTGTGAACGCATTCAAAACCGGCCCGAACAAAGTTGGTCTCTCGGGGATCTTGCCAGGGAGCAGGCCTGTGATCCCGATCATTTTGCACGCATGTTCCGCCGCATCACCGGCGAAGCTCCCGGAAGATATGTGATCCGCTGCCGAATGGAGCGTGCCCGTTTTCTACTGCGGCACACCGAGGAAAGCATCTCCACGCTTGCAGAAACCTTGGGTTACTGTGACCCCTATGCCTTTTCCAAACAATTTAAAAAGCAAGTGGGGGTCAGCCCCAGCACATTTCGGGAAAGCGAAGTTCCAGCTACTGGATCTGAGTCAGGGCTGGGCTGAAGCAGCAGCTGTTGGCAGTCGGAATCCATCCTGATAGGGCCACGAGTCCGTTTTGTAGCTCATGACTTGCTGGAAAACTACAAGAGCTACGATGCATTTGCCCAGACGGATCTTCATGCAGAATTCATGCGGACTTCACGTTTCCTTCACGCGGCCTCAGGCAGGATGTCGCGAACCTTCACCCTTTGGAGTCTGATGAAAGCTGTTTGTACCTGTTGTTGTTTGTTCCTGATCTTGAGTCCCTTACGTGCAGATACCACCCGGAACCCTACGGGTCCTTGGTATATGCAGGATTATGATGCCCGTAGCTGGTGGATTGATGGACTGGTTGGCGGCATGGTTGAGCCGACCTACCCGGGATCGAATGAAACCGAAACCGGGTTTGCCGGGTTGTTGCGTTTTATGATGAAAGATTCATGGAACAATCGATACGCGATTTATCCGCTGGGCATCTCGGGTTCCTTTGACCTCAGCCCCGATTTGAACTTCCTGGTACAGTTGGAGTACGAAGCCGGAGGGGATGGAGAAAGTGCAGACTTTGACGGTTTGGATAGTATCGACGATACGATCGATGGTAATTTTGCACTCTCCCGTCGCTGGGGTAGTGCCTATGTGTATGGCTCCCTGCAACCGGACATGTTGGGTCGAGGCAAAGGCTTGGTATGGTTTTTTGGAGGGGGCTATGACTGGCAGATCACCGATAAGTTTGCCTTTCGGCCCCGCTTGGGACTGACCGGTGGGGATAATACCCATATGGATACCGAATTTAATATTACCGCGGAGGAATCCGAGAAAACCGGCTTGAGGGAATATGATCCGGATGGGGGGGCAAAAAATATCGAATTCGCTTTCCAGTTGGAATACGCCTTTAACGAACACTGGAGTCTGTTCAGTGCCACTCAGGTTGAAGTGTATTTGGGAGAGGCGGCTGACAGCCCCTTGGTCAAAGACATCGGTAGCGAAAGCACCACAGCGGTTCTTGCCGGGATCTTCTTCCGTTGGTAGCTTGCGCTCATGCAGGTACTGCTTATCGAGGATGATATCGACCTCGCTGCGACCATTTCGGAATATCTGGCCGCACGCGGGGTGGATTGTGATCATGCGTATGATGGCCTAAGCGGATTGCATATCGCGACCACGAGTTCTCCGGATGTCATCATTCTCGATGTTGGGCTTCCGGGCCTTTCCGGTTTTGAGCTGTGTGCGAAATTACGACGGGAAGCCAAATTAGGGCTGCCCATTCTGATGCTCACGGCCCGGGATGCTCTCGAAGATAAAGTAGAGGGCTTTGGCAAGGGAGCGGATGATTATGTGGTCAAACCCTTTGCCCTGGCCGAGCTGTATCTGCGTGTACAAGCTTTGACCCGGCGCAGCCAGGGGCGTAGTTCCCATCGAATCAACGTGGCCGACCTCAGTATGGATCTGGACACCCGCAGCGCCAAACGAAACGGGGTGGAACTGGAATTGAGTCGCCTTGAATTTGACCTCCTGGCGGCGCTCTGTGCGGCCAGTCCGGATGTGCTTCCGAAAGAAACGCTCGCAAGACGCGTCTGGCATGAAGATTATGTGGAGGACGAAACCATTCGGACGCACATTTATCAACTGCGTCAGAAAGTGGATAAACCCTTTGGCCTGCCTCTGATCCATACCATTCGTGGAGTTGGGCATGCTGTGAATGTGTCCAATGCGTAGACGACTCATCTGGACCTTTGCCCTGTTTTCGATTGGCCTGACCACCTTGTTCGGCGCCTTGATCATCAGCGTTTACCATCACAGCGAAGATTGGACCTACCGCAAGCAGTTGGCCAAAGTGATGGAAGACGTCAACGCCGGGCTGGAAGACGTCCATGTGGTGCAGGTCTTTCCCGAGGATGCCTTTGATGGAGCGTTGGGAGAGCGCCTGCGAAAGCTGGAGGAAGGGTACCACGAAGTTACGTTGCCTCTGCTGGACTCACAGAACCCGGAGGAGGTGCATCTCTTGTTGGAGCAGAGGCCGGATGGCAGTCGTCATTTGGCCTTGATCCGCGTTCCGGAATTGGAGGCTGTTGAGCACAGAGCCGCTCTGGCGGTCTGGGCCGGGGTGATGAGCCTTTCGGTTTTGGGATTGCTGCTGGGAACGGTGTTGGCCCGTCGATCGGTGCGTCCAATTGAAGAGCTGAGCGCCTGGTTGCGTAAAGGCGATCCCAATGAAGCGCCCCCACGTAAGCTTCCCGATCCGGAAACCCGCCTGCTTGCGGAATCCTTGGAGCGCTTTCTGGTTCAACAAACCCGGCAATTGGACCGGGAGCGCAGTTTTCTTCGGGAGGCGAGCCACGAGCTCCGTAATCCTATCAACATTGTCAAAGGCGTAAGTGAGCTGGCTCAGGAACAGCAACTAAGTGAAGAAGGGCTGGAACGGATTCAACGTTCCGTCCTTCGCATGGAGCATACCGTGGAAGGCTTGTTGGCCCTGGCCCGTCAGGAGCAACGGATTCAGGGTGTGTCGATGCAGTCTGAATGGCAGGCTCTCCTGGAGGAATACCGGGAAGGGTTTTCCGGCAGCATCGAGGCCCGGCGGGACTGGGATCCAAAAGAACCCTTGGCGGTGCGCATGATCATTCTGGTCACCGGAACCTTGTTACACAATGCGGTGGAACATGCGGAGGCTACGGAGATTCGGCTGGAGTTAAGCTCTGAAACCCTGTGTGTGCAGGATAATGGCCGGGGTCTGGAGCGACTGGACTCCATTTGCAGGGCCCTGGACCGGGGGCACCCCTTGCCTTGCGGAGGACTGGGGCTGGCTCTGGTGGCCCGCATTTGCCGGCGTATGGAATGGAAACTTCAGCTTGAGAATGCGCAAGGCTTGCGGGTGCATATTTCGTTCTAGGGAGCATGGGCTGTGGTGATCGTCGCGGACTTACAGCCCGCGTTCTTTTTTTGCAAAAGGTTCCTAGCCCGGCGGGGGGCTTTCAGCCCGCCCTTCGGACTAGGCTGGATATGTGAGCGGACCCTTGGCCCGCGTTTATTTCGAAACGATCCTCACTCGGCTGGAGCGTTCAGCCCCAGTCTTCGGACGATGCTGAATATGTAAGCGGACCCATGGCCCGCGTATATTTCGAAGAGATCTTCGCTCAGCCGGGGCGTTCAGCCCAGCTCTCGGACGAGATTGAATATGAGAGTGGACCCATGGCCCGCTTCTTTTTTCAAGAGTTCCTAGTCCGGCGCTGAGATTTCTGATCAGCCTTCGGACTACGCTGAATATGTGAGTGGTTCAATGGCCTGCGTTTATTTCGAAGAGATTCTCGCTCAGTCGGGGCTTTCAGCCCAGCCTTTGGGCGAGGCTGAAGATGTAAGCAGGCCCATAACCCGCGGCTTGTATGGAACTGAATCTGGAATGCCGGGCCAAAGGTCCGGACACATATTCAGCCTAGTCCGAAGGGTGGGCTGAAAGCCCCCGCCGGGCTAGGTCCTCGTCCTCAACACAAGAACGCGGGCTGTAGGTCCGCGCAGATTACCACAGCCTCAAGTACGATCTTATCATGGATAAAAATATATTCATAAAACATATAAATATTTACAAATTAGATCGAAATAAATAACTCCTATAAATATTATTTAATTAGGCATAAAATACAGAAGATATGAAGCTTCTGTTCTGCCAGGAATCCGGAAACAACCCGAGCTTCCAGGGGAAGGGGACTCGGCTTGAATTGCAGGTTTCCACTAGCCGGCTGGCTTGTTTTACTGGCGCAGACTTTCGGAAAATAGATTCAATCTATCTATTGTATGCATGGGTAACATAAATGAATGTGTTGCCTGAATGATTTGCCGTATCCCTCTGGAAATTGGGTGGCTTTCAGAAAAATCGAAAAAAATTAACATATTTATGTAAGATCGTTTGTTGTCGGCCGTCCGACTGAATGTCGAAGTATATTCAAATCACACACCACACAGAACGATACACACTATGTTTAAGAACAAAAGCACCCTGATTCTGGCTGGCCTTGCCGGTCTTTTCGCCACCATGACCCACGCCGAAAATGGGCTCTATGCGGGCTTTAACCTCGGGCAGAGTACGCTCGCTCATGAAATTCAGCGGGACTCCGGAAGCAAAGATACACCTTCCATTACCACCCGCACAGAAGACAGCGATTTCAACGTAACCCTCAACCTGGGCTATCACTACAATTTTACAGAATCCTGGTTCGCGAAAGTAGAAGGATTTTATAGTTTTGAAAACGCCAGCACCCTCAACAAAAATAACCTGTTGGTGACCAAAATTGATCTCAATGCCACTTATGGCGTGACCCTCAAACCCGGATACAAGGTCACGGAAGATTTTTCCGTGTATGGAATCTTTGGTCTGGTTGCCCTCGATTTTGATATCGATAATTCTTATCCCTTCGCCCCGCCGATGCGTTCGGATGATGATGTGGAAACCGGGTTTCAGTATGGATTCGGCGCAGAAGTTTCGGTAGCGGATGGCTGGTCGATTCTGGTGGAATACGTGACGACCAAAGATGTATCCTTTGACCCCATTCCCGAAGTGGCCGTAGAAGGTAAAATCAATCCGAATGAGTTGGATCTGGCCACCTTTAATGTCGGGGTACGTTACCTCTTTTAATCCTTAGAGTTCTCTCTCTTCGGCCCCCCTTCATCGTCTGGAGATGGAGGGGGTTTTCCCGTGTGTACGGTATGCGGTTTTTTGAAATCTACTAAAGCGTGGGTAGGCGTTCCCGACAGCGTTGGTGAAGTTCCGGGCTGCTGGCAAAGAGAACGCCGCGGTGGTTCATAAAGCTGCTGTCCGTGCGATTGAGATCCAGGGGCTGCCCGAAGAGGTCACTGGCCATGGCCCCTGCTTCTTGAGCAATGCAGGCACTGGCGGCGTAATCCCAGATGCTGCCGCCCCCGGGCTGCGGCTTGGGTGCCTTTACATAGAGGGCAGGGCCCTGCTGAATCAACTGGCATACATTCATCACCGCTCCGGCGGGTTCCTGCTGGGCCAGTCCCTCCAGGTTGAGTTCCCGGGCCAGTGCCTCCAGGCGGGGACGGAGCTCGAGAAAAAAGGGATTGCTGAGCATACTGGGGTCGGTGAATACGCAGAGGCGTCGCCCCTGTTCTTGCGCGTGGAGAGCTTTTCCGTTCAGGCTGGCGCCCTGTCCGCGAATCGCCTGATAGAGATCCTCCGTCCGGGGATTCGCCACCACCCCCAGCCAGGGGATACCGCTTCGGTCCACCAGGGCGATGGAACAAGCATAACCGGCTTTGCCACTGAGAAAGGGCAGGGTGCCGTCCAGGGGATCAATCGCCCAGAAGGCCTCGGAATGAAAGCGACTTCCGGCATCCGCGCTTTCTTCGGCGAGAACCCCGAGGTCGAACTGCCTAACTGAATCCGCAAGCCGCTTCAGGATTCGCTCCTGCGCATCCCGATCCAGTTGACTGACCACTTCGGAGGCGGCACTGCTCATGCCCGCTTTGCGGTCCACCTTCAGGGAATCATAGGGTGTGGCCGCAATCAGAGCCGAGGCTTCCTCTGCGGCTTCCGTGGCAAGCCCGCAGAGCTGGCTGAGTTGTTCCGTGCTTAGCTGCATAGTTGCTTCACCACTTGTCGGCAGATGCGTTCGCTGTAGCTGTTGATTTTCCAATGCCCCGGGCTCCAGCCTTTGAGAAAGCGGTGGAAGTCTGCCCAGGCTACTGGATAAAGGCTTCGCCAGTCCTGTTCCAGTGCTTCGGTATCTACCCCTGAAACCCGTTTCGACAGTTCGGCAAAATACAGATCTAAGAGCGGTTGCTCCTGCTTCTCGCATTCGTGTTCATTCAGGCAGGATCCCAGAAAATACGCTACATCCTTCATACCACAGCCACCGCCTACGTATTGGAAATCGACCGCGGCCACGCCCTCCGGGCCAAAACAGAAATTAGCCAGTTTGGCGTCGCCGTGTAGCAGGCTCTGAAAGGGGGAGGCAGAGAGGGCTTGATCGATCGCTGCGGCTGCGGCCTTCAGGGGGCGATCTTCTAATCGTTCCAGTTCGTCCGGTCGGGTGGCCAGATGCCAATAGCAGCCCTGTTCCCAGAGACCCTGCGGGGCCCGGCCCAGAAACTGTGCATGAAAACGGGCCAGCCAGCGCAGGCAGCGATGCAGCTCCTCCTGGCTGACCTGTTGTCTGCGTTGTGGATAGCCAGCGGCGTTCAAATCCTCCAGCACGAGAAAAACATGATCCTCGCTCTGATCACTGGCGATCCATCCGGGCACCCGGCAGTCTGCCGGGCAGGCGGAACTCCAGTCCCGGTACCATGCCAATTCCACCTCATAGGAACGTAATTTGCGTTGATGACTGCGGTCGCTACTCCAGCCCCGCGGGTGATGCCGAATGCTGGGAGGGGAGACATTTTTCACGATCACACTGGGGAAGGATCCCCCTTCCAGGAAGACCCGCTCAATCTGACCATAACCACTCCACAGCTCTTGAACTCTTTCCCGTCGCAGCAGGCGCTGCGCCCCGGTGGAGCTAAAAAGAAGTTCAAGATCCTGGTCGTTCATATATCTGGACCCTCTTTAGTGCTGAATTGTATATCAATACGGGTGAACGTTTACATGCATGAGACGGTTTCAATACGATTATCAATCTGCCGTGGATTCCCGCTGTGCGAGGGTTTGACTAGGTAACTCACCGAACAGCTTCCTATATTGGCTGGAACTTCGACTTACATGAAATAGACCGTGCTGTTTTGCTATAACTCCAATTTTATGTAATTCTTCTGTGTTCGTGGATAAAAGGTGAGCTCTAAACCGATGAAGTCTTTGAGTTCGTATGTATTCATTTGGGCTCAATTGTAGAACCTTCCGGAAGGCGAGTTCTAGTGATCGAAGGCTGATGCCGGCATAGGTGGCCACATCTGTAAGAGGAAGATCCTCTTTTAAGTGATGTTCAATATACTCCTGGGCTTTCCGGACGTACATGTTGTGATTACTGCATTGGAGTGACAGCGTTTCTGGAGGGTGATTATGTCGTAGAGTCTCAGATAGGGCTCTCAATATTTCATCGTGCAATTCCATAGATGCTGGATCAGATGGACAACTGGAATATGCCTTTGAAATAAAGCATCGAAGTTTGTTTAATGTTTCAGCTTGAAAAGAAATTACTTGGTTTTCGTGGAGGGATCGGTCAAGGTCAATATGGTCATAGGTCCAGGCAACACGTGAGAGGTATTCTTTAGATACGCTGATGGTGAATAACCTGCAATTGCGGGGTGTATGGAGAATGCCATCCGAACCGGACCGCATAAAAACACCGTCACGGGAACCGAAGGTTCGACCGTCAAAACAGCCCTCTTCCATGGATTGAGTAAACAGGATAATGGGTATTGTATCTGGTGGAGGACTGCCTTGCACACAGAGTTTTTGATTGAAGTGCTGTTGTGTAAATTGCATGCCGCCATACAGAAAGGCATCAAAGGGAGCTTCAAGTTTACCGGAAGAGTATTGCACGTAATCACAATCCCATCCGGCCTGCTGTGCCAGGCCGCGGATGCTGTAGCAATCTTCTGCATGGTGAAGAATACGTCTAGTGGCTGAGGGAATGGGGCGCATAGCTTTGGCTGTGGGTGGCGTTCGGAAATGGGATATCTGCACTTACTTTACATTGGCTGTGTCTATGGTCATTTGTCAAGTTATGTATCTCAAACGTATGTGATGCAGATCTACACAAATTCCAAGCGTACTTTACGAAATCTAACTGGAGACTTAAATGAAACGCATGATGTACCTGTGTGTGTTGCTACTGAGCGTTACCCTCTACGCAGAGGATATTGATCGGCGAATTCTTCCAATTCATGAGCCCTACATACAGAAAATTACGGAGCTGGATGCTCGGAATGCTGAAGCTCCCGTGCCATTTATGGTCAAAGCACCTGAAGCTGCTCCAAACATCGTAATTATCCTTGTGGATGATCTTGGTTTTGGGGGGACGAGCCATTTTGGTGGTGCCATTCCTACTCCCACCTTTGACCGTTTGGCTGAAGGCGGAATTGCTTTTAATCAATTTCATTCTACCTCTCTCTGTTCACCAACCCGCCAGTCGTTGAAGACTGGTCGCAACCATCATACCTGTAACCAGGCGAAAATCACGGAGGTAGCTACCTCATTTCCTGGAGCTACGGGGCAATTGCCAAGTTCCGTCGCAAGTTTAGCGACCATGTTAAATCTCAATGGGTTCAGTACAGGTGCTTTTGGAAAATGGCATGAAACTGCAGTATGGGAAATTAGTGTGTCTGGCCCTATGACACGTTGGCCGAATTACCAGGGTTTCGATAAATTTTACGGTTTTCTTGGTGGTGAAACCAATCAATGGGCTCCGATGGTCTATGATAACTTGAACCCGGTGGAACTTCCTGAGGATGAAAATTACCATTTTATGAACGACATGACCACTCAGGCAATTCGCTGGGTGAAGTCACAGCAATCCTTAACCCCTGAAAAACCCTTTTTTGTATACTTTGCCCCTGGTGCTGTTCATGCCCCTCATCATGTACCTAAATCATACATTGAAAAATACCAAGGAAAGTTTGATGCCGGATGGGATGTGATTCGACAGCAGATTTATGATCGGCAAATTGCAGGTGGGTTGATTCCTCCTAATACAAAATTAGCTAAAAAACCGGAGGATATTAAAGACTGGGAAGAGTTGTCAGATGTCCAAAAAAAACTATTCTCCAGGCAGGCTGAAGTCTTTGCAGCCTATCTGGATATGGCAGATCACGAGATTGGCCGGTTAGTGACGGCAATTGAGGATCTTGGCGAGTTGGAAAATACCCTCATTTTTTACATAGCTGGTGATAATGGAACTAGTGCAGAAGGTGTCGAAAATGGCCTCTACAATGAAATGACCTACTTCAATGACGAACCAGAAGGCTCTGATCTGAATTTAATGATGAAGTATTACGATGCATGGGGCGACCCAACTACCTATCCTCACATGGCTTCTGGCTGGGCGGTGTGTTTTGACAGTCCATTTACCTGGACTAAACAGGTTGCGTCAAATTACGGAGGAACCCGTCAAGGGTTGGCTGTCCATTGGCCCAAAGGCATTAAGGCGAAGGGCGAACTTCGGGACCAGTGGCATCATGTAATCGATGTCACACCAACGATATTGGAGGCTGTCGGCTTACCGGAGCCTACGGTGGTTTACGGGGTTCCTCAGCGTCCCATTGAGGGGGTGAGCATGATGTATGCTTTTGATAATTCCGAAGCAGCTGACCGGAGAAATACTCAATATTTTGAAATGTTCGGAAACCGTGGTGTATACCATCATGGGTGGTTTGCGGGGACAGTTCATCAAAAACCATGGGCTACTGCTGAAACAGGTTTCGATGAAGATCGGTGGGAGCTGTACCATGTTGCAGAAGATTTTAGCATGTCCACTGACTTGGCTACTCAGAATCCAGAAAAACTGAAAGAGCTTCAAAGTGTGTTTTTGGCGGAAGCTGAAAAATATAATGTTCTCCCCTTAGATGACCGCTTAACTGAATTGTTTAACCCAGAGGTTGCAGGAAGACCTGATCTTATGTTCGGTCGTAAAAGCCTGACCCTGTATGAGGGTATGGGAGCCATGCTGGAAAACTGTTTCATTAACGTGAAAAACACCTCGTTGGATATTGTGGCCGATCTGGATGAACTTGGTGAATCTACCGAAGGGGTGATTCTGCAGCAGGGAGGCCGTTTTGGAGGTTGGAGTTTGTATGTCAAAGACGGCAAGCCCGCATATGCGTACAACTACTGCGGCCTGAAAACAACAACGGTTGCGAGTGACAAAGCACTGCCAGAAGGAAAGGCTATTCTGAAAATGAGTTTTGATTACAAAGGGGATCGGCCAGGTGCTGGCGGAACTGTCACATTGTATGTGAACGATGAAAAAGTTGCGGAAGGTAGTTTGGAAAAAACCCAACCGAATATTTTTTCTGCTGACGAAACAGCTAATGTAGGCAAGGATACTGAAACCGCTGTGACTGATGCCTATGATGAACGTGAAAACGGATTCACTGCAAAAATAAACAAAGTCACCATTACGCTGAAGTAACAATTGTTGCATCATGTAATATTAAAAAAGGTTTCCGGGGTGCCGGAAACCTTTTTTGCATTGCTTGCGCGTCTTGAGAGACTCTTTTCTATGCGCATTGGATTTCATGTTCTGTTTCAGAGCTCTCATCCTTCCCTTTTCGACAGCCGAAGCTACGACTCCGGTGGAGCTAAAGAGAAGTTCAAGATCCTGGTCGTTCATGTCGGAGTTCACCCCTACGAACTCCGTGGGAAGGGAACAAGGGAAGACTGAGGGGATCTATGTCGAAGGTGACTTCGGGGTGCTCATTCGTTCAAACCAAAGAAGCCTGGCTGGTTTCCGGCTTTGCGCAGAAGAAGTTTGTAGGAAGAGGAGGCCTCCGGCCGCTGCTCATGAAGCAATTCGATACCCAGAAACCCTGCCTCCCAGTCCGGAATGCGGATGCGACAGGTGGGGCCGCATAGATTCTCGTTTTCTGCTAAAGTCGGATGATCCCAGCGCAGGAGCTCCTGTTGATTCGCCCCCTGCTTCAGACGGATGCGCACGCTGCCTGCGTCGATGCGTTCGTAGCTGTCATGGAGAAGGTGCAGGTCCAGGCTCAGCAACTCCTGAGTTACCCAGATCAGTTTGTCCACGGAGATGCTGAGGGCGAGAGGCCGGCAGGCGGCACGCACTTCAGCATAGGCTGCTTTGGGGCTGGCCGGGTAAGAGAGGATGCTCGAATTGGCAGCGGTAGGCCAGGGTTCATTAAAACACCAGTTCAGAGCCATGCTGCACAAAGGCTTCTGACGACGTGCCTCCTCATAGATAAAGCGTAGGCCTACCCCTTGCAGGTATTGCCCCTGGGCTACAAGATCCTCCAGGTTCGCCGCAGGGCCGAAGTAATGTTCGATCATCTGCTTGCGTAACCAAGTATCCCCCACCCAGGCATGAAAGGCATGATGACTTTCCCAACTGCCTCCCGGTTCCGGAGGCCAAAGCTCTTCTTCCGGAATGATGCGCCGCAGCAACTCCGGATCTGCGGGACCGCTGACCCCGTACTCCGTGTAGGCTGTGCCCCGGGCCCGCTTCATCCAGGAGAACACTTCTTCTCCGTGCTGATCCTCCCTGAGCACATAGTGACCATGCCCCATGCCGTAGAGGGGAGAGGTCATCAGGAAGGGGAGATCCGGATCCAGCTCATAACAGAGTGCATTGAGCAGGCGGAGCGCTTTGGATTGATCGGTCATGCCGGACCAGCGGTTGAAGAGTTCGTTACCTCCGCACCACATGACCGTGGATGGATGTTGCCGGAGCCGCTTGAGAATGGCCCGGGCTTCGGATTCGAGCAGGGCCAGATAGGCGGGGTCATCCGGGTACTCATTACAAGCGAGAGGAAATTCCTGCCAGACCATCAATCCGAGTTCATCACAGAGATCGTGAAAGCTCTCTTTATTGACGATGCCGCCGCCCCAGACCCGTAGCAGATTGAAATGGGCATCTTTCGCCAACTCCAGGAGTTCGGCGTACTGATCTTTGCAAATGCGTCCTGGAAAAATTTCCGGGTTCACCCAGTTACTTCCTTTGCAGAAGATACGACGACCATTGATGCTCAGGGTGATGGGGGCCGGGGAACGGCTTTTCGGGAAGCCAGCCGGGATGTCCCATGCGCCTTCATTCATCAGCAAAGCCACACGGCGGAAGCCCAGCTTGCGAGAGTTCTGATCCATCCGTTGACCCTCCCCATTCAACAGCGAGACCCGGAGCTCATATCGGGCCTGGGGCCCGTGATCATGTGGCCACCACAGGTGCGGGTGCATGAGCTCCGCTTGCCAGGAAAGTTCATCACCCTGCGCTTGGAGCTGCTCGTTCAATAGGAGTTGACCCTCGGGGTCGATCAGCTCCAGGTCCAGGCTGCAGCCGGAAAGGCCCTGTCCGCGGATCTCCGCCTGAATCCGGCCTTTTTGCAGATCCTCACTCAGTTCGGCTTGAACGGCGCATTCATGCAGTGCGCTGGCCTCCTGTAAGCACAGACCGCTGACATCCCAGATACCGGAGGGGATCAGGCGGGGATGCCAGTCCCAACCGTAACTGACCGCAGGTTTGGTGGAACGGCTGGCCTGACGTCGGTCCTCCTCCTGGAAATCTCCTTTGGGCGGAGGAAAGATCAGGATTTCTAATCGGTTCTGTGCCTGCAGGAGCTCATTGAGCAGAAGCTCCACCGGACGGAACATACCTTCCTGTTCAAGTAGCAGTGTTCCGTTGAGCACGACTTCGAAGTGATAGTCGATTCCGGCAGAGCAGAAGCGGCAGGTCTGAGCCGCGTGCTGCCGGGGATCCTCAAAACTCGCCGTGTACAGAAAGTATTCCTCTTCCATCCAGCGAAATTCAGCCCAGTTTTCTGCGTAGGCGTAGTCCTCGTAGTCCTGACCCCTGGCCATATCCAACTGAACCGCACCGGGTACCTCTGCCTTTCTCGCTTCTTCTTTCGGCGTATACCGGCCAGGGCCTTCATAGCTTACAGGAGTCAAGGTCCAGGCTAATTCAATCAAGGGGCTTTGTAAGGACATAAGGATCACTCTCCGGGGAATTCGTCAGGCTCTTAGCGCAGTAGACCTTGGATCAGAAGAGCGAAAGTCATTTCCGATCCATCTCGCCCAAACGCGGCGGAAAGCCTCTTACGAAAAATACAGATCCATCGGCTCAGGCGAAAAGCCTTTCACAATTCCTTCGTGTAAAGCAGAGTTCCGACTATCCAAAGGGGAAGGCATACTAAGTGCCCATCTCAAAACTTCTGCCACTCTCTAGAATTGTTCTGTCTTTGAAAAATCATTCTGTCTCCCCCGTTCTGTTCTACCCGTCCATGTGTAGGGCTGTTGGCTTGCCTCCTTCGAATCTCACTTCGAATGCATGTTCCCCTTGGTCTGATTTGGAAGTGAATGCCAGGTCCCAGGTATTCTCAGGGTCCCCCTGTATGGGGATGAGAACACTGCAGAGTCTGTATTCGTTCAGAAGTTCTTCACTGAGTTCCTCTCTGCATCTGTCGCGGTATGAGGTTCTTAGCAAGGGCTCGACTTGGGTGATGATCTCATGAATGTGGCCCTGGAACCATTCCCAAAACCTCATCTGGCCTTCGCAGGGGCCCTCGGCGCCGGCAAGGATACAGATTCCGATCGTTCCTTCCCCGATGGGTGAACGTATTTCTCCATGCCAGCGGTCTTCCGGATCCCCTGTGCACTCAGCATACAGCGTACCGAATACAGCGTGTATTCTGTCAGGAGCTTTCGACCTGAACATGTTTTTGAAGAGACCGAACATGAGTAACGTGATTTTGGATCTACGTGGCTAAGATGTCGAATCAACGTTTTGTCCTCTCTACATCCCTTCTGAGTGAGCCCCCCCTCATAAAATCGCCATGTTTGGCTGCTGAAGAGCGTTTTATCCTCTCGAATCATTCTGTTGCTCAAACATCATTCTGTCACAGGGCAGGCTCGCATGTCCTCCGCTCATAGGTCACGTCGGGTTCAAAGCGATCCTGCTCAGGGAGCCTCCCTGATCTTTTTGGGGCTATGCCTGCCGATCAAAGCGTTCCGGGGAAGTCTGTCCCTTGACAGGGGCTTTTGCTCTGATTGGATGAACCCATGACTGCCTTGGCCTCTACCGATAACAGCTCTCCGTCCCTTGGTGTTGTGTTGGCGGCGTTTGAACAGCAACAACTGCCCCGCCGGAAGCTCCGCCCGCTCTATCAATTAGGGCTGTTGCTGGTGGCCGTGACCATGGTGTTGCTTCCTCTGTTGTATATCAGCATCGTAGCCCTATTCGCCTATGGGGTGTATTATCACATCGTCGAACACGCCGATGTGTTTGACCATGCTTCCGGAACCGGGGTTCTGCTGTGGTATTTCGGACCTGCGGTCATTGGCAGCATCGGAGTCATTTTTATGGTGAAACCCTTGTTTGCGAAGAGGGTGCAGGAAAGCAGGCCCTATACGCTGCAGCCGGGGCAGCAGCCCGACCTGGAGGCCTTTGTCAACCGGATTGCGGATACGGTGGGGGCCCCCCGTCCGAAAAGCATTGAACTCAGCACAGATGTCAATGCTGCCGCCGGCTTGCGCCGCGGGATGATCAGTCTGTTTTCCAACGACCTGAGGTTGATTGTCGGCACGCCCTTGCTGGCGGGCCTGAGTCTACAGCAGCTTGGCGGGGTGCTGGCACATGAATTTGGTCACTTTGCTCAAGGGGCGGGTATGCGGCTGACCTACATCATCCGTTCGGTAAATGCCTGGTTTGCCCGAGTGGTCTACGAGCGGGATGCGATGGATGCCTGGTTGGAGGAAGTGGCCAATTCCATGGATCTTCGTCTGGGCATTGTGCTGCATCTGGCCCGTCTGCTGATCTGGATCACCCGCCGCATCCTCTGGGTGCTCATGTATATCGGTCATGGGGTCAGTTGTTTTGCCCTGCGGCAGATGGAATATGATGCAGACAGCTATGAAGTCCAATTTGCTGGCAGCGGCGCTTTTGCAGAAACCAGTAACGCCATGCAGGTGCTCAACCTTGGGGTGGCTCAGGCACATGGCTTGCTCCAGGAAACCTGGGGGCAGGGGCGGCTTTCCAATGAAATCACTTCTCTGATTCTGCAGCAAGCAGGCTCATTGAAAGAAAAGGATCTCAAAAAGATGCAGGAACAAGTCCTGAATCAGAAAACCAAATGGGTGGATACCCATCCCTGTGATGCCGACCGCATTAGAGCGGCCGAGGCCCTGAATCAGGACGGGATCTTTCATCTGCAGGCCCCGGCGATCACGCTGCTCCAGGACTACGAAATGATGTTTGAGGATCTGACCCGCGAATTTTACCGTGGTGTGGGCCTGTCTGTGAATGCTGAAAATCTGGTCTCTAATGACGAGCTGCTGGGGCAGGAACAGGCGATGCTGAAAGAATATGACAGTCTGGAGCAGTTTTTTGGGGAGGAAATCAGCATCTTTGATCCGGTCTGGGTGACTCCGGAACGGGTGGAGGCCGGCTCGCAGGTGGAGGATCTGGCCCTCTGGCGGGAGCAGCACCTGCAGCGCATGGAGGAAATGGCTGCCGCATTCAAGAAACTGGACCGGGCCTATGAGCAGCAGCACAACTTGATGCTGGCCATGGAATTTCTCCGTGCCGAGATCCGGTTTAAAGCGTCGGTGTTCGGTCTGGAAAAACGCAAAAAGGAAGAGGTGGTGACTCGGCAAGAGGAGGTCACCCGGAAGCTGGAGCAGGCCCGTTTGGACACACAGGGCTTTCGGGATGCTGCTGCGGATGCGCTGGTCTACGGGCTGCAGCATGCTTCGGCAGAAGATCAGGCTCTGGCTCAGACGCTTCCGCAACTGCATCGGAACCTGAACGATATCTGGCCCCGGGTCCTCAGCCTGCAGCAGGGTATTCAGAAAATGACTGGCCTGCTTCATGCGGCTCAGGGAGGAGAAATTTCGGAGCAGCATCTGGCTCGGATCCGGCTTTACAGCACCCGTCTCGACCGCGAGAGGCTCTCCCTGAAAAAGGAGTTGGAGCGCACACCGTATCCCTATGAACATGCCAAAGAGAATGCCAATCTATGGCATCTCGCATATCATGTTCCCAATCCAGAACAGGATAAGCTCATCTGGCCCTTGGAAAGCGCGGAGGCTCTGATTCATCAACTCTTCCGTCTCTACCAACGCAGTCTCGGAAGCATGGCCAGCTTTGCCACGGCAACCCTGCCGGACATCGCTGAGAACGCGGCGAAGGAAGAGCAGACCTCAGAAAAGCCTGCATTGGTTTTGGACTCTTAATCTTTCCTTAGGGAGTTTGCCCTTCTTCGACGAGTGACGATGCATTTATCTGCTTGGACCTATCCTTCAATTTATGAAGGATTAGCGGAATGACCGCACCGATCAGCGCACCGTATACACATAGAAGAAACACCCTGAATTCCAGATCCATCCAGAGAACAGGCGTCAAGGAGAACAGCGCACCCAGACCAGCGCCCACCATGCAGATCTGAGCAAGAGGCATTCCGCGTTTCTGCAACAAATTGATAAGGAAACTGTAGAGAAGAGAGGGGAGGATCATAACCACATAGCCAATGACCAGGATGACTAAGAAATAGGGCAGGGCATTGGGTTCAAGCATCACCAGAAGGATACTGAACAATAGCACTGGGAGCAGGGTGCCCAGGGTAAGGCGGAGGAGTTTTCTCATGTCACGTTCTTTCGGGGCGTGGGTACCTATGGGCTGTTGAGCATGTGATGTGGAGCTCCATCAGAAAAAGGGAGAGCCCGGCTTTGGGGAATGGTCGGCTCAGTCATCCGGGGGATCCCGCAAGGGATGCAGAAGGAGCGGAATCAATAATCCAATTCCGGCTCCAGCCATAGCCAGGTGGCGCAGCTCCCCTTCAAATTTCAAAACCAGGAATGGGGATATGGCGAAAAATCCCCCTGAGATACAGCCAATGATGCAAAGGTTCAATAGGGGAAGCCCCCGTTTGCGACTGGATTCCAAGAGCACGCTGTACAACACAGAGGGGATGGCCATGAAGAGGTATCCGCTGATCAAGAGAAATGAAAACCAGGAAGGTGCCGACTGCCCCAGAAGAATGTTCAGGCTGGAATAGAGCAGGACCGGCAGAAGCGCTCCAAGACAAAGACGAAAGGCGGTCAGCATCGTGAAAAATAAGCGAGTTGCGTAAGCCCAGATAGGGGGCAGAGAAGGAGATCCCTGTGGGGATTCCCGGAGATCCTGCCAATCAATGTAGCAAAGATCAACTCTGTTGAAGAGCGTTCCCCTTTCTCTGCGGCAGGGCAGAGAGGAGCACTCGGGTTCTCTGTATGATTTCTTACAGGAAGTTTATGGAAATCAGATAGACAAGAAAATCCCGATAAGGCATAGCCGGTTCATGAGCAGAATGATTGGTATTGATTTGGGAACCACCAATTCCTTGGTGACGGAGATGACCCAAGAGGGCCCGCAGGTGCTGGCGAATGAATTAGGGGAAACGCTTATTCCTTCTGCACTGGCGCTGGCGGAGGATGGCCATGTGCTGGTGGGCCGCGCGGCACGGGACCGCATGGTTAACCACCCTGATCAGGGGATTGCCTTTTTTAAACGGGATATGGGTACCGCGGCAGAATACCATTTCGGAAACAAAAGCTGCACCCCCACCGAATGTTCGGCCCATATCCTTCGGGAGCTGAAACGGATTGCTGAGCTGCATTCTCCGGAAGCGGTCAGCGCAGCCGTGATCACCGTACCCGCTTATTTTCATGACACCCAGCGCCAGGCTACGCTGGATGCAGCAGAAATTGCGGGACTTTCTGTGGAGCGTATTCTCAATGAACCCACTGCTGCCGCCCTGGCATTTGGCTTTGGGCATCCGGACCGGGAAGGGTTTCAGCTGATTTTCGATCTCGGCGGGGGCACCTTTGATGTCACCCTGCTGGAGGTATTTGACGGGGTGATCGAAATCCGGGCCTCCGGTGGCGTGAGTCGCCTGGGGGGAGAGGATTTTACAGATGCCCTGTTGAACGGCATCATCGATGAAAACAAGCTCAGGCTTTCCGATGAAGAGCGGAGTCACTTGCGTCAGCAGCTGGAATCTGTGAAGCGCCGCCTCAGTGATGAAGCGGAGGTCGCTGTGGATCTCGGGGAACAGAAACTCATAATCACTCAACAGGACTTTGTTCAGAGTTCGGCTTCCTTGATGGGTAAACTGCGTCCGGTCGTGCGGCGTTGTTTCCGCGATGCAAATGTAGATCCTGCTGATTTGGTGGATGTGCTGCTGGTAGGCGGAGCCACGCGCATGCCTTTTATTCGCAACTTCATTGCCGAGGAAATAAAACGCCTCCCCAATCAGAGTTTGGACCCCGACCGGGTGGTGGGCATCGGGGCCGCGGTTCAGGCAGCCCTCTGTCAGGATGATGAAGCGGTACAGGACCTGGTGTTGACCGATGTCTGCCCGCATACACTGGGTACAGAAGTGGTGAAGTCTCTAAGCCCTGGCCGTCATGAGGATGGCTATTTTCATCCACTTATTGACCGGAATACCACCATCCCGGTGAGCCGTTCTGAATCCTTTTCCACCGTCCACCCCCAGCAGGATCAGTTGAAAATCAAGGTGTTCCAAGGGGAAAGCCGTCTGGTCAAAGACAATCAGTATATTGGCGAGTTGACCATGAAAGGTATGCGCCAGCGCAGTGGAAAACCCGATTCCGGGCTGGTCGAGGTTCGCTTCAGTTACGATATGAATGGGATTCTTGAGGTGGAAGTCACCTCCAAAGCCAGCGGGAAAAAAATCAGCAAAGTGTTTGAGGACCGTCCCGGTTCCATGACGAAAAAGGAAATCGAAGAGGCCCTGAAGCGCATGCAACCGCTGAAAACCCATCCCCGGGATCTCTTGCCCAACCGTGCCCGTTTGGAACGGGCCAGCCGCCTCTACGAGGACCTTTCCGGAGCGAACCGGGATCAGTTGGATATGCTGGTGACCTATTTCGAGTCTGCGTTGGAATCTCAGGATGGGGCCGCCATTGCTGAATACGGCGCTATGTTGGATTCCTTTATGTCCTCTTTTTATGCACACGAAGCGGAGAAAGCGCCGCTCCCGGATGAGAACTGATGTCTCCCTTTGAGTTGCTGGGGCTGGAGCCCGATGTTTCCGCCCGTGAGGTAAAGCGCGCCTATGCTAAACTATTGAAGCAGCATCGGCCCGATCAGGATCCTGAGGGTTTTACCCGGATTCAGGAAGCCTATCAGCATTGTCTGAAGGCGATTGAACTCCGTGAAGCCACCCATGTGGATCTGCAGTCTCCACAGTTACTTCAGTCCGAAGCGCCGTCTTTTCCGGAGGAAAGAGCTCCCTCGATTCAGGATCCCTGGCTGGGCTTGGATCCCTCGGATCATGATGCGGTCTGTAGCCGTATGACCGAAAAGTTCAGCGAGGCCTTGCAGGGGCAGATCCCTCCGGCGCAGGTGAATCCGTACCTGGCTGAAGATCTGGAGCGGAGCTGGCAAGTTGAGGCGATTCACGGGCTGGACTTCGATCTGGTGGTTGCGGCCCTCCAGAAGCGGGATCTTGAAATCCTCAACTCGTGCCTACGGATCTGTCTGGAGGGAGGCGATTTCCGTTTTGCTCTTCGTATCGCATGGTATTGGCTTGAGTTGATGAAAGGGCAGGATGTGGAAGACTTGCTGCCGATGGGCTGGGGCCTTGCACGTTGTTTGAGTCTTGCCTATCCATATCTTGCTGAAAATGTGCTGGGCCAGCTCTTCACCCACGATACCCGGGCCAGGCGGGATGGCTCTGAGGAGCTGGATACGCTGTTCATGCTGGGGCGGATTCTACAATCCCTGCCGGAGGAACAGAAACTTCACTGGTCCAGGCTCATGTTCTCCGATCTGGAGCCGGACTGGTTCAGCCCCTTCCACCGCAGTTGTCTCGACAGCCTCGCCCGACTGCCTCAGGGAGCTTTGGCGATGAGCCTGCTTCTGCGTTACCTGGGGGAAGAGTCCGGTTTGAATCCGGAGCAAGCACAGCCACCTGAAGAGCCGCAGATCGTGGAGGAAACCTTTTTCTTCGAAGGAGCTGGTGGAACCTGCATCGTCATTGCCGTGATTCTGTTATTTCTGGGAATTTTGCTTCTCTCTAGCAATGGCGGTTTCTTCTTTTGATGGAGGCCATGTCCAATGAAGAAGTCCTAAAGGGGGGTGCCTGAGCTTGAGGCTGTTAGGGTTCGTTGCTCTTCTCTTCGGCTTCTAGTTGTAGCAAAGCATCGATGCCTTGTTGCATTGCCGGAGTGAGTTCAAATGTCTGCTGCGGAACTGCCCGTCTTTGGGCCTCCCTCAGCCCGTCGCGATAATCCCAGATGTCATAAAAGAGCGCAGCTCCTGTAAGGATCACCCCAAGCGCAAACACGGTTTTCGAGACGGGCCGTGGAGGCAGCTGATGGCGTTTGCGCAGAGAATTGATCAGAATGGAAGAGCTGGCAAAAATGAAGCAGAGCCACAGCATCAGGACGCTAAATTGGAAGTATTGCCAGCTGCTGCCATCCTGTTCCTCCGGCCAGAACATGAGTATGGGAAGAGCGCCCCCCAGGAACAGTCCTTTACTGATCCAGGAGAGATGTTCCTCGGTAAAGCCCGCGATCTTCCCAGCAGCAGCTTCAGCAAATGCGGCCTCTCGTTCCTGTTCCTCTCTAAACGCTTCCGCTTTCAGCTCAAATCCATCCACCGTATCCGTCAGAATCTTCTCGATGAGGCCTAAGACCTGATCCCGTGCCCTGGAGTTTTCGAAGCCTCCAATGCTGAAATATCCGCCGGAGCTACGACCCAGCTCCAGAGCCGGTCCCCGATCTGTGCGGATGGGCGTGATCGAGTGAATCTGCTCAAGGGGAATCTGTTCCAGGGGAAGATGTATCCCTTTTCCGAAGACCAGGGTCCTGGTATATGTCCCTTGTCCAAAGCGGTCTTCCATCTGAGAAATCAGGAGGAGTACGATCCCTGTGATGACGAACCCGATATTCAAGAGCAGATCCGAATGGCTTTCCATCCACGCGTTGATACCGGGTTGCAGTTCAAGGAGGTAGGCTGCGCTGCCAGCCGCACTCAGTAGCAGGGCCCCTAGGCCAATTCCCCAGCGTAAGGGGGTGGACAGGGTGAAATGGGTCAGGATGAGACGTTGCGGCTCTGGCTGTTGAATCTTCATGGGCTCGGGTGCTTCTTCCAGATCGATCACTAGGCCGATGTTCATACACCCTGCGGGCAGATTGAAACATACTGCGCCTAGATAGGACAGGATCTAAGTCCCCGGAGGAATCATCGCGATCATAAAACGAATTCAGTTCGAAGCTGCTTTATTCTGTACGCTCCCTCTCTCCTGCTGGCTTCACAGAGAATGGCTGCGTTCCCTGACTAGGTCCTGTATACTCAGGGGATCTCCCTGATCCCCTGAGTGCATGGAGAATGCTTTCCCGGCTCTCCTGAATCCCTCACCCTTGACAGAGACTGGCGCTTTGATTGGTACAGGTCATGGCGCAGTTGTCTCCTTTTGAACGTCTTGGTCTCTCCGAAGATGCTTCCGGTCGAGAGCTGAAGCGTGCCTATGCGAGATTACTCAAACAGCATCGCCCGGATCAGGATCCGGAAGGCTTTTCCCGCATTCATGAGGCCTATCAGCAGTGCCTGGAGCTGATCGAGTTTCGGGACAGAGTGGGAACAGCTGTCGAGCGGCCGCCTTCGCTGCGTCTGGAGGATTCACGAAGTAGCGAAGCGGAGTTGGCAGTTCCTGAATTGGAGTTGGGGGAGCCTGTAGCGGCTTCCGAGTGGAACGCGATTGGAGTGGAGCCTGAGCCGAGGCCCGATCCCTTTGCCGGGGTGGATCTGGAAGATGCGGATGACGTACAGGACCGGATGTGTGAGGGCTTGATTTCGGCTTTGCAGGGCAAAAGCCGTTACCAAGAGATCCATGCGTTATTAGAGAATGAGCTTCCGCTGGAGTGGCGTGCCGAAGCCATTGCGGCGGTGGATATTGAGTTGTTTGCTGCCCAGTTGGAACGGGGCGATCTCGATATCCTTCGCCTCTGTTTGCAGATCTGTGAGCGGGCGGGCTTCGTTCGCTTTGCTCTGAATATTGCCTGGCACTGGATGGAGTTAGTGGATGGACCCGGGCATGAGGAGCTTTTGCAATTGGGCTGGAACCTGGCGCCTGTGCTAAGCATCTCCTATCCGCAGATTGCAGAAAAGGTAACGGATCACTTGTTCGCCCAGGAAAGGGAGGCCCGGCGACATGGTTTTGCCGAAATTGAAAACCTGTTACTTCTTGGGCAAGCCCTGCAGGGGCTGCCTGAAGAACAGAAGCATTATTGGTCCAGTCTGATTTTTTCTGATCTGGAAGCGGATTGGACTTCAGCTCAGCATCGTAAGGCTTTGGAGACTCTCGCAGCGTTACCGGATTCGGAAAAGGCAACCCTGCTTCTTGAATCCTATCTGGGTCCGGAAGCCGGCCTGCATCACAGCGTGATGCTGGATCTGTCGGAATCACCAAGGCACTCTAAAAAGAATTTCTTCGATGGGGGCTTTGGCACGTTTTTTCTGATCTATCTCATCATCAAAGCTCTGTTTATTCTGGTGACTTGCGGGCCGGGAAATCCTCCGAGCCGCCCCTATTCCCAGCCATCAGGCATTGAAGTGAATGAAGAAGATTTGAAGCGGGTACGTGAGATGATGGAGGCTTTGGATCGCATGACCGAGGAGGAGCGTTCTGAACGCATTCAGCAGATGATTCATGAGCGGCAGCCCTAAGCCCGCAGGCTTCGTTCCGAAGCCTTCTTGTTGAGAAGGTCAACAGTCGCAGCCACAGTCTGGCGTACAGTCACAGCAGCCGCCGTCACAATCACAGTCGCCAGGATCGCAACCTGCGATGCAGCAGTCTCCGCAGCAGTCACAGCAGTGCCAGTTTTCGTGGTAGCGCTCCTTCTTTTTGCGTTTGTTTGCCTCCTGCAATGCTTTCTCGTCCACGCTCATGGCGCAGGTATGGCGAAGGCGACTGCCCAGGATCTGTCCCAGAAGATCCTGATGTCGATATAAAGGGAGGCGTTCAAACCCTTGCTGGATGAACTGAAGATCTCTGTCCAATCGTGCTGGAAGCTCTTGAGCCAGGGCAGGCTCCAACAGGAAGGGATTAAACTGCTGCCGTTGCCGGTCGAGGCTGCGGTCCTGATAGGCATCGAGGCTGTAAATGATGCGTCCGAGGCTGCGGCCAATCTGCTCCAAGGAATCCCGGGCCTGTTCGGCGCAGTGACCCAGAATTTGGCCAAAACTCGTTGCCGTGGGCTGGCTCAACGCTTCCAGATCGGGATGGCCGCTGCTGCGGGCTTCTTGTTCCCGCTCCGTTTGTTCGGCCAGATGCTCTTGGACCGCGGCCACGGGAAAGTTTTGTTCCTTCAGGACCTCCTGAGCTTTGCGGAAGGGGGATTGTAAGAGCCCCTTCGCCCCTCGCAGGGCCATCCGGCTACAGCCTGGTTGTCGATCATCGATTTCATCATGAAGTTTTGTGTTCAGTCCGCAAACGGTGACGGCTGCAGCAAAGGAGACGGAGCGGCCATCCTGATAGAGCTCTCGAGGCTTGGCCAAGGGGTTGCAGCAGGTGTTGGAAACCGGCGCATCCGGATGGGGCGTTAAGCCGGAGCCCAGCAGAGAGAGAAAGGTGGCGTCGCGGTTCACCAGAAAACGTGCCGGCAGGCCATAGTCCTGACGAAGCCGATTGCAGAGTCCGCAAAAATGGGCTCGATAGACGGAATGTTCCTTGCGGTGACAGGTGGAACAGGGTGCGCTGAGAAATCCGAACATGGCTCAGTGTTGTCTGGAGGGCCGATCAGAGCCAAGGATAAATTCTTCTGGAAATTGTAGTTGGGTCGGAGCTTGGCCTTTCCAGGCCGAGTGCAGAGCTCAGGAGTTTAAGATGCCGGGCTGGACAGTCCAGCTCCCGTTTTGCTACTCAGGCTCTGCTCTAAGGCCTCCCGGGCGTCGGGTCCCTCGAGCCAGTGATTTCCGCTGACACCAAACAGTGTGAGAACCTCGAAGAGCTCATGTTGTTGTAGGCATTGCCGAAGTAACTCCTCAGCCGGAAGGGTATGACGTCCGGCGGTTTTGATGCAGTCGAAGTGAACTTCCCCTACGCTGTCCATGGAGCGGTACACCACTTCGGTGCACACCAGTCGGTCGGAGCGGGTGAAATCGAATTCAAAATCATACAGTTTCCCCACATGCGTACGCGCCCGGCGCAGCAGTTCAGCCCGCTCCTCGTTCCTGAGACCGCGTGGACGGATCACCACAAAGCTGTCTACCGACAAGGTGTCCGCCAGATGACGGATCCGCACGCCATCTTTTCGGGCCTCCAGAAAGGCGATCGAAGCTCCGGCCTGCTCTTCCTGTTCTGTAGAAAAATGGACTCCCAGAGCAGCGCGTTGCTCCGGCCTGCCGACACAGAGAGCCGCATGCGGCCAGAAGCCGGGCAGGAACAGATTGCTTAAGGCATCATCATGTCGGGTGACCAGAATGTCCCCCGGTTGAAGCTGCTGCTGCAGCTTGCGTAGGATGGGACGACGTACTCGTTTACGATGAAAGGGATTGCGGCATTCTGCAATTACCCGTCCGGAATGTTCAAATAGCTCCCAGTTGAGGGCGCGCAGGTATCGGCCCGGGCGGCGTTTGGCCCGGGCAATCTGTGCCCGGGCGAAGGCATCGGCATGACGGTGCTTTTGCTTTTCCAGAAAAGGCTGTTCCTCTTCCAGCAGCTGCAGCAAGGGAGCGAATTCCGGATCTGCTGCCAAAGCCGCGATGTCCTCCCGGTGTGCCTCCGCCATTTCCAAGGCCCAGAAAAAGCGGAACAGATTTCGCGGAGAGGTGGAGGAATTTCGGATCTCATCAAACATACGCGGAGGCACCCCGCGACGGGGATCAGCCTGATTCAGGATGGCCCGCACTTGTGCCTGCTCTTCGTAGCGGTTCAGCAGATACCGAGAACTCCGCATCAGGATGCAGCCCGCCAGCCAGCCCCCTAGAAAGGATTTCAGTTCTTCGCCGCGCAAGTGGCGCCGGAAGATGGGAAGTTGTTGACGCGCCTGCTGCAGAATGTCCCCAAGCGCGCTGCGTACATGCAGGTATCGGGCAAAGCGCTCCCGTAGGAGCTCATCCGTTTCCGGTGAAAAATAGCCCCGCTCCAGTTCGTGTGCCAGCTGCTCCTCCAGCGCCGAGACCTCCTCCGCCTTGGGGATCACCTGCTGAGCCGCCAGCAAGGTATCACGCAGCCGGGTGGCTTTTTCTTGGGTCCAATAGCTTTTGGAAGTTAGCCTCTCAGATGTCATCCAGCAGGTTCCATGTTAGCAGTTTGGGGCCTGCGCAGAGAGTTGAGCATAGCGTGAGGGATCATCAAAGCAGAACATGTCGGATAACGGCATCTCACTCTGTGTACTTTCATCAACGGGGTCAAGAACCTAGCGCATTCCGGGTGGGCTGTTATGGCTGTTTCAGCTGGGTTGCGGCCTGTGGCCTGAAAGGCCTACAGCTACTCTGAGGGGAATCTGCTCCTCTGCTCTCTGTGGGAGCTCCGGATGTTGCGTAGGCGTTGGATGGATTCAGGGACATCGGTGCGGGACTGGGGCAGTCTCTGCTAATGAAGAGGAGCGGATCGGAAGCAAAATAGACAATGGTATCATGCGGACTACGCTGGCTCTCTGCAGCTTTCCGGGCAGTACTTCATGGCAAGGATACTCTGCTTCGTTCAAACTCTGCTCAGCCCTCATGAAAGGCGAGGACCTCTTCGATGGAGCTGTAGCCGTAGAGTCGCATGATGAGCCTGTCCACCCCGAGGGCGCAGCCGGCCCCTTCGGGCATGCCTTGTTGCAGGGCGAGGAGGAAGGCTTCATCGATATCGTAGACATCCTGCCCGCGCTCACGGCGTCCGGCGGCACAGCGTTCGAAGCGTGCGCGCTGCTCGTCGGCATCGGTGAGTTCCTGATAGGCATTGGCCAGTTCGAGTCCTTGAAGGTAGAGCTCCCAGCGCTGGGCCTGGCGGGGATCGTCGGGATGCAGGCGGGCGAGGGCGGCGCGTTCTGCGGGAAAGCCTTCTACAAATACGGGTCCGGGATACCTGCTCAGACGGGGTTCAATCACATCGACCATATCCAGGTCAAAGCGTTCCTCGTCAAAGGCCTCCAAGGGGTTCCAGCCGGCCCAGTCGACGTAGGCTTGCTCAATGGAGAGGATCCAGGGCTCGCCACAAAAGAGTTCTTCCTGTTCTGCCGGTGCTTCCGAACTTCGGAAAAGATGAGTCAGCATCTTCCGAACTTCGGAACGTAGCGCTTCCAGGCTTTGTCCGGGAGCATACCATTCCAGCATGCTATATTCCGGGTGATGCAGCTGACCGCGTTCCCCGCGGCGGAAACAGGAGCCGATCTGGTGAATGCGCCCGCTGCCGGCGCAGAGCAGGCGTTTCATATGCAGTTCCGGGGAGCTGCGCAGCCACTGATCTCCCGAGGCCTCACAGTCGATGTGATCCTCCAGGGCGGGGTGACGCAGACGAATGGGGGTTTCGACCTCGATCGAACCCTCCTGCTCCAAAAAAGCCCTGAGATGACGCAGAAGCTCTGCGCGCTGTCTCAGGGCTGGAAGCCGTGCCTGCAGGGAGTTCCTGCTGTCAGACATTACTTCTTGTTGACGCGGTCAGCGTATTCGCCGGTGCGGGTATCGATGCGGACCAGGTCGCCTTCGTTGATGAACAGGGGCACGTGAATTTCGTAGCCGTTGTCGATCTTGGCGGGTTTGGTCACATTAGTGGCCGTATCGCCGCGGGCACCGGGTTCGGTTTCGGTGATTTCTTTTTCCACGAAGTTGGGCAATTCAATGTCGATGGGAATGTCGTTGTAGAACAACACGGAACATTCCATGTCCTCGAGCAGGAAGTATTTCAGGTCTCCGACCACGTCTTTGTCCACGGTGGTCTGCTCGTAGGTGTCATTATCCATGAACACGAAGTGATCGCCATCCGGGTAGGAGTAGGCCATATCCCGCTGCATCAGATCCGGCTTACCCACTTTATCGTTCGGACGGTAGGTCCGGTCCATGGTGGAGCCGGTCATGATGTTCTTCAGCTTACACCGGTACAGCGCGGTGCCTTTGCCGGGTTTGACAAACTGGAACTCGGTGATGACATAGGGCTGGCCATCGATTTCAATCTTCAGGCCCTTTCGGAGATCATTAGCTGAATACATAGTGGGAACTTCCTTGTCGTTGGAAAAATCGGGAGGGCCTTTATAAGAAGTGGGCTTCCACTTGTCAAAGAAACGTCACGGTAGTCGTTAGTCAGGAGTCAGGAGTCAGGAGTCAGTAGTCATTTGTCATTGGTCATTAGTCATTAGTCATGGGTCATTAGTCAGTAGTCATTGTCATTGTCATTGTCGTTGTCACTGGTCACTGGTCACTGGTCATTGTTCATTGGTCATTAGTCATTAGTCAGTAGTCAGTAGTCAGCCCAGCCAACTACGGGGTCGGAATTTATTAAAAAAAGACGGAGGGTCTCACACAAGTAGTCAGTAGTGCTTGTCGTCTGCGCAACCGCGAGCAAGCTTTACCTGACTCCTGACTCCTG
>DIYK01000095.1 GCA_002429005.1 Verrucomicrobia bacterium UBA6056
GGACAAGCTACCCGCATCAGCTGGAACTGGCCCGCGGCCTATCAGGGCGATTTTGAGTTTTTCCTGGAAAGAACCTCCACCTTAACGAATAGCTTTGCGCCTTCAGCAGCAAGTGGAGGCGCCTCCGGCAATGAAATGCATCTCGAGATTCCTGAGCTCCTGCCTCAGCCGGATACCGAATTTTACCGAATCGGCATACGGCTGCGCTAAACTTCGAGTTCAGACGGCCAGGCTGACGTGACAAATAATACCCATGAGCCAATCAGACAGATATGTATAGGGGGAGACTCCCTGATTCCTTCCGAATAGATATTATAGCGTTGATGCCTTAGCCGCTTCTGCCATAGGGCAGAGCTATGTTTTCACGCGCATTCCATCCTTGTATTCGTTGCTGTTTGGTTTTCGGTTTTTTTCTGAGCCTTGCCTCACTCCAGGCACAATCGGTTTTAGCTCCCTATCGGGAAGCCTTTGATGGGGCCGACCTGCCAGATGCACCGGAGTGGAATTTCAGCTCAACGGGCACTGGGCGCATTCAGATCGCCGAGGGGGAGCTTGATGCTACGCTGGCTGTAGCCGGCAACACCACCACATCCGGGATTAACCGCTTGCGTGGAAACATCTTTCAGGCGACAGAGCATCGAATACTGTATGCATTCGATCAATATTTGGAGTTGCCGGCGGATGAAACGCTCTATTTTAGGGTCTATGAAGCAGATGTGGAGGCAGGTCCTTACCGTCTGCTCCACAGCTCTTCCCAATTTTCTCGAGCCGGTAACCGTTTCTTCAGTTCCGGAGCCATGACGCTTCCGATTGAGAACGGAAAATACTACCTCCTGGGAGTCGCCTGGCAGGGGGACGTGGGGTATCGATACCAAACGGGAGTGACGCTGCCTATGGATTTGGGACTGGGGGATCTGCTCTCTGGGGGGATTGAAGCGAATGTGTTTCCGTTGATGGATAGTCTGACCCCTGGAAGCAATACCTTGGTGTATGAGCAAAAAATCCGAAGTGCTGCTACGACGTTTCCGACCGTACCGAATGGTGTGGAACAACCGAGCTCAAACACGAATACGGATCTATTTCGGGGGAACTTGTACGAGATGAGCTCGGATCAGACGCTGGCCTATGTAGAGCAATTGATGAACCCGGGAGCAGGGACGACTCTGACCTTTACCGTTCATGAGGCCAGTACAGAAACCGGTCCCTTTACAGAGCAATACCGGGGAAGCGTAGAGGTAGAGAATGGCCAGGACTGGCAACGCTCCCCCTACATCGGACTCAATTTAGAGTCCGGGAAGTTTTATGTGATCGGGTGTCATTGGGACAACAGCAGCGCCTACACCTTCACCAGTAGTCATTTTGCCTCTCCTCAAAACCTGGGTTTCGCTCAAGTAACGAAAGGGATTCAGGGAACGGGTCAACGGCCAGCCAGCTTTTCAAACCCGACAAACGTCGACACGGCCTATCACCAGCGGATTTTCCCTTTTGAACCCGCTTCTGCCCTGCGCATGGACAGTTCTCTTGACGATAGCATGTCCGTGAATCAGGCAGATCTTAGACTGGACCTTTCCGGAATGAGCCGGGCCACCTTGGCGGTATTTCATGAGTCGCGAGGAGAGGAAGAGCATGCCGGGGACGGAATCTTTCTCTTGGAAAACTCAGGCTCTGTACCTCAGCAAATTTTTGATTTTCCGAATAATAACTCAGTTGAAACGGAATATTCCGTTGATTTGATTCAGGCGGCATCGCTCGCGGGCATAACTCTCGGCCCGAATATGATCCTGCGCTTGGGCCAGGAGGACAACTTTGGCTGGGCTTCGGATGGACGACAGTTTCGAGATCTGCGCATCGAGACGCCGATGGATCTCCAAGCGGTCGAAGTTCTTCCGGAGCGTGCGATTCCTGAACGTATCCTGATCCGGGGAACTGAGGCCTCGAAATCCTTTACGGCTACGTTGAATTGGGAACAAATTGGGGGTCTGGAGGCGATGCCCCTTCAGGATGCTACGCTTGCATTACAGCTCCGAACTCCTAGTTCCGGAATGCTGATCCAGGAGCAAGAGGAGAGTCTTGAGAATCTGAGCTTTCCAGCAGCATCCCGGGTGTTGAACAGCCGGGATGTGACCGTGACGGTTCCTGCATCAGTGAAACTGCCTGCTTACCTATATGAGTTACGAATGGTTCTCGATCCTGCCGATCAACTGGCAGAAGCGAAAGAGGGAAATAATGAGAGTAGTGCCAATGTGGTGGTGAATCATTATTCCGGAATATTAACGTTCGGAGAGGTGGAGGCCTCTATTATTATTACGGATTGGGATGCTCGGACGGCTTTCAGTTCAACGGAGCATGTGATTAGCGGTTTTGGCAGCATTCAGGATAAAGGCTTTGCGTTTACCGACCTCAAGGTAGATAAAAACCTGACCACGCTTGATTACAGCTTGGATTCTTCTGAGACGACGGAATTCGAATTAGCTGCCCTTCAAGAAATATCTGCTAATGGAATCCGTTACCGCTCCATTGGAAACATGAAGCTCAATAAATTTGGGCTTTTTGCAGACTTGGAGCTGATACTCCCTTCCGGACTTGGCTGGGCATCGAGCTCGGATGCATTCTTGTTGGAATCCGCGATCCATTTTTCAGACGTGTCGTTGGATTCGGAGATCAAACCGCTACAGGATTTGGAATCTCAGGATACCCGCTGGGTGTGTGAAGAAAGTAAACCCATGATGTTTGAGGTCGATGCGCTGACCTGGGATATTTCCGAGGGGACATTGGAACTGAATCTCACTGGGGCATCTTCTTATGTTAGAGAGGATGAAACCAGTGATTTGCTCGCTAACCTGCTCAGTGGGGGCATCACGGAAGAGATGGCTCACAAAAAATCAAATGAGGGGTACTTTCGTCATGCTGTTGTACTAGCAGATGAGAAGTTGCTGGTTGAAGTCGGGCCGGAAGGGGGGGCGCGATGTTCGCTATATATGCCCGTGAATGCTGGCGAATTCCGCACCCATATGCCTTACGGTGTCCAACTGAAATGGGAGCAAGCGGGCAGTCTGTATGTAGAGCAGGATTTGGTGGTTGAGAATAGTAAATTGTCAGGCCTGGCGTCGCTACGTATCGCCATGTTGGAAGGATGCCCTTCCGCCTGTCCTGGAGAGGAACCTGTGGCGCGTTACGACTTGGAACCCACATCGGAGGAGCTGTATTTTACACGGGATGGGGGCTTGGTCGCTACAGGGACCCTGGGAGAGTTGAAGGATATTCGCTGGGGCTATCGTTTGGATGATGAAGTGTATGCACATCAAGTGATGAAATTGAACCAAGCATCTTTTCTGATGTCCGGGTCGATGCTTCGGGGAGATCAATGGGAGGGGTTCTCAAACGCGGATGCCATTGGGGTTCTCTTGAACAGTGCTGTGGATTGGAATGATCCATTGGTGATGGAGCGAAGTGGTTCCCTGGCTTATCGAACGGGAGAAGGCGTGTATCCGGGTTTGAATGTACGGGTGCAGGATCACCCGAGTTTGAAAGGTCAGTCGCTCCTGGGGGGAGAACTCTTTGACGGGTATTTTCTGAGTAACCGCTCGAAGTTTTATATGCGTTTTTCCGGGCTCAGCGGAATTCAGGAAGTGGGAGGCTTCAGCAAAACAGCTAATATCTATGGATATGATTTTGAATTTACTCATTTCGGATTCAACTATCTCTCCTCCATCAATCAGGACAGCCGGACAGCGGGATCTCTTTCCGTTCCGTATCCTTCTCAGCTTCTCCTCCCATTTGGCGAACTTACCATCAGCTGTAAGGGAGATCTGGAGGCTGCGGTCCCTCGAGACCCAGACGAACCACATGTCTTAGAATATTGGCAGGCTCCGTTGGATGTGTTTGCGATTCACTTTGAGCGGGATGAGGCGGCCTGTGCTGGAAGCAGTGGTTTTCTGACCTTGCAGGTGAAAAGTGAAGCGGAACTCATTCCGGAGCCGCTGTTTGCCCGCATCGGCATCTCGGGTGGAGAAGGAGGCCTCCCTGAGGCCGGGAATCTGATTCGGCCAGCAGATGGACTTCTCGATATTCATTCGCGCTTTTCCGTTCCGGCGACGATCCAGATCCAAGGTCCCGGAACGGAACGATATACCCTGACCCCGGTTCATGAAATGTACCTGAACCATTATGAGGATGCGCTTGGGCTTCATGATGCGATTGGTGAGGGCTTTTTCAGCCTGGCAGGTGACCTGGATGTACCTTTCTTCCCGGATATGCAGGTGCAGATTCATACTGGCGCGGGTGAGGAAAAATCAGTCCTGCATCTGATGGGGGGCTGGCCGACCTTCGGGTGGAAAGATGGAGGAGATCGAAGCTTTTTTACGCATCAGATTTTTGACGGGGACCATCGTGGATATGATCAAGCGGTCAGCTTGAAACAATACAGAAGCAATGATTTGGAGCAATACCAGCCTCGAGCCAAACGGAATTGGCTGAACATTATTCCATTAGAGTATCCTCTGCGCTGGAACAGCGTGACCCGGAGTTTTCGTTCCCCTCAAACGGAACGGGATTCGATCCTCGTGGCAGACATGGATCATCAAGTAGATTTTTTAAGTCCTGAACATGTCGAGCTTTCCTTTGGGGCTCAGATAGAGGGCTTTCCCCGGATCAATCTGGAAACAGTCTTGACTAATGAACTCGATGAAACACATGGCATACTTGGCGCGATCCTCACTGCTGGTCTTGCAGATGAATTTGAACAAATCGATCTGGGAAAAAGCAGTATCGAGAAGCATTTAAATTCGCTAACCCATGAAGCGTTAAATCCTGCATTGGATGAACTGCTTCGTCCCTTAGCCAATTCATTGTATTTGCAGCTCCGAATGGCATACAGGGACGGTGAAGACTATTACACCCAGCCTTTGGAGCAGGGCTTGGTCGGAAATGGTCCGGCAAGTGTATTTACAGAAGAAATGACCCATTTCATACAGGGAAAGCATCCTGGTGAAGGCTATGCAGCGGATTTGATACAGAACCTTCGAGATACCTCTTTAGCTCTAGCGGTACTCAATAGATCCTATGTTCCGGATCCGGCTCTTCCTGATGTCAGAATTCCTGGCTTATTGCATAGAAATGAAGAGGGAGAATATGATGTTTTGGGCGGATTTACCCTGGCCATGTTGGAGCATTTTGCGGATGAAGGAGATTTCAACCTTCCAGGCACTCCCTTGGACGAAGTGGATGCCTTTTTGAAAGAATTTGAGGGCGCACTTGAAGCCGTGTCTGCATTGTTAACGGAGGTTCAGGGCCAAGTGGATGAGCAGATTGACCTGTTGGATTCGTCAACGCCGGGAACGGGGTTCCGTTTTGAATTGATTGCGGCAGTGGATCCGGACCTGATTGAATCCTTGGTGCCGAAGATACAACAAAGAATCGCGGAACGGTTGCGGAGTTTCCCTGAAGGGCGCAATCCCTTCGATGATGTGAGCGAAGAGGAGTTTCAGCTCTGGCTGCTGCAGGATATGAAACGGGAAATCCTCGGGAGTCGTTTTTCAAGTGACATCGTCACTGTGGTTCGATCCCGCTTGTATGATATTGAGGGTCGCTTCTATTCTGCGGCGGACGGATTGTTCCAAGTTGCAAACGATGTGAGTAAAGAAGCACTGCGAAATGTGTTCAAATTACTTGTGGGTGATTTTGACGGAATGCTGGGTGAACTGGGTGGAGTGATGGGGACGTCGAATATTGATGGCTATGCTCACATTCGGGGAGATGACCTTCATCAACTTCGTCTGGATGGTGATTTTCAATGGAAAGTTCCGGATGATCTCGAATTCAAGGGCTTTATGGAAATCGTTACCCTGAAAACCGAAGGGCCTGCCGGTTGTAGTTTCAGCTCGGGTGAAGCTCATCGGGTTACCCTGGGTGCGACCGAACTGCCCTGTTCCTGGCTCGGATCGGATTTGCGGGTGAATGTCCAGGCTGATTTCAGTTTTCACAACGACCAACTTGCTGGCCTAGGTGGGTCTTTCGGATTTGATTCCTCTGGAGATGGAATCGATTTTGAAGGCTTTAAGGTCACGCAATTGGACGCAGGAGTGGCCTTTGGATCCCTGGAAAATTACATCGCTGCAGCCTGTCGTGCCGAGTTTAGCGGAGCGGAAGTGGCCGGCGGAATCTTTTTTGGCAGAACCTGTAGTTTGGATCCATTGAAGATGGTTGATCAGGACGTGGGCTCGGTCGTTTCGGAGGTCCCATTCACTGGAGGGTATGTGTATGGAGAAGGGTGGGTTCCATTCTCTGATGGGGGCTGTGCATTCAATTTTGCAGTGGGGCTTGGAGCAGGGCTTTTCTTTTTTGCGGATGGTCCGACCTATGGAGCCAAAATCCTGATGGGCGCTAAAGGGGAAGCTCTCTGTGTGGTAACTATTCGGGGGGAGGTGAAAATGCTCTTAGCAAAAACGGTAAATGGATTTCGAGGGAATGCGGATTTGATCCTAAGCGGGAAAGCTGGTTCTTGTCCCTTTTGTGTGAAGTTCAAAGCTACCATAGGTGTTTTATTTGAACTTGGTTTTCTGTATGCGGAGTAACGTAATATGAGAAATATATTTATTACATTTTTAGTATCGTTTCTGTTCGTTGCCCCCATGCTGCAGGCTCAGGAGCCTGAGGGCGATTTTTTGTTTTTCACCGGGACCGTATACAGAGATGAAGCGGATCGGGACTGGGTATGGTTGAGTTGGCAGGCCCCGAAGTTGGAACGCTTAAAAGATCTTCGCGTCGCGGTGTTTCGGAAATCCGGCAGCTTTGATGATCCTGGGAACTACGAACTGCAGTCGGTAACCGATTTTCAGGAAGATCCCAGAATCGTCCAAATGTTGTTAGGTCGGGGAGAACACTTGGGGGGGGATGCACAGGAGTTGATCTCGGATATCAACAGTTTGTTTCAGGATATGACCCTCGGGCCTGGTCTCAGCGCAGGGGAACGAGTGCTGACGGTCATGTTAGGCAGTTTGGAGAATGAAGCTGAGTTTGGCAACCTGATGCTCCTGGCCCGGAAGCATCCGGCATTGGCCATGGCCACCGGGACAGCTCATGCGCAGCGAATGGAATCTGCCGTTGAGAGCTTTGAGTTGCGATTTTTCGATGAAGAACGTGGTGAGGCGGGTGCTGTGCTTGGCAGGCTTGAATTGCAGGCGGGTGCTCCCAGAGAGTTACCTGCACCGGTGAACCTGGTTGAGGTCATCGAAACCAGCCCCCGCGGGGATTTAATTGCAGGCTTCCGTTGGGATGAGCCCGATGCCTTGAAACGCCTGGCGCTGCTTCACTTCGGCTATAACGTCTACCGGATGAATGCTGAAAATGCGGAAGCTAACGGGTTTAACAGCACGCCTCCCGATCAGGAAAAGGTGAAACAGCTTTTGGATGAGGAGGGCTCCACGTTTCATCGCGTTAACAGACTCCCTGTGATGCCAAATGCTGAGCCAAATGCAAACGCACCCTTTGTGGTAGATGACAATAATCGCTTTGATGAAGGGGGAGTGCCTTTTGTAGATGGAAGCCGCTACTACTATTTCGTGGCGGCCCGGGACATACTTGGCCGGGATGGTCCTCTTTCGGATGCTCTGGAAATTTCTCTTTGTGACCGGGTTCCTCCCCCGGTTCCCCGGAATGTGCGGGTGCAGCGTTCCCGGAGCGTGGATCCTGAGACGGATGAAAGCCGGGATCGTTTGAAAATTATATGGACACAGAACCCGGATGATCCTTCTGATCCGACCGTGGCCTACTATGTGTATCGCTGGGAGAGTATGGCGGAGGAAGGGTTTCGTGGACGTGATCCTAATCAAAACCTCATTGCAGGTCCCATCCCGCACATTGAAGGTGCTGCACGAAATATGCTGTATGATGATACAATTCAGCCGGAAGAGTATGGGCGGAACTTCTTGTATACAGTCCGCGCGGTGGATGCCGGGTCCTGTGGAATCAATTATTCAGGGCATAGTGGTCCTGGGCAAGGGCATCTTCAGAACTGGGAAGGGGCGGGGGCACCGACGGGAGTGGTGACAATTCAGTGCCTTCATTTAGAAGTGAAAGCAGGAGAACCTGAAGATTTTACGAAGAGCGAGGATGATCCCATTCAGTTTGAAGTCGAAGTAACTAAAGCTGCTGATGCCCATGAAATTGTCTGGGCTGAGCTTCGATGGATTGAAGGGGATGACATTACCTTTGAAGATCTCGAAACTGCAGCATCCCTTGGACGGCATTATTTTGCAGATGCTTCCCAGCTACGTGTGGGTGTTCCGGTGAACCCGGGGAAAAACAAGAGGTTTACCGTATTTGTCCAGGTAGGGAATGCGGACCAGATTGTTTCCAACTGGGCCAGCGCGGACCATCCCGGAACGAGCTTACCAAAAACAGAGGGGTTTCGTTTCCGATTTAACGCGACTCAAGATTTGATGATGACGTCTCCTAGCGAAGGTTGCAGGCGTCATATTCCCGGGGGAGGACAGGAAGCGGGTGATGCCTTCGGTGTCTTCCCGAGCTTGGAATTAGATCTGCCGGATGATGCGGTGGAATATCGAGTGTACCGACGGGTAAATGGCGGACCTCTGGTGTTATGGGCACAAGGAGAAAGCGTGGAGGGAACCATTCTTCCCGCATTACAGGATGATACGGTGGGGGCTCCAAGCTGTGCGGAAATCTGTTACCTGGCTCAGGCGATCAATAAACATGGTCTGGCGGGACCACTGGTTGAACTGAATTGCTTTTACACCAGCACCCGGGATCCCGCGGCCCCTCAAGTCAGTCCTGCGAATTCGAACGGGGATGAGCAAAATCCAATGGTCAATTTACAATGGTTTGGCTCTCCATATACTGCGAGAAATTATGAAGTGGAGGTGAGTTCCGAAAATCCCCTCCCCGTGCGCTTGGATGATGAGTTAGGGGATAATCTTCTTCCTCCCGGCACCCTACATGATTTGGAAATTGATGGCGAAACCCGTACACTCTATGTAGGGCGTTATCATACGGCGATGATAGGACGTGGCATCGGCAGCTCTGATAGTCCTGAATGTAGATTGACGGTGGATACCCCTCTGAACGAAACCCGCTATTACCGGGTATATGCGATCAGCGAATGTGGGGGCAGTGCTCCTTCCAACCTGGTTTCTTTTGCATGGAACCCGGGAGGGGACGGGCCTGAAGTCCCATGGCCATCCAGACCTTTGCCACCGGTGTTGGACGAGAACCCTTACCCCTTTGTCTATGCGGAGTTCCTTGGCATTCACCCCGCAGTCGAGGAACGGGATTTACAGGAAGGGGTCGGTGTTCTTCTTGGAAACTTTGAATATGATTCCAGGAGTGATAGCACCTTGTTTAAACAATTTACGTTTTTCGATGTTCGCAAAAATCCGGAAGACTTTTTGGAGCTGGATCGATTAAACCGTGATCCGCTTTTTCCGTGTATGCTCTATCGCATGCAGGTGGCCAATGGACTGTTTCCCCAGGTGTCAGGGGATCTGATACAGGTGTCACCTTTGATGGAAAATGTTGCCCACCGCGTCGATGAACAGAATACCTATCTTCTGGATCCGTATATCTTGGTTCTCCCCGAAAAGGATACGGATACTCCCGAAATTGGCTACATCTACCTGAGAGATACGCAGCCTGTCATCAAAGGTGCACGGTATCAATATTTCCTATTACAGTTTGATGATCGTATGGAAATGAAACGAGTGATTCGTTTGAACCAGGTTGAGGTGCCGGAATGAAAGGTTATGCAGCTCTCATTATGGTCGTCATGACTTCCCTGGCCTTTCCGGCGGAATGGGTAACTCATTTGGAGAGGGAGTCTTTTGCCTCGGGTGATTTTGATGGGGATGGGTCCCGGGATGCCTTACGGGTAGAACGCGAAACCGGACGTTTTCAGATATTGTACGGGCCGCAGGACAATGCCCGTCTCTCGCCTGTACGGGATTCCGGGTTGCGGAATGTGGACCGTCTTGTGGTGGGCAGATTCAGGTTCGGGGACTATGACACTATGGTGATGTGTAGTCAGGAAGCGAATCTGATCCTGGATCTAAACAACATCAATGTGAGCCGGGTTTTCCCTGTTGCCCAGACGGTTCAACAGCAGGGTGTGGGCCCACAGGAACTACTGCTTCTTGGTCAGCACCCTTCGAGTCAGGATCCTCGTGAAGATCTTGTTGTGTTCAACACCTGGATGCCTCCAGCAGATGCGGTGGCTGAAGTGATTGGAGGAGGGGATGAAGGGGCCTTGTTCCCAAGTTTCCCCGTGAACTCCTTTCACCCAGAGAAGGCTGTGGGGCTATCCTCACAGGGTGGACCGGATTCCTGGGGGGCTGGTTTTGTGAAGCTTCCGGTAGGGGAACGGTTACAGTTCTTCGATGTGACGGAAGCTTCGATTGAAACCCTGTTTAGTCTTCAGCTTGATGAGGCCGGACATCACATGTTGTATGGCCTTTTTCCTGAAGCGCCCACGGGGGCGGTGTTGTTGTGGAAACCTGGGCAAACTCAGCTAAGCTCCCTGAAAATATCCTTTCTCGGGGGGGGGCAATTTGGGTTTACTTCCGCTCCCGTGGATGTGGACCTTGGGCTGCCGATTGCTTCGGTGCAGCAGCTGATCGTGAATGGCCAAAGTTACCTCTTTGTCCTCTACACCGATGGCGGTGGGGGACTGTACCTTTTTGATGGAGAACACGCGCCCTTGCTCCAACAAAGCTTTCCTGTTCCTGATGCAGCTCACAGCTTGAGTGGAGCGGTATTGTTGGATGATGGGGACCTGTTGTTGTTCAGCCGAAATCAGCCAGGAGGACCCTCAGAGGCTTTCGAACGATATGAACATGATGGAGCGCAGTACCAGCGCAAACAGGTTCAGAGTCTGGAATTACAGCCCATGGGACAACAAGGTGCCAATGTGATTCTTTGGGATCAGGAACCCTTTGTGACCGAAAACCCACGGGCTCTGTGGTATGGATCCGCTCCAGATTGGAGCTTGGAAGCCTTTAGCAATTTTCAGCAGGTTCGAATCCGTCACTTGGTCGATCAGGGGGTTGAAAGCGGGTTGGGGAATGAGTCTGTGATGTTCCCAGACATGTGGCCACAAGAGGCAACCCATGCCTTGGTGAACCAATGGGAAAAGGATGTTGCCATTGCTATGTTTGATCCTCCAAGCCGGGTGAGCCGTATCCAGGCACTCATCTCGCCGGAAGCGGGCCTGTATGCAACTGCACAACAGGTTGAGGTAAAGTCCTCAAGCTCTGGAGGAACCTTGTTTGTTCGTAGAGGGGATGCGGCCTGGGCTCCATATCAGGGAGCATTCTGGGTCTATCAGGATGAAGTCATTTCGGCCTACGTTGCCGGACCGGGACCCGCCTTAGGTCCTGTAGCCCAGCAACAGTTCCGTTTCCAATCGGGAGTGGATGACATGGATAGCGATGGAGATACTGTGCCGGATTATGTGGAAATCGAACAACGGAAGAATGAACGTGAAGATGCCGGAATCATTGATCCAACCTTGGGAGCTGATACGGATGGGGATGGTCTTTCTGATAAAGATGAGCTATTAAATCAAACCTTGCTCAGCGTTGCAGATTCCGATGGCGATGGACATTCAGATTTTCGAGAAGTTCAGGCCGGGTCTGACCCAAATGATCCCCTGAGTATTCCCAATGGCTCGCAGGTGTTGGTTCAGGATCCTTTTGTCGCAAATTCTGCCGTGGTGGATGTAAAGGTTCGGGCGAACTTTGAGTTGGAACTACCATCTACACCTGGGAATTCGATTCTGGTGAATCTGCATCCCGTGGATGGGACGAATTTGAAACTGTTCAGCTCGACTCAAGCTCTGCTCGGCAATGCGAAGGTAGATCAATCTGATCAATCTTTTGCCCGTTTTGTTCAGGTAGCCCCCAACCCGTGGATGTCGCTGTATACCGATCAATTTTTCGAAATTCGAGGGATTCATGCCTCGCTGCTTTACCGGCAAAATGGGTTGGAGCTCCTTGCCCTGATTGGGGTGGGGGAAGAAGAAGTCCGCCCCCTGTATCCGAACCCGTATCAGCATCAAGGAGGAGATGCGTCGGTGGAGGCGCAAAACTGGATTGCAGCTGCCCGGGTTGCTGGAGGTGCTGACCGCCCCTCCCTGACCCGTGAGGTGGACGTCGATGATTGCATGGCGGCTCTTCTGGTTGAGCAACTTCTGGGAGAACGCTTCCTGGAACGGGGTGAGCTGGATTCTGAGCATATCACTCTCTTTCCGAGGCGGGTAGGGGAAACAGGCAGAGTGCAGCCTAGCCGGGAACAACTTTGGTCCCTGCAGAAACTTGGCCCCAACGGAGAGGCTGCATTGTTACTCGAACCCTTATTGGCTGATCTGACACATGCTTTGAAACGGCCTGATGCCTCTGCACAGGTTCAGGCCCTGCAAAACCTGATCCGGGACCTGTATGCTGTGGTGGCTCTTCATCATGAAGACGCTGCCGGATCCTTAGCGTTACCCGTCGATCTTTTGCGCGATTTTATTGATGATGGACAGCTCCCAGCCTACTACAAATCTCGCAGTACAACTTCGACTGCTGATCATGAACAGGCCTTTGCCGGGGTACAGGAATTGTTAGGAAACATCACAGAGCGTCCAGTGATGCAAGATCTTCTCTTGACCCCGAGAGCTTCTGCTCAAGGTTGTGAGCTCTTTGAGTTGGAGACTGGAGAAAGTGTTTATCTGATCAATGCCCAGGGAGATTCCTATCCGTTGCCAAGAACCTTTAGCCTGACGGATGCTATGCAGATCAGGGTAACTGGATTCAGTGACCGCAGCAGGGATTGTGCGGACATCACCCTGGAGGTGATTGAGCTGCAATTTACTTCATTTATTTCCAAGAGTTCACAGGATATAGATGGGAACCTTTTACTGGATCATTGGGAGCGACTGCATCACGGGCA
>DIYK01000096.1:0-28215 GCA_002429005.1 Verrucomicrobia bacterium UBA6056
CTGTCCCCTAATCATTCTGTCTTTCATGAACCTGCCCCCCCCCACTCTATGGTAACGGCATTCCGTTTTTATCATTCTGTCTATTCACAGCATAGCCTGTTTCACTAAACACCTGTTCCGTCTTGAATCCCCCCTCAAATCCGGGTAACTGCTGTTTATGGCAGCAAAGAAAAAGGTCGCTTACGACGAAAGTACCATCAAAACGCTCTCCTCTACGGAGCACATCCGTGCCCGTTCGGGCATGTATATCGGGCGTACAGGGAGTGGATCTCATTATGATGACGGGATTTACATCCTGCTCAAAGAGGTGATCGATAACGGGATCGACGAGTTTATTATGGGTCACGGCACCCGTTTGGATATTGCCTTGGATGATAAGGACATCACCGTCCGTGACTACGGACGCGGCATTCCGCATGGCAAAGTGATCGATTGTGTGAGCCGCATCAATACCGGCGCCAAATATAATGATGACGTGTTTCAGTTCTCCGTCGGCTTGAACGGGGTAGGAACGAAAGCGGTGAATGCGCTCTCTACCTTTTTCTCGGTGTGCAGTTACCGTGATGGAAAATATTTCGAAGCCTCCTTTGAGCAGGGCAAACTGGTGGGGCAGGATGAAGGCAAAACGGATGAGCCGAATGGCACCCTGGTCTGTTTTACCCCGGACCTGGAAATCTTTAAGAACTTCCGTTTCCGCGAAGAGTACATCATCCGCCGCTTGAAGTTTTACGCCTATCTGAATGCCGGCCTGAGCATGCGTTTTAACAAACAGCGCATGGAATCCAAAAACGGCCTCTTGGATCTGATTCAGGAAGAATCCGATTCTGAGAGCATTTATCAGCCTCTGTACTTCAAAGACCAGACGCTCGAATTTGCGCTCACCCATGCCCAGCTCTACGGGGAGGAAAATTGGTCTTTTGTCAATGGCCAGTATACCGCCGACGGCGGTACCCACCTCAGTGCCTTTCGCGAAGCGGTGCTCAAGGCCTTTAACGAATTCTCCAAGAAGAAATATGAGGGCGATGATGTGCGTGAAGGCCTGATCGGAGCCATCGCTATTCGCCTCAAAGAGCCGATTTTCGAATCTCAGACCAAAAACAAACTTGGAAACAGCGAGATTCGCAGTGATTTGGTGAACCGGGTGAAAGAGATCATTGTAGATCTGCTTCACAAGAACCCCAAAGCGGCTGAGCGTGCACTACTGAAAATCGAAGAAACGCAGAAAATGCGTAAAGAAATTCAGAGCGTGAAGAAAATGGCCCGGGAGAAATCCAAAGCCATTTCCATTCGCATTCCTCAGTTGAAAGACTGCAAACAGAAATGGGATCCCGAGAAAGAAAAAGGGGAAGAATCCACCCTGTTCATCACCGAGGGTCAGAGTGCGGCCGGGTCGATGGTCTCCTGTCGCGACCCCAACACCCAGGCTATTTTTACGCTGAAGGGGAAACCGCTGAATGTGGCCGAACTCAAACGTGATGCGGTGTATAAAAACGACGAGCTCTACAACCTAATGCAGGCCCTGGGTATTGAGGAGACGGTGAACAACCTGCGCTACAACCGCGTGGTGCTGGCCACCGACGCCGACGTGGACGGGATGCATATTCGTAACCTCTTGATCACCTACTTCCTGCGCTTTTTCCAGCCCTTGGTGAGCGACGGCCATCTCTATATTCTGGAAACGCCTTTGTTCCGGGTGCGGAATAAGAAGGAAACCCGCTACTGCTACACCGAAGAGGAACGGCAACTGGCTCTGAAAGAAATCCGAAATCCGGAAATTACCCGATTTAAAGGACTCGGAGAAATTTCTCCCAAGGAATTCAAAGATTTCATCAGCGACGACGGGATGCGCCTTACTCCGGTCGGCATCGATGATCCTAATGATGTACCGCAGATCCTGAAGTTCTACATGGGCAAAAACACGCCTAAACGGCGCGAATACATCCTCGACCATTTGGTGGTGGAAGAAGAAGCGGTCTAAGGGCCTAGCCCTTTTCTCAAGCTTGCCACTCAAGTCGGGCTTCGTTAGGCTGGGCCTCCTATGTTGGTATTTCTGATTGCGTTAGCGGCTGCAGCCACGTTTGTCGTGGCCTACCGGGTCTATGGGAGCTGGATCGCGAATAAGGTGTTCGCGGTGGATGCGAAGGCCCCGGTTCCATCAGAATCCCTTCGCGATGATGTGGATTATGTCCCCACCGCAGCCCCGGTGATCTTTGGTCACCATTTCACCAGCATCGCCGGTACCGGACCGATTGTCGGTCCGGCCATCGGCATTTTCTGGGGCTGGGCCCCGGCGCTGCTCTGGGTGATTTTCGGCAGTATCTTCATTGGTGCGGTACATGATTTTGGGTCTTTGATGGTCAGTCTGCGCAATCGGGGGCAAACGGTGGGGGAACTTTCAGGCCGCTTACTGAATCCCCGGGTCCGCATGCTCTTTTTGGTGGTCCTGTTTGTAGCCCTGACCATTGTGTTGGCAATTTTTGGCCTGGTGATTGCGGCCGTGTTTAAACAGTATCCGGCGGCCATTCTGCCCTGTTTGTTACAAATTCCCATCGCAGTGTTGATCGGTTTGCTCATTCATCGGAAGCAAGGGAAGTTGTTGTTGCCCAGCCTCCTGGCTCTGGGTCTGATGTATGTGGCCGTACTGGCAGGAAATTCCGGTTGGTTGGGCGAGCTCAATGCCGCCCTCGCTGCGCTTCCGATTGCGACGTGGGTGGTCATTCTGCTCATCTACTCGTATGTCGCATCGGTGTTGCCGGTGTGGGTGCTGCTACAGCCGCGTGATTACATCAACTCGCTACAATTGCTCTCGGCATTGGGGCTGGTGGTGCTTGGCCTCGTAGGAGCCGCTTTTCTGGGGGGAGCCCCCGATCCGCAAGGGCTGCGGCCTCCTTTGGAGCTGGCTGCGCCAGCCTGGAATCCCAACCCGGCCGGCGCGCCTGCGATGTTCCCCTTCCTGTTTGTGACCATTGCCTGTGGAGCCATCAGTGGCTTTCACTGCCTGGTCAGCAGTGGCACCAGTAGCAAACAGCTTCAATCGGAATGTGATGCGAAAATGATTGGCTACGGGAGCATGCTGACCGAAGGCTTTTTAGCGGTACTGGTTATTCTCGCCATTGCAGCCGGGTTAGGTCTGGGGGTAAAGACGGAAGCGGGGCAGCTGTTTGGGGAAGCGGCCTGGTTGAGTCGCTATGGCGGAGCCTGGGGAGATCTGGGTTTGGGCGCGAAAGTGGCGGCCTTTGTCGATGGGGCCGCCAATCTGTTGGCTGCGATTGGTATTCCCCGTGGAGCCAGTATTGCGCTTATGGGGGTGTTGGTTGCTTCCTTTGCAGGTACAACCCTCGACTCCGCCTGTCGCCTGCAGCGCTACATTGTGCAGGAATTGGCAGGATTGCCCCGTGCGCCTGCCCTCCGTTCGCTGAGTGCGCCCTTGAGAAACAAACATGGTGCCACCTTGTTTGCAGTGCTATTGGCTCTGATCATTGCCATGCTGCCTCCCGCCGGTCAGGCATTTGACTGGCAAAGCGCAGGCAAAGGGGGTCTTTTGCTGTGGCCACTTTTCGGGGCCACGAACCAGCTTTTAGGCGGGCTCGCATTTTTGGTGATCACCTTTTATTTGTGGCGTCGCGGAAAACCCGTACTCTTTGTCATGATCCCTATGCTGCTTATGCTCTGTATTCCCTTTTGGGCCATGTTCCAACAGGTCTTTGTGGGCGAACATAGCTGGGTTGCACAGAAAAATGGCTTGCTGGCCGCATTAGGCTCCCTGAGCTTGCTCTTGGAACTGTGGATGGTGGTTGAAGCGATGCTGCTTCTGCCCCGAAGCCGTGGTGTGTTGGAACCAGATGCTGTGGAGGCCCTATGATTGCGTTTATCGACTTCTTCAAACGGCGTCCTGAGTACCCCCGACAGCTGCGTTTACCCCGTCCCAGCAACTACATTGTCTTCAAAGGTGCCTCCGAGGAGCGCATTGAAGCTGAATTTGATGAAACGGGTACTCGGATGAAAACCCTGATCGTGTATACCCGTCAATGATCTACCTATCTCTCACACTTTTTGTCTTGAAGCTGTCTAGGCGTTGCATTCAAGTGCATACACCGTATAAGGACGGACAAGCCCTCCGGAGTCTCCATGAAAATTGATACCTTCCTGAAGCACTGGCACCTGAACCAGAACCCCTTTGTGGCCGAAGAGGCCCGGGACGACAAAATTTATCAGGACATTATGCAGGAAGGAGTGGCTCACCCGGAGTTTGAAAAAATCTTCGGCCGCCCAGACCGTCCTAATACGGCGGTGGTGTTCGGTGAGAAGGGCAGTGGCAAAACCGCCTTGCGTTTGCTCATGGAAAACCGCCTCAAGTCCTACAACGAAGAGCATCCCCGGGAAAAAACCTGGATTGTGCGCTACGACGAGTGGAACCACATGGTGGATCGTGTGGTAGGAACGGAAGAAGCCACGCAGAAAGAGAATTTCGACAAAATCCGTCTCGAAGATCACGTGGATAAGATCATTTCCATGGTGGTAACCGAGGTGGTGGATGCCGCCAGTCGCCCCACCAATTCCAAAGTAGGCCGTGAATTGGCCAAAACCTTGCGCAAGCTACCACGTCAGCAACGTTTGGACCTGGCTTACCTGACGACGCTCTATGATCAGCCGACGCTCAGTACCCGCGGGGAACGTTGGCGGAAACTCACGCGTATCCTCAAAGTGAACCAATTGGTTACCCCCAACATGATGATGTTCGCTCTGGGTGGATGTGCGTTGTTGGCCGGGATCGGAGCAGGTTTGTTTTATTTCGGACAGGTGATTCCCGGTGTGCTTTGCGCTGGGATCGGGGGCCTGATTGCTTTTGGTTGTGCATGGTTTGGCATTGGCCCCTATTTTGCGAACCGCAAACGGCGCAACCAAATAGAAGCGGAGATCAAAGTGGTTGATCATCCGCTCAACATTTTGAGTGAACAGCTTGGCAGTTTTCGCTCTGCAGATTTAGAGGGCCTGCCCATGCCGAAACCCAAAGATCAGGATGCGCGCTATGAACTGCTGGGCCGTTTGCTTCGTCTGATTAAGGGCCTGGGCTTTGTCAGTATGACCGTCTTGGTCGACCGTGTGGACGAACCGAGCATGGTCAATGGAGATGCCCAGAAAATGCGCCGCCTGATCTGGCCTCTGTTCACCCACAAGATCCTTCAACAGGATGGCTTGGGGATAAAGATGCTTCTGCCCATTGAGTTGGGTTATGAACTGAAACGCGAGGATGGCGATTTCTTCCGCAAAGCCCGTTTGGACAAGGGGAACCTGATTGAGCGTCTGGAATGGACCGGGGTCAACCTCTTCGATATCTGCAACCAGCGCTTACAGGCGGTACAGGAGCCCGGAAGTGATGAACTCAGTCTGAACCAGCTCTTCTCGGATGAAGTGTCGGTACAGGATCTGGTGGATGCGCTCGACCAGATGAAACAGCCTCGGGATGCCTTTAAGTTCCTGTATGAAATTATCATTCAGCACTGCAAAGGTTCTACCGATGCCGACCCGGAATTTTATATTCCCAAACTCACTCTGGAACAGGTACGTCGTCGTCAGTCCCAGCGTGTACAGGATCTCAGCCGCGGCTACTCCGCTGCCTAAGAAAGCAAGCTGGCTTTCCTAAAGAAACGGGTACTGCCTTGAGGTGGTGCCCGTTTTTTTGGCCTACTGATCGGTAGTTTCTTCAAAAATGCGTGTTTCCAGCCTCTGCCCTACCGTCCTGTAAGAACTTGATTTAAATTCACATTCCATGGGGTTTCGGGCTTTCCTTTGTCGGGTTGGCCGTTATCGGGATGAATAGAACCCAACCCAGAGGAACTCTTCATGAGCAAAAGCTGTACTCCGATGACACGCCAGCCGAACGTCGACATCTCCGTCGAGGAACTGAAAGAGCTAATCACTTATCATCTGCGTTACCGTCAGGCACAGGCTAAACCCGTGGCTAGTATCCGGGATTGGCGTAAGGCAGTTTCTCTCGCGGTACAGGATTTGTTGGTCAACCGTTTGATCGCGACTCAGGAACAGCATCGCAAGCACGAGGCCCGCCGGGTCTATTATTTGTCCTTGGAATTTCTGATGGGTCGTTTGCTCGACAACAACGTGCACAGTGCCGGTGTGCATGAAAAAATGGAACAGGCCCTTGAAGAATTGGGCGTGTCCTATGATGAGCTTCGCGCTGATGAATTGGACATGGGATTGGGGAATGGCGGTTTGGGCCGCCTGGCCGCGTGTTTCCTCGACTCGATGGCGACCTTGGATCTGCCGGCGGTCGGCTATGGCATTCGTTATGAGTTCGGTCTCTTCCGCCAGGAATTTGTTAAGGGATACCAGATGGAGCATCCCGATGCTTGGTTGACCTACGGTAATGTCTGGGAAATCATTCGCCCGGAATACTGCCAGCACATTCCCATTTACGGAGAAGTGCAGAGCGTATTCGATGACCAGGGCCGCTACACTCCAAAATGGATTAACACCAGTGAAATTGTGGGTGTGCCTTACGACATTCCGATTGCCGGTTATGGCACCGGTACGGTGAACTTCCTGCGGCTCTGGGAATCCCGGGCTCCTGAGGAAATCGATTTAGCGGCTTTCAACGATGGGGGCTATGTGGAGGCGGTTCAACAGAAGAACCAGTCTGAAACCATTTCCAAAGTACTGTACCCGAACGATAAGACGGAGAATGGGAAAGAACTGCGTCTGGTGCAGCAGTATTTCTTTGTTGCCTGTTCTTTGCGTGACATCATCCGCCGCTATGAGCGGGAATACGATGGTTGGGACATGTTCCCCCAGAAAGTCGCCATTCAGCTCAATGATACTCACCCGGCAGTGGCTGTGTTGGAATTGATGCGCATCCTCCACGATGAAGCCCAGCTCAGTTGGGACGATTCTTGGGATATTGTAACCCGCACCTTTGCTTACACAAATCATACCTTGCTTCCGGAAGCCTTGGAGCGTTGGTCGGTGCCTCTGTTTAATAAGGTGCTGCCGCGCCATATGCAGATCGCTTTTGAAATTAACAAACGTCACCTGAAACAGGTTGCGGAAAAATGGCCGGGCGACACAGGTAAATTGCGGGATCTCTCTCTCATTGAAGAGGGGCATGTTCAGCAATTGCGTATGGCCCACCTGTCCGTTGTCGCCTCGTTCTCCGTCAACGGCGTGGCAGCTTTGCATACCGAACTGCTGAAACGTCATCTTTTCCATGACTTCAACGAATTGTTCCCGGGTAAGATTAACAACAAAACCAACGGCATCACCCCTCGTCGCTGGTTGAAAGCCTGTAACCCCAAACTGTCTGCGCTGATTGATGAAAAGATTGGCAGCGACTGGCCCCGGGATCTGGACAAACTGCAAGGTCTGAATGATTTCCTGGATGACGAGGATTTTCTCGACCGCTTCATGGCGATCAAACGGGAGAACAAAGTTAAACTGGCCGGGATCATCAAAGAACTCTGCGATGTGGAAGTTAATCCCGACGCAATCTTCGACATTCAGATCAAACGTCTGCACGAGTATAAACGCCAGCACCTCAACCTGCTTCACATTCTCTACCTGTACCGCCGCATTCTGCAGGAACCGGATTTCGATATCGCTCCCCGGGTGTTTATTTTCGGTGCGAAAGCCGCTCCGGGCTATGAACTGGCCAAGACCATTATTAAAGCCATCAACTCTGTGGGAGAAATCATCAATAATGATGAACGGGTCCGTGGTTTGATCAAAGTGGTCTTCCTACCCAACTACCGGGTGAGTCTGGCCCAGCGTATCATTCCTGCGGCGGATCTTTCTGAGCAGATTTCCACGGCCGGTAAAGAAGCCTCGGGTACCGGGAATATGAAACTGGCGCTCAACGGCGCTCTCACCATCGGCACCCTGGACGGAGCCAATGTGGAAATCAAAGATGTGGTCGGCGAGGAGAACATTTTCATCTTCGGCAAAACCGTGGAAGAAGTGGAAGAGTTGTGGAAGCAGGGCTACAACCCCCGCGACTACGTGGAAGAGAACGAGATGATTCGCGATGTGGTGGAATGGATCGGCAGCGATTACTTTACTCCCGGCGAGCATAACGTGTTGCAGAGCTTGCGTCAGAGCTTGGTGGATCATGGGGATCCCTTCCTCGTCCTCGCAGATTTCGAGGATTACATTCGTGCTCAGCATGAGGTGGATGAAGCCTTCCGTGATCCCAAACGCTGGGCACGGATGGCCGCCGCCAATACCGCCCGGGTGGGTATGTTCTCCAGCGATCGTACCATCCGTCAATACAACGAAGATATCTGGCATTTGGATCCGGTTCCGGTTAAAGCGGACGCATGAATCCAGCAGCCTCTGTGAGTACCGCCCCTGCCTATCTCTGGTTTGATGCCGAGTTTTCCAGCCTGGAGCTGGAGGAGGCGGAACTCCTGCAGGTGGCACTCATGGCCACGGATGCACAGCTTAAACGCTTGGCCCCTCCGGAAAAAGATGTGGTGCTGTTCATCAAGCGGGAGGATGACCGGGGGATTAGTCCCTGGGTAAAAGAAAACATCCCCCATATTGTGCGGGGATGTCTGGGTTCTTCTGCGTTGACCTTGAGTGATGCAGAGGTTCGCCTCTGTCGCTATATCGACCAGGTGGTCGGCCCCATTCAAACTCAGGCGTCAGATCGTCCCCTGATCGCCGGAAACTCGGTGCACAATGATTGGTTTCTGTTGCGGAAGTACTTTCCCGGGGTGTTGCGTCGCGCACATTACCGACTGATGGATGTGTCTTCGTTTAAAACCCAATGGACAGACTTTTATGGCGGGACTCTACCTCCGAAAGACGATCCTGAGTTTATTCGTCGCCATTTTCCCGAAGCCACTTTGCGTGAAGATATGGCCGAACATGATGCCTATTACGACATTCAGGCCTCTGTAGCAGAATTGGCGTATTACCGAAATAAATTGGGAAGAGTCTAAAGGCCGCCGTTCGCTTAGACTGCCTCACTTGCGCTGTGCTTACTTGAGGGTGACTTCACTCGTACAACTGTGCAGTGCATCCGAAAAGATCTTCACGCTTTCCCAACGCTCGCTGGGCGTGGGCGCCAGTGCCTTGCTGAGCACGACTTTTTGGGCGTCACTGAGTCCATCGAGTTCTTCCAGGAGTACACGTTCAATTTCCATTCCGTTCTCATCGGTGATGACCTCAGAGTCTGGAAGTCTGCCGCACAACACATGACAGGCCAGCATGCCCAGGGAAAACTGGTCTGAATATTCATTCAGCTCTTCACCTCTGGACTGTTCCGGACTCATATAGTCCTCGGTACCTGTAAGTAGATTTTTAAACAGGTCATTCTGGAGAACCCGGGCCAAACCGAAATCGATCAGTTTCACATGCCCCTCCGTAGAGATCAGGACATTGTCCGGTTTGATATCGCAGTGAAATACGCCGAGCTCATGAGCATACTGTAGCGCCTTGGCACAGCAACGGATAATGGACATGCCCAAATGCATGGGTAGCTGATGATAGTGCTGAATCAATTGCCGCAAGGAACGTCCGGGAACATATTCCATGACCATGTAGAACTGCTCATCCATTTGTTCCAGCGAGTAGAGCCGGACAATGTGGGGATGACTCAGCGCCATCGTCATTCGAGCTTCATTTAGAAACAGCTTTTTAAAGAGCTCATCCTGGGAGATTCCCGGTTTGAGTACTTTGAGTACGACGGGGTGTTCCAGAATACGATCGTCTGCTTTATAGACAACACTCAAGCCGCCTTCGCCAAGCTTGTGGTTTGCTTCATAACGACCGTGGATGGTGAGCGGATCTTCCAGAGGTTTTAACTTAGCTGGTGGGAGCCGAATCGAAATCCGGGGTTCGTGTTCTTCTTCGTTCTGCTGAACGACCAGCGTTTCTTCGATAATCGTGTCCTGCTCTGCCTCGGATTCCAACCGGCGTTCTAGCTCTTCCAGGGCCGCGGTCACGGTATTGCGGAGGGTATCCAGGGTGAAGGGTTTTTTCAGACATTTCCAAATACCACCCTCGTTGAGCGCTTCGGTCAGCGAATCCACTTCCAGGAATCCGCTCATCAAAATGGCCACAGAATGGGGATGGACCTCTTTGATCTTCCTCAGCAAAGGCGTGGCATGGGGACTGTCCCCCAGGCAAAGATCGCAAAAGGCGACATGGATTTCGTTATCCTGAAGGCAGAGCGTTGCTTCGGCTGCGCTGCTGCAGGTATAAAGTTCTAAATCCATGGGCTCCAAGGCGTAACGTAATAGTTCTAATACGCTCGACTCGTCATCGACGAGTAGCACATGTGGACGTTGGGGAAGTTTCCCGTAACTAACCAGAGAAGAATTCATGGACTATAAATTTTATGCCTTTGCTTATGGGTTTGGTCAATAGTCAAAATCTTGGAAACGTGGAATTCCTTATATCCGCCCTCGAAGATCAAAGGTGCAGGGGAAGTCCGGATCCGGTTCTTCTTCCTGTAACTGAAAGGAATTGCCACCTTTTAAAGGCTCAACCCGAACAGATCCACCAGCCCTAAGGGCGGGTCCCCTAGTCACATCCTGAGTATGCCCTTGTTGCCAGAAACGGGAGACCCGGCGGGCTTCGGCTTCGAGTGCATTGACGGGGCTGGTATCGTAGCTGCGTCCTCCCGGATGGGAGACGTAGTAGGTACAGCCACCCAGGCTGCGGCGTTGGAACAGATCCACTACATCAAATACCAAAGGACTTTGCGGTTGCAGGGTCGGATGGAGCGCAGACCAGGGTGCCCAGGCCTGATAACGAATACCGGCAACAAACACTCCCCGGGTCTCGGTAGGAACGAGAGGAATCCGGTGTCCGTTGCAGGTGACCGCATGCCGTTCCGGGATGAGTCCTTCGACTTTAATTTGTAGGCGTTCTGCCGATGAGTCCACATAACGCGCAGTGCCACTGGAACTGCTCTCTTCTCCGAGCACATGCCAGGGTTCGATGGCAAAGCGAATTTCCATACGCACGTTTCCAACTTGATGCGTGCCGAAACGTGGAAAGCGGAATTCAAAGAACGGATCAAACCAGGCCGGATCCATGTCGAATCCATCCGCAGCAGATTCCTGCAGGAGCAGGTTTAAATCTTCGCGTACGTAATGAGGCAGCATAAACTGGTCGTGCAGACGGGTTCCCCAGGGCACCAGGGGTTTATGCCAGGGCTTTTCCCAGAAGCGGGCCACGAGCATACGAACCAGCAATTGTTGCAGCAGCGACATCCGTGCATGGGGTGGCATTTCGAATGCGCGTAACTCGAGAATGCCCAGTCGCCCGGATGGTGAATCCGGTGAGTAGAGTTTATCAATGCAGAACTCTGCGCGATGGGTGTTCCCGGTGAGGTCCGTTAATTGGTTGCGGAGGATCCGATCGACCAACCAGGGATTAGGGTGATCTGATTTTGGCAGCTGGGAAAAGGCGATCTCCAATTCATGCAGTCGATCATCCCGGCCTTCATCTACTCGAGGTGCCTGGGAAGTCGGACCGACAAAATTTCCTGAAAAGAGGTAACTCAGCGAGGGATGATGCTGCCAACAAGTGATCATACTGCGCAGCAGACCCGGACGAATGAGGAACGGCGAATCAGATGGAGTCGCCCCACCCAGGGTGACGTGATTCCCGCCACCTGTTCCGCTGTGGCGACCATCCAGCATAAACTTTTCTGTGCCTAGACGGCATTGTCGTGCTTCTTCGTATAAGGCAGTGGTGATCTCTACCTGTTCCTGCCAACTCGCTCCTGGCTGCAGGTTGACTTCAATCACCCCAGGGTCTGGTGTCACTTTAATTTCTTTCAGACGTTGATCCTTTGGAGGCGAATATCCTTCCAGAATGATCGGGCATTTGATCGCAGCGGCACTTCGCTCCACGGCGTGAAGCAACTGCAGGAAGGCTTCTCCCTGCGATTGTGGTGGCAGGAAAATATGTAGCCGTCCCTGACGAATTTCTGCGCAGATGGCAGTACTGAACGCGTTGCGCAATTCGGGTAGAACCTTGGGTGCCTTGGTCTCTTTGGGAAAAGCCGGAGGCTTTTCCAAGGGTGAGGCTTCTGCGGGGCCGATTTGTTCGTGAGTGGCTGGCAGGCTTAATGAATCCAAGGGCAGGCGAAGGCCAATGGGGGAATTGCCTGGCGTGAGAAAGAGATGCTTTCGTCTGAAGCTCCAGCTGCAACTGCGCCATTGTCCGGCCACGGGATCGAATTGCAAAGGCAGTACCATCCCACTGGGACGACCCAGTCCCCGGTCGAGTAAGGACGCGAGAAACTTTCGTTCCAGGCCATCCGCGAGTTTGGGGTCAGCGGGGTCAATCTCCTCGGGCAGGGTTCCTTCCCGCCATAGGTAATACGCTGTATCCTCGTATGCTGGCAGAATATGTTCGGGTTCAAGAGAGAGTTCGTTGCTGAGCTCCTTCAGAAAGGCTTCTGCATCTTCAGGACTGCAGGTTCCCACCTGGGTTGGGTCGGCTTGCAGATCCGGGCGGGACCAGAGGGCTTCGCCATCTTCCCGCCACAACAAGGTGTAGGCCCATCGAGGTAGTTCTTCGCCGGGGTACCATTTACCTTCGCCAATATGTAGGAGCCCCTGCGCTCCGAATCGCTCCCGGAGGCGTAAGAGCAATTGGTAGCCCAGCTCACGTTTTCGGGGACTGTCCGCTGCGGTATTCCATTCGGCACCCTCCATGTCATCAATAGAAATGAAGGTAGGCTCCCCGCCCATGGTGAGTTTAACCCCACTTTGCTCCAGCTGTTCGTCGACATAATCCCCCAGCGTGAGGATGCGTTCCCAGTCATGATCCGAATAAGGGAGGGTTACCCGGGGATCTTCATGGATGCGGGTCACCTTATTTTCAAAAAAGAATTCGGTTTCACAGGGTTCGGCCATGCCTTCAATCGGCGCGGCAGAGGAGGGGTCTGCGGTCGCCGCTAAGGGAATATGTCCTTCTGCTGCAAACAGTCCGGAGGTGGGGTCGAGGCCGATCCAGCCGGCCCCGGGCGCAAATACTTCACACCAGGCATGCAGGTCGGTGAAGTCTTCCTCCGGGCCCTCTGGACCCTCGAGGGGTTTTTCATCCGGATGGAGTTGCACCAGATATCCCGACACAAAGCGGGCTGCATAGCCACAGGAGCGGAGGCACTGACAAAGCAACCAGGCGGAATCACGACAGGATCCGCTCTTCAGTTCCAAGCTCTCTTCACAACTTTGCACGCCCGGCTCCATGCGAATTCGGTAGCTGAGTTGCTGCTGGACGGCTTGATTCATGGCCACGAGCCAATCAATACAGCGAATATCCTCGGCTTTTGGCAGGCTGCTTACAAATTCACGGAATAAGGGGCCGGGTTCGATACACTCTAAATAGGGGGCGAGCTCTTTGAGCGTATGCTCGGGGTACGCAAAGGGCATCTCCTCTGCATCTTCTTCCAGAAAAAAATCGAAAGGGTTAATCGAAGTCAGGTCTGCAACCACTTCGACGGATACATCGAAATGATCCACCTGTTCCGGGAACACCACTCTGGCCAGATAGTTGCCAAAGGGATCCTGCTGCCAGTTTAAAAAATGGGGCTCAGGGGATAGCTTGAGTGAATAAGATAAAACCGGGGTGCGACTGTGCGGCGCCGGGCGGAGTCGAATGACTTGTGGCGAAAGCTGAATCGGGCGCTCGTATGTGTAGCGGGTGTGATGGAGCAGACAAACGTGTGTAGCCATATACAATAACTTGTGTCGCTTTTTGAGGAAACCAATCTGGAAGCGTCCTTATTCCTAAAAAAGACCCTATCCTACCACAAAATTGTTTATAGGAAGGATTTTGTTGCAGTTCATTTTTGAACAGGTCAAAAGACGTACATGGCGACTTCCAAACGCTTGAATCTAATGAACCTGGGCCCGAAATCGGAGAAATGGCTACTCGACGTAGGCTATGATTCGGAAGCCGCGTTACGTCGGGCTGGTGTGGTGGAGGTGTTTCTGCAGGTGGAAGAGGCTGGAGTGGCTCCTAGTTTGAATTTGTTATGGTCTCTGGAGGGAGCGCTCACGGAAACTCCCTGGGAATGGATTGATCCTAAGCGGAAAGAGGAGCTTCGTGCGGAGCTGGATGCGGCCAGAATCCATCGAAGAGGCTGATTGTGTTTAAATTGTTCTAAGCTTTCCTGACCAGAAAGCGTCTGCACAGATAACGAAACTCTTACTTTATGAAAACTACACTCCTCTCTGCTTTCTTTGCTCTCATGCTGTTCAGCTCGTTGTTTGCGGAAGCGATGCTTCCACCGGTGACTCCGATGATGGCGCAAACCTTGCCGGTCGTTTTTGAAAAGGCTCCCCGTACCACGCCTTTGGAAATCCGTTCCTTGGAGGAAGCCAAGGCTGTGTTTAGCGAAGGGGGATTGGCTAGTCTGCGGGATCAGATGAACTTTGATCAGCAGTATCTGGTGGTGATGGCCTGGCGGGGATCCGGTCAGGACCGAATGGAATTGCAGATTGCAGAATCTTTTCCTGAGCAGGTGACCTTTGTGTTCAGCCCCGGGCGTACACGGGATCTGCGTTCTCATGTGAAGGTGTACGCGTTACGAAACAAGGTGACCTGGACCAGCGGACGCTGATCATCCCGTATAGGGAAAGGGCCCGGAGGCATCCCAGATGCGCTCGACGGCGTCCGCATCGATGTGGTCTACCCACTGGGCCTGCATCTGATTTCGAAACCAGGTACGTTGCCGTTTGCCATATTGACGGGTGCGGATGCTGACCCGTTCCACTGCGGCCTCCCGGCTGAGTTCTCCGTCCAGGCAAGCCAGAGCTTCTGCATAGCCGATGGCTTGTGAGGCGGTCCCCTGAAGAGCGTCCCGCAAGCCTTCACATTCTTCGAGTAGTCCCTGCTCAAACATGTGTGCTGCCCGGAGGGCAATGCGCTCATTCAGTTCTTCTGTGGGTCGACGGAGTACAGGGACTGGAAAGGGATCCCGAGCTTGAAAGTGGGAGGGCAGACCTCGTCCGGCTTGTAGCCAGGCGATGGCCCGGGCGACGCGACGGGGGTTTTGAGCATCATCCAATTGATGTAGAGCATCGGCTTGCAACGATTCCAGTTCGGCCTGCAACTCGGCCAAAGGTCGGCTGTCGTCTACCTCGGGTAAGCCTTCTTCCTCCTGAAGACCCTGAATCAAGGCCCGGTAGTAGAGACCGGTGCCCCCGGCAACCAGAGTGGGGCGTCCATCTAATTGATTTTGAATGGCCCGGATCCAGTCTCCCGTGGAAAAAGCTTCTCCAGGTTCACAGAGATTCAACCCGGCATAATCGTAGTCCCGGATCTCTGCTTCGCTGGGTTTGGCTGTACCGATATTCATCCTGCGGTACACCATCATGGAGTCCGCGGAAAGAAGCCGCAATCCCCGTCGCTCGGCCAGTTGATGGGCCAGGTCGCTCTTTCCGGATGCAGTGGGACCAGTGAGGAAAAACAAGGGGGTCACAAGCAGGCTCCGGACTAGGCTTTCTTTTGAAAACCGGAGAGCACAAACAATCCCACCCCTACGCAGATAAAGGTATCCGCCAGATTGAAGACCGGCCAGGAGTGTTTGCCCACATACCAGTGTATGAAATCGATGACGTAGCCGTATTTCATGCGGTCTGCGAGGTTGCCGACCACGCCACCGGCGATCAGTCCAAAGGCCAGCTGTTCGATGACGCTTGGGCCAAAAAGTTTATGGCGAAAGAGGAGCATGAGGCCAAAGACCAGCGTGGAAAACAACATCAACAGCAGCGTCTGATCATGAAAGAGGCTGAAGGCTGCGCCGGTGTTGTGCGTCAGGAAAAAGTCAAAAAAGCCAGGGATGACCGTATGACTCTCATGATAGCTGTAATGGTTTTGAAACCAGCCTTTGCTCCATTGATCTGCCACCAGAGCTACGGAGGCCACGATATAGGGCCAGCGGGGGCCGGGAGGGACTGGTGAGTTGTCGGTTGCCGCTTGTGGGCTGCCGGTTTCCGCTTGTGGGTTGCCGGTTGACGATTGAGAGTTTTCGGTTTCCGGGGCAGGCTGGGGAGGGAAGAGTTCTTCTTCCGGGATGGGAACCGGAATCGGTACCGGGGGATCGCCTTCGGGGGCGGATCCGGATGGAGGCTTGCCAGCGTGTGGCGCTCCTTCCTCGGGCTTTGAAGCTTCCCCGTTCGCGTCTACCATTGGGAGATGTTCTGGCTGAAGGGGCGGTAGCGGGTGCGCCCTTTCTCCATCTGCGCCTGAGCCTGCACGCTGAATCGAGTGTAGGGGATCACTTCGAGGCGGGCCTTTTCAATGGGCAAACCGGTCATTTCGCAGAACCCGTAGGTGCCTTCTTCAATGCGGATCAGCGCATCATCCACTTCAAACAGCACATCCTGTTCGGAGGTAGCCAAACTGAGGGCGAATTCACGGTCAAAGTTGTCAGTGCCATGGTCCGCGCTGTGCTGAGAGGCTCCGGAGAGATCGGCACCGGTTTCGCGACCCGCGCGGTGCAGGTTGTCTGTGGTCAGGAATTGGATATCGCCTACCAGACGTTCCCGTAACTCGAGTAGGAGTTTTCGGAATTTCTTGAGGTCGCGCTGTCCCATGGCTTTGCCTTTGGGAAGAACCACTTCATCGATTTCAGGCTCTGCGGTTTTTTTGCTGCTACGTTTCGCGGGAGCTTTTTTCTTCACGGGAGCCTTTTTCGAAGCTGTGGCTTTACTGCTCTTAGCCGGTGCTGCAGCTTTTTTGCTACTGGTCGCGGCCGTTTTTTTCTTCGCCGAGCTGGCTTTCTTCTTGGACGTGGCCGAGCTGCTACTGCTGCTGGGCTTACTCGAGGCGGTAGCTGCTTTTTTCTTGGAAGCAGCGGTTTTCTGGGTGGAAGAGCTCGTCTTTTTCTTCTTGGCCGCCATGAGAATCTCGGTGAATCAACAGATTGGGAGGGAAGATTGTATATAAAATGTTCACACAATGTCAATGTCCTAGTAGGAAAAATGTCCAGACTCCTTCTGGAGCATTTGCCGACTTGTGTAAGCGCCGCAAGCCGATAGGGTGTGCGCATGACTCAGGTACCCCGCAGACGCTTTGGACGCAGTGGATGGAGCATGCCCGTATTCAGTACAGGTGGCATGCGCTACCAACAGGAATGGAACGATCTGGAGCCGCATCAACTCCGTGCGGAATCCAACGCATTGGTTGCCGCCTGTATTGATGCATCGCTCTCCTACGGAATTAATCACATTGAGACCGCCCGGGGCTATGGTAGCTCCGAACGGCAGCTGGGCTTAGCCTTCAAGTCCCTTAAACGCGATGAGCTTATCGTGCAGACCAAGATCGGCATCAAGGAGAACCGGGAAGAGTTCATCCAGTCCTTTGAGACCAGTATGTCCATGCTGGATCTCCCCCATGTGGATCTGTTGTCGATCCATGGCATTAATACCCGTGAGGAACTCGCGCGGGCATTGGATTATGCCATTCCTCAGATGCTGGAATGGCGTAAACAAGGCCGGATCCGTCTGATTGGTTTTTCAACCCATGGCCCTGCTGATGTGATTATGCAGGCCTGTTTCAGTGGTTGTTTTGACTACATGAACGTGCACTGGTACTTCATCAATAAAGACAATTGGCCCGCCGTACAGGCCGCAGCTAATCAGGATATGGGGGTGTTTATTATCAGCCCCAGTGATAAAGGAGGCCGCCTCTGGGATCCGCCTGAAAAATTGAAAAAGCTCTGCGCTCCTCTTACCCCCATGCAGTTCAATGATCTCTTCTGCCTGAGTCATGATGAGGTACACACCCTGAGTTTAGGGGCCTCCAAACCGGAGGACTATGACGAACATGTCCGTGCCATGCAGTGGTATGAGGATCGCAAAGCGATTTCGGGACGTATTTCAGAAAAGATTCACGCGGAAATCGACCGGGTATTTGGCGAAGGCTGGTGGCGAAGTTATGCTGCCGGGGTTCCCACCCCGGAGCGAAGCCCGGGTGGCTTGCACATTCGCGAAATCCTTCGGCTCTACACCTGGGCCCATGCCCTCGACATGGTGGATTTTGCGAAATCCCGCTACAACATGTTCGGCAACGGAGGCGCCTGGTTCCCGGGAGCCGCTCCGGGAGAATTTGATGAGGCGCAGCTCGATGCCGTGCTGCAGCACAGCCCTCACCGAAAACGCATTCCGGGCCTGCTGCGGGATGCACATGACTTGCTTAAGGGGGAAGAAGTGAAACGGCAAAGTGAAGAGGAAAAAGACGATGAGTAGTTTTGCGGGACGTGAGGATGAGTTGGAATTTCCCCTGGAAGTGCATTTCCGCATCGTCTGTGATGCCGGGGATGAGGTGGAGGCCAGCGTTCGGCAACAGGCGGCATCCATGGGGCTGGCTGAGGGCCTGGTCGATGGGAATCAGAGCCGGGGTGGCAAATACCGTAGTTTCCAGCTCAGCACGGAAGTGGCTTCCCGGGAGGAATTACGCGGGATCGATGCGGCATTTCGTGGCCTCCCCGGAGTAAAGATGGTATTATAGTCCCATGCAGGACGATTATCTCCAGGTGGACATAAAGGGTTTAATGCCCACTCCCGGTGGTGCCGGGGTGTTTCTACAGGCTGGAGAGAAAGCGATCACCATCTTCATCGATCCGATGGTGGCCCGCGCCTTACGGTTAGGCCTCAATGGAGAGGAAACCCCGCGTCCATTGACACATGATTTAATGTTATCTGCCTTCGCTGGATTGGGCGTGGATGTAGATAAAGTCGCGGTGACCCATTTTGAGGACGAGACATTTTTTGCACGTCTGTTCTTGCGTCAGGAAAATGAATTGGGAGAAAGCCATATCGAAATAGATGCCCGTCCCAGCGACTGTCTGGTGCTGGCCTCCCACTGTGCGGCTCCGATTTTTGTGGCCCGCAAGGTTTGGGAGGAAGCCGAAGATATGACCTGGGCGCTTGATGAAATGGACCCGGAATGAAACGACGACGCTTCTTATACCTCGCGGCGCTCTCGCCTTTTGGCGCGGCCTTGGCTGCTGAGGATCGAACTCAATTGCGGCAGCAGTTGAAAATCAATCCCTATGACAAACAACGTTTGGATGCCTTTGCGGCTTCTGTGCCCTCTGAAAGCAACGCAAACATTCAGTCGTACGATTTGACCATCTGCTACCTGACCTATTGCGGTACGGGCGAGATGGAGAAGGGAAAAGCGGCCTACACCGCACTGATGCAGCATCATCCTGGAAGTACCTGGGTGGAACGCATCGCACCGGAACGCTTTAAAAAACGCTGCCCGGACTGTCAGCAGCGTCGTCAGCGCCGCGAAATTTGCCCGGATTGCAATGGCAGCAATATTTGTCCCACCTGTAAAGGCACCGGCAAGCTACCTGGTTTGAATGATAAAAAAGTCTGCCCGACCTGCAATGGGAATCGGCGCTGCCCCACCTGTCGGAATGGCTATATCGAAAGCCAGACGCCCTGTAAGACCTGCAGAAGCTCGGGTTGGGTCCTGGATCAACGGAAAATGATGCAGACCAGCAAACGGCTTCTTGAGGTGGATCTCAAGAAGGTGGAAAAGGGCGATCACATCCGAATCTTTCGCACCCGTGAAGAACGGCGGAACCGCGAAGAACGCGATACCGAGTTAGTTCCCTAACTCATCCGCTGCCCGCGAGTCCCGCTGCCCGCGAGTCCCGCTACTTGGGAGCCCCCCTGCCTGGGAGCCCCGGCTGCCAGCCGGGATGTCTGCCTGTGATACAAACCCAATGCGTTCCAAGGCTGAGCGCGTAAGGGGAGGGAATGTGGGCGGACCCTTGGCCCGCAGCTGTTTTTTTGGCACGAATCCCTAGCCCGGCGGAGGGCTTTCAGCCCAACCTTCGGACTAGGCTGTATATGTGGGCGGACCTTTGGCCCGCAGGATGTGCAGATACCGTGGGGATCTCGAAGAAGAGTATGCTGCAAAGCAGCACAAGTACTCAACACCTTCATCTTAATCCTTCATTGTAATCTTAATCTTACTCCTTTCTGTACGGCCTGAGCTAGCATCGTGGAGATGTACCTAGAGAGCCGTAGCTTCTGCCAAAACAATTCCCCTGCCTGGGAGCCCCGGCTGCCAGCCGGGATGTCTGGCTGCGATACAAACCCAATGCGTTCCACGGCTGAGCGCGTAAGGGGAGAGAATGTGTGCGGACCCTTGGCCCGCAGCTGTTTTTTTGGCACGAATCCCTAGCCCGGCGGAGGGCTTTCAGCCCATCCTTCGGACTAGGCTGTATATGTGGGCGGACCCTTGGCCCGCAGGTTGTGCAGATACCATGTGGATCTCGATGAAGTCTATGCTACAAAGCAGCACGAGCACCCTACATCTTCATCTTAACCTTTCTCGTTCCCGCACGGCCCGCGCGTACATCGTGGAGATCTACATATAGAAGAACCTTGAGTCAGCCCGGTTGCGAGGAAAGGGTTACCCATCCCCACTCGGACCTCAGACCACTCCGGCCTTGGGCCGGGTCTTTTTGGCGAGCAGCGTGAGCAGCTCGGTTTCGCTTTCCAGCGGAGTCTCTTCCGTCTTGGGCTGCAGATCCATCATCTGCTCATCCCAGGTGAGCAGTTCCAGTGAACCATCTTTATGCTCAGCTAAAAGAGTGCAATGATCCACCCAGTCGCCGCAGTTGTAATACTGGATGCCGTCGCGCTCAAATACAGCGGGCTGATGAATATGGCCGGAAACAATTCCGCGCGCCTTGCGCTGCTTGGCGCTTTCAATCATCGCCTGCTCGTAAGCATGCACAAAGGTGATGGCTTTTTTGCTCTTGGATTTAAGAAACTTGGCCAAGGACCAGTAGGGCAGACCTAAGCGCCGACGCATGGAGAAAATGAAGGTATTGATCAGGGTCGCGATATGATAGAGCCCATGGCCAATCCAAGCTTCCAAGGGAGCGAGGCGCACCTGGGAATCAAAGGCGTCCCCATGCTGTATGTGGAGCAAGCGCCCATCTGCGGTGATGTGATCGCAGGTCATTTCTACATTCACCCCGCAGATGTTCCCTCCCACATATTCGCGCAGGAAGGCATCATGGTTACCGGGAATATACACCATGCGGGTACCGCGTTCGGCTTTCTCAATCAAGAGTTTGACCACACGGCTGCAGTCGGGGGTCCAGTTCCATTTCTGTTGGAGACGCAGACCATCGACGATGTCTCCCACCAGGTAAATGGTGTCCGCATCGTGACGTTCCAGGAAGTCCGCCAGACATTCCGGCCGCGAGGCTTTCATGCCGAGGTGAACATCCGAAATCCATAGAGTGCGGAAGCGGGCTTTGCTGGGATCAATGTTGAGCATGACGGAACTCCCGGGAAGAGGCTGGGGAAGCCAGGGCCTTGCGATGTAGGTTCCAGAAATCATCAAAGGAGCGTTCCGGCGTAAAGCTGGACGCATGTTCGCGTGCGCGGAGACTCCAGGTCTGAAGCTGATGAGGATCCGCAATCAGATCACGAATCTGTTCAGCAAAGCGTTCTGCGGTCACACCGGCTACAATCCGTCCTGTTTGTTCGGGAAGCAAGGTGTCGCGGGGCCCGCCCTGATCAGAGACCAATACGGGGAGGCCGGATGCCTGAGCTTCGATGAGCACACGACCGAAGGTGTCGGTTTCGCTGGGGAACACAAACAGATCCCCAGAGGCAAAGGCTTCGTAGAGAGCCTCCCCTTTGAGAACTCCGGTGAACTGAGCGGGCGTATCGGCAAGCTCCTCTTCCATCTCTTCGCGGTAAGGACCATCGCCCACTAGAACCAGACGGGCCTGAGTTCCGTCCGCAACCAGCCGGCGATAGGCTTCACTCAGGATCTGCAGGTTTTTTTCTTTCGAAATGCGCCCGACATACAACAGAACGGGTTCGTCGGTGACGCCCCAGCTTTTCCGCAGGGTTTCGGAACGTTTTTCCGGAGAGAAATGATCCTGTTCCACGCCACGTCCTACAACCTGTACTCGCTCTGGCTGAAGACCATGAGCAATCAAATCATCCCGGGTGGCGGAGGAAGGCGCCGCTACCATGTCCATCTGCCCATAGAACCAAACCATATACTGCCAGGTGAATTCGGCCAGATCTTCACAACCGCTTAATTCGAGTACGTAGCGGGGGAAATCCGTGTGGTAGGTGCCGCAAATGGGAATACCGCGGCTTTGTGCCAGGCGCATTCCCAGCAGCCCCATCGGACCCGGTGTAGAGAGATGAGCCACATCGAAGGGGTGGCTGGCCATGTACTGGGTCACCTTTTTAATCTTGGGGATGGGGAGATCCAGGCCGGGATAGGTGCTCAGTTTCAGGGTTCCGATGTTCGGAAAACACTTGCTGCCGGGAATCCGAGAGTCGGAAGCGGCCATATGCAGGAAAAAGGGAAGACCGCGGGACTGGGCTTGTTCCGCCCAGGACTGAAGGGTCAGGGAAACGCCACTCAGATGCTCCGGTGCATCCACAAACAGCGAGACGGTGGGTTCTTCAATTTGATGACGAGCCAACTGGCTGAAGCTACTGCTGTCCCAGGGCACCGTATCTTTGGGCTCATAGGAAAGTTGCATGCGGGTCAGCATGGTCAAGGCTACCTGTGCAGGGTGCAAGGGGGCCAGATCAGATCCGGCATCCGCTTTGGGCATATGCCACAGCATATTCACAAAATTCAATACATCTTTCGGACGTAAGGTGCTGTTAGCCTTTAGGTTATCCACGACATTCTGAAGTCGTTCCATGCTCTGAGTGTTCATCCGAAGATCCCCCAGGTAAAGCCGTCCCAACGGACGTTATGCAGGGTGAGAAAGGTGATGGAACGGGCCAGGCCGACGCAGAGGCTCCCCAATCCGGCTCCCGCGAGGATATCCGCTGGAAAGTGAAGGCGGTTATAGACCCGGGAATAGCCGACTGCGATGGCAAAGGCATAGGCTGGCAGGCCGAGAATGGGGAAACAGGCCAGGCAACTTCCTGCCAGTACAAAGGCACCTGCGGTATGACCCGAGGGGAAACTGTATTGATCCGGAACCGGGAGGAGATTCTCCCGATCCAGCTCTGCATGACAGGGACGGGAGCGTTTGCAGGTTTTTTTAATCAGCTTGTAGGCCGGTAGCTCCAGGGCAAATCCCAGAGCCATGCAGCCCACAAACTGGAGGGCCAGGGGATGTCCCAGTAAGAGGGGCATGATACCTAGGACCACATATAAGGGCCCATCCGCAAGACGGCTCATACAGCGATTCCATACACGTCCGGCCAGGCTGGTATGCCCAGGAGCCAGTCGCAGGAATAAATCCCGGTCTCCTGCTGCGCAGGTCTGGAGTAGAGCCGTGATGTTCATCGTATGAAACTACGGAATCTGCGTTACGGAATCATGAGGGCGCTATGAGGAATATGCATATGCGTTTCAGCGCTCTCCGGGCTCATTGAATCAGGCAAAAGCACCATTCGAAAAGCAAAATCGTCAACGAAAACGTATCGCTATTGCGTTGTTTTTCATTTTGGATGGCGAAGACCTCTTGCCCTCTGCTCAGCGGAAGGTAGCAAATGGCTACGCCCGGATACGAAAGATCCGGTACCTATAACTCCCAACCTTGCCCATTGATATGTCTACACTCGACCAACTGAAATCTCTGACCACTGTGGTTGCCGATACCGGAGACTTTGAAGCCATGCGCGCCTTTCAGCCGCAGGATGCCACAACCAACCCCACGCTGATCTACAAAGCGGTGCAACAGGATGCTTACCGTCCCTTGCTGGATCAGGTGCTGGCTGATCACCCTGACGCTCCCATGGACGAAATTTTGGACAACCTGCTGATCGCTTTTGGTCTGAAGATCCTGGAAATCGTACCCGGTCGTGTTTCCACAGAAGTGGACGCCCGTTTGTCGTTCAACACAGAAGCGACTTTGGCAAAAGCCCGCAAACTGATTGGCCTCTACGAGGCCGCCGGCGTGTCCCGTGACCGGATCCTCATTAAGATCGCCTCCACCTGGGAAGGCATCAAAGCCGCCGAAGAGCTCGAAAAAGAGGGCATCCATTGCAATCTAACCCTGCTCTTCTCCTTCGCTCAGGCCGTGGCCTGTGCCGAGGCCGGCGTAAAACTGATCTCCCCCTTCGTGGGCCGGATCTATGACTGGTACAAAAACGAAAATGGCATCGATTATCAGGGTGCTGATGATCCTGGCGTGCAGTCTGTGACCAAGATCTACAACTATTACAAGAAGTTCGGCTACGGGACCGAAGTGATGGGCGCCAGCTTCCGCAACAGCGGCCAGATCATCGAACTCGCAGGCTGTGATCTGCTCACCATCAGTCCCGGACTGCTGCAGGAACTGCTCGATGGCGATAGCGCTGTGGAAGCCAAGCTCGATGCCGCTGCTGCTGCGGAGATGGATCTGGAGAAAATTCACCTTGAAGAAGCGGACTTCCGTTTCCTGCACAATGAAGACGCCATGGCCGTGGAAAAACTGGGTCACGGGATTCGTTCCTTTACCGCGGATACCCTCAAACTCGAATCTTTGATCGAATCCCTGTAAGACCGGTTCCCGCAGCCCGTCTACCTGATAACCGTTGGAGAACCTGTCGATGTCTGAAGAGAGCGTACTGAATCACGAAGTTGTGAAAGAATATTATGGGGAAGTGCTGGAAGGCAGCGCTGACCTGAAGACCAATGCTTGTACCTGTGGGGCAGAGGATTTGCCTGCCTCCCTGAAAGAGGCCTTGTCTGGTATTCACAACGAAATCATGGAACGCTTCTACGGCTGTGGTTCTCCGCTCCCTCCGGCTCTGGAGGGATGCACCATCCTCGATCTGGGCTGTGGTACCGGCCGGGACGCCTTTGTGGCGGCCAAATTGGCTGGACCTACCGGCAAAGTGATCGGGGTGGATATGACCGAGGCTCAGCTGGAGGTCGCGGAACGCCACCGCGCCTCTCAGCTGGCCGATTTCGGTCTTCCTGAAGACATGGTCGAATTCAAACTCGGTCGTATCGAGGATCTGGCTGCTCTGGGCATCGAAGATGAATCCATCGATGTGGTCATGTCCAATTGCGTCATGAACCTCGCAGAAGACAAAGCCACCGTGTTCCGCGAAATTATGCGCGTGCTCAAGACGGGCGGCGAGCTCTATTTCTCCGATGTATTTGCTGACCGTCGAATTGAAGAAGAACTGATGCGGGATCCAGTGTTGCACGGGGAATGTCTCTCCGGCGCGATGTACACTGGCGATTTCCGCCGCTTGATGAGTGAACTGGGCTGCCCGGATGCCCGAGTGGTCAGCAGTTCCGTATTGGAAATTGGCGATGACGAAATCGAAAAACGCATTGGCCACGTCAACTTCACTTCGGACACCGTACGAGCTTTCAAACTCGCTTACATGGAAGATGCCTGTGAGGATTACGGACAGATTGCTACGTATCTCGGTGGCTTCTCCGACTTCCCGCACGCCTTCAGTTTGGATCCCGAACATGTTTTCGAAACGGATCGTCCCTTGCGCGTCTGCGGAAACAGCATGGCCATGCTGCAAGAGACACGCTACGCCAAATATTTTGAATTCCATGGTAGCCGGAAAAAGCACTTCGGCCTCTTCCCCTGCCACGACCGTCCCAGCAGCAGCCCCGATTCCCCCAGCACCGGTTGCTGCTAAGTTAGGGTGTAATGCCTCACGCGGAGACGCAGAGGAAACGCTGGGAACGCTGAGTCTGCCTGGGAGATGTTCGACGGGGACCATGTATGACAGAAAACCAGATAGGAGATGTGGTGGTCGCTTCCGCGATCGAAGTACATCGGGAATTGGGACCCGGCATGCTGGAGTCCGTATATCAGCAGGCTCTCGCTTTCGAAATTCGCCAATGGGCTGTAATGAACCCGGAGTTGAACAGACCAACTATAGGGGCTCTGCGTTCTCCGCGCTGCCCCTGCGCCTCCGCGTGAGGCATTCATAGAGGAGTCGATTATGATCAAAAAACTGGACTGGAATTTTGAGACGGCACTGGATACGCATGGTGTTGCGCTGGAGCGTAAGCCGGTAGAGGTGCTTCAGATCAACCTGGGTAAACTCTGTAATTTGGCCTGCGTGCACTGCCATGTGGCTGCGGGGCCGACCCGCACCGAGATTATGACCCGGGAGACCGTGGACCGTATTCTCGAATGGCTGGACGAAAACCCGGTCAACCGGGTGGACCTCACCGGCGGCGCGCCTGAGATGCAGCCGGATTTTCGTGAGATTGTCTCCTTTGCCACCAAACGCGGCTCCCATGTGATGGATCGCTGCAATCTGACCATTCTGCTCCAGCCTGGCTATGAGTGGGCGGCGGAATTTCTAAAAGAGCATCAGGTTGAAATCATCGCCTCCATGCCCTGTTACTCGGCGGAAAACGTTAATGCCCAGCGCGGCAATGGCGTCTTCGACGACAGCATCAAAGCCCTGCAGCTGCTCAACTCGCTGGGCTATGGCATCGATCCCAAGCTGAAGCTGAATCTCGTGTACAACCCCAATGGCGCTTTTCTGCCCCCGCCGCAGGCTACCCTGGAAGAAGCCTACAAACGCGAGCTGGACAAACACTTCGGCATTCAGTTTCACTCCCTCTACTGCCTCACCAACCTGCCCGTGGCCCGTTATGCCAACTACCTCAAACAACGCGGCGAGTACGAAAACTACATGCAGCTGTTGGTCGAGAACTTCAACCCCGGTTCGGTGGAGGGCCTGATGTGCCGCGACACCGTGTCGGTGGACTGGGAAGGCCGGGTCTACGATTGCGATTTCCATCAGCAGTTGGGCCTCAATCCCGGTGGGGGCGAATCCTACCTTTGGGATCTGGACCTGCGCCGCTGGAACCAGACCCCGATCCGCCTCGCTCCGCATTGCTTTGGCTGCACCGCCGGCCAGGGATCCAGTTGCGGTGGGGCTCTGCTCTGAGCGTACCGCGCTTTTCGTTGGGATTTATCCTGCTCTGGGGTATGTGCTGGAGCATGCCTGCTGCCGAATCTGCCTACGACGTCCGTCCTCTCAACGGGGGAAAGCCCCTGATCACCCGCGCCCACTTTGAAGCTCTGGGTGTGGGGGAGGAAGGCAGCAACATCAATGGGGCCTCCATACTCCGGCTGCCGGAATGGTTGCCGAACGAGAAACGTGCGGATCCCAGTGCGAAATACTATCTGTATTTCTCTCATCACCGTGGACGCTATATCCGCCTGGCCTGGGCCGCATCCTTAGAAGGTCCTTGGACACTCTATGGTAGCGGCAAAGACATAGCGGTTGGGGAGCGCGGCGTGCTGGACATGGGCGCCGACCGGAAGATCCGCCTCTCTAAGGAACTCCAGATTCTCGATCATATTGCCTCTCCGGATGTGCATGTGGATGAGGAAAAGAAACTCTTCCGCATGTATGTGCATGGGGTGGGTAACTTAAAGACTCCAGAGCCTTTGCCGGATTGGGTCAAAAACACCGGACTCAAACAGCGTAATTATGTAGCCGAATCTGCGGATGGCTTGGATTTTAATGATGGCCTGCTCCCAGTGTGCCTGGGGCATTTCTATTTCAAAGTGTTTGAGGCTCATGGACGCAAACACGCGTTCACCAATCGGGCGGTGATGCATCGTGCTCCGGAGGGACAGGATCCTTTGCTTCCGCCGGAGGGGACGGATCTTCTGCAGGATTACTGGGCATGGGAGCCCGGTTACAGCGAGAGGCTCTACAATTGGCTGCGTGCCTCGACCGGTGTGGAGGAACCCCGACATGTGGGGATTCAACAGCGGGAAGATGGGCTGCGTGTGTTTCTCACCCAGGTCTATGGCGAACCTGAACGTATCCTTGCTGTGGATCTCGATTTTAACGGATCCTCCGATTGGAAAAAGTGGAGCCTGAGGCAGCAGCATCCAATTGAAGTCTACCGTCCCAGCCAGAAATGGGAAGGTATTGAGGTTCCAGTAACACCCAGCCGCAACGGCCCGGCCAAGCAGCTGGAACATGCCTTGCGGGATCCGGATGTTCTCGAAGACGAAGGCCGGCTCTATCTGTTTTATTCCGGCGGCGGCGAAGCCGCGATCGGCGCGATCGAATTGCGCTGACCCTCTTCTCTCTCAACAGACCGCGTGCATCCACACCTGGCCGTAGCAGGCCTGCACACGTAGGACAGATTCCAAACTGCAGCTCTCCCCCGAAACATCGTACGCGTACTCGTACGCGTACGCGAATCCTAGAGCCAGGTTCAAGCCCTCTCCGTCTGCAGCCGAAATACAACCGCGGACCCCGCGGACAG
>DIYK01000096.1:28365-28592 GCA_002429005.1 Verrucomicrobia bacterium UBA6056
ATGCCTTATCCCCTAGGTCCGCGCTGTCCGCGCTGTCCGCGGTTGTTCTACTCTGGCCTGCTGGGGCTTCACTGGATCTCTAGGTTCTCAATGGACCGTGTGCATCCTGCACGCGATGCAGAGCCATGAACACAAGCCGCTGCATGGGAGCCCCGGCTGCCAGCCGGGCAGAGCACATGAAAGCTCTAAGTCTGAACAGAATATCAACCGCGGACCCCGCGGACAGC
>DIYK01000096.1:28734-57136 GCA_002429005.1 Verrucomicrobia bacterium UBA6056
ATGCCTTATCCCCTAGGTCCGCGGTTATTCTTCTCTGACCTGCTGGGGCTTCACTGAATCTATACGTTCTCAATGGACCGCGTGCATCCTGCACGCGATGCAGAACCAAAGCGTTCTGCTCAATCCTCCGCCCAAAAGCGTCCCTGATCCTCTTCCGATTGCAAGCGAAGGGTCTCATCCTCAGCGATCAGAATCACTTCCTTCGGAAAGCGCGGCGGCCGCAGTTGCTCGCGATCCGTTTTCAGGATCTCCAGACTCCAGTCTGCGTCCTGAATTTCCAGTGTCCAGCGATTGGCCTGTCGGCGGATCACTTTCAGGTTCCGGGCGCGGATGCGCAGTCCCTGGAGCTCCCACTGCCATTGAGGGGGCACCTCCAGATGGGGATGCGTGCTCACAATGTAGAGAAAGGGATCCTGTTCCGGAGCTTGAGCGAGAATGTGCAAAGGCAGTTCTGCGCCCTGCTCCATAAAGGCCGCAATGTCTTGTACGGCCCAGAACTCCGGCCAGGCAGGATGTGCATCCACTAGGGCTTCGCGTGCAGTTTGTGCTTCACCAAATTGCTGCAGATGGGATTGCAGTGCCGCTGGAGCATCGATGTATTGCCAAGGAAACTGTGGGCCAACCTGCTGTTCCAGCTCCAACGCAAACCGGTAGCACTGCTCGGAGGGAACGATGCGAACGCTCTTGCTGTCACTGTAGTTGAGATAAAAAAAAGCAAAGAGGATGCCGGCCATACACCAGGCTACGGCCAGGCTTTCCTGAGCCTTGGGTTTCCAGCTAGACAAGCGCCTGGCCACTTCCGCTCCTGCCAAAAGAGAGGCAGGAGGAACCAAGGGAAGCAGGTGGACAAAACGATTGTGAGCGGCGGCACTGAACAGAAAAAGCCCCACCAGAAACATGCAGCAGAAAAAGCGTTCTGCTTTCCGCTGGCCTTCATCCTCCCGCGGATGGCGGAAGACCCGGATCAGTGCCAGTACGGTGAAGAGCCCGAGTGGGGCATAGCGGCTGAGAAACCACAGACTGGGTTTGTAAAAGCGGCCGAAGGGCACTTTGCTGTCGGATGCTTTTCCGACCATATGGCCGATGAGTTCCTCTTGGATGAGCTTTTCCGTCACGGCTTCGCCCAGAGAGAGCCGGGCCAGCAGCAGCCAGAGGAGAGGTAAGGCTAGAAACAACAGGATTCCGGGCAGATGCGATCCACGGATGCGGCTGGCAAAGCCGCTGCGTCGTTCCCAGAGATGGGCCAGTAGTCCGGCCATGGCCAGAATCAGTCCCAGCGGACTTTTGCTTAGGGTGGCCAGGGCGGCGAAGAAGTACATCCAGGTCCAGCCTTTTCCCTTCTGCCAGGCGGTCAGAGCGGCGAGCGCGGCGGCAAAGGTCAGACACTGAAATAGAGGGTCACTGCGCAGCAGCAGCACCTGCCGCAGTCCCATCTGGGAAAAGAGATAAAAGGGCACTGCCCAGAAGGCGGCGTTTGCACCAAAGATGCGTTTGCCCCAGATCAACAACATCAGCACACAGAGGCCAGAGGCTGCCCAACTGGGAAAGGCCGCACTGAAGCGGTTCAAGTCATCTACGCTCAGCACCGCGAGCGCGGAGAGCCAGTTGTACAGCGGAGGTTTCGAGGCCACGTTGCCCCAGAGGTCCTGTTGTACCAACCAGTGCCCGTTTTGAGTAATGTCCTGAACATAGGAGACCACACGCTCCTGATCCCGGGTCATCAGGTCATTGGGAGCCCAGGTACGAATGAGAACCAGCAAGACCCAGGAGCTGAAGGCAAGGCCGCAGCAGAACCTGGAATTCATCAGCCTTGTCCGCTCAGGGCGCGTTCCACATCACTTCCACTGGGGGCCTGATATGCACGAAGCTCAAACCATCGAATGGCTGCGAGGAGGTGATCGAAAATATCCGCCTGAATGCCTTCATAAAAGACCCAGCGGGTATCATTGGTAAACACATAGAGTTCCAGAGCGATTCCCTTGTCCCCGGGGGCCAATTGACGAACTAGAAAGGTCATGCCGCTCTGATGAATTTTGGGATGATGGTGAAGATAAGCTTCGATATAGTGGCGGAAGCATCCGAGATTGGTGAGGCGGCGGCCGTTGAGCGGGCAGTCCCCGCCTAGCTGTTGCTCCGCATTCCATTGATCGATTTCTGAGCCCCGCTCTTCCAGGTACTCCTTCAGCCAGTCAATCTCGAGCAGACGCTGTTTGAGGCTGTCGTCGAGAAATTGAACCGACTGGATATCAATAAAAATGCTGCGTTTGATGCGGCGGCCTCCGGATTCCTGCATACCCCGCCAGTTCTTGAAGGAGTCCTGAATAAGTTTGGCGGTAGGAATGGTGGTGATGGTTTTATCCCAGTTCTGCACTTTCACCGTGTGCAGGGTGATATCGATGACATCCCCATCGGCGCCGTATTTGGGCATTTCAATCCAGTCGCCCAGCCGCACCATGTTATTGAAGGTAATCTGGATGCCGGCCACCAGACCGAGAATAGAATCGCGGAACACCAGCATGAGCACCGCAGAGAGGGCGCCCAGACCGGTGAGGAAGCCAGCGGGAGAACGGTTCAGCAAACCGGCTAGGGCAAAGATGCCCGCAGAAATCCATAAGAGCAGCTGGATGGTCTGGATATAACCTTTGATGGGACGGGAGGAGGCAAAGGAAAAGCTGCGATAGATGTCATCGACCGCGTTAAGCAGGGCGTGAATGGAAAAGGCCAGGGCCAGGTACATATAAACCAGGGCGAGGCGTTGCAGCCAGTGACCCAGGGCATCGGAGGGAAAGAGCAGCACCCCGTAATAGAGAATCAGACCCGGAACCAGATGGGAGAGGCGGGTGAACACCGAGCGCTCCATGAGCTTGTCATCCCAGGTATTGCGGGAGCGGCGCACGCCTTTTTTGACCAGGCGCAGAATCAGCGATTTGGTCAGCAGGTTGCCCACGATTGCGGCCAGGATCAGGGTCAGGGCCAGCAGCAGGGAACTGCTCACCGGAATCCAGCCCTCGGGCAGCCCGGTCTTTTCCAGCAGATCTTCAAAAACAATCAGAGGCGCAGCCGCCGGGGGATCAATCTGAGCGATGAATGGAGTCATAGGGCACCCCTAGTGACTAGCCCCGGAAAGCGAAATCCTTTTTTCCAGCTAATAGAAGGAGAGCCGGGGGGGCCTGGGGCTGCGGAGAAACCGGTATGGTGTAGGGCGGGTCGAAGGTCCGTGCAGGTTAGCACAAGTGCAAAGATAATTGCTTATGGGTTCCCTCTTAGGGCGAGTAGAATTTCTGAGAGCATAATTGACATTTACATTGTCAATTACCTAAGTTCATAGATCATGAAATGCATTAGCGTTCAACTCTCACTTTTGCTGCTAACAGGTTGTACCACGATGGTGCCCGTTACGCTCACAACAACAGAATCCGGGGATCCGGTAGAAGGGGCTTATATACGTCGGGCGCGAGATGTGAATCTCTGGGAAAAAATGATCAATCCCGTCGGGGCGTTTTATCACCCCAGTCGAATCTTCGAGGAAACGTGGACGGATTCCACAGGAAAATGTCAGATGAAGACTTTTAAGAAAAAACACTTTTATGGAGTCACGACCTCTTCAGCCGAGAACCTTACTCTTACTTGGGGTTCTGAAACCTTCTACCTCAAACCCATCAGTCGACTGACGAATATTGGATGGAACTATGGTCTTCGAACTGAAGAAGGTGAGTGGATCGTAAACGTTCGTGAGGCATGGGTGGGTTGGGATGAAGAACGTCCGTTGAAAAGCGAAGCTGGAACTTCGCAAAATTCGTGTAAAAACATCACCCCTAAAGCTAGTCATTCCTGCAGAATGATGCTGGAGGAAAGTTCAAATGCCTCTATCCCGTGAGGCGTACATTTTTTCAGTCAACCCATGCAAAAGAAGCTATTCATTATATGTTGCCTCGGTGCGTTGATTTGTGCAGCAGGGTATCTCGCACACTGGGACAGAGTCTTTGCTGAAGATTATGCGAAAGTAGAATCACCAACGCTGAGCCACTATCTCATCATTGAGCGCGTACCGATGTTCTTTAGTATGCCTGGAGGGGGGGCAGATGCTAGGGGCTTTGTCTCGTTGTACACAAAATCCGGTAAGCGTTTGTATCGAACCAGAATCCCAATGGTGCAGCTTGTTGAAGCAGAATGGACAGCAGATTCAGTGTATTTTTGGAACATTCATTGGGAGTTGCACTAACCCATTCTTGGTAACCAGGATGATTCATTCCAAGGACCCGAACTCAGTTTCAAAGTTTGTTTAAGTTTATGCAACCTAGCTACAATCGTGCCAGTGTATCCGAATGTTAAAGCCGGGCCGAAGGTCCGCGAAGATATCAGCCCGGTGCGCAGCGCCGGGATTTTGCAACAACGTGAATGACGACGGGCCGTAGGTCCGCAGCGATCCCTGCGTCTGTGGAGATCTTCGCGGACCTACGGCCCGAAATCAGATAAAGGGGTACCATGACCCAGCCCTGCACGGCTCCGCCGTTTGGATTGGGCGTATATCCATGCCTCCGGCAGCCAAGCTTCGCGGTCCTTCGGAGCGGCCTCCGCACCTGAGTCAAAGCGTCGTCCTTGACCCGAATGGGGTTGTGGGGATCTGGAGAAGGTCTTTGCCTGATGCGCTAGCTTGGACAAGCCCTGATTTTTTTCGGGGTTGAAACACGATATTGCCGTTTCGTTCGTTCTTACCTTATTATCCCCCATTCCCTATGCGTATTCTTATCCTGTTGTGTCTTTCCGTTGCCGTTGCGGTGACTGCTGAAGAAGCGGTTTCACCCGAAGCTCCACGTCTTCCCAATATCCTTTTTCTCTTTGCGGATGATCTCGGTTACGGAGATTTGGGCAGTACTGGGCATCCCTATGCCCAGACCCCGAACCTGGATCGTTTGGCGGAAGGCGGCCTTCGCTTTTCCCAGGCCTATGTAACCGGGGTGACCTGTAACCCTTCCCGCACTGGCTTTATGACCGGGAAATTCCCGGCTTCGTTTCACCGCTATACCGCTGATTTTGGATTCGGGGAACGGGTCACCATCAGTGAACTGCTGAAACAGCGGGGCTATGCGACCGGTCATTTCGGGAAATGGCATATTGGGCCGGATCAGCAAGACGGTACCTATGGACTGGACCGCATTGCTTCCGGAAAACGCAGTAAACTTCTGGGCCGGGATGCCGGACTCTACGATGAAGCCATCGCGTTTATCCGCGAACACAAAGATCAGCCCTTTTACATCAATGTCTGGGGACACATTACCCATTACCCGGTAAATCCGCCGGAGCACTATGCTGAACGCTTCGGGCATGTGAACGTGGATGAGGGCGATTTCGGCCCGGCCATGCGTCAAAAATTTGATCAGGTCAGGGAGCTGGGCAAAGATGTGGATCAGGGCATGCGCAACTACTTGGGGGATGTGGCATCACTCGACGATGCGGTGGGGCGCCTGCTGAAGGTCATTGATGAGCTGGGCCTGGCCGAACACAGCATCATCGTTTTTTCCAGTGATCATGGACCCGCTCCCGTGAAACTCAGCAAGCCGAAAAAAGGGGTCGATGATAATCCGAAATTTATGCAAAACATGTTGGGCTCCCCAGGCCCCTTCCGGGGTGGGAAACATAGTACACTGGAAGGCGGGGTGCGGGTTCCCTTTATCATCCGCTGGCCGGGGAATATTCCTGCAGGAAAGGTGGATGAGGAATCGGTGATCAGTGGGATTGACTGGTTGCCTAGCCTCTGTGCGATTGCCGGCGTGGATATTGATGAAAAGGAATTTGATGGGGAGGATGTTTCCCAGGCCTGGCTGGGCAAGGAGGTTCATGTCCGTGAAAAACCCTTGTTTTGGCGGAACAGTGCGCCCAGGGCGGCGGTGGCCCTGCGCTTTGGGCCGTGGAAACTGTATCTGCCCAGACGAAAAGGAGAACCACAGCTCTATCAGGTGACCGAAGATCCTGCTGAATCGAACAATGTGGCCTCCACCCACCCGGAAATCGTTGAGCGTCTTACTGCTCTGGCAAAAGACTGGGAAAGCACTTTGCCGACACAGTATGAAAAAAAATGAGAGAGCACATCTCTCTTACTCGGAAGGAATGGGTGCTTCCCTGCGTGGACGCTGTGGCATCTCCGCGGGCATGTCCTGTTTTGTCTTCAGATACCTGGTGATCCGGCCCGTCAACCAGAGGTAATGATCTGAGGGTAAGCCCTCATAGGTCATAAACTTGCTCTCTCCTACGGGAGGCGTGTTGCTGCATTTGAAAATCGCAGTTCCCTCATCGATTTCATCAAACATCGCGACGTAGAGCATGTCAGCTCCGGCCTCCTTGAAGGCTTTGGCCTGAGACCAGAGAAATTCCCCTTTAAGACGTGGAATATGATTCAGAGGGGCTTCTTCGCCTTTCGTTTTTTTCAGGTTCTGCCAACTGAAGCCTGGGTAGATCACCGGAAGAACATCCGCATTCCGTTGCTGAGCCCACTCCATATCCGGCTTCAGCACGGATTCGGCGTGATTCCGGGCCTGTTTCGGGGATCGGTAACGGCCGACGGTCCATGGGCTGATGACATCGGCCTGGGCGAGAATAGCGTGGAGCTTTTTATCCTTCACGGCATCCCGTTTCAGGGTACGCCAGAAACTGGGTACGCCCAGCATGACGGTGTTTCCACCGTATTTCGGGTCATGTTTCAGAAACTGCAGCAACTGTTCGCATTCCTCCAGGCTGTAGTTCCGGTTGTCTCCGAAGCCAACGCCCCACACGGCCACCACCGGTTTTCCTTCATGATGTAGGTAGGATCTGTCTTTGAGGATGGACAGGTCATCCACGAGTCGTTTCCAGTCTTCCATCACGAGGCTTTCAATTTCTCCCGCGCGCAGGCCGGAGAGATCATACATCATAGCCCAGGTGCGTCCATGTGTCCTGGCACCTTCCCGGACGTTGGCGGTGACAACATCACGGTGATTCCGTACCTTCGGGTTCCGCAATGAGGAGCCAAAGCGCTGCAGGAACACACCGTCGATCCCATATTCCTTCATCCAAAGAAAGTGACGCATTACCGTTTTCGGGTGATAGGAGCTGAACACCGTGGCCATCCCGCCATCCGCATGCCGGAATGGGGTGGGATATGTTTCGTCATCCTCCATTTCACGCATATCGGGCCATAGATCGATGCTGCAGAAGCCGGGTTTGAATCCCTTTCGGCCTGCACCATAGTGGACCCAGCCCCGGCCGGACCCATCACCGGGCGCTGCGAACCAGCCCTGATAGCCACACATGACCTTTCCGGTTAATGTGGAGGGATCGACTTCCTGCCCCGGGAGGCAGAACAGGTTGAAACTCAGAAGAAGGAAGAAAAGGATACGCATCACCCCTCCACCCTATTGGGTTCAAGGGGGCATGTCGAGAGTTCACCAGGATTTTAAAACCTGTCAAATTAGCTTCGTTCCCGGATAAGAGAAGCGACTAGACCGGTCCAGCCGGTCTGGTGTTTCGCGCCGTGCCCCTGGCCGTTGTCCCCGTTGAAGTATTCGTAGAACAGGAGATGATCGCGAAAGCCTTTGCTTTCGAGAATGGGATGTCCGCCCCAGATCGGGCGTGTTCCATCTGGATCCCGGCAGAAAAGGGAGATCAGCCGATCGGAAAGCTGATCCGCAATCTCTTTCAGAGTTTTGTAGTCGCCGGATCCTACGGGATATTCCACCCGGTAGCCTTCTCCATAATAAGCATGATAGCGCAGCAGGGACTGAATCAGCATGTAGTTGACCGGAAACCAGATCGGTCCTCTCCAGTTTGAATTGCCGCCAAACATATACGTGTCCGATTCTCCGGGGGTATAACGTACCTGATGGCTGTGTCCTCCGAGGTCAATTTGAAAGGGAGTGTCCCGGTAGGCCGCCGATAGTCCGCGGATGCCATGTTCCCCCAGAAATTCGGCTGAATCCAACATGCGCCGTAGCACTTTGTTCATTCGGTAGGCTCTGGGAATGGAGATGAGATGGAGATCTTCCGCACCGGGATCATCCCAGCGGGATACCAGAGAGACCAGTTCGGGCTCCCGTGCTTTTAACTCCTTCATTCGCTGTATCAGGCCGGGCAGTTTTTTCAGACTTTCATCTTCCAACAACTCCACGGCAAACAGGGGAACCAAACCGACCATACTCCGCAAGCCCACCCGAATAGGATCCCGTGCTTCAGATCCGATGACATCGTGGTAGAAATCATCTTCATCATCCCAGAGGTCTATGCCCCGGCCGCCCAGGTTATGCATGGCACCGGCAATGCGTAGAAAATGCTCAAAGAATTTGGCCGCCATGTCTTCGTAGGCATCCCCCGGACTGGCCAGCTCCACCGCCATGCGAAATAAATTGAGGCAGTACATGGCCATCCAGCCCGTGCCATCCGCCTGATACAGGCGGCCTCCATTGGGCACGCCATGACTGCGGTCAAACACTCCGATGTTGTCCAACCCCAGAAATCCACCCTCAAACACGTTGTTTTCGTCCCCATCCTTGCGGTTGACCCACCAGGTGAAATTCAACAACAGCTTCTGGAAAATTTTTTCCAGAAAGCTGCGATCTGCCCGCCCGCTCCGTTGCCGGTCCAGCTCATAGACCTGCAAGGCCCCCCAGGCATGCACCGGCGGATTCACATCCCCGAAATTCCATTCATAGGCCGGAATTTGCCCGTTGGGGTGCTGATAGCGCTCTTCCAGAAACAACAGCAATTGTGCTTTAGCAAATTCAGGGTCCAGTTCGGCCAGGGGCACGCAATGAAAGGCGGTATCCCACACCGCAAACCAGGGGTATTCCCAGGTGTCCGGCATGGAGAGCACATCATGGTTATAGATATGAATCCATTTTTCGTTCCGCTTCCGATCTGCGGGAGGAGCTGGGCTCGCTGGATCTCCGGAGAGCCATTGGGACACATCGTAGATATAGGTCTGTTTGCTCCACAGCATCCCTGCATAGGCCATGCGCTGGATATGCCGCAGTTCTTCCGATTCCACCTGGGCTTGCAGATCAGCGTAGAACGCGTCGCATTCCTGTTTCCGCAGCTGCAGGATGCTTCCTGCCTCCCGGACCGCTCCCGGTTGATAGTCCTTGGAAATACGAAGGCTGAGACTGAAGGATTCTCCGGGAGCGAGCACCCTGGAACGGACATAGGCCGCCTTCGTGCCCTTTTCCGCCGGGTTGGTGGCGGAGCGATCGCCCTGGATCAAGCGACGATGGAAGGCGTCCTTAAAAAATCCCTCGGCGGCTTCGCCGAAGCAGGCGGGGTTGCTCTCGTTTTCCGTGAACCAGCATTCCTGCTCTTCCGATTCGACATACAGCACCCGTCCGTCCACATATTTCACCTGCATCCGGCCCGGAGCATCCAGTTCGATCGTGGGTTTGTCGGAAGCATTCCAGCTCCAGGTATTCCGGAAGTAGCACTGGGGAAGCAAGCTGATCTCGACCTCCTCGGCAGTCTCATTTGTACAGGTCACCCGGTAGACCATATCCTCGGGCGAGGCTTTGGCGTATTCGATGCAAACGTCTACAGCGCCCTGATCAAATACGCCGCTGTCCCAGAGTTCGAACTCTGGATCCAATTTTCCCCGCTTCCGGTTCTCTTCGCGGATTTGTTCATACGGAAAAGCGCAGGCGGGGTATTTGTAGAGCATGCGCATGTAGGCGTGAGAAGGGAGTCCGTCTTCAAAGCTGTAAAATTCTTTGAGGTCCTCTGCATGATTCCCCTGCGGACCGGTTAAGCCGAACATCCGTTCTTTGAGAATGGGATCTTTCCCATTCCACAAGGCCAGGGACATACAGAATTCCTGAGCCTCATCGCTGAAGCCTCCGATTCCGTCCTCTCCCCAGCGGTAGGCACGCTGATGGGACAGCTCGAAAGGAAAATCCTCCCAAACCCGTTTTCCTCCGGCGCTGTAATCTTCCCGGACGGTGCCCCATTGCCGTTCCGATAGATAGGGACCCCATTTGCGCCAGGCGGGCAGATGCTCGAGATCGGCCAGACGCTTTTGCTCCTCATTCATGAAAGAACCTGAGTAAAATCAACCACGTTCTTGATCCCCCGACTTTCGCCGACGAGGTAGTGTTCGGCCTCCGATAAGGGAATGTGTGCCGTGAACAGTCGGTCCAGTATTCCGGGCCAGCGCTCCTCAATGCGTTCCAAGTCCTCCAAGGCATTGGCATAGGCCTTGCGACCCGCATTCACGGTGCCCAGGACGACCTGATTTTTCAGCACCATGTTCCGCATAATGTGAGCCATATCCAATTCGGAAGCCGGTTTTTCTCCGGGCACGCCGGTAAACACAAACACCCCGTTGTGATCGAGATATTTCAGAAGCTGGAAAGCGAGTCGGGGAGCTCCGGCAGCTTCGTAGACTACATCCATGGGTTGCACCATCCGGTCCAGAGCTTCCAGGTCATGGTTGCGGGCGCACACATAGGTCGCACCGAGATCCCGCACCAATTCGGCTTTGGGATGATCCTCCGGCTCCAAGGAATACACCGTTGTTTGATATCCGCGCAACTGAAAGGCCATGCAGCCGAGGAGACCGATGGGGCCGGCGCCCAGGACCACAGCATTCAATTCCTTCGGGGGCGGCCAGGGGAGGCGTTCCTGTACTTCCTGAATTTGCAACAGAGCCTTTTCCGCAATCGAAAGCGGTTCCGTAAGTACCGCCACCTTCCGCAAATGAGGGGGAACGGGATGCAGCCGGGAGGCTTCATCGATGAAGTACTCCGTCATAAATCCATGGGCTCCTTTAATGCCCCGTTCGAGAAAGTTTCCCGTGTTACAGAAGTCCTGTTCCTCTTCTACGCAGGGAAGGCAGCCCGCATCAGAGCAGGGAAGCCGAACCACCGGAACTACCAGGTCCCCGGGGTTGAGATGCTCCACCTGCTCTCCGACGGCATCAACCTGTCCCAGACATTCATGCCCGATCACGAGCTCTTCCGCTCCCTCAGGGGGAAAGCCATAGTGGAAGCCGCAAATCTCCCGGTCGGTTCCACAGATGCCCACTTCCAATACCCGGAAGCGCACTTGCGTAGGCCCGGGCAGGCCCGGATCCGGGAGTTCCATCACAGCATAAGTATGTTGAGCAGGACGTACAGAGAAAGCTTTCATCACCCATGCGTAATGCGCAAGGCTATGCTGTCAACCGATCAAGTGGTTAGGTGTCTGTGTGTTTCACCCCCTGCGTGAATTTCACATTGCCATAAGCCTGCGGCCTTCAGTATATCTGTGGGAAGCGCTATGAAATCCCGTTTAATCCTCATTCCCTGCATGTTAGTTCTAAGTCTTCTCCTGCTGGCTGCGGCCAGACTGGGCTTCGTCCCCCGGGGCACGCCCTTGGATGTTGTGGCCCCAGAAGCTGCCTTTGTTCGTGAATGGTCTCGTAGCTTACGGGCTGCGGAGAGCGCAGAAAACGCCTCTCAAAGGGTCCGTCAGAATAAAGAAGGAGGACAAGTGCTTGTCTGTGCAGATGGCAGCTGGGTTTCTGTGGTGATGGAGCATGCCTGCTGCACGGGGGCGGGCTTTGATGCCACGCTCTATGTGACTTCGTCCGGGGAGGCCTACCTGGATACAACAACCCGCTACTGCGGTGCATTTGATCTGGCAGACTCACTTCATGTCCTTCCCCGCACAGACAGTGCCTCCCTGATCTCCTCGCTCGCTTCCTCAGGGAAACGTTTGATCCGCTTATGAGTTCCCGCATCGCTCCCCTTCTTGCTTCGTGGAAGCGTTTGTTTGCAGCTATTCCTCGGGATCCGGTCGATGAAGCTCTGAAGCTGGAGCTCTTGTATGAGGGGCAGCTGATTGCCGAGCTGACCAAACAGGAGGAAGTGGATATGTTCTGGGCAGTTTACACGATTGAACATCGGAGTGAAGCTGCCCAAGGCATCCTGGCGAAGGATGAACTCTGGGAAGGCGGTCGCTTTGCCTTCCGTGGAAAAAAGACAGGGCTCCTTTGCGAGAATGTCCTGGTCGGTGGAGGCCGCCCCTTTGTCCGGGAAGGGCAGGTGATGCTGAGGGGAGTTTTTTTTTCTCTGAGGAAAGAGCTGTAGTTCTTCAAATGGAAGTTATGCTCCATCAGCGAAATGTATTCTATCCGATCTGTCCTCCCTACTGATGCTCCAGCTGTGCTGTGTTTTTTGAAAACGCTGCACAGCCTGCCAACGCCGACCATCCGCAGAATGAGCGAATTTCCTACGTTGCTTCAGGAACGTCATTGGATTGAATCCCGGCAGGGTGAAGGGGGAATCATTTTTGCCGTATTTGAAGAGAGCAGGATTGTGGGCTTATTGGATGCTCAGATCCCGGAGGCCTTTGAATTCAGGCACTGTTGTCGGCTGGGCATCTCCGTGCTGCATGATCACCGGCGACAGGGACTGGGGCGGGCCTTAATGCAGGAAGTGATGGTCTGGGCCAAAGCTGTGGCCTTGGAACGCTTGGAATTGGAAGTGATGGAAGGCAATGATGCGGCGATTGCGCTCTACACCAGTCTCGGCTTTGTAGAGGAGGGTCGTCGGGTGAAGGGTGTGCGCGTGGATGAGGAACAGCGCTGTGATATGCTGTGGATGGCGTTGCCGCTCTAGCAGCCTGTCGGACTTTGGAATCTCCGACTGCAAATCCGCGTGATTTGGCCGTAATTCGGTCTGGGTCAGGGCTTCCTGACCCTTGAGGGATTAGGATGTTAGCGGATCCAGCGGTAGTGAAAACCCGCCTCAAGACTACTGTCCAGGTCTCCGATGGGGAGGAGGCTGATTTCGGTTTCACCGAAGAGGGCTTTGGGGCTCTGCACCGGACTGTTCGCATGAATATTTCCCCGATAGGCGTAGGGATATTCGTAGGACACCACTGCCGCGCCTTCGCAATCACCCAATTCCATGGCCCGTTGAATCACTTCATCTACGTAAGCCACGCCGTCGATGAGGCCATAGTCTTTGGCCTCGGAGGCGCTGAACACCCGACCGTCGGCAAAAGTGAGCAGAGCTTCCCGGCTGAGTCCCTGCTCTTTCCGCGAGTCGAGAATGATGCTGAGGAAGCGTTCGTACATGCCGTCGATCATGCTCTGGATGAGCGCTTGTTCTTCTTCTGTCATATCCCGCCAGGGGGAACCGATGTCCTTCTTGTCCGCGGAGGTAAACACGCGCATATCGATGCCCACCTTTTCGCTCAGCTCCTGTAGTCCCGGCCAGACCGCAATCACGCCGATGCTCCCGGTGATGGTGGTGGGCAGCGCATAAACTTCATCTGCTGCCATGGCCATATACACCCCCCCGGAGGCGGCGATATCACCCAGATGTGCAATCACAGGAATCTGTTGTTTCTCTTTGAAGGCGAGGAGCTCCTGATGAATAAGATCGGAGGGCGTGACGCCGCCACCCGGGGAATTGATCCGCAGGATGAGCGCCTTGATCTGTTTGTTTCCTTCCGCCGCCTTCAGCTTGTCTTTCAGGGTGACCAGCATCCCGGTGCTGGAGCGGAGCCCGGCATCACTCCCGCCACCGGTGACCTCCCCTTCGAGGTCAATCACCAGAATTTGCTGATGCCGCTTGCGCCCTTTTCCTTCCCGCAGGGTTTCCACCTGTGGTTTTCCGCGCTGGGGACCGAATAGGCTGGGGGGGACGTTGACACAGCCGGAGCTGAGCAGGAGAAAGCTGAGAAGAATCCATCGGTACATGATGTGTTGTAGGCTGTGTGGCCGGGCATGGAAAGTCAAGGGAGCTCTGTAACGACCCTGGAGAGCTCCGGGAGCCCCGTGGCCATAGCCCCTTATTCGATTGACGCTGGGCAACTTGCGGCGTAAGAGTTGCAATTCGCTTTTTTAGACCCATTGTTTGGAATCATTGGAATGAGTGCTGTTTTAGAAGAAATCTCCCCCTGCCGCCGCAAGTTGAACGTCGAACTCTCCACCGAAGAGGTGGATAAGGAGTACAACGAGGCTCTGGATGCGTTCTCTACGCATATGAGCCTGCCCGGCTTCCGCCCCGGTAAAGCCCCCCGTAGTCTGGTTAAGTCCCGTTACGACAAGGAAATCCGCGAGCGTCTGCGTGATCAGCTGCTGCCCAAGAGCTATCAGGAAGCTCTGCAGGAACATGAACTGGACGTGATTCAGATCGTCGACATGGACGATGAAATCGAAATCAAACCCGGTGAAGTGTTTCAGTACAGCGTCACTGTGGACGTGCGGCCGACCATCGTGCTTCCGGAATACAAAGGAATTTCTCTGAATTCCGAGACCGAAGAGGTCTCCCAGGATGAAGTGGATGCCCGCGTAGAGGAACTTCGTGGTTCCCGTGCCAAATACGAAGACGTGGAAGGCCGTGCCGTGGTCCGCGGGGATATGGCCCAGGTGGACCTCGAAGCCAGCTTCGAAGGACAGCCTTTGGAAGAAGCCGTGCCCGAAGCAAAAGGTCTCGGCACCTTCAGTGATTTCTGGATGCAGGCCAGCGATGAGGCTTTCCTGCCTGAGCTCGGTCTTGCTCTGGACGGCATGGAAGTCGACAGCAATCAGACGATCAGTGTGACCATCCCGGAAGATTTCACCATCGAAGCCCTGCGCGGCAAAGAGATCAGTTACGACGTGACCCTGAAAGGGATCCGTGGACGCGAATTGCCCGAATTGGACGATGAATTTGCCTCCGCTATGGGCATGGATTCTGTTGACGCGTTGCTCGAAGAGGTGAAAAAATCTCTGGGAGCGGAAAAAGACCGTCAGGCACAAGATAAATTGCGTGCTCAGATTGAAGAATTCCTGTTGGAGGGTACAGAGTTTGAACTGCCCGAAAGTCTGGTCAACGAATTCACCAACCGTCAGCTCCAGCAGGTCACCCGTAACCTGCAGCGCCAAGGGATGAGCGAAGATCAGATGCTTGAGCAGAAAGACGAATTGATTGCCTCCGTCGAGGATTCCGCGAAACGCGGCGCAAAAATGCGTCTGATCATGGAAAAAATCGCTGGTGAAGAGAATATTCGGGTTGCGCAGGCTGAGCTGAAGCAGGAAATGATGATGATGGCTTACAGCATGGGCATGAAACCCGAGGACCTGGAAAAACAGGTTCAGAGCAACAACGGCATGGACGAAGTGGCTGCGGACATCCGCATTCGCAAAACCATGCAGATGCTGCTCGATGAAGCATCCATTTCATAAAACACAACCAAAGGACAACGCATGAATGAGCAGAACTACGTTCCGGTTCCCTACGTCATCGAACAGACCGGTCGCGGAGAACGCTCCTACGACATCTATTCCCGTCTGCTGAAGGACCGTATTGTGTTCCTCGGCACACAGGTGGACGATGTGGTGGCCAACCTGATTATCGCTCAGATGCTCTTTTTGCAGAGTGAGGATCCGGAAAAAGATATCAGCCTCTACATCAATTCCCCCGGGGGATCGGTGACGGCAGGCTTGGGCATCTATGACACCATGAAGTTCCTCAAGTGCGATATCAGCACCTATTGCGTTGGCCAGGCCGCCAGCATGGGAGCCTTCCTGCTCTCTGCGGGCACCAAAGGGAAACGCTATGCGCTGCCCAATGCCCGGATCATGATTCACCAGCCTTGGGGTGGATTCCAGGGACAGGCAACGGATATCGATATTCATGCTAAAGAAATTCTGCGTCTGAAAGCGACCTTGAACCAGCTGATGGCGGATCATTGTGGTCGGGATGTGGACGAAGTGACCCGCGATACCGAACGCGATAACTTCCTCTCTGCCGCAGAAGCCGCGGAATACGGTCTCGTCGACCACGTGGTTAGCAAACCTCAGTAAAGAAGGAGCCTCATGGCCACCAACCAACAGGATGAAGAAGCTTGCTGCTCCTTCTGCGGCAAGACCCAGCGTGAAGTCAATCGCCTCATTGCCGGGCCAGGTGTGCAGATTTGTGACCAGTGCGTGGAACTGTGCAACTCTCTGATTGAACGGGAGTCTGCTAAGGAAAGTGATACCGCTCCGTTTCGACTGAAAATTCCCAAGCCTCATGAGATTGTGGCGATGCTCGATGAGCATGTCATTGGTCAACAGCAGGCGAAGAAGGTCTTAGCCGTTGCGGTGCACAATCATTATAAACGCCTGAAAGCCGCAGACCGTAAGGCTTCCGGAGCCGAAGATCCCTACAGTGATGTAGAGATTGAGAAAAGTAACATTCTCATGATCGGCCCCACCGGAAGTGGCAAAACCTACTTGGCGAAAACCTTGGCCAAATGCCTGGATGTACCTTTCAGTATTGCGGATGCCACAACCTTGACCGAGGCCGGCTATGTGGGGGAAGACGTGGAGAACATTCTCCTGCGTCTGCTGCAGGCTGCCGATTACAATGTGGAGAAAGCCGAGCGTGGGATTATCTATGTCGACGAAATCGACAAGATTGGTCGCCGCACGGAAAACGTATCCATCACCCGTGACGTGTCCGGTGAAGGGGTTCAGCAGGCCTTGTTGAAGATCCTGGAAGGCACCGTGGCCAATGTGCCGCCTCAGGGTGGAAGGAAACATCCGCAGCAGGAATACATCAAATTCAACACGGAGAACATTCTCTTCATTTGCGGCGGTGCCTTTGTCGGAATTGAAGAAGTGGTTCGCCGCCGTCGTGGCAAAGGCGTTGTTGGTTATGGCGCTTCTACCGAAGGGGCCAAAGCCAAGCTCAGTGGCGATACGGTCATCGAACCGCATGATCTGGTGAAGTTCGGATTGATTCCCGAGTTCGTAGGTCGTCTGCCAGTGGTCGGTGTGCTCAATGAACTCACGGAGAGCGATCTGATTCACATTCTCACTCAGCCCAAAAATGCTATGGTCAAACAGTTCGCAAAACTGATGTCCATGGAGGGGGTTGATTTGAGTTTCACGGATACGGCTTTGCAGGAGATTGCCCGGGTTGCTTACAAACGTGGTACGGGAGCCCGAGGCCTTCGCGCTATCCTGGAACGGGTGATGTTGGACATCATGTACGACATTCCCCAGGACAAGGAAAAGGAGCGCAGCAAATACCGCATTACCAAAACCATGGTTTCGAGCCGCTTGGCGGCCATGGAATTGGCCGCGGAAGAGCGACGCATCGCCTAAGAAAAAGCCCGGGTTCGCCCGGGCTTTTTTATGCGGTCTCTTCCAGGGTGGAACTGCGTATCACGGCTTTGCATCCTGAGCCTGTAACAAGGGCCCTTTCTCCAGCAATTGGCCCACATCTACATCAAACTCTTCAAAGGGCAGAGCATCTCCTTCTCCTTTGGAATATACGGGAAGGCTTGCGGAGAGGAGGTTGGTGTAGCGGTTTTTCACGCCTAGATACAACAACTCCCGCTGCTCATTCATGACAAAGAACAATTTGGGCCGTACGGTACCGAAGAGCTGGCATTCCCCTACAAAATAGGGTTGTTTTCCCTCCTTGTGAATGACCACCCGTAGTTGCTGAACATCGGAAAAGGAGTAGGGATACACTCCTTTCCACACGGCTTCGAGAATCCAGACCATCATTTCCCGCAGATCTTTGATCTCATAGTGGACCACTTTGGAATGAAACACGTGGTCATCGGAATACACCAGGTATTCGAGAAATGAGTTGGACGGGGGCTGAGTCACTTCGCCCGCTTCGCGACCCATCGCTAGCTTAAACTGTTCTTTGAATTCGGCTACCTTCATCCCTGGGTTGACCCCGCTGATGATGGCTGCCCGAAGTTCTTCATCCAGATTGGCTGCAGAAAGATGCAGGCTGAGGCTGGAAAACATGAGGAGCAAGAGAAGGCGTATCGGGTTCATGAAGGATCCGGGCTGGAATACGTTTTAAGCTGTTTGTGGGTAAGAGGGCTGCTGATATTACCTGTATTCAGCGTGTGATTGGGTTCAAAGAGCAGTACCAATGCTTCTTCTTCCGCCATAGGTTTATGTTCCACTCCGCGGGGAATCACCAACAACTCGCCACAATTTAGATCAATTTTCTGATCCCGAAAGAGTATGGAGATCCTCCCTTTGACCACGAGAAAAGCTTCATCTTCCTGCTCATGATGATGCCAATCAAACTCTCCGTGGAAACGGGCCAGTTTAATCGCCTGTTGATTTAATTCTGCTAAGAGCAAGGGCTGCCAAGTGCCTTCAAGTTGTTCTGCTGCATGGTCTAGGGTAATTTTTTGCATAGTACACCCGGAGTAGGGGGCTGAAAACAGTGTAGGGCGGTCACTGCAGATAAGACACAAAAAACCCGGGTAAGACCCGGGCTTTCTGAGATTCCGGCCGCTGATACGACGGAAAGATTTTATTAGAGATGGGGATTAATTTTAGCTTCAAACTCAGGCTTGCTGAGAGCGCCGACCATCTGTTCAACCACTTCACCACCTTTGATGATGAGCAGGAAGGGGATGGAACGAACACCGAACTGCTGAGCCAGCTCACGGTTCTGATCCACATTCACTTTGGCAACCTTCAGTTTGCCATCCAGTTCTTCAGAGAGCTGTTCCAGTGTGGGAATGATGGCGCGGCAAGGAGCGCACCACTCTGCCCAGAAGTCCACGAGTACAGGAACAGAGGAGTCCAGTACATCACTCTGCCAGTTGGCAGCATTTGCTTCAATCGTTTTACCAGCCATGAGTTTATCCTTGAGGGGGGTTATAAATCAAAATGAAGCCCTACCCTAAAAGCAGAACGCCCCGGGTCAACTCCGGGGCGTGCTTAGTTTTAGCTAATACCTCGATTAGGGGCTGGGAGGGATGATGGTTCCATTCACATCCACGACCCGTCCGTACATCGGCATTTCCACCTGATTCACGGAGCTGACCACCCAGAGGCCGCCGGCAGCGACGAGGAAAGTGAGGATGCCAAAGACCAACCAGGTAGCACCGAGGCTTTGTTTAACCGGGGCGGTGCTATGCACGGAGCCATCTGAGTTCATCTGCAGACCGGCACGGGAAGCCACACCAGAAACCGGGGCACCCGGGCGGGGACCGGCACCGGCAGGACGGCGCAATTTGATGGTTTTGCCTTCCTGGCTGTTCCCACCGGCACCTTCCGGAACATCGATCCGGCTGGTTCCTTCTTTGGCTGCAGCAGGCTGAGCGGTAACCGGGCGGTTGGTGCGAACCGTTACCGCATCCGGGCGCACGGTTTTGACCGTGGGGGCCTGTGGAGCAGAACCGGCTTCACGGGAAGGACGCTTGATCATCACCGTCTTCGGACGCTGTTCAGTCAAGTCGATGGTCTGATCCACTGAATCGCTACCGAGTTCGTCATCCGCTGCTTTCAATTCGGCTTCGCCGACCGCTGCGCTGAGTTCGGTGGTATCCATGGCCATGGTCATGGAATTGAAGGACATTTCCATGGTTTCTTTGGTCACACCATCGTCCGAAGCCTGCTCGATGTTTGCAGGGTTCTGGAGATCAATGGTTTGGTCGCGGTCATCTGCCTCAGCAGCTGCATCGGCCATATCCATGGTCTGTGCATTGAGGCTGCTTTCGATTTCATCGCGGGAAAGCGGGGAAGCTTTGTCTTCGAAGGGTTCCATGACCATGGTCTCCATACTCTGGGGATCCACAGTGGGTTTTTCTTCGATCTGCTCTTCAATTTTCTGACTGGCAGCGGCCTGTTCCTCAGCACTGGTGACATCATCCACACTGAGTTCCATGGTTTGGTTCAGTTCAGCAGGGTCGATGGCAGGCTCAGGTGCGGCTGCGGCCAGTGCGGCGGCGTCCACTTCCATCGTCATGTTGGGATCGCCAGCATCCACTGCGGGGCTTTCTTCCGGAGCTTCAGCAGCCAATGCAGCCGCATCCACTTCCATGGTCATATTGGGATCATCATTTTCCACGGCAGCGGAAATATCGCCAGTCACTAACGCGGCGGGATCGATTTGCATGGTCTGATCGGAACCTTCCAGCTCATCTGCATTGAGCTTCATGGTCTGATCATTTCCGACCACTTCGGCGGCCACCGGATCAATCTCCATGGTCTGGTCTACGTTATCGACCTCTTCCTCCAGAGCAGCAGGGTCGATCTGCATCGTCCGGTCATTACCTTCCAGCTCGTCGGTATTGATCTGCATGGTTTGATCGTTGCCTTGGTCCTGCGCCTGGGCGAGGCGGGCGGGATCCACAGACTGAACCTCTTCGGTATCAATCTGAATGGGCATGGTCGCACTTTTCTCAGCCTGGGCGATCTGTTCTGCCTGGGGCAGACTTTCATCCGGCAGCACCTGACTTTCATCGGCACGACGTGCTTTGCGAATCTTGGCTTCGCTGGGCAACTGGATGCGTGTCGCTTCTTCCGGCTTACTGCCAGGGGCCGCATTCACGTCCGGTTTTTTAATCTGAGCCGTTTTCGGGCTCTTTCCGGCAGCTGCATCCTCGTTGACGTCAACTTTGGGCAGTTTTTTGCCGGGTTTAAAAGAGGTGGCCTCCGGCCGCTTGATCTGTAGGGTTTTCCGCTTATGAGTAGCCATCTTAACTTCCTTGGCAGGCTTGCTGAGAGTTTGCGCGTTTCTCAACATACGTAGTTCGCGGTAAAAACGTCAAAACCTAATATGCCTAAAGAGGCGTTTTTTTTATGATTCGATTGCCAAAAGGCGCCCAATCTGACGGATCTCACCGATTGTTAACCTGGTTTGGTCAACATCGGAGGGAAATGCCATGGCGTTCGCGCAGTAGTCCTTATGCCATTTGGATCTCAGAAGCGATGCTCCAGCAGACCCGGGTGGAGACGGTGATTCCCTATTTTGAGCGCTGGATGCATCTCTTTCCGGATATCGCCACGCTGGCAGCGGCGGAACAGGAGGCGGTGCTGAAGGCTTGGGAGGGACTGGGATATTACGCCCGTTGTCGAAATCTGCACAAAGCGGCTCAGGTCCTTGTGGCCGACTTCGACGGGGAACTCCCCTCTGATCCAGATCAGTTGGCCTCGCTGCCCGGGATTGGTCCCTACACTCAGGCGGCGATTCTTAGTTTGGCCTTTGGGCTACCTTTTGCAGTGCTGGATGGCAATGTGGAGCGGGTGCTTACCCGGCTCTGCGCTTGTGGGGAGCGATTGGACCGCAAAGGCTTGAAGGACGAGTTGCGCCAGTCTGCCCGCCGCTGGATGGGGGATCATCCCCCGGGAGATTTCAACGAAGCGATGATGGAATTGGGGGCGACAGTCTGTTTGCCCCGCAAACCGGCCTGTCTGCTCTGTCCGCTATCGGATTTCTGTCGGGCCTGCAAACAGGGAAACCCCGAAGCCTATCCGCACAAAGTACCGAAAAAGAAAGTCCCGACCGTTTTGGTGGCTGCGGCGGTGCTCTGGAGGGAGGATGGCCGCTTTCTGGTCGCCCGCCGCAAGCAGGAGGGAATGTTGGGTGGCCTCTGGGAATTTCCCGGAGGCAAAGTCGAGGAGGGGGAAAGCCTGCGGGACTGTGTGAAACGGGAAATGAAGGAGGAACTCGGGGTCGAAGTGTTACCTCGTAAGCCCCGCGTGCGCGTCAAACACGTCTACAGTCACTTCAAACTCGACATGGAAGTGTGGGACTGTGACTGGCAGGGCGATGAACCGAAAGCCATCGATTGTGCGGACTTCCGTTGGGTTACCCGACAGCAATGCGACGACTTACCCTTCAGCAAGGCCGATTTGAAGGTGTTGAAAACCTTGTAACAGGTCTGGTTCCCGGTTTCCAGTTGTCCGTTGGTGACTATTCAAACCGACAACCAACAACCGGCAACCGCCAATAAGAGCCCTCTCCCTTAGACTTCCTGTTTGGCTGCGCGCTGCGCTTTTTTGCGCTCGTGGGGATCCAGAATCTTTTTACGGATACGCAAGCTTTCCGGAGTCGCTTCCACAAACTCGTCATCGGCGATGAATTCGATGGCTTTTTCGAGGTTCATTTGGATGGGAGGCTCGAGCTGAATCGCTTTATCCGTTCCGGAGGCACGCACGTTGGTCAACTGTTTGGTCCGGGTGGGGTTGACTGGCATATCGCCTGGGCGGCTGCTTTCGCCAATGACCATCCCGTCATATACGGACACGCCCGGGCCAATAAAGAGTCGGCCACGTTCTTGAATGGTATCCAAGGCGTAGGCGGTACTGTCTCCCTTGTCTGCACAGACCAGCGCCCCGGTGTTGCGGGAGGGAATGGGGCCTGCGAGCGGGCCATATTCCTTGAACATATGGCTGATCACCCCTTCGCCTGAGCTGAGGTTGGTGAGAATACTGTCCAGACCGATGAGACCGCGGGTAGGAATTACCGCCTGTAGAAGTACCCGGTCTCCTTCATGCTGCATGTCGGTGATGTTGGCCTTGCGCGCTGCCAGGATCTGCATCATATCGCCGAGCACCCCATTGGGAATGTCCAGCCAGAGATCTTCGAAGGGCTCCAGCTTTTTGCCGGAATCGTCGGTGATCTGAATCACTTCCGGACGGGAAACCAGCATTTCGTAGCCTTCACGGCGCATGGTTTCCATGAGCACAGCAATCTGCAACTCACCACGGGCCTGCACATTGAAGGCGTAGCCGAGATCGGTATCCTGTACGCGGATGGACACGTTGGTGTGGGTTTCGCGGTGCAGTCGCTCGCGCAGATGGCGGGAGGTGAGAAATTTTCCTTCAGTACCGGCAAAGGGACCGTCGTTTACGCAGAACTGCATCTGCAGCGTGGGCGGATCAATGGCTACAAAGGGCAGGGCTTCCTGTTCGGGGTTGCTGCAGAGGGTTTCGCCAATGAACACGTCTTCGAAGCCGGCTACGCCAACGATTTCGCCAGCACCGATTTCCTCCACTTCCTCCATACCCATGCCACTGAAGCCATAGAGTTTGGTTGCTTTGCCGGTGACCCGGGTGCCGTCGGGGAGGATGCGCTGCAGATTCTGGTTCAGCTTGAGGGTCCCCTCACGCATGGTGCCAATGGCAATACGACCCACATAGGAGTTCCAGTCCAGGTTACTCACCACCATGCGGAAAGGAACTTCGGGATCGGCAGAAGGCGCGGGGATATGCTCGAGGACCGCATCGAAGAGCGGGCCGAGGCTTTCGCGGGGATCTTCGAGTTCTTTGACAATGTATCCATCGCGGGCGGAGCCGTAGAGGAAGGGAGCGGCAAACTGTTCTTCGGTCGCATCCAGTTCCAGCAGCAGGTCGAGCACCTGGTCATGGACCTTGAGGGGAACGGCGGTATCGCGGTCGATTTTGTTCACCACCACAATCAAAGGCAGATTCTGTTCCAAGGCTTTGCGCAACACAAAGCGGGTCTGAGCCTGAGGACCGTCCGTGGCATCCACCAGCAGAATCACCCCGTCCACCATCTTGAGAATACGTTCCACTTCGCCGCCGAAGTCGGCGTGACCGGGAGTATCCACGATGTTGACCTTCACATCTTTCCAGAGGGCGGACGCGTTTTTGGACTTAATGGTAATGCCCTTTTCGCGCTCGAGATCCATCGAATCCATGGCACGATCGGCCACAGCCTGGTTTTCACGGAAGACGCCCCCCTGTTTGAGCAGGCCGTCCACCAAGGTGGTTTTGCCATGATCAACGTGGGCGATGATACCAATGTTACGTAAAGGAAGAGTGGACACGGGGGCTCCGGGGTCAGGAATGGAAAGGCCGTGACTCTTTAAAGCCCTATTTGCGAAAGGCAATGCCGATTTGACTGCGGAATGTGGACGAAGGACTGCGGAATCGCTTCAGGGATGGGACCTTGCGACACATTCTCCGGGATCCCTGCGCCTCTCTGCGCTGTTCCCGGGCCTACGCGTTTTGCGCCAGGGCAGCGTAGATGGCGCGATGCTCTGCTTCGAGACTGCTGTCACATACGCTTTTGTTGGCACGCCGGTACCAATAAGCCGCATTGCCCAGATCGCCCTCTTCCCGATGCAGATACGCATGCACCCAGTCGCCCTCAGCGTTGCCTTCGACCTGACACAGCTCATGGGCCTGATGCCAGTCACCTTTCGCACTCCACCACAAGGCTTGCATGGACATGGACCAGGAGGAGAGCGGGGCGGATTCGCTGTGGGCGTGTTTGAGAAATGCGTCGTGGGTCATACTCATGTCCTTGATCGCATCCGGGGACGGGGCAAGGAGAAATGAGAGCTAAAGTCTTTCCTCTCTTCCGTGTCAGGACCTGGGAGCCCTAGCTGCCAGGCGGGAGTCTACCCTGGTGTTTAGGATCTGTGCGAGTTCTCACTTGGTGTAAACCCAGTACCTGTGTCACAGCGGGACAGGGCACACTGTGACAAAATGAGACACTGTGACACAGTTCCTGTGTCCTGAAAAAATCTAAAATTCTGTAATATCCTACTTTTCAGTGCCTTAAGATTTTATTCTGAAACTTGGCATGCGCCTTGCAGATGGGTGAGCATCTAAACGTGTCTCACCCGAATCTGAAAGGATTTTCACATGTCCAAAGTACTTGGAATCGATCTTGGAACCACCAACTCCTGTATGTCCGTGATGGAAGGCGGAGAGCCGGTGGTGATCCCCAACGCCGAAGGCGCACGCACCACTCCTTCCGTAGTGGCCTTCACCAAAGATGGCGAACGTCTGGTCGGCCAGGCTGCCAAACGCCAGGCTGTCACCAACCCTCAGAATACGATTGCCTCCGTGAAACGTTTCATGGGACGTGGCTTCGATGAGGTGCAGGAAGAACTGAAATACGTTCCTTACACCGTAAGCAAAGCCGCGAATGGCGATGCGCAGATCGATGCCAATGGCCGTAGCTACAGCCCCCCCGAGATTTCTGCCATGATTCTGCAGAAGCTGAAAGCGGACGCTGAAGCCTTTCTGGGAGAGAGTGTGAGTCAGGCCGTAATTACGGTGCCGGCTTATTTCAACGACTCCCAGCGTCAGGCCACCAAAGACGCTGGTAAAATCGCTGGCTTGGAAGTGCTCCGCATCATCAACGAGCCGACTGCAGCTTCTTTGGCCTATGGTTTGGACAAGAATTCTGAAGAGAACATCGCAGTCTACGACCTCGGTGGTGGTACCTTCGATATCTCCGTACTCGAAATTGGTGACGGCGTGTTCGAAGTGAAAGCCACCAATGGCGACACCCACCTCGGTGGTGACGATTTTGACCAGGCAATCATCGAATTCCTCGCCAACAGCTTCAAACAGGAAAACAGCATTGATCTGACTCAGGATCCGATGGCCCTGCAGCGTTTGAAGGAAGAAGCTGAGAAGGCCAAAATTGCTCTTTCCAGCTCCAATAGCTATGACATCAATCTGCCCTTCATCACTGCAGATGCCAGTGGACCCAAGCATTTGAATGTGCCCTTGAGCCGGGCAAAGCTTGAATCTCTGGTGGATGGATTGATTGAACGGTCTCTGAAACCGGTTCAGGCCTGCATCAGCGATGCCGGCGTGTCCAAAAGCGAGGTTCAGGAAGTGGTTCTCGTGGGTGGTTCCACCCGGATGCCCAAAGTGCAGGAAGCCGTACAGGCCTTTTTCGGTAAAGAACCGAACAAGAGTGTGAACCCCGACGAAGTGGTGGCCATTGGTGCCTCCATCCAGGGCGGCGTGCTCAAGGGCGACGTCAAAGACGTGCTCTTGCTGGATGTGACTCCCCTGACTCTCGGCATTGAGACCATGGGCGGCATTGCTACTCCGCTGATTGAGCGGAACACCACCATTCCGACCAAGAAGTCTGAAATCTTCTCGACTGCAGCAGACAACCAGCCTCAGGTGGACATCCACGTGATCCAGGGTGAGCGCAAAATGTCCAGTGACAACAAGAGCATTGGCAAGTTCAGCCTCGATGGCATTCCGCCTGCTCCCCGTGGCACGCCGCAGATCGAAGTCACCTTTGACTTGGACCTGGATGGCATCCTCAATGTGACCGCCAAAGATCTGGGCACTGGCAAAGAGCATAAAATCACCATTCAGGCCTCCAGTGGTTTGGATGACAGCGACATCGATCGCATGGTCAAAGAAGCCGAAGAACATGCCTCCGAGGACGCCGAACGCAAAGACGCGGTCGAGTTGCGCAACCAGGCCGATTCCACCGTCTTTCAGACCGAGAAACTTCTCGAAGAAAACGGTGACAAAATCCCGGAAGACAAAAAGACTGCGGTGCAGGCCAAAGTAGCGGATGTAAAAGCTGCACTGGAAGCCAACAACAACGAAGGCATCAAAACTGCGATGGAAGCACTCAATGGCGAGATGCAGAGCATCGCACAGGATCTCTACAGCCAGGCCGGCCCCGAAGCCGCCGCCGGTGCCGGAGCTCCCCCGCCCCCGCAGGGCGAAAGCGCAACCAGCGGCAGCGATGATGACATCATCGATGCTGAAGTCGTCGACAGCGACAAATAACCCACCAATCAACACTGTCCCGTCCCTCTCCAACCGGAGGAGGGCGGGACTTCTCTTACCTAACCCCGTACAACCCCAAATAGGAGTACACCCATGAAGTTCCAGCCCCTCGGAGACCGCGTTCTGGTCAAACCGATTCAGGAAGAAGAACAGCAGGTCGGCGGAATCATCATCCCCGATGCCGCTAAAGAAAAGCCCCAGGAAGGCGAAGTCGTCGCCATTGGTACTGGCGGCAAAGACAGTGACGGCAATGACATTGTGTTCAACGTCAAGGTCGGCGACACCATCCTGCTGCCCAAGTACGGCGGCACCGAAATCAAATTCGACGGCGAAACCTACCAGATCATGCGTCAGGATGACATCCTCGGCGTGATCAACAACTAATCTAAGGAATTAAGAGCATGGCAAAACAACTTCTCTTTGATACCGAAGCTCGTCAGAGCATCCTCGACGGCGTGAGCAAACTCAGCAAAGCCGTTGCTGTAACCATGGGCCCCAAAGGCCGTAACGTGGTCATCGACAAAAAATTCGGCTCCCCCACCGTGACCAAAGACGGTGTGTCCGTGGCTAAAGAAATCGAACTGGAAGAGCCCTTTGAAAACATGGGTGCCCAGATGGTTCGCGAAGTCGCGAGCAAAACCTCCGACGTAGCCGGTGACGGAACCACCACGGCGACCGTGCTGGCCGCTTCCGTGTACCGCGAAGGTCTGAAAAACGTAACCGCTGGCGCCAACCCCATGGGCATCAAACGCGGTATCGACCAGGCTGTGGCTGCGGTTGTGGCTCAGGTGAGCGAACTCTCCACTCCGGTGAAAGAAAGCGCTGAGATCGCTCAGGTTGCTACCATTTCCGCGAACGGCGACACCACCATCGGTGAAATCATTGCCGAAGCGATGGAAAAAGTCGGCAAAGACGGCACCATCACCGTGGAAGAAGCCAAATCCATCGAAACCACCCTCGACGTGGTCGAAGGCATGCAGTTCGACAAAGGCTACCTCTCCCCCTACATGGTGACCGACACCGAATCCATGGAAGTGGCCCTGGAAGATCCCTACATCCTCATCTTCGAGAAGAAGATCTCCAACCTCCAGGAACTGCTGCCCCTGCTGCAGAAAGTGTCCCAGAGCGGCCGTCCCCTGCTGATCATCGCAGAAGACGTCGAAGGCGAAGCCCTGGCCACCCTCGTGGTGAACAAGATCCGTGGCACCCTGAACGCAGCGGCTGTGAAAGCTCCCGGTTTCGGCGACCGTCGTAAAGCCATGCTCGAAGACATCGCTGTCCTCACCGGCGGCACCTGCATCACCGAAGACCTCGGCATCAAGCTCGAGAACGTGACGGTGGAAGACCTCGGTACCGCTAAACGCGTGAGCATCGACAAAGAATCCACTACCATCGTGGAAGGTGCTGGCTCCGCTGAAGGCATTCAGGGCCGTATCGCTCAGATCAAACGTCAGATCGAAGATACTTCTTCTGACTATGATCGTGAAAAACTGCAGGAGCGTCTGGCCAAACTGGCTGGCGGTGTTGCGGTGATCAACGTGGGCGCTGCCACTGAGACCGAAATGAAAGAGAAGAAAGCCCGTGTGGAAGACGCACTGCACGCCACCCGTGCTGCTGTGGAAGAAGGCATCGTCGCTGGTGGCGGTACCGCTCTGCTCCGCGCTCAGGCTTCTCTGAACGACCTCAGCCTCGAAGGTGAAGAAGCCATCGGCGTCGACATCATCCGCAAAGCCTGCGAAGCCCCCCTGCGTCAGCTGGTGGCCAACGCCGGTGGCGAAGGTGCTATCGTGGTCGAGAAGGTGAAAGCCGACGCGGGTAACAACGGCTACAACGTGGCTTCCGGTGAATACGCCGACCTCGTGAAAGCGGGTATCATTGACCCTGCGAAGGTAACCCGTTCCGCTCTGCAGAACGCAGCCTCCATCGCATCCCTCCTGCTCACCACCGAGTGCATGATTACCGATATCCCGGAAAAAGAAGCACCCGCTGGCGGTGCCCCCGACATGGGCGGCATGGGCGGCATGGGCGGCATGATGTAAGCTACCCGAACGTCTAACGTTCCCAGCCCCCTTCTGCGCAAGCGGAAGGGGGTTTTTTCTTAGGAGTCATTGGTCATTGGTCATTGGTCATTAGTCA
>DIYK01000096.1:57216-71675 GCA_002429005.1 Verrucomicrobia bacterium UBA6056
CATTGGTCATTGGTCATTAGTCAATGGGTAAATGGGTCAATGGGTCAATGGGTCATTAGTCATAAGTCATTGGTCATTCGTTGGCTTGTCGTTTGCGCATCCGTTCGTAAGTTTTACCGCCAACCGCCAACCGCCAACCGCCAACCGCCAACCGCCAACCGACCGTCATTGGTCATGAGGGTCCGTAGTCCCGCAGTCCCTGCGGGATATCTCCCAGAAGCGCACAGCGCTCTTTCCGAACTTCGGAAAACAGGGCTCTGAGCTTTTCCGAACTTCGGAAGATGTGTAGTTTGAGTGGATGAAAGGCTGGCATCTCATAGTTGGAGCTCTGTTCGTGCTGGGTCTGATGCTGAGCTATCTGCAGGGGTCCCGCGGCTACCGGGTGATTGGGGAGTCGCAACTGGTGGATGAGACGCGCAGCTTGCGCATCGAACAGGCAAGCGACTGGGAAATTTCGATTCCTACCCGGGTCGTTCTGCTCCAGAAAGGGGAGGTGAAACGTTCCACCGAAACCTTACTCTATGCCGATCCGGATCATCAGGATCTGCGCATTGAATGGAGTGAGGACCGTTTTGTGTTTCTTTCAGGAGAACAGGAACTCGGATTCTATCACCCGGATCAGGATCGGTTGCATCCCTCGGCTCTCCTTTCCCTCTACCCTCACTGATCCGGGCTTATGGTTTAGCGCTTTTCTGGAAACATTTTCCATTCGTTTTTCCACCTATCGAGATGGAAACCGATTCGAAAAACGAATCCAGTACGTTTGCATAGCGAATGAAAATTGGAGCTACAGCTGCATCCTTGCCTTGACTTGTAGGAATTTGCTTCCTAGCTCGGGATCTGGTCACCTACGTTGCTACGCTGAAACCGGTTTCGCTCCGACCACGCGAAACGCATCTTCTATAGGTATTCTTATGAGTCCTTCACAAGGCGGAGGCTTTCCCTCCTGGATCATTTACATTGTGTTGTTGGCCGGTGTGAACCTCCTGAGCTGGATCTTCGACTGGTCTTTCTGGATCTATTGATCCATGAAAGCGGAGGAGAGGTTCTTCAACCTGTTCCTTGGCATGAGCATCATGTGCTGGGGCGTTGCGGGCCTCTTTTCTGATCTTCCAGAGCCCGGCCTCTCTGTGGTGCGGGGGTTGACCACCTGCTTTAATATCGTGGTGGGGGCTCTGGTGTTGTTTCGAAGTCAGTTGCAACAGGGCGTATCGCTATCGGGGTTGTTGTCAGCTTTGCCTTCGTTGCTGTTGAGCGGCCTGTTATTCCGTTTCAGCAGACCCTTCCACGAATGGGGCGGAGGGCTTGAGCTGCTCTTTGCTGTGGGCACGCTTTTGGCGCTGATCTCTTTGCTCAACCTGGGGAGGAACTTTTCGATCCTGCCCCAACGTCGTGGCATCTCCGAAGGAGGGCTGTACCGCCTGGTACGCCATCCGATTTATTTGGGCGAAAGTCTGATGCTGCTGGCCTGCCTGCTTTCCGCACCGAAAGGATTGAACCTGCTCGTGTTTATCCTGTTTGTGCCTTTCCTGGTACTCAGGATTCACTCGGAAGAAAAGCTTCTCTGCGAGCAGGCATCGTATCTGCGCTACCGAGGATCCGTTCGCTGGCGTTTAGTTCCATATCTTTGGTAGATGTGTTATTACTTTGCCGGAGTGTTCCCATGACCGATTCCAATTCTGCAGCCGCCCCTCTTCCGCGTATTGATCACCCTGTTTTTCAACAGGCGGTGGATCATCTGGATGCGGGAGAGCTGGATGCCCTGCAGCTACTGTTGCAAAGGGAATCCTGGTTGCTCAGCCACCGGGCTGCAGAGGACGGAAGCCGGGTTGGTGCCTATTTCGCCCGTCCCTACCTGTTATGCTTCGTGGCCGAGAATCCCATCCGCCAGGGAAGCATGCCGAAGAACATCGTTGAGATTACCAAGTTGATTCTGGAGGAGGCAACCCGTCAGGAGCTGAAGTCCTTGCAGGAGCAGATGAATTTCTGCCTCAGCCTGGTGGCCTCCGGAAAGGTGGCCCGAGAGGAACAGCAACAACAGCCTCTGATTGAGTTGCTCTGTAGTTATGGCGCAGATGCCAATGCCGCCATGGATGCCGCCCTGGCCGAAGGGGAAGGAACTGCAGTGGAGTTGTTGTTGGCTCAGGGTGCAGACAGGAGTTTAGCGGTTCTGGTGTTGCTGAATGACGAAGCGGCTCTGAAACTCCTGTTGCAGGAAGAACCGTGCCCCAGCGAAGCAGATGTACAGAAAGCGTTGATGGTGGCAGCCCTGCAGGGACGTGCAGAGATGATCTCGTTACTTTGTTCCTCGGAAGCCGGAAACACCCAGCCCAGCTTCTATGCTCCGGAAGGATTTCATCGTCATAGTAGCCCCCTGCATCAGGCCGCCTACTATGGGCACGGCGATACGGTGAAGGCCTTATTGCAACATGGAGCCGATCCGCTTGCACTCGATACGATCTGGGGAGGGACGCCACGGGATTGGGCTGAGTATGGAGGGCATCCGGAACTGATTCCCCTGTTGGAAGCCGCGAGTTCCAGCGGGGAGTAAGCTTGTCTTGCATCTGCATCGCGTACAGGCCTGTCACGCCCCGGCGTGGATGCACGCGGTCCATAGGCTTTGCAGTGACTGCTAGCCGGGCTCCCCCCGGGTAGCGCTCCTTCTGTTGAAACAGAAGTCTACTGTTCCAGTTCGACAATCAGCTGATGTAGCTGTTCGGCGATGAACTCGAGGCCGGGTTGTGTTTCGGGTTTAGCCACGTGTTCTGTGGAGTAGGAATCGAAATGGATGCCGTCGTCGGCAAACATGTGATCGAAGGAATCGCCTTCCATCAACTTGGCCAGATCCAGCAGGGGCGCATCCAGTTCTGCAGCCACTTCCCGCACGATCTCATTGTACTCGTCGTGGCGTTTCTCCTGATTCTCCACCGAGATCGCAAAACCACGGCTGAGCAAACCCGGGCTGAGCTCACGCCGGGGGGCGGTAAGCAGAATGGCTTCGGCATCAATTTCCCTTGCCTCGAGCACGAAGCGGCGCAGCACATGGCGGTAGTCGTCGTGGGGAACCCGGATCACTTTGCCTTCTACGCCCAGGTCCTCCTGACGTTTCAAGGCCAGGTCACGGGATTTACCGATGATATATTGCCCGAGAGGTTTTTCCTGAAAATTTTCCAGGAGGGCTTTGGTGGCACCGCTGGCGGTTTTGGACATACGGTGTTTGTCCATTTGTCCATGCAGCAAGCGGTCATTGGGACCGAAGTAGACGGTGATGTAATCCGGTTTCAGCGGTTTGGCTTGCAGACGGAATACGGCCAGTCCCTGCCGGGAGCTGTAGCCGTATACGCCCATATTGAAGGCTTCCCAGGGCTGTTCGCTAGGAGCCTCTTCCTGCAGACGTTCATGCAGCAGGCCGGAATAATTGGGCCGTCCCTGGGCGGTGATGCTGTCGCCCAGGCAGATGACCCGTTTGCTCCCTGGAGCTTTCTCTGGGTTGACCTCGCGTTCCCGGTAACCGAGGCTGTTGATTTCCACCGCATTGTAGATGGTGCCCGGGTTAAAGGTGAAGAGCAGAACCGGATGATTCAAAACCCGGTCGGCTTCAACCTTATCGTTCGGTTCCCGGGTCTTAAATTCGATGGTGGGCAATTCGCGATTGTAGCCACGGAGTTCGAGCACGCCGTTGGCGGCGAGCACCGCCAGGAAAGGCGTCATCACCGCAAGCGAGATTTTGGCACCCAGGGCAGCCTGTTTCGTGGCGGGAGGAATCTCCGCACCGGCATCCCGGGCGGATTCGCGGCGGAAGAGTTTGATGCCACCGAGAATGATGGGCAGAAAGAGCCAGCCCCAGTGCCAGGTCAGGTGAGGAAGCTCTTTGCTGTCCGGGATGCGTTCAAAGAACCATAGCCAGGGAAAAAAGAGGACGCAGAGTATCTGCGCGACGCCCATCCAGCGGTCGGCAGCTTTAGGATAACCCGCTTCAGAGGCCATCAGAACAAGGTGTAGATAAAGGGGAGCGAGGCACCCTGCATCACCAGGATTAGCAGACCGAAGAGCAACAGCACCAGAATGAGGGGGACCATCCACCATGCTTTGTTTTCAGACGCGTAGCCTGCGGATTCTTTCAGCAAACGACCTAAATATTTAAATGCTCTCATGAGATTCCTTTGAGTCAGTCCAATGGATGCGGAGGAGGGATGCCGTGCAGGGGCTTAGTCGAGGGCAAACTCTTCCTGCCAGACGCCTTTATCCTGCCAGTCGGGTTGGTCTTCCTTGAGCAGCACCCAGGAGCCCAGCACGAGCACATCCATTTCCGTGCGCATGAAACAACGGTAGGCATCCTCGGGGGTGCACACGATGGGTTCCCCGCGGACGTTGAAAGAGGTGTTGATGAGAATGCCGAATCCGGTGCGTTCCTCAAAGGCTTTGATCAAATCATAATAGCGCCCATTGCGTTCCGGCGTTACCGTCTGTACCCGGGCGGAATAGTCGACATGGGTAATGGCGGGAACATCGGAGCGAACCTGATGAATGCGTTCACGAATTTCTCCCGGGGGCTGATCTTCAACGCCGAGGCAACGCTCTTCTTTCACCGGGGCCACCAGCAGCATGTAAGGAGAGGGACGGTCCAATTCAAAGAAATCGGAAACCCGTTCTTCCAGGCAGCTGGGAGCGAAGGGGCGGAAGGATTCACGGTACTTGATCTTCAGATTCATCTGAGACTGCATCTTGGGAGAACGGGGGTCGCCGAGAATGGATCGGCCGCCGAGGGCACGTGGTCCAAATTCCATGCGGCCCTGTAGGAGTCCTACCACTTTGTCGGAATCGAGCAGTTCAGCGACCCGCGGGGCCCAGGCGTCTTTGTCCAACTGGGTACCGACATAGCCTTTGGCTTCGAGAAAAGCGCCGATTTCTTCATCGCTGAATTCGGGGCCCACATAAGAGCCTTTCATGCTGTCAAAACCGGGCACGCAGGTACGAGGTTTTTTCTCGGCCATATGATGCGCCATCCAGGCGGCACCCAGAGCGCCACCGGCATCGCCGGCAGCGGGTTGAATCCAGATATCTTCAAAAGGTCCTTCGCGCAGCAGGCGCCCGTTAGACACGCAGTTCAGGGCGACTCCTCCGGCCAGACAGCAGTATTTCTCTCCGGTAAGTTCGCGGGCGTGCCGGGCCAGTTTGAGCACGATTTCCTCGGTCACCACCTGAATGGAACGGGCGAGATCCATTTCCCGCTGGCCGAGATCTGTTTCGGCTTTACGGGCAGGGCCATCGAAGAGCTCGGCGAAGGCCTTGTTGGTCATCACAAAGCTTTCGAGATAGGCGAAATACTTCATGTTGAGACGGAAACTTCCGTCCTCTTTCACATCGATGAGGTTCTCAAGGATGCAGTCTGCATAGATCGGTTTGCCGTAGGGGGCCAGACCCATGAGTTTGTATTCCCCGGAATTCACCCGGAATCCGCAGAAATAGGTGAATGCGGAATACAGCAGTCCCAAGGAGTGGGGGAAGCGGATGTCTTTGAGTATCTCCAGTTCCCGACCCCGACCGCGTCCAATGGTGGTGGAGGCCCATTCCCCGACGCCGTCCACCGTGAGTACGGCTGCCGATTCAAAGGGGGACGGGTAAAAGGCAGAAGCGGCGTGCGATTCGTGGTGTTCCGGGAAGTAGAGATTCTCCGGCATATCCACGCCGCAGGCTTCCAGGGATTTTTCAATTTCCAAGGGAATCCACAGTTTGTGCTTCATCCAAATGGGAAGGGCGAGGCGGTAGGAGCGCAGGCCGCGGGGCGCAATGCTCATGTAACTTTCGAGAATCCGCCCGAATTTGCTCAGCGGTTTGTCGTAGAAGGCGACGCCATCAAGATCGGATCCGCTCAGTCCGCCTTCGGCCAGACAATAGCGGACCGCATTTGAGGGGAAGCCTTCGTCATGTTTTTTGCGGGTAAAGCGCTCTTCCTGAGCGGCCGCAATCAGTTCACCATCCCGAATGAGGGCGGCGGCGGAATCATGATAATACGCACTGATGCCAAGAATATTCATTAAAACTGCCGGCTGTAATAGTTATCCGCGCTGATCTTTTCGCGTTCATTCCAATAGCTGTCTGCTTCCGGATCCAGTTTGCGCTGCAGGGCATCTTTGCCACGCAGGGCGCGAAAGAAATGGGCGGGACAGAAAAAGACAGCGTAGAGGGGAGCCAGTAGGATCCAACTCATCAGCCAGCCAATGCCTGCCACCAGAGAAAAGACTTTATGCTCTACCCAGAAAAAGGCTTTCGGGATGAACAGACCGAGAAAGAGCAGAATACCGGAGAGGCTCCAGAGAATGATCGGCACCAATGGAACCGCTACGTGGGGCACAGGCTTGCCCAGAGCGTCGAAGGCAAAGAAAATTCCCCCCACCGCGGCGGGGATCAGAGCCTGCAGAAGCAGTCGTCCAGGGCCAGGGCGTTGGGGACCTTTTGGAAGCTCTTCCTGGTTGCGCCAGGGCCATACAACTTCCAGTACATTTTCGGTGGTTTTGTTGTCTTCGGTCATCGGAAAGCGTTTGGTATACAGGCTTTGATATCGGCTGTAAAGCATGGGCTCCGTTCAACTTGGAGGGAAAACGCGGATGCACTTAGATGTGCACTGCTTGCCCGCAGGGCGGAGCCTTCCGGGGGCCAGCATGCGGGCTTGGGCTCTGGCTAAGGCTCTGTTTTTATTTACCACGACCTGCCTGCCTCAATGGGCGTAGCCCTTTGGGATAGGAGGGCACGAAGAACGCGCCTGCCCGCGGGACGGAGCCTGCAGGCGACGGCCAGGGAAGCGGATGCTCCGGCTTGGGTCTTGAAGGGGTTGCATGTGCGCGTGGGCTCTGGCTAAGTCTCTGTTTTTATTTTCCACGAAGGGCGCGAAGGGCGCGAAGGGCGCGAAGGGCGCGAAGCGGATGCTCCGGCTTGGGTTCTGGAGATTTTTTTTTTTGCGCTCGGGTTCTGGAGTTTAGTGAGTGCGCTCGGGTTTTGCAGGATTCGTCCAGTAGTAGGCGAGTCCTTCGTACTTCAAATGCGGCAAGTAGGCTGTGGTTAAATATCCTTCAGAACCCAAGCGCACAAAAAAAATCCCGGAACCTATGCCGGAGCATCCGCTTCCCTGGCCGTCGCCTGCAGGCTCCGTCCTGCGGGCAGGCGCGCCCTCCTACCAAAGGGCTACGCCCATTGAGGCAGGCAGGTCGTGATTACCCCCCTGAAGAACCCGAGCACACAAAAAAATCCTCGGAGCCCAAGCCGGAGCATCCGCTTCGCGACCTTCGTGCTCTCCTACCCAAAGGGCTACGCCCATTGAGGCAGGCAGGTCGTGGTAAAAAACTTCAGAGCCCGAGCGGTTTGAGCAGGAGTTTGCGTTCGGCTTTGCCGAGGACGAGGAACCACATGATGGCAATGACTACAGGAATGGCGGCGAGTAGGGGGAGGGGGAAGTCATTGCTCAGAGGGGGCAGCAGGCTGAGGCCGAGGCAGAGCCCCACAGGAAGCATGCGCAGGATCAGGCGTGGGAGATAATGCCGGTATTCCGGTAACGCCTTGGTGGCGAGCAAGCTCATGGCGAAGAAATCGATGGCGCATCGCAAGCTCCAGGCCATGGCAATACCGGCAGCTCCTCCGTTTTGGGCTCCCTGCCGGGCCAGATAGAGGTACAGAGGCACTTCGGCGAGGAAGAGCAAAGCCGTCCATTTGGGTTTTCCTGCCGCTTGAATGCTGAATTGGGGCAGATAAGTCAGGCCCAGGAAAAACATGCCCAGGCTGAGCCAGCGCAATACGGGTCCGCATTCGGCAGCGAAATCGCTGAAATCCTTGCCCAGCCACAGACTGAGAGCCCAGGGGCCAAAGAGCATCAATGCGACGCAGAGCCCGCCCAGGAGTGCGGCTAAGAGGCTGCCGCACTGCAGTAGCAGCTCGCCGGCCCCACTGCGTTTCTGGGAAAAACGAATGGTGAGATTCGGAAACAACACGGTGACCAGGGCTCTGGGCAGGACGAGGAGACGGATCACGAATTCGGCCGGGGTGACATAAAAGGCCACCTCGGACAGGTTTTTGGTGCTGCCGAGGATAAATCGGTCCCCGTGAATCATGAGCGGCGCCAGGATATTGGTCAGGGTCATCCATCCGCCATAGCCCAGCAGTTTTCCGCAGAGCTGTTTCGAAAACAGCCAGCCGGAGAATACGCCGGGAATCCGTCGCAAACAGCCACTGCCGAAGGCGAGGGTTTCAAAGAGACGGCCCACGGCCATGGCCAGAATCACCGGGGGCAGCCCCTCGGTGAAAGGAAGCACGCAGAGTGGAGCGAGAAAGTAACTGGCGGAGGTTGGAATGCGCAACAGGTTGATCAGTCTGAATTCCTGAAAGGCTTCCAGAGTGGCCACCAGGCAGGGCGCGAGAATGGCCAGCGGAATGGCAAAAGCCGCATACTTCATGGACAGAATCATTTCCGGCATCATCTCCGGTGATACCTTAAGGAAACGGCTACCTAATGGTTCAGCTCCAAACCAGATGCCCAACCCAAGCAGGATACCCAGAAGGAAAATAATCAGGAGCGAGGTCTGGAACAGTCGCGGGAGCAATTCGGTTTCACCGCGGCCCCGGGCATCGGAAATCCAGTAAGCCTGAGCCTGTCCAATACCTAAATCAAACACGCTCAGGTAGCCAATGAGCAGACCAATAATGCCCAGCATGCCGAAGCGTTCCTCCCCCAGGTCTTTGAGCAGAATGGGAATGGCCACCAGGGCCACAACCAAGGGGCTGATCATCCCCAGGAGATTCCACAGTGTCTGACCGGCAACGGCGTGAAGCCCGTCCTGTTCCCGCTTCCCCGTTCCCGGAGCGCTGGAGCTTGGATCGCTCATCTCGCCTCCGTTAAGGCGGCAAAGGCCTGCAGATGCTGCTCGGCAATCGCATCAAAGCCATAGAGACGCCGCACCCGTTCGCTGGCTTTCCTGCCCAGTTCTACACGAAGCTCGGCATCCTCAGCCAAGCGTTTCATGCCTTGATAAAAGGCATCGGCATCCCCCGTAGGCACACTCAGTCCGGCTTCCATGTCGGGAACCGTCTCGGCCAGGGCCCCGGCATCGGTGGATACGGCTGGCAAGCCACAGGCATTCGCCTCCAGGGGGGCCAAGCCAAAGGATTCAGCTTCTGAGGCAAACACAAACACATCCGCGCACTGCAGAAAGGGAAGCACCTGCTGCTGGTAGCCGGCAAAGGTTACCCGCTCCTTGAGCTGCTCCTGCTCGACGAAGTCTTTCAGTTCCTGCTCACAGGAGAGCCACTGTCCGCCCCCGGCCCCTACGAGAAGCAGATGTCCGGGCTGCCCTTCCGCAACCCAGCGTTTCCAGACCTGCAGCAGAAGCTGTAGCCCTTTGCCCTGATTGAGTTTACCGGTATAGATGAACAGCAATTCCCCCTGAGGCAAAGAGAGTTCCCTGCGAAGCTCGCCCCGCTTTTCCGGGTCTGCAGGCTTGAACTTGTTTGTATCGATGCCGTTGGCAATGGAACGGATCCGTTCCTTGGGAACGCCCGCTTCCAGAAATTCTTCCTCCACCGCGGAGGAGATAGAGAGAAAGTGTGCTCGTTTTTTCAAACGCCGGTTGCGTATCTGAACCAGGGGTCGGAAGAGCATTTTCAATGCGGCACGTTCTCCCCGACCTGGCTGTTCCCAAATAAAGGCTCCGGAGAGCTCGCCCAGCACCTCCTCCCGGAGGAGTACGGGTGTATTTAGTTGTTTCGCCAGACCGCAGATGGGCCAGCCCAGCACGCGAAAGCCGCAAACGTAGAGCAGATCGTATTCGTCTTTGCGTGCACGTAATTCCTTCAGAAAAGCAGGGATGATGCTGTATTTGGCCCAGCGGGTTCCACCGGGTGGATCGGGAAGGCGGAGGATTCGCAGCCCTTCCCGGGGCTGTTCTTCCGCGGGGAGTTCAGGCTGAAATTGGCGGGTCAGCACGGTAAGCTCCAAGCCCCGAGCCACCAGAGCTTCCGCTAAATGGGCCGCGTGGGTTTCCGCTCCGCCGATAAAAGGCGGATACAGATCGATGAGCAGTAAGACCCGGGTGCTGCTCATGGAGCGGGGGAGTCGCTTTCCTGCTGAAGCTCAAAACCTTGAATCTGCATGGGGGCCAGGCCGGAGTATTCAAACTCGACCATAAACCAGCGGTTACCGGGCTGCTCCCACTTCAACTGGGCTTCTTCGCCCTGGCGCAGTTCGACTTCGCGTTCCAAGCCCATATGACGCAGGCGCAGGGTACCGAGTAGCGTGCCCTCGGGGGCTTCGGAGCTGAACTGTGCGCGAAGTGAGTAGCTCCCCACCGCAAGAGGCAGGCCGGGACCATAGAGAATGGCATCCGCAGATTCACGTTCCGGATCCAGATGCAGTTCCCAGCTTTTGTTATGGGTAAAGCCCGCATGGAACCATTCACCGGGATAGAGCGTAAGAGGCTCGTCGATGTTGGGATTCCAACTCTCCGTGGTGAGGCTCATGAAATCCAGGACCGTTTTTCCGGAATGCCATTCCACACTCAGCTGAATGGGGACTTCTCCTTCACTGGCCGGAAGTTCCAGGGCTCGCCATGCGGGGCTGTTGCTTTCCCAGCTGAGAAGTTGTTCACCCTCTTGTTCGCCCAGCTTCCAGCGGAAGCGAAGTTCGCCTTCACCTTCACCTACCAGCCAGATTTTCCGGGGCCAGGGCAGGGTGCCATGAATATCCAACAACTGAAGCGGAGGATGTGCTTCCGCAAACTCGACTGCTTTTCCGGCAAAGAAGCGAGGGTCTTCCAATAAGACCAGGTCACCGATCTGATTGTGTTCGATTTCCCGGTGCAAGCTGGCTCCTGTATTCTGCCAAGGGGGGCGCAGTGCTTCCGGGGGCGTCTCGGCTTCGCTGGCTGCGAGGATCTCAAAAGCCCAGACAGAGCGATCCTGTTCTAGGAAGCGCAGCCGCGGATGGGTGAGCATGGCACGGAGGGTATCGCCTACGGCAAAGGCACTGACCTTTTGTGGAAAGGCATTTTCGTGCAGAATCAGATGCTCCACGCCCATTTCCTGCAGCCCGTTGAGCAGTGTATCGGTGATCATGCCCTGGTTGAGTGGAGCGTACGGTTTGAATACTTCGTCGATGTAGGTGACCCGTGGGGCAGGGTTGTAGCCATTGACCATGCGCACGCGATGCAACATGGCACTATGGGTGTAGAGCGAGGACCAGTGGGCATTGCCCGGCCACAGAGGCAGGGCCAGCGCCTGTGCGTCCTCCTCCTGGGCGGCTACGGCGGCATAGGCGCTGTTTTCCAAGTCAATGAGGCTGATACGGGGATGAATGCGCTGCACAAAGCTCAAGCCCACCAGCAACGAAATACCCAGACAGATCCAGGTGCGGAAGCGCTGAGGGAAGGACTGGAAGCTCAGCAGCATCAACAAAGAAAGAATAGGTGGCAGCAGCAGATAGACTTTAGCCGGCTGACGAATCAGGCCCAGGGGAGGGAGCAGCTTGCAGAGGCGCTGCCACCAGATTAGACCGAAGGGATTATGTACCCCGGTGGCGACGAGTAGAATCATCAGCATTCCCAGGCTGTAGAGCAGGATCGCTACGGGATATTTCCAGGAGCTGCGCTCGCCCTGTTGAATGCGCCAGATCCAGAAGCCCAGTCCGGCGATGAGTACGAGAAGGGGCAGCCAGCCCAAATAACTTTCCACGGCCCCGCCCCAGTGGTCGAAATCGAAGGCCTCCTCCAGATGGGGGGAGAACAGCGCTACTTCAGAAGGAGGACGCCCATGCACAGCGATATCACGGTCCTTATTGTCCTCCGTGACTTTCCAGGCTTGGAAGAGCACCAGGGCTACCCAGAGGAACAAGGGCCAGGCACTTTTGAGCCAACCGAGGAACTCCTCCTTACTGGGCCAGATTCGCTCCCGGATCAAGAGCAATGCCGGAATCATGGCGGCCACAGAGAGCATGCCGGAGAAAAAAAACACATGGCTATCGGACCAGCCGGATAGAAAGACGGCAGCTCCGGCGTAGAAGGCCCCGAGTCGGCTGCGGTCGCGAATCCATTTATCAATGCCCAGGAGCAGGACCGGCACCCACATCATGGACAGACCCGTCGGACTGCCGTTCATCAAGGTGTGCCAGCGGTAGGGGAGAGCCTGTCCCAGCAGGGTGGCAAACAGGATTAAAGCCGGATTATTGGGAAACCAGCGTCGCAACCAGACGGCGGTGGCCCAGATGGAAATGAAGAGGCTGAGGATGACGGCCACATTCATACCCAAGGCGAAGCCACCCAGCAGGTATCCGATACTGTAGAAGAAATTAAAGGGGAAATAGTAGGTCGAGTAAGCCCGCAGGTCCTCATCACTGCCCACATTGAATTCGTAGACATTGGTGGCCCAGGGGGTGGGGCCAAAGAAGGTGTCATGACCCAGCCAGAGATGGTAGAGCATCTGCAAGTGATCCCCGGCGATCATGGCCTGCGGGGGAGAATCGGTAAAATTGGTCGGGGCTGCGGCTACCGCACGAGTGGAGAGGGAGGCCAGGGGCCAGGTTACCACCGTCCATAAGAGAATGGCAGAAAGCAGCGCAAAGAGGGGAAGGAGAAATTTGGTTTTCATACCGGAATACCGGGAATAAGCCGGCGATAAACTCCCGTAAGTTGTTCCACGGCAACGCGCATGTCCCAGCGCTCACTGCTGACCCGGGCGGCTTCGCCGATGCGACGGCGTAGAGATTCATCCTGAAGCAGGGGCCGAAGGCTCTCTTTCAACGCTTCCACATTCCCGGGGGGGAAGAGAAAACCGGTTTTGCCTTCTTCGATGGCTTCCGGGACCAATCCCACTGGAGTGGATACGCAGGGCAGTCCCAGGCGCATGGCTTCAAACAGCGTTAGGGGTCCGCCTTCGTAGTCCGAAGGAATGACAAAGACATCGGAGAGGGCCAACCAGGGACGTACATCCCGCTGAAATCCGCTGAACTGTACCTGTTTCCCGGCGAGAGATTCCAGATGAGCCCGTTCGGGTCCTTCTCCGACAATCAACAATTCCAGATCCGGAAACTCCTCCAACAGTTCTGCATGAACCTGCAGGAGACTGGGGAGGTTTTTTTGCGTGGCCAGGCGGCCGACGGCGATCAAGCGTAATGCCTGATCGGATCCTTGTAGCTGTTCGCGGCAGGCTAGAAGTTCGTCTTCGGGCGGGCGGCTCCACTCTTCGAGGGGCAGGCCGTAGAAAAAGGTTTCCAGCTTGGCGGCAGGAATATGCCGTTTTTCGATCATGAACTGCTCAACCGGCTTGGAGATGGCCAGGCCCTGGGTGGTTAGGGGGGCAAAGATCCGGTCTGCAAGGTCTTCATGCCACTTCATGGAAGGAAAGACCACATGTTCGTGCACGATGTTCGGAATCCGCATCCACATGGAGAGCAGTCGGCCGAAATGGGCTGCAGCATAACCATGCAAATGCAGGATCTGTGCATTGCAGGCCAGGGCATGCTTTCGGATCACGCTGAGACTGCGGGGGTCCATCTTTCCTAAGGAGACGCAGGTCAGAGGCACCCCTTTTTCGGCAAAGAGCGCTTCCCCTTCGGGTTCCTCGCCACGCAGGCTGAGTACATGCATTTCCACATCATGATCGCGCAGGCGCTCTCCCCAGTCTGCGAGGGCACGGGAAATGCCATGCAATCCGGAGCCGGATACGGAGAGTTTATCGATCACATGCAGGACAGAAATCATCAGGGCGAGGGCATAGCACGCCCTATAGGGACATGCAAGTGAGGGGAAGACCTCTCAGAAAGGCCCCTGAGATGATGTCGTCCCCTTAGGACCCCGGTTGCCAGGCTTTGACGAAAGCGACCTGAGCTTCTTTGGCGGGGCTGGGGCCTTTGGCGGATTTAGCGCTGGCCTGCCAGAGTTCCTGGAGTTCGGCGTAGGCGGCTTCTCCGCTCTCGCCGTGGCGGGCAAGCCAGCTGCCGACGGTGGTTCCGGTTCGGCCGGTACCGCCATGACAATGGACGTAAGGGACTTTGCCTTCGGCGAGGGAGGCATCGAGGAGATCAAGAACCTTCTGCATATGTTCCTGGCTGGGCACGCCGTCATCTACCGAGGCCATGCGATGATGTTCTGCATCGCCAATCTCGCTGCTATAGTCGGGGTTGTGGCCTTCTTCCGTCAGGTTGACAAATAAGGTCACCCCCGCATCGAGAATGGATTTCAACTGAGCAGGGTTTTCGGGATCGAAGGGATATTCCCCGGCCAGAAACTGACCCGGGCGCACCCAGTAGCTGTTGGGAATCGGTGTGTGCATGGGGGCGCAGTCAATCCCGTTCAAGCCCCATTGGCAAGTCCGGGATGGTCAGGAATAAGTCAGGAGTCAGGAGTCAGGAGGGCTGGTCGTCTGCGCTACTGCCGCCAAGCTCAACTGCCAACTATCATAATGACCCCTGACCCAATTTTTGG
>DIYK01000064.1:0-941 GCA_002429005.1 Verrucomicrobia bacterium UBA6056
GTGAGCCCCCTGGCTACTCGATTAGCCCAACGACGATGAACTTCATCACCCGAGAAAAAGCGAGGGAAGACATTGTTACTCTCGGTCTGCCGCAGATTGTCCTTGATGCCTTCGACGGGAAGTCGTTGCCGTACAACCTCGATATTCAATTTCGTGAACCATACCCGATTTTTTCGCTGGAGCCGGAAGCGCAAGCCGCCTATGGGCAAGGTAACATTACTCCAGTCTGGACCGGTGGGGGCGATTACACGATTGTTGCCTACCACCACGCACCCACGCGAGAGGGCTTCTTTCGATTTCACATCGAATCGCCGGGCGCAGAGGAAGAGCCCATTGGGCTGAATTGGCAACAGGTATTGGTCAAGGAATTCAAGATTCTTTGGGAGCAGGAATGGATCGACGAGCAACTAAGAGAAGTGGCAGAATGGTTTGGATTTAAGTACATTGATCTGCTCATCGACGAGTTGCCGCAAGCGAAACTTGATACGTTCGAGAAGGATGCTGCGTGGTACAAGACATTCCTGGAGAGGATTAGAGGCTAACAAAGGACAGCTTGGGACCTCGTGAACTCGGCCTAGAGCCTGAATGTTATCCGTATGAACACTGTAGACCGAACCAATGAACTCTTGTCTGGTGCGTTTCGTGCTAGCAAAGTTACAATCGACGTGCCCCAAAATGGGAGGAAATGGGTTACCACTGTGAAATTCGACTGCGCCCGACACCTCGAAATTGAGTTCGAAAAGAGTGATCGCTTCCTGCCACCGTACGATATTTTGATGGGATTCGATTCTATCGAAATCAAGGATCTGAACACAGAGGGTTGCCAACTTGAATTCGGGAGATACGAACTTCGTGTGGTTGTAGATGGCGACGAATCGACCACATCCTTAGACTCATTTGCAATGTGTGACGAGCCGCAATGAAAGCTCGATATCTTAATT
>DIYK01000064.1:1006-19104 GCA_002429005.1 Verrucomicrobia bacterium UBA6056
AACCACACCAACCGGCCGAACTCGCTGACGCGGGTCCGGCCATCGTGATGGTTATCCTATCTCCATAATTCGAATGTGGCCGTTTAAGAAAAATGCTAAGATTCAAGCCGATCCACGGCTCTGCGCAATCGTGGATGATTACTTAGCTACGATTCCAACGGAAGATGGATGGGATGACGAAGACATCTACCAAGAACTCGTAAAGAAAGGACACGAACCAGAAGCCACCTGGTCAATAGTTGGGTTGGTGCCGATCTTTGCAGGAAGACTGATAATGAAAGGATTGGGACCCGAATTTTCAGATAGATTGGATTTCCACGGGTCAAAAGGAATAGAAAGAAGTTGCCTACTGAAGAACTACCCACCTTATGTAGCTATCTCGGCAAGGGAGAAAGAAATTCGAGACCATGAAAACTCTAAAGCGATTGCAGGTACAGGAGCAGAAGTTAATGCAATCAATCAACTTTTACATAGTGGTTCGAACCCCAAAGATCTTATTCTAACACCAGTTGCTCTTTTATTGCGAAATGACTAACACCCGCCCGAACTCGCTACCGTGAGTCCGGCCAGCGTAAGAGTTGGGCACACCCATGGATTACGAACTCTCCATCTCTCCTGGAATTTCCACCCACTCTCGAGGCAATTTCGAGGACGCCTTCGACTCCTTCCTAGAGGATTATGGCGGTGAGACAACCGGTGGCGGAACAATGATCGATGGCTCCGAATCTAATGTCGACTTCACAGCAGAAGGCACCATACCAACTGACAAACTCGAATCCTATCTTCGATCTTCAAAGCTCAGCGGGACACTCGAAGTACGCGACCTCGGATCAGACAAAACGGTACTTTCTATGACCGTAGATAGAAAGCCATGGTGGAAACTGTGGTAACGGAAACAGGTGCCCAACAAACCACCGCATCGGAGGCGCTAACGCGCCCCCGCTGGGCCTAGACATTATCTGTATATTGAAAATGGACTTAGCCAAAGACGCGAAAATCCTGAAATTGATTGAAGATCTAAGCTCTGAAATCGGAGCGAAGAATTTCCGCTTAGTAGATCATTGGGATGGTGACCTTTGTGCCATAGGAATTGCGTCTGTTGTAAACCCCGACAGACTGCCTCTCTGTATTTCGTGGGTGCTGCACATGAAAAACATCTTCATGTTCTTTTTGATGAGTATAGCTTTCTTCACTTCCTTGTGTGATGGAGGTGGAGTTCCGTTATTAGATGTGAAATATGTGAAGAAAAATATCATTCTATATTTCGAAGGGGGTGAAATAAAAGCTGTTAGGAATTTACGTGAAAACTTGATGGGTGCTGGATTTACGGATGAGGCTCAGGTTCACTGTATATTGAGTTTAAAGTCGTTGAATTGCTCGGGTTATGGATGTGAGCAGAAACAAAAGAGACTTGAGAAATTTAGAGAGGTGCTAAATGGAAATGAGTTTTATGACTATGTTCTGAAAACAAATTTTCAATGGTGGTGATTCGGCCTGGTTCATGGCTTCCTGCAGGTTTATTTTGTTTCGATCACATCAATGCTTGCATTGAAATTCTTTTTCTTCCCAGGCTTTTTGAAATCCTCTTCGGAAAGCTGTGCTATGCCTGGTTTTGAAAAGGTCACGCTGTAATACCGCATTCTCTGCCAGACCTTTTTTCCTGCTGCATCCTTATACTGCATCGTTTGTCCTCCATGAGGATAAACGGTTCTGTGTGGGGAGTCCTCTGCTTCCCATGTGTGAAGTTGACGTTCTTGATTCCTGTATTCCATGATGACCAGTTGAACAGGTTCATTCACTGCGCATGAATCTTGTGAAAAATAGGCTTTGACTCCCCGAAAAGATCCTTCTGATGGAAGTACTTTCACCTCGAGTTGATTGGACGTGTATGTGTTCCCTTCGAACTGAAGTGTATATGGGCCCAGTACATGAGCTCCTACATCAAGTGGTTCATCGAGTCTGAGGACATGGCTAAATTCTTTGACCACCAAATCATCTAATGTACCTTTTTCGCCTTTAACCGAAATCTCACCCCAATACCGCATGGTGAGTGTGATTCGTGGTGATGTATCCACGTGCCATACGCGTGGTGAGGCATTCAGTACAAGTTGATTTTCTCCTCCTTGAGCTAAGGCACAGAAAAACGTGAAGATTGCGGTTAACCAAGACCTTGTAACGTGCATAGCGGTATTTCTCTGTTCTAGGATGATCTCAGAATATTCGATGGCTGCTTTACGAGTCCATTACAAGCTGTTTTTATGACGTGTCGGATATGCGGAGCCTGGGAGCCCCGGCTGCCAGCCGGGATGTGGGTTAGAGGGAGGCCCTGGATTCGCGGATGAGGAAGTACGGTTTTGGTCATATCTACCTGAAATCGAACTGGCCAAGAAGTTTTGGTGAGCGTCATGTGCTGGGTAGGCTTAATGGAGTCCTCTTCGAAACTCCCTTAATCCCTGTCCCGTTTCAGCTTTCCAGTGCGTCCGGAACTGGCGCATGTCCCGGAATCCACAGCGGGTAATGAGCTCTTCGCTGCGGAGCTGCGGGTCCTGTACCAGCAAATGCGCAGCCCGTTCGATGCGGAGTTTGCGCAGGTACTGTGAACTGCTGCGCTGCTCGGTTTTCTGAATCGAGCGGGTGAGATGTTCCGGGGTGCATCCCGCCAGCCGGGCGAAGGCGGAGGCACCAAAGTCCGGATCATGAATGTGGTGCACGGCTGCCTGCATGGCTTCCCGCAACCAGCCGGGTGGGCTTTGCACCGTGTGTAGGCTTTGTTCGCGAAAAGCCCGGTTGAGCGCTTGAAAGAGAGCATCGTCCACCAGTTTCCTTGCCTGCCAGGCGACATGCTGGGAGGTCCAGCGGGACTCCCGGCCGCTGCTCATGCCTTCCGGAAGCTGCCACAGCGCCTCCTCCCAGGGACCGGGCAAACAGAGGGGGAGGGGAAGCATGTTGAACGGAATGCGGGAGCCCACGGCCGGGACCACGGAAAAGCGCAGGTCGAGGAGCTCGCTGTATTCCTGAAACTCGACCCGGTAGAGGAAACCCGGAGCCAGTAAGAGCCCCTGCCCCTGTTCCGCCCGAAAAGTTCCCCGGGGGAGCTTTAACTCCAGCGCTCCTGTGCGCAGCACAAAGAGCAGCCAGTGATCGCTCACGGGAAAACGCCATTCCCGGAAATCTTTTTTCCACCAGGCTCCCCGCACGGTGATCCCGCAATGCAGCCAGGCTCTCATCACTTCAGGAGGGAGGGACATGTATTCATATGTAGATCAGAAAATAGCCTATGTCGATCAGATAGCAGTATATACGCAGAGCTTCCTGATCCCTATACTGCAGTCCACCCACCTTCGGGTAGTCCAACCCTTTTTAGAGTTTGCTTATGAAGCCCCACCGACTTGTTTTCTGTATCCTCTTGTCCTGTTTCTGCCTGATGGGCAGCCTGCTGCGGGCCAGTTCCAGCATTTTTGATGGGGTGATCGAAAAAATCGAAGGGGATGTGATCGTCTTTCGTGGTCATCATCAACCTTATTCCTCCCCGCCGGTGATGCGGGATTTTGCCACTAAAGCGGATGGATCCTTCAAGCTCCGACGGAGGTCCTTGAATGACTTCCTGACCTTCTACATTGATGAGGTGCCGGTTACCAAGGATCAGATGAAGGCTTATTTAAAACCTGGTATGCGTATCGCGTTAATGGCGAACCGCAAGAAATGGTATTTCCTTCATGTGACCGCACGCTCTCAGAGGTCCCAGCTGGGGCTGATCAAAAAAATCGATGGCAACACGCTGACTCTGGAACGGCCCCAGTTCCGCTCCTCTACTATTCTCGAGAAAGCCGATCTGAACTTTGTGAATTACCCCCACCTGGAGACGGAGGTCCTGCTGGATGAGGATGCGGTGGTGAAACGGGAGGGGCAGCTGATGCCCTGGAAAGAGGCCGAGCTGAAGCCCGATCCAAAAGACTATGCGATGGATATCAGTGAAGCGGAGCATGCTGATAAGGATGCGCGTGTGCGGGTAAAACAGTTTGCCGCAAAAGGGATTCAAAGCCGGAATGCGATTCTGGTTCAGGCTCCCCGCGAACGGATGCGGGTGGAGTTGATCCCCGCAGGGTGGGGAGACTGGGAGGGCCTGGTGCAACAGGTCAACTCCTCAGGATATCCGGACCGGACCCTGTATGAGTTGCTTTGGCAGAACCTGGTCGTGGTTACCGGCCCCTGGGAAACGCGATCCGTCAATACGTGGCCCCCGGCGGTTGTGAAACAGAAAGGGGAGGAGAAGAAAGAGACTTCTCAGGGCTTCGCCGCAACCCTCCTGGCGGGGGCTTATCCGGGGGAGGGCCGGGAGTTTTGGTCTCCGGTGTATTGGAAAGGCCTGAATCCGATTGTGGACGGGATGTATGTGTCCGAGTTGAAGGGGATGCGAAACTCCGCTGTGGCCCGGCCGGGGAGGATCATGGTGTGTTTTCAGCGGAGAGGGCGTATCACCACCGACCGCGTGGCCTACACGATGGATCAGCCCGTAGCCTGGGGGGTGGTTGAGCAGGTGGATGGCAATCGCATTACGCTTGTGGCTCCGGATATCGAAACGGTGCCGGTTTCCGGTACACAGCACTTCCTGGTGGCTGAGGATGCGGAATTCGTTCATCTGGGCCTTGAAATTCCTCGGGAACAGGCTCTGAAGAAGGGGGCCCTGCTGCAAATTTACGCCCCGCGACCGCAGACTATCCTTGTGAATGGGGGTGAGTAAGCTTGGGTGTTCTTTCACACTGGAGATCCTTATGAAGAAATCGATCCGTATCCTTGGCCTGTTGGCGTTATTTTGGCTCCCTCTGTTTGCCCAGCAGCGTTCTCCCATCGCAAAGTACGAGCATGCCGTCCTGCAGCGGAATTGGCCTTTGATTATTCAAGGCAGAGCCAAGGGCCGTCAGGGGGAAGCGACGATCCGTTTCAATGGCGAAACCCGCAACGCAAGCTACAGCTACCGCCGGGGAGAATTCCGGGTGGAGTTTCCGGCCATGGAGGCCGGCGGTCCTTATGTGTTGGAGGTTGTGGATGCTACCGGAACCTACCGGGCCGAAGATATCTATGTGGGGGATATCTGGGTCTGTGTCGGACAGTCCAACATGATGTTTCCCATGACCAAGATGCATAAGGATGCTACCTGGGAAGTGGCCTCCGAGGATGATTTTCCTTTGGTACGCATGCCCGCTAAGAACGGCTGGCGCAAAGCCGATTCGATCGACGTCATTAAGAATATGCCGGGCACTCCGTATTATTTCGGCAGGGAGTTGCACAAAGAGCTGGGCATTGCCATTGGATTGATTCCGGCTGGTGCCGGCGGCACCTCTCTGTGGGAATGGACACCCACCGAACTGCATGAACAGGAGGAGCTGAAACCTCTGTTTGAGGTGATGCAGTCCCGCGTGCAATACTGGAAAGATGGGCATTTGCCTGACAAAGCCGGGGTGAATGATTATCCCCCGGCCAAAGGATTCAGTTCCACCCGCTATCCGTATTTCCCTAAGAAGGGTTATGCCAATCCGGGCCTGATCAAGTTGGAAACCTGGGTCAGCAAACGCCCCTCCCGGGGCATCGTGTTCTGGCAGGGCGAGAATGATATTGGCCTCTCGGCAAATTACGAACCCCTGTTCCGGGGCCTGATCAACCGCTACAAAGCGAATGCGGGACGGGAGTTTCCCTTCTTCTTTATTCAGCTGCCCACCTATAGCGACACTCCTGGAGGCAAAACCAAGTATGACGGCATTGTCGGGCTGCGGGACGCCCAGCGAAGGGTGGCGGAGAGTGAAGAGAATGTGGAGATGGTGGTCAGCTATGACATCTACAGCAAAGGGATTCACCCGGCAAAAAAACAGGAATACGGAGCCCGCCTGGCGCAGGCTGTCCTCGGGTCGGTCTATGGGAAAGACGTTGTATGGCAGCATGCAAAATTTGACCGCATCGAGCCCCAGGGAAATCGTCTTCTGGTTCATTTTAAGGATACCGGTACGGGCTTGAGTACTCAGGATGGGGAAGCGCCGCTGGATTTCCGCATTGCGGGGGCGGATCAGAACTTTGTGCGAGCTCAGGCGACCCTGGTGGATGGGGATACCATCGCAGTGCAGGCAGAAGGGGTCCCGGCTCCGGTTGCGGTCCGCTACGCCTGGCAGAACTCGCCCAAAACCAATTTGGTCGGTCCGGGAGATCTCCCCATATCGCCCTTCCGCAGTGATGACTGGGAGTTGTACCCCCTGCCGGAGCAGTAAAGAACGAGGATATGTCCCATGCTGAAACGGTCCCGAATGCGGGGCCGTTTTTTCTGAGATGTACCTGTTTCCGGATTGGAGCTATTATTCTGACCTGAACTTTCTCCGTTTTCTCTGTTGGGTTTTTCCGGCCGGAGAGGAGTATTAGTATGACGCAGATTGCTGAACCGAACTCGAGCGAGCTTCTTCGCCGGATGCTGTCGGAGGACCAGAGCCTCCGTGCTTTCATCCGTGCTTCGGTTCCGGATCTGCACGAGGCGGAGGATTTGCAGCAGGAGGTGTGGAAAACGCTCTGCGCCAAAGTGGAGCAGTATGATCCCTCCCGCCCGCTGCGCCCCTGGATTATGGGGATTGCCCGCTTGCAGGTGCTGAAATGGCGGCAGAGCAAAGCTCGGAACCGTGAGCATCCAGCCGAACAGCTGATCGAAACGCTCTCCGAGGAAGCGGAGGAAATGCAGGAAGAGCTGGAGAGCCGCAAGGAATGCCTGTCGCAGTGCATGAAGACGCTGCCCGAGCAGCAGAAAAAACTCCTGGGACTGATTTACCGCGATGAGTTCTCCCAGAAGGAGGTGGCCCGGAAGCTGAACCGCACGGTGGGGGCCCTGCAGATGCAGTTAACCCGCATTCGCCGGGCCCTGCGGGACTGTATTGAATCGCGACTGAGCAAACAGGGGCTGACATGAACCTGAGTCCGGAAGATCTGGAGCAGCTGGAGGCCTATCTGCAGGGCAGCCTTTCTGCCGAGCAGGTGGCGGCGCTGGAGGCTCGCTTGCTGGAAGAGAAAGCCTTGCGGAAAGAGCTGTTGCTGCTCAGCCATCTCGAAGGTTGCCTGCAGGAATGTTTTGCTCAGCAGCAAGCGAAATCCGAATCCGGATCGCAACTCCCACACGAAACAGAGTCGAAATCCTGGATCCGCTGGGCTGCCGTTCTGCTGATCAGTTTCCTGTCCATCACCTTGCTCCTGTATCTAGAGGAGCTGGGAAATGAAGCCCCGCAACATGTGCAGCAACCCAGCCCCACGCCAGGGCTTGAGCTTCCTGAAGCTCCGCGGGCCGGGCAGATTGCCCGGGTGCTGAGTGAAGCGGAGGGAACCCGGATCACGCCCGGGAAACGGGAGAGCATTCCAGGTGCCTCCAGGGCGATTTTTGATGGAGACGTGGTGGAGGCCCGCGGGGACACCCGCTCTGTGTTGCAAGTGGAGCAGGGGCCGATGTTAACCTTGCATCCCGGAACCCGCATCCGCTTTGACCGGGAAGAAGAACGCATCCGGGTCTTTGTGGAAACCGGGGGAATTGATTCCCTGATGGGGGAAGCGAGGCAGGAGGAACTGCTCTATGAAACCGATTTTCTCAAACTGGAAGGAGAACAGCCGGAGCTGCGCCTGCTGGCCTTTCAGGAATCCTCCTGGGTCGCACTGAGTACGGGATCGGCACAGGTGACCAAACTCTCTTCAGGGGAGCAGGCCTGGATCTCCGGCGGAAATTACGCTGCGGTGGATCCGACCTGGCCCTTCCAGCGTATGGATTATGCGATCTACTGTCCGATGTGGAAGGCCAAAAGCCTTCAGGTGGCTGGAGATGAATATCCGAAGCCGCATCCCTCCCACCCCCAACCCTCTTCTGAATAACCCTAGCCTGTGAGTATGACCATGAACCGAATCCCTTTGTATGTAGTGAGCGTACTGAGTCCTGTCCTCCTCTTTGCCCAGACCACGGTGGGTGTTGGCGGAGCCGGGATTCGTGAAAGTCGGGAAATCCGTTATCCGACCTCCTTTGATGTGTCCGAGAATGACATCGAACGCGTGCCCAACAACAACCAGAATCAGCCACAGGTGGTGATTCCTCCGGTTGTGGTTCCTGAGGGCTTTACCACCCGCAGCACGGGTCAGGCTTTGGAAAGCTCTTCGATCAATGTGTCCGGCCGGATCATTTATCAGAAGTCCGCCAATGGTCAGCAACTGGTGACCCTGCGCGCGAACAACGGTCAGCAGTTCAACGTTGCTACCGGGATGAAATTTAAAATGGGGAGCCGGGTGTTCCAGGCCATGGGCTTTGAGGAAGGGCGCTATCGTGTGCAGGATCTGACGACTAAGAAACTGTACTATTTCGCCCCGGCCGTCAGCCGCTAAGCTATTCGCATCCCCCGCTTGCGGCACTGCGTGCTGTAGGCGGACTCGTCTTCATCCTGCTGCCTTTCGAAGCTGCTGTTTCGAGAGGTCCAGCCACGGCTTTGTCCAGATATCTTTATCGTAACGCCTTTTTAGTTAAGCAAACATCAGGAGTCTAGCTATGAATCCTTTCGAATCCTCTTCACATGAACTTCCTCCGGAGCTGCAGGAAAGCCTGCGGCGCTTTCAACGCCGCTGGCGCTGGTTGAACAGTATGACTCTGCTGGGCATGCTGCTGTGTATTCCGCTGAGCAGCTTTCTGCTGCTGGCCCTTTCGGACCGGCTCTGGGCCACCCCGGGCTGGCTGCGGCTCCTTCTGGCGCTGCCGGTGCCGTTGCTGTTATTTGCGGCCCTGTATCCCTGGGCTAAACGCTGGTTGATTGACCGTCCCACGGCCAGAGGGCTGGCTCAGTTCATGGGCCGCCTGGATCCCAGTGTAGGGGATCGTCTGTTGGGCGCGGTGGAGCTGTCGGAAGGATCCGAAGAAAGCTGGATGGGGTCTCCGGCCCTGCGCCGCGCGGCGATTGCACAGGTGGCCCGGGAAATGAAAGGGCGGAAACCGGAGGAACGTTTCGACACAGTGTCCATGAAAAAGCTCATGGCTGGAGCCGTGGCGCTAAGCGCAGTGGTGCTGTTGTTTCTGGCGCTGGCGCCGGATGCGTTGATCAACAGCTTTGCCCGCTGGCTGCAGCCGCATAACCGGATTGAACGCTATACCTTCGTGCGTCTCTATGACTTTCCCGAGACCCTGCATGTGGCGCATGGCGAGGAATTCAGCTTTGCAGGACGGGTGGAGCATGTGCATGGAAACCCGGTGCGCGAAGTCAGTCACCGCCTGGATGGAACGGAAGAGATTGAGGTCCAGGTGGAAGCAGAGCAGGGCTTGGTTACGGTAGAAGCAGAGGGCATGCGGGAGGCGCGACAGGTGCAGTTGCGTGCCGGCGATGCGACCGAACAGGTGCGCATTCAGCCCATGCTGCGCCCTGAACTTCAATCTCTGGGTGCGGAGCTGGAGTGGCCGGCTTATTTGAACAAAGAACCGGAACAGCTGACCCTGCGACGTCGTCGATTAGAGGTGCCGCTGGGTTCTACCGTTTCGCTGAACGGAACGGTCAGCCGTGAATTGAAACAGGCGATGCTGGCTTCGGGGGAACAGGCCAGCTTGGATGGTGCCCGTTTTCTGTTGCCGCCTCAGTTGGTGGAAACGAACCTGAGTTTCACCGTGAATTGGGAGGACGAGGTAGGCTTGCGTCCACGGAATCCGGCCACGGTGGAAGTGATCGCCAAAGCGGATCAGGCTCCCCGGGTGGCATTGAATGGTCTGGCTCCCGCGGTGGCGGTCCTGCCTGATCAGTTCCTGGAAATCGATCTCAGTGCCCGCGACGATTACGGGCTCGACCGGGTTTGGGCCCGCTGGCGGGTGTTGCAGGATGGAGTTCCCAGGGATCAAGAGCGGGACCTGGAGTTGCAGGGGACCGCAGGCAGTCAGACGATCAGTTTTTCTCCGGAACGCCTGGGCTTTGTCGCCGGGGATAGCATTGAATTAACCGCTTTTGCCTTGGATGCCTTTCCAGGGCGGGAACCCAGTCGGAGTTCCCGTCATCGCATTGTGGTGATCAGCAAAGAACAGCACGCCAAGATGCTCTTGGACCAGATGGAACAGGTGCTGGCGCAGTTGGATGATCTCATCCGGGAAGAAGCTCAGGCCACGGAAGAAAATAAACAGACCGAAGCCCGCAGTGACGAGGATCTCCTGGATCCCTCCACGGCGGAAGATCTCATGGATCGTGCACTGGATGAAGTGGAGCGGGCAGAGCAGGTGATGGATACGGCCGGAAAGATGGAGGATCTGATCGGGGAAGCTGCTGCCAATGATCAGATCTCCGATGAACTGATTGCAGACTGGGCGGAAATTGCCGGGGATCTGAAAGACAGAGCCGTTCCGGCAATGGAGGCTGCCGCAGACAAGTTGCGAAAAGCGTCCGAGGCCGTTGCAAACGCTGCGGAAGCTTCGGATGGAGGGGCTGCGGGTAATGAGGGCGAAGGCTCTGCCTCCGAATCAGGGAATGAAGGGGAAGCGGGTGATCAGGCCGATGCCGGCGATTCCCCAGAAGAAGGGGACGCTTCGGATCCCGGTGAGCAGGCCGATGCGGGAGACTCTTCTGAAGATGGAGATGTTGCAGAGCCGGGGGAGCGGGCGGATGCCGGCGATTCCTCAGAAGAAGGGGACGCTTCGGATCCCGGTGAGCAGGCCGATGCGGGAGAGCCCGCTGAACCGGGAGATGCCGCAGAGCCTTCTGCTTCGACTAAGGCGAGTATGGGATCCCCTTCCTCCGGATCCAGTGGATCTCCCGGATCTTCGGGGGCCTCCGCACAACCATCAGAAGCTGCCGAGGAGGTCTCGGATATCATGACGGCTGCCGTGGAGGATCAGGAAGAAGCTCTGGAAGCCATGCGGCGCGGAGAGGAAGGGCTCAACGAATCCATTGAGCAGAGTCTGTCGGAAAGTTTCATCAACCGCTTCAAAGAGCTGGCCCGCAAACAGGCGGAAGTGGGGCAGTTGATGCAGAAGCTCATGCCGCTGACCATTGCGAAAACGGTGGAACAGCTTCCGGAGGACCTGGCCAAACACATCCGGGACAATGCCGAGCGCCAGGCGGAGATCTCCCGCGAAACCCGCTATGTGTATGATGACCTGGAGGGCTTTTACCGTCGTTCTCAGCAGGAGATTCTTCAGGAAGTCCGCAGCGAGATGAGTGAGGAGAATTTTGCCTCTCGATTGCCCAAGATGCAGGAACTCATCCTGCAGAACATCATTGGCCGTACTTCTCAGGAGGCCAAGGCCTGGAGCGAGAACTTCCTGGCCTGGGCGCACAAACTCAGCGGGGATGCCGGCGGAGGAGGCGGCAGCGGCGGCGAAGGCGCCGGTGGCGGAGGCGGTGATGAGGAAGGGGAAAGCCTGGAAACCATGATTGCCCTGTTGCGTGCGCGTGAACAGCAGGAAAATCTCCGTCGTCATACCCGGAATCTGGATGAATCCTATGCGGACAACCTCCAGTATGACCGGGACTCCGCCGAATTGGCCCGCCGTCAGAATGACTTGGCCATTCAGCTTCAGCCCCTGGAGCAACGGGTGCAGAAGCTGGAAACCAAGCAGTTGGTATCCCTGGCCTCCGGCGAAATGATGAATGCCGGGGTGAAGCTCAATGCCTCGGAGACCGACCAGGGTACCATTGGCATTCAGACCGAGGTAATTGAACTGCTGGCCTCCGCGCTGGACCAGAGCATGAATACCCCATCGCAACAGGAAGAGTCCTCATCCTCTTCGTCCTCCCAGCAACCCAGTGCCAGTCGGGCGGCGATGATGCGTCAGATCATGCAGATGATGCAGGCCTCCTCCGGCAGCGGATCCGGACAAGGCGCCCCGGGATCCCAGGGCGGAGAGGGCAGCACGGGATTCGGTGATCCCGGAGATCAGGATATTCGCGGACGGGGTCGGGCGGATTCCCTGGAAGCGCTACGGGGGAGCAAAGGTTCCGGGGCTGTTCCTGAATTCTGGCCCAGCCGTTACCGCAAGCTCATGGATGGCTATTTCAACGCGATGGAAGGGGAGTAGGCGGCTCCGGGACAGAGCATTTCACCGGAACGCACTTGTCGAAGTGGCTTCCCGTGTTATGCATGCCCGATGTTCTCTGCAGTTTTTGTTACAGGTACGGACACAGATGTCGGCAAATCGGTGGCATGCGCCTGGCTGCTCAACCAGCTTCAGGGCGAGTACTGGAAGCCGGTGCAGAGCGGCCTCGAGGAAAAGGATGTGGATGCGGTGTGTAGCTATGCCGGACTTTCCGCAGATCGTGTGCATCCCTCGCTATATGAGTTGACCCAGCCTTTGTCGCCCCATGAGGCGGCTAAACGGGATGGGCTGCACATCGACTTGTCCCGCTTTTCTGTTCCAGAGCATAAAGCTCCATTGATTGTAGAGGGCGCGGGTGGACTGATGGTGCCCTTGAATGAAGAGGCTCTGATCATCGATCTGATTGAGCAGCTGCAGCTACCGGTGATTCTGGTGAGCCGCTCCAGCCTGGGGACCATCAATCATACGCTGCTCTCTCTGGAGGCCTTGCGGGCACGTTCGATTCCGGTTCTGGGGATCATCATGAACGGAGAACCTTCCCCGCACAATCATGAGGCCTTGTCGGAATATGGTCAGGTCCCGATTCTGGCGCAGATTCCTCTGCTGGAGCAGGTCACCCCCGAAGCGTTGGCCGCGGTGTCCCCTGATCTTCCACTGGAGGTCTGGGCATGAGTAGCTGGATGGAACGGGACCGCAAGGTCAACTGGCACCCCTTTACCCAGCATTACCTGGAGCCGGAATCGCGGGTGATTGTCTCAGCTAAAGGGGTTTCGCTGTTCGACGAGGACGGTGAGGAAGTTCTGGATATGATTTCCTCCTGGTGGACCTGCCTGCATGGACATGCCCATCCTGAGATTGCCCGGGTGCTGCAGGAACAGGCCTCGACCCTGGAACATGTGATGTTTGCCGGCTTCAGTCACAAGCCGGCGATTGAGCTGTCCGAAGCCCTGCTGCGTGTGCTTCCCGGGGCCTTCAGCAAGGTGTTCTATTCTGATGATGGCTCCACTGCGGTGGAGGTGGCGCTGAAACTGAGCTATCAGTATTGGGCCAATCAGGGGGAGACCGAGCGCACCCGCTTCCTCTCCTTCGAGAAGGGCTATCACGGCGATACCCTGGCGGCGATGTCGGTGGGGAGGGGGAGTGGATTCTTTCAGGTCTTCGAGGGCATCTTCTGCGATGCGACGCTTCTTCCCTACGCAGAAACCTGGGAAGAGGATACAGAGGTTGAAGCCCGGGAGGCTTCCATTCTCGCAAAGCTGGATACGCTGCTGGAAGCCGAAGGGCATCGTTACGCGGCATTGATCGTGGAACCTTTGTTGCAAGGAGCTGGAGGCATGCGGATGTGTCGACCGGACTTTATCCGCGCGGTGACCGAACGGGTACGGGCGAAGGGCATCCTCGTGATTTATGATGAAATTGCGGTAGGCTTTGGTCGTACTGGCTCTCTGTTTGCCTGCGAGCAGGTGGGTTGCACACCGGATCTCATTTGCCTCTCCAAAGGCCTCACCGCCGGAGCGATGCCCATGTCGGTCACCGTATGTACGGAACAGATTTTTCAGGCCTTTCTCAGCAGCTCAGCTGGCAAGATGTTCACGCATGGTCATTCGTTCACCGGGAATCCGTTGTCCTGTGCCGTGGCACTGCGCTCCTTGCAGATGCTGGAAGAAAATGAGGTGGGCCGGGACTGGGAACGGATCGAAAGCATCTACCGCCAGCGCCTGCCCGAGTTTCTGGCCTTGAAAGCGCTGAGCCGCTGCCGGGTGATGGGGACCATCTTTGCCTGTAACCTGGCCGGGGAGGATGAGGGCTATAAAAATCAGGTCAGTGAAAAACTGCGGGATCGTTTTCTGGCCCGGGGCCTGAATATCCGCCCCCTGGGTGGAGCCTTCTATGTATTACCGCCCTATTGTGTGGAGGATGCACAACTGCATCACTGCCTGGATGTGATGCTGGAAGAGTTTGCTTCGTTGTTGGGCTAGTGGGTTATCGCCACCGAGAGGAATGTAATTACCACGAAGGGGTCTGGAGTTTTTTGGGTCGCTCGGGTTGCGTGGGAGAGTAGCTGTCGGCCTTTAGGCCACAGGCCGCTACCATCGAATCCTCATGCTTGCGGCCTGTGGCCTAAAGGCCGACAGCTACCCTCTCATGCCACAAAAAAAAATCAGAACCTCAGCCGGAGCATCCCCTCAACACCCTTCGTGCCCTTCGTGCTCTTCGTGGTAAAAAAAAAGGAGCCCAAGACCCCAAGCCAAGCCCCCAATCCAAGCCGGAGCTTCTGATCCCTACACCTTAGTGTGCATCAGTGTGTATCAGAGCTTTCCCCACCCGAACACAGACAGTTCTCCTCTGGTGACGGGGAACGGATCTGAAGTAAACTAGGCTATCTGTAAGGCGGGCCACACTAGAAAATTCGCACTACAGGTCACAGACGTAGGCAGAGAGCCTTCCGTACTGAATCCGCCAGGTGATGTTTCCGCCGGAAATTCGGTCCGTCTCCCGGCAGGCCCGTCGTAATTCGCCGGCGCTGAGTCCGGGGTAGCCGGGGCGGGGACTGTGGGTGCCCAGATGTTTGAGCTCCTGCAGGAAGGCGAGGCTGGACGGGTAGCTGTGCAGGATGTCCTCTGTTCGGTAGAGTCCTGGCGCCCCGTCGCGGTCCAGAAGCCCGGAGGGGAGCCCGAGCTGCTTTAACCCTTGTCTCCATTCCGGAAAGGCGTCGGGAGCCAGACGGCTGTAGAAGAGCTGTCCTCCGGGGTGGAGGCTTTGCTGTAGCGCTATCAGAGCCTGGATTGGTTCATCCAGCCATTGCATGACCATCGTGGAGACGATGAGGTCGTAGGCCCTTTTCGGCTTCCAGTGGGCCACATCGAGTTGTTGGTATCGGATTCGATCGGATGCCGGCATCTGTTCCTGGCAACGTTCAAGCATGCCTCCGCTGATATCTGTCAGAGTAAGTTCTGCTTCCGGATAGCGCTGGGCCAGCAAGCGACTGAGAAAGCCGGTGCCACAGCCAATTTCGAGAATGCGCCGTGGGCCCTGATCCGGCAGATCTGCGAGCAGGCGTTCCGCTACCCTAGGTTGCAGCCAGGCTTGCTCTTCGTAGGCTGCCGCCTGTTGTGCAAATGCCTCGCCAATGCGCTCCGACCTAGAGCGCATGCAGCAGCTCCTGAATTTCTCTTGCGCAGAATTCCGGCTCAAGCAGCGGCAGGGCGTGATGTCCCTGGGGATGCCAGCTGAGTTGTTCCCCCCAGATCTCACGGAGCATGGCGGGCGGGGTAATCTGATCGTTTTCGGCGGCGATGCAGTGCTTCGGAATATCCCAGTTGGCAAAACATTCCCGCTCATCCCATTCGGCCAAAGCCTTCAGGTCGGCTGAGAGGCTTTCTAGATCAAGCTGGCTGGCATCAAGTGCCCGATCATCTCCACAGCTGACCCGGAAGCGCTGTAACTGGGCCTCCGCGTTGCGGCGCAGCTGCAGTTGCATGCTTTTCAACACCCGGGCGGCGATATGGGCGTGAAAACAATCGAAGCCGGCAAAGGTGATGAGGGCTTTGGGAGCACGGGGCGCATGGCGCAGCAGCCACATGCAGCCAAAGGAATGGGCGACGAAGACGCAGTTCTCCTCCAAGATATCCGGGAGAGCTTGTGGCGTTGCGCCAAAATAACCGCGTTCCAGCAGGACATGCTCCTGGTCGGGAAAGTAGGGGAGCAGCTTCTCCCAGGTGCCGGCGTCGTAGGCCCAGCCATGTGCCCAAATCATCTGCATATCAGAGCTCCCGTATACAGCGGAGGAGGTGATCCAGGTCGTCCTCGCTGTGCAGGGCCGAAAAGGCGAAACGAATGCGGGCGGCTCCCTCCGGAACGGTGGGAGGACGGATCGCTGTGGCCCAAAAACCGCGTTCCCGCAAGGTCTGACTGAGAGAGAGGGTGCGTCCGGCCTCGCCAAGAATCAAGGGGACAATTTGTGTACAGGAATCTCCGGTATCATGACCCAGATGTTGCAACTCTTCCCGGAAGCGGTCAGAGAGGGCTTTCAGGTGAGAGCGTTCCCGATCCATTTCCGGAACCAGATCCAGGGCGGCGTCGATGCTGCCCAGCACCTGCGGGGGCAGGGCAGTCGCGTAGACCAGGCCGGGGCATTGATTGATCAGGTAGTCTTTCAGTACCTGGGAGCAGGCAATATAGGCGCCGAAGCAGCCAAAGCCTTTGCTGAAGGTTCCCAGCACCAAATCCGCCCGGGAGGCGAGACCGCTGCCCTTGGGGCCTAAGACGGCCGTGGCGTGGGCCTCGTCACAGATCAGAAAGGCGCCGTGCTCCGAGGCCAGATCGGCAATGCTGTCCAGGGGGGCGCGGTCGCCGTCCATGCTGTAAACGGATTCACAGAGAATGAATTTGGGAGCCTGGCTGTCAGCGTGTTTTTCCAACAAACGTTGGAGGTGGGCCATGTCGTTGTGGGCAAAACGCTGCTGGCGGACGCCGGAGGCGGCGATGCCCACATGCATACTCGCGTGGATGCGTTTGTCGCAGAACAGCAGGGGCGTGTCGCCCAGTACCCGTTTATCAAACAGCGCGGACATCATGCTGGCATTGGCCTGAAAACCGGACACCATGATCAGCGCGGCTTCTTTGCCTTTGAAGGCGGCAACCTTATCCTCCAGTGCGGCAAAGGCTTCCAAGTTTCCGGTAACCAGCCTAGAGGCTCCGGACCCGGCACCGTAACGACGGGCCCAGAGCCCGGCGGCGTCTATCAATGCGGGGTGCCGTGACAGGCCGAGGTAGTCGTTGCTGGAGAAGTTGACATACTCTTCTCCTGCACTGCGCAGGCGTCCCTGATCGGCCGGCGTGAGCAGGGGAAGCTGGCGCAGCAGGTCGCGGGAACGGCGTTCCTCGAGGTGCTGTTGGTATAAAACTTCACTGGGTTGCATCGTTGACTATCGCTAATGATTGTCTAATTTCGGCGGGCAAGTCTAGAAGGTGAAAAACTTATGAACATACGGTCAAATTGGAGCACAGACGAAATTCTCGAGATCCTGGAATCTCCCCTGATGGAGCTGCTGTATCGCGCACAGACCGTACACCGGGAATACCACGAAGACAACACCGTGCAACTGGCCAGTTTGCTCAGTATTAAAACCGGTGCCTGCACGGAAGACTGCAAATACTGTCCACAGGCCTCCCGCCACGCCAAAGCCACGGGGCTCAAGCGTGAACCGCTGATGGATGTGGATGATGTGGTGATGAAGGCGCGTCGTGCCAAGGAAGCCGGAGCCAGTCGTTTTTGCATGGGCGCCGCTTGGCGTGAGGTTAAAGATGGCGAAGATTTTGATAAAGTGATCCGTATGGTCAAAGGCGTGCGTGCTATGGGCATGGAAGCCTGCGTGACGCTGGGTATGCTCAATCAGGATCAGGCCGATCGTCTGGCAGATGCCGGGTTGACCGCCTATAACCACAATCTGGATACCTCCCCCGAGTTCTATGGGGATATCATTTCCACCCGGACCTATCAGGATCGTCTGGATACCCTGGGCCGTGTGCGTAATGCCGGGATCACGGTGTGTAGCGGCGGGATCATTGGCATGGGCGAAAGTCTTTGGGACCGCGCCCGCCTCTTGGAAGTGCTGTCCACCTTGGATCCTCATCCGGAATCTGTTCCCATCAACGCGTTGGTACCCGTGGAAGGTACGCCGCTGGGGAACCGCAAGCTGATTGATCCCATCGAACTGGTGCGCATGGTAGCCACCGCCCGGATTGTTATGCCCAAAACCCGGGTCCGCCTCTCCGCTGGACGGGCTATGCTCAACCGGGAAGCGCAAATTCTTGCGCTGATGGCTGGAGCGAACTCCATTTTCTATGGCGAAAAACTGCTCACCACGGACAACAACGACACCGAAGAAGATAAGCAGTTGATCGAAGATGCCGGCATGAAAGTTGCCGAAGCAGGCTGCTCGGAGGCTGGTTGCTCTAGTTGCAGTTAGGCTAAAGGCCGGTTGGTGTAGCCGTCGGCCTTCAGGCCACGGGCCTCTAGAGCATATTAAATAAAACT
>DIYK01000034.1 GCA_002429005.1 Verrucomicrobia bacterium UBA6056
CAGGAGTCAGGAGTCAGGTAAAGGGTGATTGTGGTTCTGTAGAGGGCAAGACCAAAAATTGGGTCAGGGGTCATTAAGTTTTTTGGCAGTTGGCGGTTGGCGGTTGGCGGTTGGCGGTTGGCGGTTGGCGGTGAAGCTTGCTCGCGGTCGCGTGGAGAGCGAGCTGACTCCTGACAAATGACCAATGACCAATGACTAATGACTTCTGACTTCTGACTCCTGACTTTAACGTTTTGCTTGAATTTCATATATAGTTGTATTTCATATTTGGTATGAAAGAAAATTCCAGTCCTCCCAGCCCCGCCTTGGCCGCAGGTTTACGTCTGTTGGAATGTTTGCGGGACGGCGAGCCCCGCCGACTGGAGGAGTTGAGCGAGGAATTGCAGTTAGCCCGGGCCTCCGCTTTACGTCATCTGAGAACGCTGGAAGAGCTGGGCTACGCCGAACAGGGCACGGATCGACGCTGGATTGGCTTGGGCAGCTGGCAGGCCCGCGAGGGCGATGCAGAACGTCGGGAACGTTTGAAACGCAAGCTTATGCAGGCCGCTCTCGCCAGTGGCGCCTCGGTCGAATGGTACAAGGGGAACCAGGAGGGGATGCACCTTGAATTGCAGGAACGCTCGGAAACTGAGAGCCGTCTCATAGCCCGACCCGGCTTTTGTCGGGTCTGGTCCGCCGAACTCGATGCCGTTGCCCTGCTGGGTTATGCGTTTGATCCTGCCGCAGCTTCCCCGGATGTGGGGAGCTTTGAGGCATATCAGGAACATGCTAGCCTGGCTCCCCTCCCCCGGGAAGAAGCACTCCAACGTATCCAGCTCGCCCGGGAACAAGGTTCTGCCATTGACCCCGCCTTCAACGCACATGGCATCCGCCGCTCTGCCATTGCGATTCACGACGGAGATCACTACCTCGGCGTGCTGGCTATTGCAGAAACCTGGAAATTTCACCTCACCCCGAAAGCAGAGGAGCGCCTCCGCTTTCTACAATCCCTCCACCCCTAAGTTCCCATGAGAATTCTATACATCGACATCGACGCCCTGCGTCCAGATCATCTGGGCTGTTATGGTTACCACCGCAACACCTCTCCTCATATTGACGCTCTCGCCGCTGAAGGCACCCGCTTTAGCAATGTTTATACCACAGATGCCCCCTGCCTCCCCTCCCGGACGGCCCTGTATACCGGAATGTGCGGCATTCACAGCGGCGTGGTTGGACATGGCGGCACCGCAGCCGATCCTTTTATCGAGGGTCCGGGTCGAGGATTCCGGGATCGCATCGAATACCAGGCCCTCCCCAGCCGCCTTCAGGAGGCTGGATACCACACCGTTCAGATTTCCCCTTTTGGGCAGCGTCATGCAGCCCGTCAGTTCTATGCAGGTTTCGAAGAAATTCACAACACCGGAAAAGGAGGAATGGAATCTGCAGAAGTCGTTCAACCCGTTGTGGATAAATGGCTGAATGACCATGCTACTGAAGACAACTGGTATCTGCACATCAATTATTGGGATCCACATACCCCCTACCGGGCTCCGGAAGAATTCGGCAACCCCTTCGAGAACGAGCCTCTTCCCGAATGGCTGACAGATGAGGTCTGGCAGGAACATCTCCAGGCTGTGGGCCCTCACTGTGCCCAGGAAATCAGCATGTATGATGACCGGGAGTGGCCCGGCTTCCCCCGCCAACCTGGAGCTTTGCGCAGCAAAGAAGATCTTCGGCGTATGATTGACGGCTATGATTGCGGCATCCGTTATGCCGATGAACAAGTCGGATCCATCATCGCTAAACTGAAAGAGGCCGGAGTCTTTGAGGATACCTTGATCATCATTTCCGCGGATCATGGTGAAAATCAGGGCGAATTAGCCATTTATGGAGAACACGGAACCGCAGATCAGATCACCTGCAATGTCCCCCTCATTTTCCGGGGCCCCACTGTAGCTCAAGGCAAATTGCAACGCGGCCTGCATTACAACATCGACATGGCCCCCACCCTTGCAGAATGGTTGAATTTTGAACCGTCACCCATTTGGGATGGCGAAAGTTACCTGGACAGCCTTCGCAACGCCGACACAGAAGCCGGACGTGAACAACTGGTCATTTCCCAATGCGCTCACGTATGCCAGCGCTCTGTACGCTTCGGACCCTGGTTGTATATCCGGACCTATCACGACGGGTACCACCTTTTCCCCAAAGAAATGCTCTTCAACATAGAAGAAGACCCCCATGAACAGCAGAACCTCGCGGAAACGCATCCTGAACTCTGCATGGAAGCCGCTTCCCGTTTGCTCAACTGGCATGATGACATGATGGCCAGCTCCATCAGCACCGTGGATCCAATGCGCAGCGTGTTAGCAGAGGGCGGTCCCTTGCATGCACGCGGACATTTGCCCGCGTACTGTGAGTATTTGGAGAAAACCGGCCGCGGCTGGGCGATCCCGGAACTCAAGCAACGCCACCCAGGCGAGTTCAGCTAAACAGCACATATCCAACAAGGTAAACTAAATTTCCCCGAGGCAGTCGATCAGCTGCTTCCGGGGATTTTTCGTTTTTCGGGTCCTTTACCTGCAGCCCAGGAACATTGACGGGCCAGGCCCAACAGAATTTTCACATCATTCTCAGACAACTCCCCCCGGGAGAAAATTCGGCGCAGCCCCATCATCATATGAGGCCGTTTGTCATTCGGGCAAAAGCCCACATCCTGCATGCATTGATCCCAGGCATCAAACAGCCGCTCTTTCGCTTCAAAGGTAGCAGGAGGGGTCGCCTCTTTCGGTCCTTCGAATTCGCCGGATGCAACATAAAGCTCATGGGCCAGTAACATGACCGACTGGGAAAGATTCAACGAACTGTAGGCCGAGTGACTGGGGATCCGCACCAGATGCGTGGCCAGTTTCAGTTCATCATTTCCCAGGCCTTTATCCTCTGGACCAAACACAATGGCCGCCGGAGCCCTCGCTGCGGCATCCAACAGCTCAGGTGCCAGTTCCCGGGGGCTGGTGGCATGCTGTTTATAAAAGCCATCCACCCCAGAAGTCATCGCCACCAAACCACAATCTGCAACCGCTTCCTCCAAACGGTCGACGCGACGGGACTGTTCATAAATGGGATAGGCTTTCAGGGCCATTTTTCTCAATTCCACCTGATCCATATTCTCAGCAGGCGAAACCAGCACGAGTTCAGAAAGACCACTATTCTGCATGGCCCGACAGATGGAGCCCATGTTGCCTCCAAAGAGCGGACGCACGCAAACAATGCGGATGGGGAGGCTATCTAAACTCATGCATGAACCTTCGAATTCTGGGTGTCATTCCCTGTTAGGAACCTGTGAGGAGGTTTAGGGAGTATTAACCTTTTGCTCATAAACTTTTAACAGGAAAAAGGGAGACAGTATCAAAACTATTGCTCAAAACATAGCCACTTTCCAGACAACCGCAACAGGGAAGTCCGCCAATTCGGATGAGACTTCCAACTCTTAACCTACTCAGAGAGAGATAGTACAGACATGAATAACATGATGAAGACCCTCACCGGTGTCTCCTTTGCCGGACTCATGATGGCTGCAAACCTGCATGCAGATGAAGCCGTTTTGGTCAAGCCCGACAAGAAAGACGCTGTAAGCCTGAAAGCCAGCGGCCGCGTTCACTTCCAGTTCGGTTATGTCGATCAGGAAAACGATGTGAACAGTGGCGACTGGAGCACCTTCGAAGTTCGCCGTGCCCGTATCGGTCTGAAAGCGAAGTTCCCAAATGATGTGAAAGCCGCAGTGGAAGCCAACGTGAAACCCAGCGACACCAGCGTCAGCGCTGCTACCGTTACCTGGGGTCCGAGCGATGCCTTCGAACTGACGGGTGGTTTTGACAAACCCGCCGCTTCTTTGGAAGAAAACACTTCTTCCGCTTCTATCCTCACGGTGGAACGTTCCAACGTGAACAACAACATCGCTGCTGGCTACGACTCCACGGGTCTGTGGGCCAACGGTGAAATTGCTCCGTTTTTCTACCAGGTTGGTGTTTTCAACGGTGAAGACATTGACAGCTCCCGTAACTCTACCGGTGAAGAAGCCGAGTACATGTTCAACGCCCGTGGTGGTGTGGAACTGGAAGTTGCAGAAGATACCACCGTGCTCGCCATGGTGACCTACCTGCAGTCTGACGACCCCAATGGTGCCATGGATTACGAAGACGTGACCGTTGCCTCTCTGCAGGTGGAATTCGGCGCCTTTGATATCCGCACGGAATACTTCATCGGCAGCGAAGATGGCGATGACACCACGGGTTTCTACATCATGCCTTCCATGAAGATCAGCAAAGAACTGGAAGCTGTTGTTCGTTACGAGCAGGCTGAGTCTGACGCCAGCGATGGTATCCGCGCTCAGAGCCGCTACGCCCGTCGTACCGACGTGGTTGAAGTTGGCGAAGACACTGCTGACCGCGGTGATGACTTCTGGGCCCTGTACTTCGGCGTGAACTACTACTTCCAGAAGTACAACAAAGTGATGCTCGGCCTCGAGTTCAGCGAACTGGATAACACCGACGCTGGCACCCTCGAATCCACCACACTGTTCGGTGCTTACCGCGTGCGTTTCTAATTCCTAAGGGAATCTGAAAGCTCAACCCTCCCGCCCTGCGGGAGGGTTTTTTTGTGCCCGCTTCCTGCCGCTGTGACCCGGAGAGCTCTACACCCGTACTGAGCGTATATAAGGGATTGCATTCAGGGTTTTTCATCAAATCTTTCCGAGAACTACGCCCAACAAGCTCCACGCGGACTCACTCCACCCGGCAAAGTGGCTACCCATTTGTTGATAAGGGCTTAGACAGATCCTGTGCAAAACTCCGAAAATACACACAGGCAGCTGTTAATTACGTAATCCGTTCATCAAAAATTGGTTACAAGGAATATACCCTGTTAGCAACCCAAGTTATCCACAGCCCGTTCATCAATCTATGTGCTGAAAAGAAGAAGGAGATACCAATACAAAAAGCTCTCCTGCCCGCTTGTGGCTTGCGCTCCAACATGATATGACGTCATTTATAAAACAACATCATGACATTTTGACGTCATGACAGAACAAACTGAAGTGCGGCTATGGCTAAATCAAAAAAGAAAAAAAGCTCTGATAAATCGGAGGAGCGGGTCAACACCTCCCTGCGCCTTCGCAAGACTACACTGAAACAGCTGAAAGTCCGGGCGATTGAAGAGGACAGCTCGGTACAGAAAATTGTGGAGAAACTGATCCTTGACTACCTTAACCACTAACGACTCCAATGCTGGCTCCATCTACAGCCTGCCAGCGGATCTGGATCTGTTGAAGCTGGAAGAGCGACTGCAGGAACGCTTCGAACTGCGGCGTCGTTCCCCTGCAAGGCGCAGCCTGGACTTCTATGACAGCTTTGAATGGACCCTTTGGCATCGGGGTGAACTGCTTTGCCGGGATGGCAGTCAACTAGGGCTGTTTACCCGCTCAGGAGGCTGGCTTCAGGATGTCCGTAGCAGCATGCCCTATCCACGGAAAGCTGCAGACCTCAGAGACCCAAACGATCTCCCCTCCCACCCTCTTGCGGACACATTGCAGAAGCGTCTGGGATTACGAGGACTGCTTAAGCTCTGCAGTTTTCAGGAAAGTCGTCAGGAAATCGAATTGCTGGACGACAGTCGGAAAGTCGTGTTCCGTCTCGATTGGATCGATCTTCGCAGCTCCGAAGGCAAGCGCAACTACACGCTCTGTGATCTGCGTCCCCTGAGGGGCTATGAACAAAGTGCCGAAACGGCCTTACAGCTCCTCCTGGAGAGTGGCTTAGCTCCGATCGATCACAGTCCGTTGGAGCAGGAGCTGGAAACCCGGGGCACGCCTCCTCGGGTCTACAGCCTGAAACCGAGCTTCGACCTTCAGCCGGATCTACCCGCCCGGGAAGCCGTTTGTCTGATTCTTCAACGCATGCTGGAACTGGCACGCGAGAATGAAGTCGGGGTGCTGGAGGATATCGATACAGAATTCCTCCACGATTACCGGGTTTGTCTGCGTAAAATGCGCTCCATCATCAGTCTGGTTAAAGGAGTCTTTCCAGAGGCTCAAACCGAGAAAGTAAAACGGACACTGGCCGCTCTTGCCTCCCGAACCAACCGGCTGCGCGACCTGGACGTGTACCTGTTGGAGCAGGAAAAGCTCCTCGAGACCCTTCCGGAAAGCCTCCGACCTGGGTTGGCACACATGTTCGATGATTTCCGCAGAGAACGCGAGAAGGAACTCCGGGCGGTCCGGCGTCATTTGCAAAGTGCCAGCACAGCCAAACACCTGGCCTGGCTGGAGCACTTTCTCAGTTCAGCCTCGACCCTAACGGAATCCGCGAACAGCAAGGCTCCCATAGCAGCCCTGGTCTTCGCCCGCACCCACAAGCGCTACAAACGGATCCGGCGTATCGCAGCGGATATGCATGCAGACACTCCGGATGAAGAGATTCACGAGCTGCGAATTCACTGCAAAAAACTCCGCTATATGCTCGAATTCTTTGCCGAGCTGTTGCCTTCGGAGCAGCTGCCCCCACGGCTGAAAGCTCTCAAAAAACTGCAGGGAGGCCTTGGAACCTTTAACGACAGTTCTGTTCAGCAAATCAGCCTGCTCGAATACGTAGAGAAGAGCCATAAGCGGGAGCGAGCTGATCAGGACCTTCCTCTATCTCTATCCATCGGCGCGCTGCTGGGCATCCTCTACCAGCGACAACAAGCTCAACGGGACCGAATATTTGCAGATCTCGCCGAGTTCGGAAGCGAAGAAAGCGCTGCCGCCTTCAAAACCCTCTTTCAGAATCCCTCATGACGATTTTCGCCTCGTATTCGATCAAAGGTGGGGTCGGAAAAACCGCCCTCGCGGTAAACCTCGCCTATGCCCTGCGTGAGGATGGTCACCGCACGCTGCTCATTGACCTGGACCCCCAGTGTGCTGCGGCCTACTATTTCCGCATCAAACCTGCTGCGAAATTCAAATTCAAGGAGGGCCCCAAACTTGCCGGACGACTTCGCCGGAATATCCGAGAGTCGGACTACCCCGGACTGGATGTACTGCCATCGAACATGGCCTACCGGAATTTTGACATCATGCTGGACCGGCTGAAAAAATCACGCAAGCAGTTGCGCAGCATCCTCGCCCCCCTTGCCGAGGAGTATGACTCCGTGGTGCTAGACTGCCCACCGAACCTCACTCTGCTTTCGGAAAACATTTTCCGGGTGGCGGATCACTTGCTGGTACCCGTCATCCCTACTCCCTTGTCTGAGCGGACACTGGAACAGCTGTATCAGTTTTTCAAAGAGAAAAAGCTGCCTCCGAACCGGATCCGCCCCTTCTTCTCCATGGCTCAGAAAAGCAACCGACTACACCGTGAGTTCATGGCACAGCTTCGACTGGATTACCCGGTGTTTTTGGACACAGTCATTCCTCATTCCGTCCATATTGAACGTATGGGGCAGCGACGCCGCCCCGCCCTGGACTACGCTCCCGGGCTGGCCGCCACTCAGGCCTACCGCAAGCTCTGTCTAGAAATCCTCAAAGGCTGAACCGCTTATGTCCAAGCTCTCCTTAGAAATTGAACGCCGCTTTCTGGTGACTACTACCCCACGGGGGCTGACAGCCATGCCTGGCAAAAAGATCCAGCAGGGCTATCTGGTGGTCGACGAACAGCGGGAAGTCCGGATCCGCAAGGCCGGCCGCAGTTGTTACCTGACCGTCAAAGAAGGAAGCGGACTGGTCAGGAAAGAACAGGAAATCCATCTTACCGCCCAGCAATTTGAAGCATTATGGCCCATGACCGAGGGACGTCGCATCGAAAAAACCCGCTACAAACTGAAGGCCGGTGAACATACGGTGGAAGTGGACCGATTCCGGGGATCCTTGCTCACCCTATGTATTGCTGAAGTTGAATTTGCCTCCGTTCAGGAAAGCGAGGCCTTTAGCCCTCCGGACTACTGTGCTGAGGAAATCACCGGACGGAACGAATTCAAAAATGCCCAACTCGCTCTCAGCGGTCTCCCTCACGCAGATCAGAATGCCATCCGCGTTGCAGCCCTGCCCTATCTTTTCCGAAATGGGGAACTGCATGTGGTCTTGGTCTCCAATAAAGGCGGAAACAAATGGATTTTGCCCAAAGGCCATCAGGAAGACGATATGCCCCGGGGAGAGGTGGCCCTGATGGAGGCGGTAGAAGAAGCCGGCATCATCGGGGTTCTGACGGACGGGCTTCGTGGGCGCTGTAACACCACAAATCAACAGATTCATCACGTATATCCAGTCAAGGTCAGCACCCTGCTCAAAAAATGGCCCGAATCCGGAAATCGCCGCAGGCGGGTCCTGCCCCTGCAAAAAGCTTTAGCCAAATTGCATGACCCTCAGGTGGCAAAATGCGTGGAGCGGATGGCTGAGAAACTGGATTCTCTCTAACAGACTTTGAACAGGATAGCTCCGTACAGGTCTGAAGAATTCTGTATGGGCAGAGCGCCTGCTTCCCGGAAGCAAGCTGAATTCGGAAAACATTGGACAAGTCCAGCGTGCTCCGCCATAGCAGACCTTCATTTAACCCCTCAGGAGCTTTATGTACTCTCTCAGTTCTATCACCCGCCCTCTGGTTGCTCTCGCAGCTGGCCTGTTGGCTACCTCTCTCTTCGCACAGAATCCTCCCAGCGAAGAAACTATGAAAAAAGCCAGCTATGCCATGGGCAGCAGCGTCGCACAACAGATCAACAGCGGACAGGGCGGCCTGGTACCGGATCAATTTATCAAAGGTTTTGAAGAAGCCGTAGGCGGCGACGTCAATGTTCCAGAAAAAATGAGCTATGCCCAGGGCATGCGCGCCGCCCAGCAGCGTGGTGTCAACCAGGAGCAGTTCCTCAAAGGATTTCAGGATGCCATGGCAAACCCCGAAGCGGTTGGCGCCACCATGAGCTACGCCGAAGGAATGAGCATGGCCATGCGTCTGCAGCAGGAACCCATGGGCTTCGACCGCGACGAAGTGCTTCGCGCTGTGAAAGACCGCCTGGGTAACAAAGAACCTGCCTATTCCGAAGAGGAACTGATGGGCGCGATGCAGGAGCTTCAGGCTTTTGCTCAGCAGCAACAACAGGCCGCAATGCAGCAGCAGGCCATGCAGCGCGAAGGCATGGCTCAGAAAGCCGAAGAAAATATGGCAAAAGGCAAAGAATTCCTGAAAGCCAACGCCGCCAAAGAAGGCATCACCACAACCATGACCGGTCTGCAGTATCAGGTTCTGAAAGAAGGGGACGGGGCAAAACCCACTGCGGAAAGCACCGTAAAAGTTCATTACACCGGTCGCCTGTTGGACGGAAAAGTATTCGACTCCTCTGTAGAACGTGGCGAACCGGTCGAATTCCCTCTGAGCGGCGTGATCCCCGGCTGGACCGAGGGTCTTCAGCTCATGCCCGTGGGTTCCAGCTTCCGCTTCTGGATCCCTGCAGAACTGGCCTATGGCGCCAACGCACCGGCCAGCATTGGTCCGAATCAGGTTCTCGACTTCGAAGTCGAATTGCTTGAAATCAAATAAGCTCTTTCACTAGAGCTTTGCTACATCCCGCTCTCACGCAGAGCGGGATTTTTTTTTATTCTGGAAACGAGCAGTTTCTTCCCGAGGTTGCATTTCCAGCGAATGGCGACAAAGTGAGCGCATGTTCTACGGAATCAAAGCCCTGCTCTACGCCGCCCCCTGTGTCAGTAAACCTTTCACCCAGGATATGCTCCATCCGGACCCTTTTCAGCAGACCCAGAACTGGATGAACTATGCCCGCAAGGCAGGGTTGCCCGAGCCCAATGCCATGAGTGTCGCCACGGTGGGGCCGGATGCCCGCCCCAGCCAGCGCATGGTGCTGTTAAAGCACATTTCCGAGGAACATGGCCTGTTGTTTTACACCAACTATGGCAGTCGGAAAGCAGGCGAATTGGATAACAGCCCCTACTGTTCCCTCCTCTTCCATTATCATATTTTACAGCGTCAAATCCGAGTGGAGGGCAAGGTAGAACGAGCGAAGCGGGAGGAGTCCGAGGCGTATTTTGCCAGCCGTCCCCGCTCCAGCCAACTTGGAGCCTGGGCGTCTCAGCAAAGTCAGCCTCTGGCGGACCGGGAAACCTTTGAAGCCCGCTATCAGGAGGTGGAGAAGCGCTTCGAGGGGCAGGATGTGCCCTGCCCTGAGTTTTGGGGAGGGTACCGCATCACTCCGGAGCGCTTTGAGTTCTGGCAGGGGCGCGCGTATCGATTGCACGACCGCTTTACCGTGATCCGGAATGAACAGGGATCCTGGGAAACTGAACGGCTTTACCCCTGAGAGTCGATCTCATCGACGCGGTTCTCCCCGTCGATGCTGGAAAGAAAGCTACTCAGAGAGTTGAGGAATATCCAGATCCTCATCCAGAGAACTGGGATAACTCAACTCCTGAGCGATACGGTTCTGGGCATCGCAGATCACCACCTGGGAGCGATGCGCATCCAGCTCCTGTTCATCAATCAAGCCCGTAGCAAAGAGAATCACTCGATCCCCCTGCGAAATGAGATGAGCGGCCGCGCCGTTGATCCCAATAATTCCGGAGCCGGCCGGGCCCTTGATGACATAGGTTTCCAGACGGGAGCCATTGTCCATGTCTGCAATCTGTACAAATTCATTCGCACGGATTCCAGCCGCACGCAATAAGTCCTCATCCACTGTCACGGATCCCACATAATCGAGATTACATTGGGTCACAGTCGCGTGATGGATTTTCCCGGTAAGCACCTTTTTTAACATGCCGCCAACCTAAGCAAGGAATGGGGAGCTGTCAATCTAAGCCCATCCCCCTGCACTTTCTCCTTCCGTTTCTGTAGAAGCACAGTACCTTTTTGGGCATGGACATGACCCCAGACCTTCAATCCTGCCTGCTCTGTGATGACGTACGCCGCGAACAGAACGGCAAATTGATGCTTATCGGCTGCTTTGACGCCCTTTGGGGAAAGAGCTTTCCCCTGAAACATCCCCGGGTCTGTATGGTCACCCGCTGGTGCAGCGGGGTGGGTGAGTTCATTCAACAGTCCCGAATCCTCCAGCCGGACCGCCAGACCCCGGTCGCTGCAGGTCCGGAAATCCCGGTGAAGCTGGCAGACGAACTGCATTGCGCCACCAACGTGGAGCTGTTTGTGAACCTGCAATTTCCCGAACCCGGCCCCTACTGGGTCGAAATTAAACTCAATGATGCTCTGCGTCTGAGCTTTCCCCTCCGGGTAGGACGCATGGAAACGCCCCCCAACGCCTGAGGACTCCCTATGAAACGTCGCAGCTTTCTTAAACATGCCGCATTGGGCGGGGCCGCCGGAACCGTTGCCGCCTCTCCCCTGGCTGCGTTAGCCCGGGCAGAAGAGCCTGCAGGCGCAGCTCCTGCCCCCGTCGAACGACGTCCTTTTGGTAAAAGTAACATTCCCGTATCCATTGTGGGTCTGGGCTTGGGATCTGCATTCACCAAACCCCATGGTCAAGACCAGGAGACGGCTGAAAAGCTTCTGGAACAGGCCCTCTCTTTTGGCATCAACTTCTGGGATACCTGCCGGGGATATGGCCCTAGTGAGAAAATGATCGGCCCCATGGTAGCCAAACATCGCAAGGATATCTTTCTGGTCACCAAAAGCGGAGGCCGGGATTACGACCGCTTTATGCGGGACTTCGAAAACAGTCTCAAGCTGCTGAAAACGGACTACATCGACCTGATGCACATTTGGAACATCAAGCGGGATGAAGACCTGGATCGCATTGAAAACGGGGCGCTCAAAGCCGTTCGTAAGTTGAAAGAAGACAAAGTCATTGGCCAGTATGGTATTACAGGACACAGTGGAGCGGCCATTCTTGCGGAATCGATCAAACGCTTTGATCCCGATGCCATGCTGACGGTGTATCCCTGTACCCGAGATGACCAGGGCCGCTATGAGGATGTTCTTCTCCCCATGGCTCGTGAACGCAAGATGGGAGTCGTAGCCATGAAAACGGTACGACGGGCACGCAACGCGGATTTAAAAGGCTCCGACCTGATTCGCTATGCTCTCTCTCTGGACGGCGTGCATTGCACCATCGTAGGCCTGGACACAGAAGCACACCTGACTGAAAATGTAAAAATGGCTCAAAACTTCCAGCCGATGGCAGCCTTGGAACGCGATGCCTTGCACCGGGATGCCGTCCGGGCTCTGGCGGACATCCCCACCCCATGGGAACAGCCTGGATATCAGGATGGACAACCCGCCTGAGCCCCCGCCCCTGCGCTGGGGCATCCTCGGCTGCGGCCGGATTGCAAAAAAGTTTACGACGAGTCTCGCTGCCCTTCCCGGCAGCCCCTTGCCACTCTGCGCATCCAACAGTCCCGGAAAAGCCGCCGCCTTCGCCGAAGAATTCGGGCTGCCGCACAGCTATGACTCCTACGAGGCCCTGCTGGCTAATCCGGATGTGGATGCAATCTACATCGCTTCAACCCACAATTTTCATCACCAAGCCGTTTTAGCTTCCCTGGAGGCAGGGAAACACGTGCTCTGTGAAAAACCCATGGCGGTGACCGTGGAACAGACACGGGACATGATCGAGAAGGCCCGGAGCAGGGATCTCTTTCTCATGGAAGCACTGTGGACCCGTTTTCTTCCTGCGCTGGTAGAGCTGCGGCGTTGGCTGCAGGAGCAACGGATCGGGAACCTTCAAAAGATCTATGCCTGCTTTGGCTTTCAGGGTGACCCCAACCCGGAAGGACGCCTCTTCAACCCCGACCTGGCCGGAGGAGCCCTCTACGATGTGGGCATCTACCCTCTATCGATCATTCGGATGATCCAAAGCAGAGTGAAGTTGGATAAACTGAGCTCTGAAATTGAATGGAGTGAGCAGGGGGTAGATCAACAAAGTCGGGTAACGCTTCAATTCAGCGATGGGGTGAAAGCCGAGGCCTTCTGCTCATTGATCCGTGAGGAGGTCAATGAGCTGGTCATTGAAGGCGATCAGGGGCAGATCCGTATTCCACCCTGGTTTCACGCGGCCTCCGGGCTTGAACTGTCACAGGGCTCCCATTCCGAAAGGCTGGACTTTGGATACAATGGCCCCGACAGCTTTAAACATCAAATTCGCCACGTACATGGCTGCATTGCCGAGGGACTCCTGGAATCTCCGATCATGCCCTTGGATGAGAGCCTGGAAATGGCCCGGTGGATCGAACAGGCACTCAACGAAGCCCGTCCCTTCTCCTCCTGATTCCACGGTTCCGAAGCTTTAGAGCAGCTTGGATTTGTATTTGATAACGGTACGGTCGTAGAGCATACGCCCACAGTAACTGCAATTCACCCACTTCTGCCCGGCATGAGCATCGTGAGCATGTTGCGGGGTCAGTTTCATGTTACAGCCTCCGCAATTCAACTCGTTCATCGGCACCACAACTTTATCCTGCTTGGACTGAAGCTGATTCATATAACGCTTCATCACATCGGCATCGACCGGCGCTGCCAGAGCCTCCCGTTTGCTTTTACATTCCGCAAAGGTGCTCTTAATCACATTCAAGCGTTCCTCCAGTTGCGCCACATCCGTGTCCACCAGAGCTTCCGCCTCTTTCAGGTTCGCCTCAGCTTCCACGACACTGGCTTTGGTCTCCTCTAAGCGATCCATGGCCTCCAATTCCTGGTCTTCGATCGCGGAGACTTTTTCATCCACCATTTCGATTTCATGACCGAGGGTTTTATAGACCTCATTATCTTTCGCTTCCATTTGCTGTTGGCGGTAGCGATTCTGCTGTGTACGCAGGCCTTCGACATCCAGCTCGAACTGTTTAATCGCGGATTCGGCAGCCTTCACCGCCTCCTTCGCCTGAGCTAATCTCTCCCGGGCACCAGCGGCATTCGCTTTCACCGCCTCTTGTCGGGGAGGAATCCCCTGGGCTTCTTTCTTAAGTTGCAGGAGGGTAACATCCACATCCTGCAGGGCCAGCAGGGCTTCGATTTGCTCAGTGATCACAGGTGATTCCTTTCCGGATTTCCATTGCCAGTCCCCTCTGATGTACTAGGTCTGGGATTTATTGACAATGATAACCCTTTCCGGATTCCTGCTGCATGAACCTTTCTGAATTGCTCGATATTGCCCTGGCGGCAGTTTGGGAAGCTTCCCGATGCTGTGAAGCCATCTCTGAAGACCTTCATCTTACGGACAGCCAGACCAAAGAAGATCGCTCTCCCGTCACCATCGCAGATTACGGAAGCCAGGCCCTGATCCTCAATCATCTGGCCAAACATTGCCCGGACCTGGCTGTGGTGGCCGAGGAAGATTCCAGTGACCTGAACGAGCAACCGGAAATGATTGAGCGGATTCTACAATATACCCAGCCGCTGAACCCCGAACTGACCGCGGACAGTCTGAGTAGCTGGCTGGATTGGGGTTCCGATCTGGAACCGGGTAGCCGCTTCTGGACCCTGGACCCGATCGACGGTACCAAAGGGTACCTGCGCGGAGGACAATATGCTGTAGCCTTGAGTCTGATTGAACATGGAAAGCCAGTGCTTGGGGTACTGGGCTGCCCCCGCTACGAGTATGATGAACAACATCGTGGCGTGGTGTTCAGCGGAGGACAGGGACTTTCGGCACGGGTGCATCTCAACGAACAGGATCAGGGTAGACCCATTCAGGTGTGTGATCGCCTGCCTGTATCCGAGTCCCGCCTCTGTGAGTCGGTAGAAAGCGGACATTCCGCTCACGATCGCTCTGCCATGCTGGTACAGTTGCTGGGCCTCTCCAAAGAACCTCTACGTATGGACAGTCAGGCCAAGTATGCCGCGGTTGCACATGGAGCAGCAGCTCTCTATCTCCGCCTCCCCGTGAAAAAAGGCTACCAGGAAAAGATCTGGGATCATGCGGCCGGCGTGGCTGTCATTGAAGCCGCGGGCGGACGGGTCAGCGATTTAGAAGGCAAAGCCCTTGATTTCTCACTTGGAAACACCCTGGCCGCCAACCGTGGCGTCGTTGCGAGTAATGGCGCTCTGCACCATGCCGCGTTGGCCGCGTGGAAACAAACCGAATGAATATAGACGAAATGTACATGAACATGGCCCGAAGAGAATCCCGGGTCGCCGGAGAGGCGGGCGAGGTACCCGTAGGGGCTTTAATTGTTCACCCGGAAAAAGGCATTCTCGGCAAGGCACACAATCAGGTCGAAATGCTGAACGATGCCACCGCGCATGCAGAGGTGTTGGCCATCACTCAGGCCTGTTCTGCATTGGGAGACTGGCGCCTTGAGGATTGCACCCTGTATGTCACCAAAGAGCCCTGCCCCATGTGTGCCGGAGCGATTGTGTTCAGCCGGGTGAAACGTGTCGTGTGGGGGGTGTCAGACCCCCGCCGGGGCGGAGAGTCTGTGTTTGGCATCCTCCGCTCTTCGAACCTGGTGCATCAGGTAGAATGCCTGGAAGGGCTGATGGAAGAAGAATGCCGGGATGAACTCCGGGCCTTTTTCCGAGAGCTTAGGGCCAACGCACGCGATAAACGCGATGCGGAGGACTGAAGCCGCTGATGAGGCTGAACTCGGGACTGTTCTCCTGAAGCTCCAGTTGGTTTACCAGCGGATTCTCAACGTCGACCAAATGGATTAACTCGACCTTGCGATCACGGAGATACTCCAGCATATCCTCCGGGATGATCGAGCCGTTGGAATATTTCGCGGTTTGGATTTCCCAATCGGTCTCACCACGCAGGCCAAAGACCTGGTTTTTCCCATGAACCAGAAACAGGCCCGGAACATCCGTTAACAATGGAGCGGTACGATCCGCTTCCTGAAGTTGAGCAAAGGCCTCCACGCCTTCGATGTAGCGCTCCATCTGGCGACGCTGCCCACCAAAGGCCTGGGAGAAAAACTGTGGGATTTGCACGAGGATATACATCCCCAATGCCGTAACCACCCAGATTTGCAGGCCCAGTTTTTCATCACGGGGTTCCTTTTGGAACCAATGGAAGACCGCCAAAGCCGGCACCAGAATCGAGAACGGGAACAAGAGAGGGGTCAAAATCTGCAGACTTTCCACATAACTCTCTTCGCCGGTAACAAAACTCATGAGGTTCAGTAGCGTAAAACTACCAAAGAGCATGGGCATCCAGAAAAAGGGCAAACGACCTTTGCGGTGATACAAGGTACAGAAGACAAGCCCAACAGGCCACAGCAAGCCTGCAATCCAACCAGGTCCACGCGGATGGAACATCAACAAATGCAATCCCTCAAACCAACGGTTAACGAAGGGGGTTTCCGCAGGAACACCCGGTTCTGCAGGAGCCCCCACCACCACTTCTGCATCAAAACCGGGCAACAAAGGCGTGCCAGCGAGAATCAGGTTTCGATCCAGCATCGGCCACAGCACCAGAAACAGCATAAAACTGCCTCCGACCGCCATCCCCAGCAGAGGCAGCTTTTCCTGTTTGGCCTGGCTGTTCGAAAAGCGCAGGAAGAGCAGATAAACCACCATGAGCAACCAGATCACCGTTAGTTCAAATCGAATGTAAGCCAGTAATCCAATGCACAAAGCGCTCAAAAAGACCCGGCTCGGAGCGTTTTTATCCAGAGCGCTCAAAAAGAAAACCATCGCCCAACTGACCAGGGCCATCCCCAGAGCGGTCGACGGGTCAGAGGACAGAGAAAATTGCAGGGTTCCCAATCCTCCCAAACCCAACATGCAGAGCAGGCCGAAATTCCGTAGGGGAAAAATGCGAAAACAGAGATGCAGGATCCCTCCCAGCGTTCCCATCACCCCCACCAAACTCAACCACACACCTGCCCGCTCCAGATCCCCGGTAATCCCGGAAATCACACTCAACGCATAATGGGTGAGTACATGTGCACCAAAGGTCTGCGGATAGCCCTCCACCACAGAGTAGGTTTCCGGGTGATTGCGCAGTTCCATAACGAAACCCTGATCCAGAAGAGCCTGACCACTTTGTGGCGCAATCCAATCAGAACCGGGCAAGCTCCGGGTGAGAGCGAACACCAGAAGTCCGGATGCGTAGGCAACCCAGATCAGCGGCAAATTACGCAGGCGTTTACTGAGTACGCCGATCATGGAGCCTCCGATTTCAAAACCGTGACTCGTTCAACCCGGGTCACCGGAATACGCTGACCTGCAACCCAGAAATCACGTCCTCTGACCTGAATCACCAAGTCATTGAGCGTTTTCAGTCGCTCGTCATCTCCAAGCAAATAAGCCAGACGGCGCTCTTCTTCGTCATCCGTAACCAACTGGAAACGGCTGGGAGCCGAACCGGCAATTAAGTACACTTTCAAGCGACCACGACGAACGGAGCGCGTCCCCTGCCCGTCCAAGGGAACCAGGTTCAGTTGCTTAGGTGCTTTTACAGTGGGAGTCGGTGTGGGAATGACTTCCACTTCAATCACCCGTTCCACTTCGATCACCTCTACTTTGGTGGGTGCAGGGGTCGCTTCGGGCGTGGGCAGCGGGGTAGGAACAGCCGTAGGGGCAAGCGTGGGAAGCGGGGTGGCCTGAACCTCAAGTACAGGTGTGGCTACCGGGGTCGGAGTCGACAGCACTTCGGGGACCTGAGTTCCCTCTCCACCGCTTTGCTCACCCGCCTCCGGGGTCGCGAGCGGAATGGGATCTTCCGTGGCTTCAAGGGTAGGTTCCTGAGTAGGAGTCGGAGTGGCTTCCAGACTAGGCGGAGGGGTTGGCTCGGGAAGAGCTTCTCCTCCTGGCCAACTGCCCCCTTTGGGATGTGCAAATTCTTTACTCATCCAAACCTGTGTCTCCAAAGGAGCCACAATGCGTCGCCAATCTCCGCGACTTTCCACCACTTTCACCGGAGCTCCGCGTTGGATCTGCCCCAAAGAAGGATGATTCGTACCCGGTCCAGCACGAAGATTGAGTACAGGAGCCCGCACTTCGCGGTCTGCAAAGAGCAAACGCCCATATACCCAGACTTCCAGGCTTTCCGGAGGACTCAAGCGAATCCAGCTATCCTTCATCTCCACGGCGATCATCTCATCACCGTAGTTTGCTGAAGAGATCACCTGACTATCCAAGGAGGCGGCATTCCGGAGGTTGACCCGGTCACCAATTACCGTGACAGGAAGCTCCACCGGCTCCGCCCAAAGCAGGGAGAGCATCGACAAAAAGCAGAGAAAAGAAATTCGCATAGATTGTTTCTAAGTCAGCCGCTTCGAAAAGTCAGCTTTTTCCCTGAGAAAAACCCTCAGGATTCCCCCATTTGCTGGGCCAACATGGACAATTCTGCGGCTTTAAAGGCGTGTTCCTGAGGCATCGCCTCATCTGTGCCGTTGAGAATGTCGAGAATCAGGCGGCCAAAGTAGGGAAACCCGACCTTGCCATTGCACTCAATCATCTGTTCCACATCGTTATTCACCAGGAAGATTTTTCCGCCTCCCCCGTTGCAGACATCAATGTATTTACGGATTTCGAGATAGCCTTCTGTTCCGAGAACAAAGGTCCGGCCATCGCCCCAGGTGCGGCTGGCTTTGGGGTTAAACCAGTCAATGCGGCAATAACAGGAAACGCCATTGTCCAAGGTCAGACTGGCTTCACCAAAATCCTCCAGTTCGGGATATTCGGGATTGCCGACGTTATCCACGCGAGCAAAGTTGACCTTTGCATCTTGTCCCCCTCCGTAGGTGAGGAACTGTTCAAACTGATGGGAACCAATATCCGTGAGGATGCCGCCGTAGGCTTCTTTCTGGAAGAACCACTCTGGACGACCGGCCGCCGCCAGGTTATGCGGCGCAAGGTTCAATACCTGCAGCACCCGGCCAATCGCCCCTTCACGAATCAATTCCCCGGCATACCAGCCGGATTCACTCAGCAGACGTTCCGAATAGCAGACGGCATATTTTTTACCGGTGCGTTTCACCGCCTCGCGGGCTTCCGCCAGCTGTTCCAGGGTGGTGAAGGGGGATTTATCGGTGAGGTAGTGCTTCCCAGCATCCATCGCCTGAATGCCAATGCCGCAACGCAGATTAGGGATCGCAGCTGAGGTCAGCAACTGAACTTCAGGATCATCCAGAATTTCCTGGAAATCGCTCACCGCCTTGGCGCCGGGATTCTGCTCCAGCACCTTGGCATAGCGTTCCGGATCGGCATCAAACACATATTTCAGCGTCCCCCCGGCCGAGGTCAGCCCGGAAATCTGTCCGTAAATATGGCCATGGTCAAAATGACTGGCTGCAAACACAAATTCCCCGGGTTTCACCACCTGTTCGGTAGCGGCAGAGAGGGGCTGATAATTCATTCCATCGCGACTCATAAGTTCAATTCCTCTCAGGGATTAGTAGGAGCTGGCAAAATCATCGGCACCTTCGCTCTCGTTCGCCGTTTTGGTGAACGTGGAGCTGTCGATTTTTTCCTGAAGAAGGGACGCGTATTCGGCGGCGTCCATGGGCAGCTCGACCGTGCGGTCGCTGAGGCCGGAGAGAATCATGGCATTGCCCAGCTCCACTGAGTGAATCCCCTCTTCGGCCCGGGCCAACAGGGCCTCTCCCTTGAGAATAGCTGCGCTGAAATTTTTCAGAATACCACGATGCTGCTCTCCCCCGGAGGCCACCGGGATGCTCACATGCCACTGAGCCGGTTTGTTGAAACCAGAATTGGTTTCAGCGGAGTGGGTCGTGGTCTGCACTTCATTGCGGATCCAGGTAAAGTCGTCACCCTCAATGACCACTTTGCCCTGCTCGCCGGCCACTTCGAGACGGTTTGTGCCTGGAGCTTCCCCCGTAGTGGTGATAAACACGCCGGTACAGCCGTTCTCATATTCCATATAGGTGGTCACATCATCTTCCACTTCGATGTCATGAAAGCGGCCGAGACTGATGTGGGAACGCACTTTGGCGGGCATGCCGAAGAGCCACTGCCACAGATCCAACTGGTGAGGGCACTGATTGAGCAGCACCCCGCCACCTTCACCGGCCCAAGTGGCACGCCAGCCACCGGAGCGGTAGTAAAATTCACTGCGGAACCAGTCAGTAATGGTCCACTGAATGCGACGGAGCTCGCCCAGTTCGCCTTTGAGAATCAGATCCCGCAATTTCTGGTACTGAGGGTTGGTGCGTTGATTAAACATGGCAGCAAAGATCTGCTCCTCGTTGGTATGAGCCGCGATCAGGCGTTCACAGTCGGCTTTGTGCACAGAAATCGGTTTTTCGACCAGCACATGCAGCCCTTTTTCCAGAGCCAGAATCCCCAAGGTGGTGTGGTCATAGTGCGGGGTGGCGATCAGCACGGCATCCAGCGCATCGGAACTGAGCATCTCTTCGGCGGAACTAAAGCAGCTCAATCCTTCCTGTGCTTCGTACTTGGCCAGCTTTTCGGGAGAATGGTCACACACGGCCGTAAGCTGCATCCCGGGAACGTCCCCATCCTGAATCCATTTTGCATGGGAGCTTCCCATATTCCCTAATCCGATAATACCCATTCGTACGACATCAGCCATGTAATCTATCTCCTGAGATGGTGTTAATGGGGCTTGGACCTAACTTGAGGGGCCCTGCATGTCGAATGAAAAGAGTATCTAGTACGGAAGTTGAAGATGGAAATACGGACGGTGACGTAATTTCATTTGCAAAGCGACACATCCCGTCACATCCTGAACCTTCTCCGATCCTCGCTCCCTTTCGGCACTACAAACCACGCAACCGATTTCGCCCCCCTCCCCATTATGCCACGATTGCTACTCTTCCTCAAAGCCCCCCAACCTGGACGCGTCAAAACCCGCCTTGCCAAGGGGATCGGTGCCGAAGCCGCCTGTGTCGTATTTCAGCTTCTGGTGGAACGCCAACTCCGTGCCCTCCCCCAAGACTGGCAGGTGGATGTGCATTATACCCCGAATGAAGAGCTCGCCCGCATGCAGGACTGGCTGGGGAGCACCGCACGCTTTATCCCCCAGTGCGATGGAGATTTAGGCGCCCGTCTCGAATACGGGGTTGCGAACAGTTTTGAAGATGGGGCAGATCGGGTGTTCTGCGTAGGAGGAGACTGCCCGGGACTGGATGAGTCCGCCTTGCGGCGCGCCGATGAGCTCCTGCTCAAGCATGGGGGTTCGGTGCTACAGGAATCCGAAGATGGAGGCTATGTCCTTCTCGGCATGGATGCCCCCCAACCGGGCTTGTTCCGGGATATCCCCTGGTCCAGTCCCGAGACCGCAGCAGCCACTCGCCGAAAAGCAGAACAGCTGCAGGTTCCCCTACAGCTGCTCCCAACCTTGTATGATGTCGATGAGCCCGAGGACTGGGTCCGGGCTCAACAGGAGTTTGGGCTTCAGCTCCCCTGAGCCCGGCCTCACTCAGCGTAAGGGCGGTTCTGCCTGGAGAATTTCCGCACCCAGTTCAGGGTGCAACACCAGAATAGAGAATTCCACCGCTTCTTCGGGCTGACGGTCGTTGAGGGAGAGATAGTCGAAGCGGCCGCGAAGGTCGCTGTAGCCATCCTTCCAGAAGCTCACCTGGCCGTTACTCCCCCGGGCAAACACTTTCACATAGGCTTTGGGCAGCACCTTGTTATCCCGCTCGCTGCGGAGCTCGATCTGACCATAACTTTCCATTTTACGCACTTTGAGCTGATTGGCTACCCAGGCCACGCTGGCACGTTTGCCTTTAGCCGTCACCTCGACCATCACGTTTTCACGCTCATAGCCCCGGGGCAACTCAAGTTCCTCCACCTCGCCCTTTCCTTTCACCTTCACCTGACGGCTGAGTGCGGGTTTGATCACGGCGAAGTCCTGTCCGCCTTCGGCAAGGAAGGGTTTCCGGCTGAACAGGAGTTCGATGTCCATGGGGTAGAGGTTCAGCGTGACGTCCTTCAGATTATGGGCGGTCAGCAGAATGTTGCCGGACTGCAGTTCCAGTTCGATGGAAGGTTCCTGAGCAGCCAGCCGGTCGAGATCCTGCTGACGGCTGGGTTCATCCACTGAAGCCATCTCCGCCCCCTGAGCCTGATCCAGCGCAGCCAGCACGCCGGCAAAGCGTTTCCGCCAGCGGGGCACCGCGACATCCACATAGGGAGTGACCAGGGCCCGGGCTTTATCCACTTCCAGCGTGCGCAGAGCCAGCCAGGCCTGGAAGTAACTCAACTGCATTTTTTCGGTGGCGTCCTCCGCGGAGATCTCTGCCGCAAGGGCTAAGCCTTCCTCCAGGCGGTCCTGCAACAACAGGTAGTAGAGCAAGGCCAACTGCTGATCCACCGGAAGCTCATCCCGGTACATCGCGGTGTTGAGGAAACGACGGTACTGCTGATTGAGCGCCCCATTGAGAATCTTCCGTTTCTCCCCGACCGCATGGGCACGGGGGTTCACCAACGGATCATACTCCAGATGTTCGTAACGGCGCTGCTCCACCGGCTCCACCACCAGCAGCGGACTGTGCAGCACCGGACCTACCCGGTTTAGCATCGCGCTGCGCTGCAGAAAGATCCGGCTGCGGGCCGCATCGCGGTGATGAATGGCGTAGCTGTAACTGTTGGCGTGGAAGAGTCCACGACGTTCCAGTAGCTTCAACGCCCGTTCATAAAAGCCTTTGTCCCGCAGTCGCCAGAGCATTTCGTTCAGATCGACCCGGCGCAGGTTTTCTTTTTCCAGAAAGGCCAGTGTATCGTTGGGCGTGGCATACTGGGAAATCCAGGCCCAGCTGGTTTTATCAACTTCGGTCGGCTGATCCACCACATTGAATTCGCGGGTTTCAGCTTGGCCGACAATCGCTTCATTGGCCGCGGCGTGAGCCGGAAACTGCTGATACTCACCGGAAACCGGGAAGGTAAAATACAGTTCCACGGTCTGCGTGGTATAGGGACGCAGGGTGAGGGTTTTGTCCTCGGTGTAGTTGCTGTTGCGCAGGGGAATCGCACCCAAGGGCAATTGCATGAGCACATTCAGTCGACGCTGAGAAGCGGTGGGGTTGGTCAGGGTCACCCGCATGCCATACACCAGTCCTTTAATGAACTCGCCGCGAATGAACTTTTCCAGACGCTCATTCCCCTCGAAACGGTACATATCATCCGGACGGAAAAACTGCTGGGAGAGCAGCAGAGGACGTTCGTCCTCGGATTTTTCTGCCGGCAGGATCTGTTCGGATACGAGCAAGGCATCTTGTTGAGAAAGCAGCGTCATGCTCGCGCCTTCTGCTTTTTCTTCCGGAAGCTCGGTTTCAAAGGGAAGCCCTGAAAATGCCAAGGCCACCAAAGCCTCACTCAGGCTGCGATGGGCCTCCAGCAGGGAGCCCGGGAGGCCTTCCCCCTGAGCCACTTCAAGCCAGAAACGGCTGACCGGGATGCGCTGGGCCACATCCTGAGCCTGCCGCACTTCGTAGTAGTTCATCTCGGCAATTTCCTTGGTCTTGGGCAGCGCACGGTAGAGACGGGTGATTTCCCCGGCTAAGACCTGCTCAGCTTTAAAATCGAGCACCAGTTCATCCCGATCCCCTAATTCCTCCGCCACCTCCATGAGTTTATCCTCGGACAAGGACAGGCTCATTTCTGCTTCCGGAGCGGCTGGAGCCACTACGGGAGCCGGAGACGCCACCCCTTTGGCCATCCAGCGGGCGTCCTTGGCAGCTTCAACCTGACCCAGACGCTTGGCCTTCCGCAAATTCTTGGAGGCTTTCTCAGCCTCCCGGCGGGCGTTATTCCGGGCCATGGCCTGGCCTTCATCCAACTCGCCGGCCTGCAGGGCCACGCGTACCAGACGGGCAAAGCCATCCGGATCCGGTGGCAGCAGCTCCCAGGATTCGCGCAGCATGTTCTGAATCTGATCCGCATCCCCGCCGCGGCGGGCAAGTAGAGCCAATTCCAGGGCATTGCGCTCCTGCAGCCGGTCCATGCGGACATCCTCCGCATCCAGCTCATCCAGCAGCCAGCGGTCGACAAAGGTTTTATCCTTCTTATTCTTCAGGAAGGGCGCGATGTTCGCATCAAAGAAAGCCCGGTCCCGTTCATAGAGAAACAGATGTAACTCGTGAGAGGCGTAGTCGCTGTAATAATCGAGCTTTTCCTGATCCTTGAGCGAGGGCCAGCGTTTGAGGAAGCTGAATTTTGCCATCCGCGCATCCCCCAACAGGGTCTGCAGCAAATCAAAGGCCTGTGGCACATCGCGGATAATTTGGTAGCGGGTGGTAGCCAGGTCTTCAAACAGCAGGGCTTTGCCCGCCTCCAGGCGTTGTACCCGCTTCTGGCGGCTGAAGGAGGCCTCCGGATTCAACCCATGAGTCAAGCGCTGTTCCCGGGGTTCAAAACCCACATCCGGCAGGGGCACCTGTTGGATTACGGTGCCGAAGCGGTCCATGAGCACAATCTCCAAGGCGGTGTGCTCACCCAGATCTTCCAGCGGAATCTCCAGACTGCCATCGGCCTTAGGCTGAAGGTTCAGCCACCAGCGGCTACCCTGCGGCAGGAAGTCATAACCAATGTTGCTGCCCACGCGAATGCCTGCTCCGCCTCCTCCGCCTACGCCAGGAGCGAAAAATTTCAGGTCAGCACTTTCTGCAGCATCCATGACCATGCCACCACCGAAGGCATCGACGGCACGGCCATTTATGGTCTGACTGGTATAGCCAAAGCTTCGGGCGGGGATCTCCGCAGGGGCATTCAACTGCTGCCGGCCACCGCGATAGGCCTGATCCTGCTTCAAACGCTCCCGCTCCGCAGTGGTCTCCCGCAACTCCCAGGGATTCAGAATCAGTCCGGGACGTTCCAGCAGCGTGCCCGCAAAAATTTTGTGCAGTTGGCGCTCCAGCACATAGCGGTATTCATCACCAATATTGCGTCCGCTGATGTACTGCATATGCGGCGGATACAGACGACGGGACTGCGGGGGGCTGAAACCCAGTCCCGTGGCGATACGGCCATCAGCGGCGTTATACCGATAAGCACGCAACGCCACCCGGGTGCTGCTGCTGGCATTGCGGAGTTTCAGGCGGAGCTGATCCCGTTCTGCCTGAATCTCCGCAATAGAAGGCAGCTCTCTGCCCGTCAACTGGAGCCGGCGGGTTCCTTCCAGCAGAAAACCACTACGCAACTCGCCCTCTCCTACTTCGATGCGGGACATCTTGCCGGAGTCATGCAGGTAGAGCTGATACGAACCGCTTGCCAGTCCCTCAACCTCGACGGCCCCGTTCACAAACTGAATCGCTTTGCTCTCATCGACGAGGAACTTGTTGCTCCGGGACACCCGGAAGAGGGAGGCCCGTTTCAAGCCGGGAATTTCATTCTGCGGCAAGGCCAGGGAAATCCGGTCTCCCACTTTAGCATGAATCTGCGACGGCAACATGGCTGCACCCTGCTCCAAAGGCCGGTCCAGGCGTAGGTTATCCGCTCCGCTCACTTGAATACGGGAAACGCCCTTCAGCGTGCCCAGTCGAACCTGCCCCCGGTCATCCGTAGTCAAACGGGCGTTGCGGGTGAACTGGAAGCCGGGACGGGACACATCCACATTCAAAGGCAAATCTGCCACGGGCTCGCCGTTGAGCCCTTTGACTTCCAGCATCCAACCCGCCGCAGTTGGCACCAGGAAGATCTGCCGGCGCACATCCCCATTGCGGCCATCATTCACCGCGCGAACATAAGCATCGCCGAGGGTGATCTCCTCCAGATCCACTTTGCGGCGGATTTTGGCTTCAACCGATACCTGCAGCATGCGCAGGCCTTCGGGAACATAAAAGGGGCGGGCCCATTCCTGGTTCCGGGTGAAGTTTGCGGTATAGATCCGCTCACTGCGGGTGCCTTTGGCATCGGTGGCCGCCAGAGTCACGGTCACATCTCCCAGCAGTGCTGGATCCAAGGGAATGCCATGCAACCGAAGATCCGGGCGCAGCATCAACATGCCTTCACTGCGGCGATTCAGAGTCTGGGCGTCAATGTGCACCCCGGCACTGAAACTGTAGTCCTCTCCCAGGTGCTGAATCTGTTCCGGAGAGCTGAAATCGCCATCCCGCAGCACCACAAAGCGAACACCGGGGTTCTCCGAGAACGGCAGCAGAATGCGGCCTTTGTCATCCGTGGTAAACTCCCGGCCATTCATCCAAATGCGGGCCGTTTTCACGGTTTCCCCGGATTCATTCATCACCATCATCAATTGGCCTGCAGAGGTAGGCATACTGATGGACTCCAAATGCCCAATGTGAAGTAAGGCACGGGAACTGACCCCATTGCCAATCAACTCCACCACATAGACTCCCCGTTTATTGATTTCTGGAAAAGCCAGGCTGTGGGTCACCCGACGGCCGGGATCGGTCGCGACATCCAGGCGGCGTTCGTGGGTCGCCACCATACCGTCCAGATCCACCGCCTGATCTACGGGAGCTTTGTGAGTGCTGTAGTAGTTGAAGCTCTGCAGTTCGTAGACTTTGATGCGCAGCTCATCTACGCGCTTCAGTTCCACATCCAACTTTACCGCTTCCCCGGGTTTCAGGTAGTTGGGATTATCGATGGCAAAATTGAGCTCAATGCGGTCCAGCAGGCTTTTATAGGCATGAGTACTCATCAGGTTGGCCCAGTCCTCCGGACGCCCTACCCCATGCAGGATTTTGCTTTCGGCAAACACGGCATTCAGCCAGGAACTTTCGAAGCTGGAGTGATACGCGGAAGCATTTGGCGCTTTTCGAAGCAGCTCGATAAGGAATTCCCGCACCAGGGGCTCCTCATTTCGAATCGGAGGCAGCACAATGCCCTGTCCGGGGCTGTAATTGAAATTCACCCACTGGGCGCGGTTGCGCTGCAGTTCTTCGCGACGCTGGCGTGGGAGGTAATGTACCTGACGGGGATACTCGAGGTATTCACGGAAGAGTTCTTCATCATAGATCCCCATGCGCCGCTGATGATCCAACATGCGGTAGAGCACCGAAGCCTTCAACGAATTGTGCATCCGGCCCAGTCCCCCAACAAAGGCCCAGAGCTCCTGATAATGTTTCACCGCAGCAGCATGATCATGGGACAAATCCACATCCGGCACCGGGATGCGGGCCAGACGTTCATTCACGTAGGCCTGGGAACGCAACAGATCGGGCTTCCGTTTACCCAGTTCTACCAGTTGAGCTTCGGTGAGCAGGCGATGAATGGAAATGGAACCAAAACCCCGGCTATTCTTAAAGGCCAGATCCTTCAGGATCATATCCACCAAACCCGGGACATCCGGACGGGGCAGACGGGAGAGCAGAGCCCGACGCTGTTCCGGGCTGAGCGCTTCGTTCAGCGCCCGTTCCAAACCGCGCTCACTCAGACGGGAGAGCAGATGATGTCCTTTAGCTTCCTGCATGAAGGCATCCACCGACACCCGTTTGGCATCCAGGACCGACGGATAGGTAGGCGTTTTTCGCTCATGCCGTGGGCGGTGATTAAAATGAAGCCCCAGGTCATCGTCAATAAACTGATAGGTTTTCGCCTGATCTCGCTCAAAATCTATGAGGGCCTGGCGGCGACGCAATTCCTGAGCCCGTGCCACCCAGCGCCCCCGGGCTTGAGTGTACCAGCGTTTCATCATGCCATCAAAGGCCACCCGGTCATTGCGCAGCTGATAATGAAGCGCATGATAATAAAAGTAGTCCTCGGTATCAGGCACCAGTTCCTTCAACGCCGCGTCCCGGTCTCCCCAGGCAAAGGCTTCCAGGAACTCCAAATCATTCACGGAGGCCGCGCTCACAAAGAACGGGATACAGAACAAGGCAAACAACAAGCGTTTCATAGCAGTCTCCAAATCAGGTGCAGGTAAGTTCTACACAGAGGAGACGAAGGAACAAAAGGAGATCTTAGAAGAAGTTCGAGAAAACGCCTCCCTTCAGGCCGATCTTCCGGATTTAACAAATTCCTTGAGAAGAGGTAGGCTTGGGTAGCTTGATTTCATTCCAAATCGGGCGCATAATTGAGACATGTCGATTTTTGCTTCAAAATGGTTTCGTATTCTGCGCCTGGCTTTCCGGGTGCTGAGAATCCTTTTGTTGCTCCTGCTCTGTGCAGCTTCGGTACAGTTGGTGCTCTGGAACCGAAAATACGACCCGCGTTTTTATGACTTCCTGAGCACCTCCCCCGGACGGGCTATTTCCAAAGCATTGGGATGGCCGAACTTCTATAATACGGAGTTTGAAGAACTGGATCCATCGGAATACACCGATGAGGAACGGGCGATCTTCAGGAGATTAGAGCGCGAACTGCGCATGACCTGGCCGACGCATCAGCTCACCCTTCAGGACGGCACCGAACATTACGGCACCCTAATTTCCTACCGGAATGGCAGTCTGACCTTTCGGGAATTTTTCGGTTCAGAAGGCGTTCTCGAAAAACAGATACCCCGAGCCGAGATTGCAGCCCTCAAAGAATATGAGGAACCGATTCCAAAGATCAGTTTGCAGGATGTGCGGCTGCAGATGGAATACCCCGATTTTAATCTCACCCGCTTTGGGCATTACACCATTCTAACCGACGCTCCTTATTTCCAGGTTGCGGACTCGGTCAAAGCTTTGGAGAAGTTGTATGCGCAATATATGGAAGAATTGGGAGAACTGATCCGCTTCCCTCAGGGTCAGGGAGGGCTGCAGGTGATCTTCTTCTCCAGCGAGGAGCAGTACCGCGAGCACCAGCGGCGGGATGCACCGGAGTTAGAAGACAGCGCAGGCTACTATTCTCCGCTGGAAGACCGAATGGTTGTCTTTAACCAACTCCACTCCGACCGCAGCCGTGAGGTTCGGGCCGACGTGGAAGCCGAACTGCGCAATATGCTGGCCCGTGCCCGTAGCGCGGAGGAACGGGCCGAAATCGAACGCATCCGCGATGAAGTACAGGCGCAAATGCGGGCACAAGGCGAAATGGAGACCATCGCCACGCTTCGCCATGAAGGCGCACACCATATGAGTTTCACTCATGGCATCCACTCCTGGATTCATACGGAAAATGCCTGGCTGATCGAAGGCTTGGCCGTGTACTTCGAAGCAGACCCTCCAGGAGAACTACCCATTTCTCACATCAGTGCCCTGATTCGCCTGCAACAGGAAGAGCGGGTCCCTCGTTTGGCCCAGCTAATGAACATTCGCCAACCCTCGCAGTTTGCAGACGAACTTCCGGGAGTGCTGCCGCATGAAGCGTACTCGCTCTCCTGGAGCTTGTTTCATTATTGCATGACGCAGCATCGGAGCGCGTTCATGGGCTACCTGAGATCCTTGCAGGATCCCCCCCGATTGGGTTCTTTTATGAAAGTTCCCCGGGAACTCCGCCTTGCAGATGCCCTGGGCATGACTCCGGATGAACTCGAAGCAGCCTGGCGACGTCACATGGCTGGCGGTAGCTCCTGAAGGGAGCGAAGGCTTTATTCAGCGGATGCTGAAACGGGCAGAATCTCTACATCTTTGAGGCTCACGTTGCCACTGCCCCCATACCATACCCGAGGTTCTACCCGGGCAGGCTCTTCCAAGCGAAAACGAAGCACAGTATTCTCCAGACCTTCGTCAAGTTGAAGTGCGGCCAGTTGCGTGCGGCCTTCATCACTCATTAGCTCCAAACGCAGGGCTTGTGCAGCCTCGACGTTCGACCAACGCAAGCGGAAGCGGCATTCATACTCGCCCGCGGGTAACCAGGGATACCACCCGTAAAACAGGAATCCGGCAGGGTCTCCGGGACGGACAACACGTTGTTCGCCGTCATTCTCGCCGGTCTCCCGGGAGTGATGCGAATTTGCTGCGCTGCGCTGCAAGCCCTGAAACTCCCCCTGCAATTCCAGCATCCGTCCCGTATGCGGGTTCTGAAGAACCCAGGCTTGCCGTTCCGGGAAGGATGCAGCGACTTCCACGCGAATCTGTTTCTCCACAGGCAGTTGCAACACAGGGCTGTCCAAGCCTTCGATATTCCAGCCCCAGCCCAAATCGAGATGAGCCGCCTCGACAAAGAGCAGGCTCTGATCCGGAAGGCTGGCCAAAGCGTCACCTGCCAGCTGATGCTGCTCAATCTTCGTCTGCATCTCACGCAGCTGAAGCTGTAGAAAACTCCAGCCACTGATGCAGAGAAAGGCCAGAGAAGGCAGAAAAATCAGAATGCGTAACAGCAAATGCTTTATCTTCCGCCAAATACGGGAGAGCCCAAAACTAATACTGAGCAAGATAAGCGGAAGGGCTTCGGCAACTTCCTGTGGCCCCATCCAAGGAGGCGCACGGTACCAATACGCGGCCATACCCAGAAACAGACTGAAAAAGCCTCCCAACCACAAGGCACTCCACTTGCGGCTCCATCCGTGAGCGACCAACAGGAACCCGAGCCACAGACTCCAGGAACTACCATCCAGCATCCAACGACTCATGCGCCGCAGATCACGAAACATCAACCAGGTCCCCCGCTTGAGGGTATGATCCACCGGCTGGACATCTCCTCCCTGGGTGCGACGTTCGCCAAAGCCCGGCAGCTCACTCGGTTCATAAAGCTCCATGGCCCCGCGGGTGCTGCTTCCCGTAATCTGTTTGTTCCAGGCACGTTGCCCGGCAAATGCCAGGACCACACAGAGCGCCAACAAAGAGAGTCCTCGAAACTGGCGCAAATCTTTCGGGTTGCGCATCAGCTGCAACAACGCATCCACCACAAAAGCCAGCCCCATCCATAAGGCCTGCCAGGGCCGCGCCCAGAACAAAAGCAGCCACGCCAGCCCTGCTCCCAATGCAGAAAGGCTACGCCCCTCCTGTCGCCAGGCAATCCACCCGTCCAACAAGGCCAGCGTCAGGCATAGCCCCAAACTCTGTGGCAAAAGACTGGCATTCAACAGCAGATACATGGGGCTGAGCAACAGCAGCAACGGAAAGAGAAAACGGGGCATGCGCAAACGTCGGCCAATCCGAAAGGCCAGCATCATGCCCAGGCCACAGGCCAGGGCGGACATCAGGCGGGGATAGCCCACACTCAGGCCCGGAGCCAGCCAGAAGGCGCCCCCCGGAGCCAGCACCGAATACTGCTCTCCTCCACGCAGGAGTAAGCCGGGCCGTTGCATAAACTCACTGAACGGAGCACTCTCCCGTCCTAATTCGCCATCGAGCAGAGCCGAGCTTTGAAATACTTGCAAATACTCCTCAAGAAACAGAATCTGCCCTTTCAACCCCAACTCAGCCAGTAGCAGAGAGATACAGATCCCCAGCACACCCAGCAGGGCACATTGTGCCCGGGAAATCCAGGGGCCTTCTTCTGCTCGAACATGACTCATAGGACATCCCTTACAGAACCAGCCTCATTTCTCCAGCGATTTGGATTTCGATTTCACAGCCAATTCGGATAATCGGGAACATCAAGTCCCTCCCCTGCCTATGCCCCGAATTTTGATCGTTGAAGACGATGCCTCGATTTCCGATGTGCTCCTGTTTGTGTTACGCAATGCAGGCTACCGTTGTGATTTGGCAGAAGATGGATCCAAAGCCTGGCTCTTCATCCAGGAACAGCCCCCGGACCTGATCGTGTTGGACCTGGGTTTACCCGGCTTGCCCGGGCTGGAATTGCTTCGCAACCTGCGAAAGAGTTTTCCGCATCTTCCGGTGATCATTCTCTCTGCCCGAGATGCCGTTTCCGACCGGGTATGCGGGTTGGAACTGGGTGCAGACGATTACGTGGGCAAACCCTTCTCCAACGCAGAGTTACTTGCCCGGGTTCAAGGACTCTTCCGACGCTGCCCGCAGCAACACCCGGAGATTCGACGGGGTCCCTTGCGCTTGTTGCCCGAGCATTGTGAGCTCCAGATTGATGGCGAATCGCTCCAATTGAATCTGCAGGAGACCCGCCTGTTGGAACAATTACTGGGGGGAACGGGCCGTTGTTTTAGCCGCAATCAGTTACTGAATTCCGTTTATCAGGAAGAAGCTCCCGCCTTGAGTGACCGCAGTATTGATCAACTGGTCACCCGTCTGCGTCGGAAACTCAAACGGCGTTCTCCGAATCAGGAATTCATTCATACCGTATATGGTGTGGGCTACCGACTGGAGCTCCCCTCATGAAACTGCGGGATAAACTCCTGTTGAGCCTGCTGGCCATGACCCTGCTTCCGCTGATTGTCATGAACAAACATGCCTTTGATTTTTTTCATGATTTCAATACCCGCTCGCTGGAGCAGGACATGATCCGTGATGCCCGCAATGCCGCGCTGCTCTTGGAGCAACTTCCGAAGTCCGGAAACTACGAAGCGGCATTGTTCCGACTCTCGGAACTTTCCGACAGCCGTATCCGCCTCTTATATCACAGTGGCGAATGGGGATTTGACACGGAGCCCCAGCCGGAGGATCGCTATGAGTTGAAAGAAGAGCGGGCCCAGCGCAGTCGCGAAACGGGAAGCTACTCAGCCAACTGGGCCTTGAGTAAGGACAGTGGCCGGCTCTTTTATTTTGTAAACCTCCCCACCGGTCAGGCGGAACATGAGGTAGCTGTGGTTCAAGTGATCCGCCATACCGGGGCGGTGACCAAAGCCTTGCTCCAATTACGGGTGCATCAACGCAGCAGTGCCTGGATCAGTGGCATCGCCGCGATCTTCATTGCCCTGCTCCTCGCCTGGGTCCTGACCCGACGCTTAAAACAGTTACGCAAGGCCGCCCGACGCTATGCTGCCGAAGGGGCCCCCGCACTCTTTCACCTCAAAGGACGGGATGAAATAGCCGAACTGGCTCATGAATTTGAGCGGATGGCCCAGGAAATCGGAGAGCAGCGTTTAGCCAATCAGGAATTTGTACAAAGCGCCCTGCATGAACTGAAATCACCCATTACCGGCATCCTCGGAGCGGTTTCCATCTTACAGGAGCATCCGGATCTCTCCGAAGCGGAGCGGAGCAGTTTTCTCAATAACATTGAAATTCAATCCACCCGTCTGGAGGCATTGGCACTGGGCCTACAGGCCCTCAGCCGCCTGGAAAGCGAATTACCTTCAGAAGCCTTTGAGGACCTGGATCTGATCAGCTGGTTGGAAGAGGTCAGTGAACGTCTGCGGCACAGTTTGCAGGTGGATCTACGCGTGCTCCCTCCGGAAAACGGGGGCACCTTGCATCTTCAGCCTGCCCGCATCGAACAGGCCTTAGCGAATTTGCTGCAGAATGCGGAACGGGTGCAACCGGATCGTCAGCCCCTGATCCTGTCCTGCCGCAAACAGGGTGCAAGCTGGGAGCTCAGCGTTGAAGATCAAGGCCCCGGCATTCCTGAAGAACACATTGGGCGGATTTTCGAGCAATTCTTCACCACCCTGCCCCGCAATCACAGCGGTCAACAGGGGCAAGGTCTGGGATTAGCCATTGTGAAGCGGATTGTCGAAGAACACCAAGGCAGCTGCTTTGCCATCAACCGACCAGAAGGCGGCGCCCAAGTCGGCTTCAGCCTCCCGGGGTGAGTCAGTAGTCATTGGTCATTGGTCATTGGTCATTGGTCATTGGTCATCAGTAGTCCCGCAGTCTCTGCGGGAAACCTTTCTTCGTCATAAAGCTCGCTCGCGGTTGCACAGTCGACAAGCCCGAATCTAAAGCTCGCTCGCGGTTGCGCAGTCGACAAGCACTCTTGAATACTGACTAATGACTACTGACTAATGACTAATGCTCCCCTCAGCCCATCCGGTGGGCTTTCCAGTGGTGGATTGCGGAGAGCAAACCTACCGAGGTAAAGCCAAGGGTGTACATCAGGAGGAAAGGAACCACCCACATGCGGTCATCCTGAGCATATTCAATCACTGTAATGCAGCAGTAAATGCCCAACAGGAGTTCGAAGATAACCAGTCGGGGCATCTTGAAATGGTAATTGAGCTTTTTGTCACTGCTTTTGGCATCACCCGCTTTCGGGGTTCGGACAAAGGCGCTCTTACGCCCCCGTAAGGCTTCCCAGACGGCTTGAGAGTTGGAGATCGCAATCCCCACCCCGAGTACGGAGAGCAAGGGAAGCATCATTAGTTTTCGCCAGGGACGACCATGCAAACCAATCTGGGAGACGGCGTACATCACCGTGGGAGCCAGAGTGGCCAAAATGAGCATAATCAGACCCAAGGTGATCTCAAAGCGATAGTATGCGTACCAAGTAAACTTCAACACCGGCAGAGACATAATCGCCAGCCACAGCATAATCGGGTGTACCAGGTAATGCGTCATGTGCAGAGAAGACTGCAACTTGGTGAATAAAGGCAGATCGGAAGCCATCACCCGGGGCAAAAGCTTTTTCGCGGTCTCGATGGACCCTTTTGCCCAGCGGAACTGTTGGGATTTGAACGCATTAATGTCCCCGGGAATTTCCGCAGGCACCACCAAATCCATCAGGAAGTAGGGCTTCCATTCACGCAGTTGCACCCGGTAGGAGAGATCCAAATCTTCAGTAAGCGTGTCATGTTCCCAGCCACCGGCATCCAGAATGGCCTGACGCCGCCACATTCCCGCGGTGCCATTGAAGTTCATGACCAGGTCATTCCAGGCTCGTGCCGTCTGTTCGATGGTAAAGTGACCATCAATGCCAATGCCTTGCGTACGGGTCAGCAGGTTTTCATCCTCATTCAAATGCCCCCAACGGGCCTGAACCAACCCCACATCCTCACGGAGCATCATCACTTCCACGGTCCGTTTCAGGAAATCGGCCGGAGGCACAAAATCTGCGTCAAAAATGGCAATAAACTCATCCGAGGAAACTTGCATGCCTTCTTCGAGGGCACCCGCTTTATAGCCGACACGATTATCCCGACGAATGACTTCAACTTTATGGCCCTGCCCGCGAAGCTCTTCGGCGCAACGGTCAATCAACGCACGGGTTTCATCGTTGGAATCATCCAGTACCTGCAATGTGTGACGATCCTGGGGATAATCCATGGCTGCGCAGGCCCGCATACAACGATCGATGACATTGTATTCATTGTAAACCGGGATCTGTGTGGTCACCGCAGGAAGGTCGTCCTCGTTGTAACGGCGACGAAAATCACGGCGAATCTGGCGAGCCTCCACCTGCATTTTCCGGCGACGGCGCAGGGAGAAGAAGATCAGAATATACAGGTTCACGGCAAAGGCCATCATCCAGCCTGCAGGAATCATGTAGGACCAGATAAGAATTTGCTGAAGCCAAAAAGGAAAATGCATGACGGGGGCCTTATGACGCGTTTCTCAGAAAAAGCGATGGAAATGGAGGGGGATCTTTACCTTGATAGGATTATTTCCTAGGAAGCTATGTATGAAGGCTGTCGTTTTTCTGGCGCTGATCTTACTCGGCGGAGGCTGTAGAAGTATCAAAAAACCAGCAGGTCCTCCGGATTATGTGGTTCGCATGGAAGTTACAGGATACTGTGATTGCCAGCAATGCACTGGCTGGAAACGCAGCTTCTGGAAACTGGGGGCTCCGGTCTACGCCAGCGGTCCTCAGAAAGGGAAACGCAAAAAAGTGGGACAAACGGCCTCCGGAACACAGGCCCGCAAGGGTACAATTGCTGCAGATACCCGTCACCTGCCTATGGGTACACGCCTGTACGTCCCGGGATACGGCATGGGCATCGTCGAGGATCGGGGCGGAGCCATTAAAGGGAAGCGCTTGGATCTGTTTTTTCCTTCCCACAAAGAAGCCCTGGAATGGGGCCGTCAATGGGTAGATGTGCAGATCTGGAGATAACGCCGCGCCATAGCTTCCGACAGGGTAACGCCTTCGCTGCTCTCTTCGACTCTTTGCATTCCCCCTCCCCTGGACCAAGGGCCCTATTCCGCACTTGAGATCAGGCTTTCCTCGTTTAAAGGAAAACCATGTCAGATCCTGTTTTTCTTCGCGCCTGCCGTGGTCTCCCCGTTTCTCATCGCCCTGTATGGCTCATGCGCCAGGCAGGACGATACATGGAAGAATACCGTGCTCTGCGAGAAAAAATGCCGATCCTGGAGATGATGAAGGATCCAGCCATTGCCACCGAGGTGACGCTGCAACCGATCAACGCTTTTCCCGTAGATGCCGCGATTATTTTTGCAGATATTCTGACTCTGCCTGAGGCCATGGGCCTGAACCTCGAATTTATCCCCGGAAAAGGCCCGGTGTTTCACAACCCCATTCAGGACATGAGTGATGTACAGAAGCTGCGCCCTCTCAACGCGGAACGGGATCTGGACTTCACCCTCGAAGCCATTCGCATGACCCGGGCACAACTTTCCTCCGACATTCCCTTAATTGGCTTTTCCGGGGCCCCTTTCACCTTGGCTTGTTATGCGGTAGAAGGATCAGGTAGTAAGAATTTTGATGAGGTACGTGCCTGGATGTACAACGACCCCGACCGTTGGGCGGCACTGATGGATCGGCTAACCGATGGCGTACTTGACTACCTCCAAGCCCAAATCGATGCAGGAGCCCAGGCTCTGCAACTTTTCGATAGTTGGGCCGGATGTCTTCCGGTTCAGGCCTATGAACGCTTTGCGGCTCCCTGGACCCGTAAAATTATGGAAGGCCTGGGGGATCAGGTCCCCCGCATTCATTTTGCTGCGAATGGGGGGCACCTTCTGGAAGTTCTCGCCGACCTGCCTCTTGAGGTTATTGGCGTCGACTGGCGGCAGGATCCTCGTCAGGTTATCAAACGCGTGGGCACCCAGCATGTGTTACAAGGGAATTTGGATCCCGCCCTCCTCCTTGCCGGTGAAGAAGCCCTGGAAGAAGCACTCCCTGCCCTGTTAGATTCGTACCGGGAAGCCAAAGGACATATCGTCAATCTCGGACACGGCGTGATCAAAACGACGAAACCGGAACGGGTCGCACAATTTGTGACCCGCATTCACGAGTTGAGCCGGCAAGCCTGAACCAGCTTGCTCCCTCAATAGAACCTCCTGAATAAACATACAGATCCCTGGTTGACTTAAATACTTTACTTTGCAAAGCTATGCTTATTGACCTCAACCCGGAGAATCCTCATGACTCCCTTTCGTATGGCTGCAAAACTCGTGATCCTGGGCGGAATCGCCCTGACCCTGCTCATCTGCCTCTTCATCATTAACGGTCTGGTTCAGGAGCGAAAACGCCGAGCCGTAGAGGTAGAATTCGATATAGCCTCCTCCTACGCAGGTGAACAGCAATGGGCGGGTCCATACCTGGTCTTGCAGGTCAAAGAATCGTTCAAGGTTCGGGAATATAACCGCGAGAAAAATGTGTGGTTCGAAGCCCCTCGGGAAGAACTTCGTCATGTTCGTATCTATCCCAAAACGCTGGCCCTAGATGCAGAAATCGAAGTGGAGGAGCGAAAACGCGGGATCTTCAAGGCCCGTGTATTTCAATCTGCCCTCGCTGGAACGGGGCAATTTGATGTTCCTCCCCTGCAGCAACTCAAAGTAAGAGCGGATGCGGAAATCGAACTCCTATCGACCCAGATGCAACTCGTACTGGCGGACCCTCGGGGATTTTCAACCGTGCCCGCGTTTCGCCTCGGGGAGCAGTCCTTAGATTGGAAACCCGGTACGGATCATCCCTCCCTACCCGGGATTCATGCCGAAGTGGATCTGGGTTCACTGGCTGAAGCCTGGAAACAGGACTTCAGCGTCGAAGCCCATGTGCATGGAATGGGCGCGTTTTATCTGAGTCCCCTGGCTGCAGATAATCAGCTAAAGATCACAAGTCCCTGGCCTCACCCGAGTTTTCAGGGGAACTTTCTGCCTGTGAGCCGCAGTATTGGTTCTGAAGGCTTTACAGCCACCTGGTCCGTGAATGGATTGGCGAGCAATGCTCAACAAAGCATGAAGGATCAACGTTCCCTGGCCTCCTTGCAACAACTTGGGGTAAAGCTGATCGATCCTGTAAACCCTTACCCGATGACCGACCGCGCATTAAAATATGGCTTTCTCTTCATTTTCCTGACCTTCTCAGCCTTTCTCTTTTATGAGATCACCCGGGAGTTGCGCATTCACCCGGTGCAATATGGCTTTGTCGGCTTTGCTCAGGCCATGTTCTTCCTGCTCTTGCTGAGTCTTTCCGAGCATGTAAATTTCACCCTGTCCTATGCGTTGGGAACTACGGCGGTATGCGGACTCTTAGCCTTTTATCTCAGCTCGGTATTGAAAAGTGCTCGGCGCGGACTGGGTTTTGGCGCCTGCCTCCTGGCTGTGTACGCCGCGCTCTATGCGTTGTTGCAGTCAGAAGATCATGCGCTGGTGGCTGGCAGCCTTTTCCTCTTTGCTCTTCTGGCTGGACTTATGATTGCGACCCGGAATCTGGATTGGTATCAATTACTTCGTCTACAGCTACCAGAGGGCTTTGGTAAAGACTCCCAGAACAAAGCCCAGCCCTCTCAGCCCCTCCGTCCTGAAGCCTAAATCCTTCTAAAGGGTTCTACAGAAAAGATCCGCCTCCAGAGGCGGATCTTCCTGTATCAAGATGGAGCCTTCGCTTACTTCATACCGGTTTTACGGTTATATTTCTCTTCATCGAGAATATGACCATGTTCATCCCGCAAGGTCACGGTGTAGCGATTAGGAACGGTCACCGAATCGCGTATCTTCTCTCCCGCCTTTAAGTTTCGCGTGTAGGGAACCAAGGCCATGCTCTCCGTGCTCAACACTCCGGGTTGGATATCCAGGACCGTATCACCCGTTCCTGAAATCGCGGCGACACTAATCCGTTTGTACCCATCATAGGGTTTTCCTTCTACCCGGCAGGTGACCTGATCCATGGCTTTGACCCAACGTTCGACGTAGGTTTGATCCTCTTTGGTCAGACGCTCCAGTTTTACGATGACCACACGTCCAGAGCTCAATTTGAGACTCACGGATTGACCATCCGGGCTTTTGCCCACCATCTCAGCTTGGAGGGTTCGTTCCGTTTCTTCATCCGTGAAGGTTCGAACTTCCCCGGCAGAGAGGGCCGAACACAGCATCGCAAGTACATATAGGTATCTCATGCTGAAGCCATAGCGAAGCTTCAAGCAGGACACATCAAAAATAAATCAAAAAAATCCTTAACACAGATTTTCCGTACAATTCTGGCGAATTACAAACTCGCCAGAAGAGCCACGCCCCGATCCGCTAGGATCACAACCAGTAATGCGGGAAGGTAGAGGATACTGCTCAGCAGCAGAGCACGGGCTTGTTTTCTCGTCTTCCCCACAACAAAGCGGGCTGCATACCAAGCGATATGGGCACCGAGGAGAATGGCTCCAACCAGGTACAACATGCCAGTCATATTGGACAAGGTGGGGAGAACAGACAAAGCCAGAAGCAGGAGGGTAAACAAAATGACCTGAATGACAAGACGGGTACCACTGGGGTCGACCACGCTCAGCATACGGTAGCCTGCTTTTTCATAATCATCGCGGTACATCCATGCGATGGCATAAAAGTGTGGGTGTTGCCACGCGAAGAGAATAGCGAAGAGTACCCAGCCGCCAAAATCCAACTGGCCACTCACTGCGGCCCAGCCACACAGGGTGGGCATGGCACCCGGAATAGCACCAATGCTGGTATTCCACCAAGTCCGGGTTTTCAGAGGAGTGTAAACCAGCACGTACAAAAACGCGGTGGCAAGCACGAGGAAGGCGCAGAGAAGATTGACGGTGAATACCAGCCACGCACAGCCGCCCAAGGTTAGGGCCACACCCAGTGCTAGTGCATTTTCGGAACGAACTTCCCCAGTAGGCAGCTGACGGTTCCGAGTGCGTTCCATGCGGGCATCGAGATCTTTTTCGATGACATTATTTAACGCAGCGGACCCGCCTGCAGAAGCCATAATGCCGATCAGCGCGGCAAACAACTGCCAGATGGACCCCTGTCCCTGTTCTGCGGCGGCCAGCACGTAACTGAACGCAGCCGTTACCCCGACCATCCGGACAATGCCGGGTTTACAGAGTTCGTAATAGGGACGGAAGTTCATGGGAACCCTTACCAGGGCATCGCAGACGGAATACTAGACGCAGCGTCTGAGTAGTTGGCGTGGAAGTCCGCAATCGTGAACAGAAAGAGCACCGACAGCCAAGCAAAGCTGCCAATCACGATAAAACCAATGATTTTAGGGCTCTCACGAACGTGCATGAAGAAATAAACCACCAGCGTGGTTTTCAAAGCGGCGATGAGCACAGCGATGACGGCGTCTGCCAGAACACCAAAATTGACCAGGGAGAGTAACACCGTGATCAAGGTAAGCGCCATCAGGGCAAAGAACACCACAAAGTAGCCTTTGAGGGAAGTGTGTCCGTGCTCATCCGAGATTTGTGAAAGATCGAATTTCATAACTGCCAGGGGGAAAGGAGTTTTTAGAAATAGCTCAGGCGCTTAGACCAGGTACAAGAGAGGAAAGAGGAAAATCCAGACCACGTCCACAAAGTGCCAATAAATCCCAAAGTATTCAATGTGAGGATAATATTCCTCATTGAAGCACCCTTTTGCGGTTTTGGCCATAATCCAGAAGGCCAGTCCAAAACCAATAATCATGTGCAAGGCGTGCATGCCCGTCATTACAAAATACAGGGAATAGTAGAGCTGGATACCAGAGGGAAGTTCCTCGAGATGCTGACCCGCATGCGCATGCTGCTGCAGGGTGTGCAGTGCATGATGGTCATCCCAACGGATTCCCGGGATCATATGGTGGTCCCATTTCGCACTGTACTCGACGTATTTGATCCCGAAAAAGACCAGGCCCAGGAAAAGAGTCAGTGAGAAAAATTTGAGGACTTTGGCTTTATCAGCATGCCGGGCCGCATGCACAGCCAAGACAATACTCAGCGAGGAACCAATCAAAACGATGGTGTTTATGGTACCCAGCAAAAGGTTCTGAGAGGCTGCACCCGCTTCCCAGGCTGCGGGATGAAGGATGCGGTAAATGGTGTAAGCCGCAAACAGTCCGCCGAAGAACAGAATTTCCTGAGCCATGAACAACCAGATCCCCAGAAGCGTACTCTGGGTCTGCTGCTGCATGCTTTCGAAATGATGCTGCTGGTAAGGCTTGTGCGCGTGATCGCTAGTGGCGTGAGACATGGTGTATTTCCTCTGCGGAATGGACTCAGGCGTCCCGGTAAATTCGTTCGTCAGTGTAATCGTAAGCCTCGACATCCACGTTCACAGGCTCAGTGAAGTTATGGGTATCCGGCGGGCTGTCTGCTTTGTTCCATTCCAGACCTGTGGCATGGAAAGGATTCCGACCGCATTTTTTACCGGTAATCAAGGACATCACCAACGTGATCAGGCAAATCAGCAAACCGGTTCCCATCAGAAAGGCACCCGCTGTGGAGAGCATCTGGAAGGGTTGGTAGTCCAGATCATAGACATGGTAACGACGGGGCATGCCCATATTACCGGCAATAAACTGAGGGAAGAAGGTGAAGTTGAAGCCAAAGAAGATCACGGCAGCTCCGACTTTGGCCCAGAACTCATTGTAGAGTTTGCCAAACATCTTCGGCCACCAGAAGTGAAGACCGGCCAGCCAGGCCATCATCATCCCGCCCACCATCACGTAATGGAAGTGAGCCACAACAAAGTAGGTATCGGTGAGGTGAACGTTGGTCGCCATGGTGGCGAGGAACAATCCGGTCATCCCGCCAACCAGGAAGAGCCCAATGAAACCCAGCGTGTAGAGCATGGGAGCGCTCAGTACGACGGAGCCTTTGTACAAGGTAGCCGTCCAGTTAAAGATCTTAATCGCAGTGGGGATCCCGACGAGGAAGGTCAATGCGGAGAAGATCAGCGCAGCATACTCGGACTGGCTGCTCACGAACATGTGGTGACCCCACACGAAGAAGCCAATGCCGGCAATCGCCAGAGAACTGAAGGCTACGAATTCATATCCGTAAATACGTTTCCGGGAGAAACAGGCAATCACTTCAGATACCACACCGAAACCGGGGAGAATCATGATGTACACCGCCGGGTGGGAGTAGAACCAGAACAAGTGCTGATACAGAACCGGGTCCCCCCCGCGAGCCGGATCAAAGATGCCGAAGCCCAATCCACGCTCGAACACCACCAACAACAGGGTAATCGCCAGAACCGGAGTACCGAGAACGTTGATAATACTGGTCGCATACTGAGCCCAAATGAACAGAGGCAGACGCATCCAGGTCATCCCGGGAGCACGCATCTTGTGAATGGTCACAATGAAATTCAACCCCGTAAGGATGGAACTGAAACCCGTAATGAACACACCGGTACCCGCCATGATCACGTTTGAATCCGCATAGACCGAACTGTAGGGGGTGTAAAAAGTCCAACCGGTGTCAATCCCGCCCAGCATGATCGCACCCAGGGTGGTGAGACCCCCGGCCATGTAAATGTACCAGGATGCCAGGTTCAACCTGGGGAAGGCCACGTCTTTGGCACCGATCATAATCGGTACGAGAAAGTTCCCCAACACCCCGGGAACAGCCGGAATGAGGAAGAAGAAAACCATAATAATCCCGTGGGCGGTAAACAGCTTATTGTAGGTGTCATTCGCCAGCACATCGGCTTCCGCCGTTGCCAGTTCCAAGCGGAACAATCCGGCCGCGACGGCGCCCAGAGCAAAAAAGCAGGTCATGGCAATCAAATAGAGAATGCCAATGCGTTTGTGGTCTACAGACAACAACCAGGATTTTACAGAAAACCCGTTGGTCAGGTAATTAATGCGCGGTGCGTCTTCCGAAACAGCTGCGTCGTTCATGTTACTCTTCCTCTAAATCGTTTATTCCGCAGCGGACTTCAGATACTGAATGATCTGACCCATTTGCGTGTTGTTCAATGTACCTTTGAAGGAGGTCATGGCGGCTGGATACCCTTTGGCGATATGCTCATTGGGATTCAGCATGGAGTTTTTCACGTAGTTTTCATCCATCAGGATGCTCTCACCACTCTCCAACTGGCGTTCAGTACCAAAGGCTCCGAGAATATTCGGTCCAATTGCTCCGGGCATACCACTATGGCAGACCGTACAGTTGGCTTCGAACAATGTTTTTCCTGCCAGTACGGGATCGTCGCCCGCTGCGACCGTGCTGACGGCACCACCGGTACTCAACCAGGCCTCGTAGGCTTCCGGACTCACGATATGGAGTTTACCGATCATCAACGAGTGCTCCGTTCCACAATACTCCGCACAGAAAATGTGATGTTCGCCCTCTTCTTCAGGCAGGAACCACAGCTGGGTGTATTTACCGGGGAGTACGTCCATCTTTTTGCGGAAACTGGGCAGGAAGTAGCTATGAATGACGTCTTCGGAGGTCATGGTCAGCTTAATCGGAGTACCTACAGGAACATGGAGATCATTAATCTCGCGTTTGCCATTCGGATGCTGGACTTTCCACATCCACTGTTTACCTGTGACCAGAATTTCAATCGCATCCTTGGGTGGCAACCGGGCATCAAAGTAAAGCTTGGCGCCCCAGAAAAACATGATCATCACCAGGATGAAGGGAATGACGGAACCAAGAATTTCCAGAAGTTTTCCATCTTTGGTGGGTTCAGGAACCTCATCCGCTTTCCGCCGTTGATAGCGGATGGTGAAGAAAATAATCACAGCCACAATGGCGACGGTGAAGAATACCGACACACCCAGCAGATACGCATACAGCGCATCTACGGACTGGGCATAGTCCGAAGCGACGTCAGGAGATGTTTTAACGGCGGTGTTCATAAGAAGTTAGTTTCAGGCCTGGGAACTCACAGGCTCTTTGGGAGAAGAAGAACGACGGCGTTCAGCCCGGAGCAACCCGAGAATCAGCCATGCAACAGCAGCGACGGTGAGCAGACAGGCGACCGTCAGGATGCGGTGAATCAACAAACCGTATTTCCCGGTCTGCGGATCATAGCGGTAACAAAGCAGAGCGAGCTTATCGGAAAGAGAACCAATTTTGCCCTCCCCTGCTTCAACCAAAGCGAGTTGAGTATCCAGTCTCGGAAACATCAGTCCAGGGAGGAATCGTGAAATCCGTCCGTCCGGAGTCAGGACCAAGAGCCCGCTTCCATGGGCGTACTGGTTATCCAGCTCATCATACTTAAATCCAAAATTCGCGGCACGGGTCACTTCAAGGATCTGAGGCTCATCGCCTACCACAAAATGCCAGCCGCTTGCACCAGGATCCCCATACATTTCCAAGGCATTTGCTTTCTTTTCCTTGGCGGTCACGTGCGTTTCCTCTGCATCAAAGCTGAGAGCGAGCACGCCAAAATCCTCTCCGGATTTCAGGCCAAGTTCTTTGAGCGTATCCACCATGCCATTGAGCACCAGATTACACATGGTGGGACAACGGTAGTACACAATCGCCAACAGGGTAGGTTTACCCGGGAGCAGATACTCTTGGAGAGGACGAATCACTCCATCATCACCACGGAATTCAGCATCCAGTGGCATTTGAGTATTCAAGGTGGGCTTGAATTCCACTTTGATGAACTCTTCAGCCCGTGGATCTTTGGGCACATAGGGACTTTCCTGAGGTTCTTCAAAAACAACAGGGTCTTCTTGCGGCGTTTGAGGGAGAGCCTCAGGCCGTGGAAGCGCCCAACCTTGACCGAGCACGGCCAAGGTTAGACAAGCCAAGATGGATGCATGTCTTCGCATTAGACGAAGATCACTCCAGGTGCAGCAGGTGCCTGCGGAGCCGGTGCGGGTTGAGCCGGTGCGGGAGCGGGCTGAACCGGTGCAGGCACGGGTTGTACAGGCACGGGAGCCGGCTGCACGGGTACCGGAACGGCTTGAGCAGGAACGGCAGCAGGTGCTACGGGAGCCGCGGCTGGCGCAGCGGGAGCTTCGACCACCACCGGAGCAGCGACCTCAACCGGGGCGGCCACAGGAATAGGTTTGCCTTCGCTCTGCAGATACACCGCGATCTGGTGTTTCTGCTCATCGGTCAGGCTTTCTTTGAAAGACATCATCACGGGCTGGTAGTTTTTCGCTACGTGCTCGTTCGGATTGTTCATGGAGTTGATCACATACCACTCATCCATGAGGATCTCTTCGCCATTGTTCAGCTTGCGCATGGTGCCAAACTTCTTCACGATGTTCGGAGCAATAGATCCTTTTTTTCCGGTGTGACAAGCAGCAGCACACTGGGCTTCCCACAGAGCTTTCCCAGCAGCGATGTCTGCAGGGTCGAGTTCCACGGTGACCACTTCCACAGCAGCGGGAAGTGCTGCTACTTCTACAGGAGCCGCCTCAACAAGAGGAGCTTCGGGAAGTTCCACAGCAGCAACTTCTTTTTTCTCCGCCACAGGGAACGCATTGGTTTCCACCATCAACTGCATGGCATCTTCAACCGGAATTACGGCATGAACTCCAGCGTTGGTGGTCATGTTCAGGCGTTCGGCTTCGAGTTCTTTGTATTCAGCCAGATCCACGAGGGGAACGGTTTGCAATAAAGCCTGATCTTCACGGGGAATCTGACGTTCTACCTCAGCTGCCGTACCACGTTCTTTGATAAACGCTTTCTTGTAGAAGGTATGTACCACCAGCATCAGCACAAAGAAACCAGCGGTTACCGCGAGGGAACCAAACATGAATTTCTTTACGGTATCCAGGTGGATATCTTTGTCCGTGAAATCCGGGTTCACCGGCTCATTCGGATCAACCGGGGCACCATGGCCATGGTTTTCCTGAACGGTTTCCTGAGGGACTTCTTCGGCGGATGCTTCTTCGTTGTGTTCAGCGTCGCTCATGCCTGAGACTCCTTAACTTCGGCTCCAAGTGAGAAATGGGGATCATTGACCGGTAACACCGGACGGGCGCGGAATTTCCGCAGAAACAGTCCAAACCAAAGCAGACCGAAACTTACCACGGAAAGCAGGTCGAGGATGTGGTAGGGTGAACCGTTCATGGCTTTTGTCGCCACCGGATACAGGTCACGGGACAGCGGCATATGAATGCTGGGGGAGACCATCCAAAACATATCCAGTGCCCTCAAGCACAGCAGATACATCGCAACAGCCACCAAGGCTTTCCGGTTCCGCTTCGTACCGCGGGACAACAAGACCAGGAAGGGAATAACAAACTGTGACATGAACAGAATGAACGACACGGTTCCAAAAGTACCGGTATTACGATTCATGTACCACGTAATCTCTTCCGTGAGGTTGGGGTGCCAGATAATGATGAACTGGGACAATTGAATGTAGGTCCAGAATACCACAAAGGCGAAGAGCAATTTACCCAGATCATGCTGACGTTCCAAGGTGAAGGAGGACTTCACCGGCTCCCAACGTGAGAGGAAGTTCAGGAATACAATGCCGAAGGTCAGCATACACAGCATGTGACCCGCGGCCATCATGACGCCGAAGATGGAAGAAAACCACAGCGGCTCCAGGCTCATGATCCAATCAACCGATCCAAGCGTGATCAACAGCAGATAGACCAAGGCCAGAGGACCCGCCAGGCCCCGCATCTTCCGTTTCCACTGCAGATCACCTGTCTCATCCTGGAGACGGGACCAGAGAGCGAACTTCTGAGCGAAGAAACCCAGAATGGCGGTGATGCCAATGTAACGGGCCCAGAAGAAACTACGGTTCAAGTAGTGAAGTTTGGAACCAATCACTTCGTTGCTGGCGTATACCGCTTCCCCACCCTCCTGGAGAGCCCAGGGATAGAGCTTGTTCAGAGAGAACAGCAATGGGATGAAGAGCAACATGATGGGAACCCAGGTCTGGGTCGCAGCTTCAGCAATGCGGCGCAACAGATAACCCCAGCCCCCTTGGGCGAGGTTGTGCACGGCTACGATAATGAAGCCTCCACCGGCAAACCCGAGGGCAAAGAGCCAACCAATCAACCAAGCCTGGAAGAAGTTGGCTACCCCGAAGATTCCGCAGAGGAGAACAATGCCCAAGCCCACGCCACCGGCGAGCAAGGAGCCCTGCTCCATGTCTTTGAGTTTATTAGGAAGTGAAAAATCAGTGGTGCTCATCTGCATGTTCCGGGGAAGCGTGAGTTTCTTCGTCTGCCGGGGCTGCCGCTTGGGCCTCCTCTACCGCGGCAAGATCCTGTTCCGTAGCAAACTGGCTACGTTGCAGGGTTTGAATGTAAGCGGTGATGCGCCAGCGATCCTCTACTGGGACCTGATGGGCATAGCTCTGCATGTCGCCATAGCCATTGCTGATCACACCGAAAAAATACCCTGGGGGCATACCACGAAGCTTCTCGCTGTGGAAGCTGGGTGCCCATTTGTATCCGCGGCGAACCACCATGCCGTTTCCGTTGCCGGAAAGGCCGTGACAGACGGAGCAATAGATTTCAAAGCGCTCTTTGCCACGGGCCAGGTCGTCGGCGGTGATTTCAAATGGATAGCTTTTGGCCTGAGTGAATTCACCCGGCTCCACTTCCTCGATACCGAGGTAGAGGTGGTCATCCAGTTTCAATTGACCCTGAGCTACCGTGCCTTCAATCAAAGGACGCGCAGAACGGCGGTCACCGAAGAAATCAGTTGCCTCTAAAGGCTCATATTTCTCTTGGTCATACATCGCCTTGCGGATATCGAACAGCGGCTTACAGCCTCCGCTCAGCAGCAGGCCCGCTCCGACGAGGAGCAGAAGGGATTTGGAACGTTTCATGTGCATCCGTTCAAGCATCCGTTATTGGGGTGACAGCTTCTGGACCGAGTTCCTGAAGGAACTTGATCACTTCTTCTTCGTCATATTTCGGGTCCTTGGCTTCGATGCACAGGAAGTAGTGATCGATGGCACTTCGGTCGAAATTAGGCGTATTGAAAATTGGATGGTGCGGACGGGGCAGACCATTCAGTGAAAACATTCCGATCACCGTAGTCAAAGCCGAACACAAAATGGTCAACTCAAAGGTGACCGGAATAAAGGCAGGCCAACTGAAGCTTGGGCGTCCACCTATGTTCCAGGGGTAATCGATGTGTGACATCCAAGTCTGCATAAAAAATCCGCCGATGCAGCCAGTCAGTCCACCCAGCAACACCAGATAAGGTAAAATACTGCGCTTGCGGCCAAGAGCCTCATCGAGACCATGCACCGGAACGGGAGAGTAGGCCTCCATAATGGTATAGCCTGCCTCACGGGCTTTGTGAGCTGCGTTGAGAACCTGCTTGTCGTCGGAGAACTCGGCTACGACGCCATAGGGGTTGATGTCGAGTTCGCTCTTCATTCGGATTCCTCCTGATGATCATCATGTCCGTGATCATCGTCATGAGATTTGTGAACCAGTTCACGCATTTCAAAGATGGCGATAATCGGCAAAGTCCGGATGAAGATGAACACCAGAGTCAGGAAAAGACCCATCGTTCCGATGTACATCATCCAGTCCCATTCGGTTCCGGCGTATTGACGCCAGCTGGAGGTCAGGAAGTCACGGTGAAGGGAGATAATCACAATCACGAAACGTTCCAGCCACATACCAACAGAGATGAACTGACAGATAATGAAAATAATAAGGGGATTCTGACGTACCTTCGGCGCCCACAGGAGTTGAGGGACGAGCACGTTACACAGAATCAGAGCCCAGTACTGGTTGTGGTAAGGACCAAAGAAGCGGTTCACTTCTGCAAATCGTTCAAAGGGAGATCCACTGTACCACATGAAGAACACTTCCATGAGGTAGCCGTAGGCCACAATCAATCCGGAGAACAACATCACTTTACACATGTTGTCCAAGTGACGATCGGTAAGCAGGTCTTTAAATCCAAAGATGCTTCGCACCGGGATCATAAAGGTCAATACCATCGCAAAACCTGCGAAAATCGCACCCGCAACGAAATACGGGGGGAATACGGTTGTGTGCCAACCGGGTTCAACAGACACCGCAAAGTCCAAGGACACGATGGAGTGCACAGATAACACCAACGGAGTGGATAGACCTGCGAGCAGCAGGTAAGCGATTTCGTAACGGTGCCAGTGACGGGCAGCTCCTGTCCAACCCAGAGACATGCCGTGGTAGATTTTCTTGATCCACAGGTCCTTGGCTTTGGCCCGCATGGTTGCCAAGTCAGGAACCAGACCGGTGTACCAGAACAGGATCGATACGGTTGCGTAGGTACTCACCGCGAACACGTCCCACAGCAACGGAGAACGGAACTGGGGCCACATGCCCATGGTATTCGGGTACGGGAACAACCAATACACCATCCAGGGGCGTCCCACGTGGAGCAAGGGGAACAAGCCCGCACAGACCACCGCGAATAAGGTCATAGCCTCAGCAAATCGGGCAATGGACATTCGCCAGTCCTGTCGGAATAGAAACAGAATCGCAGAGATCAGCGTACCTGCGTGGCCGATACCAATCCACCACACAAAGTTAATAATCGCAAAACCCCAGGCAACCGGGACATTCAGACCCCAGATACCGGTACCTTTGACAATCAGCGTGTAGACCGCAAGGAAGAGCAGCTGCACCAGGGTAATCCCGATGAGAATCCCGCCGTACCAAAATTTCGGCAGTTTCTTCATCGGCAACGTGGTTACGTCACCAATCTTATGGCTGACAGAACCCAGCGTGTGGCCGCTAATGAAGGGCTCTTTGCCCTCCGGGTCTCGTTTCACATCTTCAGTGGACATCGATTTCGCTCTCCAAAGGTTCAGTGCGCGTGGGCCGGAGGCTCAGAGGCTGTGGGGGCGTGGTTAGAAGGAGGGTGGGCTGCTTCGGCCGGTGCGGCTTCAGCGTGTCCTGCTGCAGGTGCAGCTTCAGCAGAGGCGGCTTCCGCGTGGGCGGCGGCATGGGCTTCACCATGAGCAGCTTCAGCGGCAGGTTCAGCGTGAGCTGCACCATGTGCCGTTCCATGGGTTTCACCATGAGCTTCACCATGAGTTTCACCATGTGCATCTCCGTGATGGCCTGGGCCATGTTCGAAGTGCAGCGGTTTGAGCGCAGCAGGATCCAGAGCCGGATGAGGGTTCCGGACTTTACCAAGATAACTGGTACGGGCCCGGGTGTTCAGCGGTTCAAGAATGGTGTAGTTCAGGCTGTATTCTTTCAGGCGGGCTACCCGGCTGTTTTTATCCAGGATATTACCGAAACTGATCGCATCTGCAGGACAGGCCTGCTGACATGCCGTGACCACATCCCCATCCTTGAGTTCGCGGTTTTGAACTTTGGCATCAATGCGGGCATTGTTGATACGCTGAACACAGTAGGTACATTTCTCCATCACACCACGCTGACGCACGGTGACGTTCGGATTCCGTTGCAGTTTAATGCTTTCGGTTTCCGTATCCGTATATTTGAAGAAGTTAAAGCGACGAACTTTATACGGGCAGTTGTTGGAACAGTAACGAGTACCTACACAACGGTTGTAGACCATCATGTTCAGGCCTTCGCTGCTGTGCATGGTCGCTCCGACCGGACAAACCGTTTCACAGGGAGCATTTTCACAGTGAACACAGGCCATGGGCATCATATGAACCCGGGTGTCGCCGTTTTCGACGTCCTCGAAGTAGCGGTCCACCCGGATCCAGTGCATCTGGCGGCCGTTCATGACTTCGTCTTTTCCGACGGTGGGAATGTTGTTCTCCGCCTGACAAGCGGTAATACAGGCATTACAGCCCACACAACTGTTCAGATCGACAACCATCCCCCACTGCAGGCCTTTGCTGTAGTCCCATTCAGGATAGAGGGTGTATTTTTTGTCGAACTGGTGCACCATTTGGGTGGGAAAGTCCGGCATGGCATTGAACTGCGGCAAAGAAGCATCGCGGATCAGTGCGCGACCATCAGCCTGCAAGGCAAAATGGTCCTGGGTCAACGCCAGCATCATGCGACGTTTCAAAGGACGGAAACTTGCGCCCTGAAGAACCCAGGGTTCACTCCAGCTCCGCAGCACGTTGGGATCATAGCCAACCCCTTCTGCGACCTTACCAAAGCGACGTCCACCGCCGAGACTGACGGTTACGGTATCGTCCGCCATTCCCGGAATCACCAAAACCGGCCCGACCAGGGTGCGGTTTTTGATGTTCAGTTCCGCCACCTGCACGGTGGGACGAACTTCGTTCCGGCTTTGTACGTTGTCATGGTCCAGTGCAATTTTATAGGTCCGAGCCGTACCCGGACTCATGGCAATCACGTTGTCCCAGGTCACGGTGCTGACCGGCGCAGGTACTTCCTGAAGCCAAGGGTTGTTGGCGTAGGAACCGTCCCAAACGCGGCCATCGGGCTGGAAAACCACTTCCAACTGAGCCGTGTCTACATCTTCCCAGGCGCTGGCAAAGACATCATGCTTCGCTTTCAGCCCCTTCCAAGGCTTGGCGGCACTGTTCTTAATGAAACCGTCATGCAAACTGGTACGCCAGAATACCCGGAAGGCATCCTCGTCATCTTCCGTACCCGTGCGCGCTTTCCAGGTGTTCTGGAGCAGCTCAAAGGCTGAGAGCTCTTCCCCGGCAAGCAAGGACAGCAACTCTGTGCGGCTTTTGCTCTGATACAAAGGCGCAATCAGAGGCTGAGCGAGACTCATGGTGCCATCAAAGGCTGCATTGTCGCTCCAGGTTTCCAAATAATGGGTGGAAGAAATGTGCCAGGTGCTGGCAAGCGCCGTCTCATCTTCGTACTGGCTCAGGCAGACGGAGAACGGAACCTGTTCCAGGTGTTTCGCAAAACCGAGGTTCGCCGGGGCAGCGTAAACCGGGTTCACGTCCATCATGACCAAGGCCTTCACGTTCCCATCACGCATATCGCGGACCAGATTTGTGAAATCTTCCCGTGCATTGACGGGGCCGTTGAGCACAGGCTCGATGAAATCTACGCAGGTACCAATGCTACCTAATGTTGCGTTGATGGCGTTGGCAATCGCATGAACTTCCGGAGACTGTTGCGGACCGACCGTGACCAATCCAAGGCTTTTGACCTGTTTGAGGTCGCCAACCAAGGCATCCACGAAGGCCGTTTCGCTTTCGGTCAGTTCCGGTGCGGCACCGGGGAGACCCAATGCTGCAGCAATCGCCCTCGCAATGGCTTCAACCCGATGAGAACGAACAGGCAAGCGGTTGTCCGCGTTGGTGCCGGTCATACTCATTCCGGATTCCACGATGTAGAAGCGGTTACGACGAACCTCATTCTGCATCTTACGGCGGGAAGTGAAATCACGGGCATAACGCACCTTGGCTGGAGACCAGCCCAGGAAATCGTGATCCAGAGAAACAATCACTTCGGCTTTATCCAGCTTCAACAGCGGCAGCATTTCTTTCCCGAAGGAAAGTTTGGCTCCCTGTGTGACCGCGTCTTCGCAGACAGGATCGAATACGTGAATCTGTGCCTGAGGATATTTCTTCAGGATGTCTTCACAAAGGCGTTTTTCTGTAGCTGAACTGCTGGAAGGCAGCAGCAGGCGTAAGCCATTGCCACCCTTCTTCAAGACCTGTTCCAGTTCCGTGCTGAAGCTGCCGAAGTCCTTGATGACCCCTTTTCGCTTACTCGCTTTGCTCCGCTCAGGGTCGTACAGATCCAGAACAGATGCCTGGGAAAACATATCCGTTCCGCCCAAGGAAGCTGGGTGAAGGGGGTTTCCTTCGATTTTGGTCGGACGTCCCATCTGAGACTCCACCATCAAGCCCTGCGCGTAACCACCTTCCATTCGGGTAGTTGCGTAGAAAAGAGGCTTGCCGGGGATCAGATCTTCAGGCTGTTTAACATAAGGAACAATCAGCTCCTTAGGCTGCTTGGTACAAGCGGCCAGTCCAGCCAAAGCGGCAGAGCCACCCATGAGCTTCAGGAAGCCACGGCGGCGCATGCCTTCCGATTCACTGCTTTCGGAATCCGGGGAGGAATCGGAAGCAGGCGGAAGGGGAAGTTCCGTTGCGTTGCGGGAAAGCAGCGAGCTGTACACCTTGCGGTCACGCTGTTCCCAGTCTTTACGCATCAACTCCCGCATACCGGGAAGGTCGAGGCGCGTCTGTTCGTCTCCAAAAGAAGTGGGCGTTTTCATCAGCGGTGGCAAATGGCGCAGTTGGTAAGGCGGTGGTTGGAGGTATCGATTTCGTATTCCTCTAGCAGCTGTTCGCGCTCTTCGCGGCTGAGGCTTTTGGGATCGAAGGCCATGTCGTAGATCTTGTCTGCCGGACGGACAAATTCAGCCGGATCCCGGTGGCACTGGAGACACCAGAGCATAAACAGGGGCTTTTCTTTGTACATCAGCGGCATCTGATCCACGCGGCCGTGACAGGTTGCACATCCAATCCCGTTGTTCACGTGAATGGAGTGGTTAAAGTACACAAAATCAGGAAGGTCATGCACGCGGGTCCATTCCAAGGACTCTCCGCTTTCCCAACTGTCGCGCACTGGCTCGAGCATGGGAGCTTCTTTCCACATCAGATTGTGGCAGTTCATACACACTTGCGTGGCAGGCACGCTGGCAAATGCACTTTTCTCCACCGAGATGTGACAGTACCGGCAGTCAATGCCCAGATTACTGTGGTGTTTATGACTGAACGGAACTGGCTGCTCCCGGCGCACCTTGGTGTATCGCACGTAGGGTGAGCGGTGCAGAATATCCATGAATCCGAGAAATCCGGCCGCACCGGCGACTGCGAGAAGCAGGCTGAGCCGGGACCAGACATTGTGTTTTCTTTCAAAGAGTTGCGGGGACATAATCGTATGAGGTTATGGATGCACAATACAGCAGCTTCCACAGGCTTCAGAAGAAATCGTTAAAAATTTCACTGAATAACGCGTTAAGGTCCTGACTAGCCCACGCGCGCCCCCCTCGTCAAATGCAAAAAGATATGGAAATGCTAAATTCGTATTGGCAGCAATGTGAATTGATTTCGGAAAAATCCAGCCTAGTATTCACGACTATGACCAAGATTGATATCACCCCCAAAGCTCATGAAGAATTACTCAAGTTGGACATTCCCGAAGGATCCTTCCTGAGAATTAACGTTATTCCCGGCGGATGCTCCGGGATGACCTACAGTGCGGCTGTAGACCAGGATTTCAGCAACGAAGATGTAGCCGTTTACGAGCAGGAACGTCTCCGCATCGTCACTGATGGGGGTTCGGCCATCTTTTTGGAGGGACTGCACATCGATTACAGCGATGATTTGATCCGCTCCGGATTTCGTTTCACCAATCCCAACGCCCAGGGTTCCTGTGGCTGCGGCGCCAGCTTTGCAGGATAACCATCATGAGTCTTAAGCCCATTGACCTTACCGGCGGAAAATCTGTCTATTGTTTCAACCAACAACAGCTTGACCGGGCCTTTGCGATGTTTCAGGCTGATGACGAGTCCGGCAACAAGATTCGGGAAGAGGTCAAACGCCTCGAATCCGTATTGAGTCGGAATGAACAGGCTACCCTGGCCTTCGTGCTGATTGACCACCTGAACAAGACATCGGAATTCTAGATGACTCTCTACCGCCTCCTCCCTGCTGCTGTCCTAGCCCTGTTACCCCTGACCGCGGAGGAGCCTGCGAAAGCAGACAGCCCTTCAGAATCTATCCTGACAGAGGCTTCGGATAGTGCTCTCAGGGAAGTGGAGTTGGAAAATGGCAGCAAAGTCCGAGGCTGGCTACTGAAAGAGAACGATAGTGCCCTGTGGTTGGACTTAGGATTCGAAGTTCTTCGCATCCCCCGCCCTTCCGCGATGGCCATCCGGAAACCGGAGCAAAACAGCCAGCAAAGCGATCTCCCCTCTGAGGGGTTGTTCAGCACCCGGGAACGCAGCCAAAGTTTACCTGTTGAAAGATGGGTTCCCCGCCTGGGACGCGGAGTGGTGGAAATCCGCTCCCGTGCAGGTCAGGGCTCGGGTTTTGTGATCAACGAACAGGGGATGATCATCACAAACTATCATGTGATTGCCCAGGACAACCTGCTGACCGTCACGGTCTTTTCCAGCCAGAGTGATTCTTTGCGGAAGATTCAATATAAGGATATCCGCATTTTAGCCATGGATCCCTCACATGATCTGGCCCTGCTCCAGATTGCCGACGAACTGGAAGAGCCTTTGGAGATTCTTCCTTTCGGCCAGGCAACCGAACTGGAAACCGGTGAAGGCGTATTCGCCATTGGCTCCCCCTTAGGCCTGGACCGCACCGTCTCCCGCGGGATTGTCAGCCTTTCCGAACGACTCGTGAACGGAAACGTATTTCTGCAAACCACCGCGCAGATCAACCCCGGGAACAGCGGCGGCCCTCTGTTCAATTTTCAAGGTGAAGTCATCGGGGTCAACACGCTTAAATTTGTCCGCACCGGAATTGAGGGCGTGGGTTTCGCCATTCCGATTGAAACCGTGAAGACCTTTCTCGAACGCCGCAACGCCTTCGCCTTCGACCCACGCAATCCCAATACCGGCATCCGTTACCTCAACCCACCCAGCAAAGCCGAGTGGGCTGAGAAAAGCGAATAAGCTGCATGATGCGCCCCGTTAAAATCGGGCTGGAATTCAGCGTAGGGCATAAGGGGAAAACATTGCTCCGCTACCCTCCCCTGGAGCTGGATGAAGCTGCCTACCACTCAACCCCTGCACGCCACAAAAAACGGTATCAGGTTCGCGAGATCCTAGCCCATGAGCTCCCATTTCTTCCGGTAGCTCCGAAGCGGGAACCCAAGTTTAAACACTTCATCCATCTCCTGCACCATGACTTGGATGAAGCCTACCGTTTCCTGGATGCCAACCCTGATTTGGAACATGACGATTACCCGGAAAAAATAAATGCACTTCTTTCCTGCATTCAACATGGGAACCGAGAAGCCTTACTTGAATTACTGGACCTGGGCTTCGACCCAACACAGGTTGGAGAGCATAGGATGAATTGTGCCCACTGGGCTGCCTGCCTGCCCTCCATGGCGGTATTTAACCTGTGTCACAAGGCATGCGGATCCAGTATGCAACCAAACGAATACGGTCTCTCGGTACAGGATCTCGCCGTCCTGAATAACCAGGAACGCTATCAATGGCACCTTAAAGATCATGAACCTTATTCGGGTGTCGAACAAGTATATGCCCGGGTACAGGAACAGCTCACTCAGGAACTTCAGGGCTACCTTACAGATCTAGCATCATCCTGAATGAGAACATTCCCCAGACAAGCGGTCCAGATGCTTCTCAATTGAGACGGGCACCAAAACCTTCAAAAGCGTAGACAGGTAAACCAAAACACAAAACAAAAACGAGCATCTCCGAAGAGATGCTCGTTTTGTTAGGTCAGATCTTAATTGATGATCAGGGGATCATCACAGCATCAATGATGTGCACGGTCCCATTTTCGGCATTGATGTCGGTCACGATGATATTTGCATTTTCAATCATCACCCCGGAGTCCGTAACCGTGATATCCAAAGGAGTTCCCTGAACACTGGGAAGCGTATCGGCAGCCACGACGTCGGCAGCTTTCAGATCCCCCGCCACAACATGATAGAGCAGAATGTTACTCAGAGCATCCGGATCGGCCAACAACGCATCCACTGTCCCTGGAGGCAGCGCAGCAAAGGCATCATTCGTCGGAGCAAACACTGTAAAAGGCCCTGGACCATCCAGCGTATCCGTTAACCCTGCGGCATTGACTGCGGCGACCAATGTGGAGGTATCGTCCCGACCAACAAGAATATCCACAATGGTATCGTTGTCGTCGTCATCACAACCGGTCAGGAAGAACAATGCGGGAATGGTAATAAGTAGGCTAAGGAATTTTTTCATATCATGCTCCAGAAGTTAGGTTCCCAGACTCATCAGAGCACCCATCTGTTTCCTTACTCAATTTCTAACAAAAAGGATCTTATTTTTCAGACTCTTGGAACCGAGTCTCACAGATCATACCAATAAGACCAATTTCCTAAGATTCGGTGTTTTGTTTTCCGGCCTAATGTGATTGAGCTCAATTGCCTACTTTAGCTCTAACCCGAACAAGCCTATGAGCCATTTCCGCCTTCAGCCCTACCTACTTCTCTTCTTCCTTTGCCTGTGCGGGAGCGAGGTTTCAGCTCAATCCACCCAGAGGCCCCTAACCCGGACCTGGACCAGCGCCGATGGACGCGAAGTACAGGGCCAACTGATCGCCTTTGATGGTACAACCGTCACCCTCAACATTCGTGGCAGATCCTTCCCCATGCCTGTGGCGAAATTGTCCGAGGCAGATCAGGACTTTCTGGCTACCTGGCGAAAAGAACAAGTAGAGAAAAACCGACGTAGCACCGGAAATATCTCCGATTTGAAACTGAGCCAAAAACACGCGGACAGCGTTTCGGGCTACATCTACAGTGATCATCACCGGGATTTCATGGCCTACCTGAAAAAGCGTTGGCCCAAGAAGGATTTTTCGGATGCAGCCCTGAAACGCTACACCCTGCACAACGAATTCAGCCCTACAGCAAAAGCTTATGTTCCTCAGAACTACAATGAGGATCCCGACAGACGCTACGGGATTTACGTACATATCCATTCGGACAACAGCCCCCGACTTCCCAACTATCAGGACAGTTTCGACAAACACCACATTATCGGCATTAGCCCCGCGAAAGCTGGAAACTCTGAAAACGAATTCCAACGCATGGCACTCGCCCTGGACTGTGTGGCGACGCTCAGATCCACATATCGAATCGATCCGGAGCGGATTTATGTGGGCGGACTCTCCGGAGGAGGCGCTGATGCGTTATTCAGTCAGTTGATGTACCCAAAAAGTTTCAACGCCGCGATCAGCCATGTTCGCGGTCTCAATCTGGAGGACCGGGATGGTGACAAACCGGGACGCTACTGGCCTTCCGAAGTGGACTTCCTATCTAAAAACGAGCTCAAGGCTCTAGCCAAACAAGGTCACAAATGGGCATTCGTCTCCGGCCCCAAAGATTTCAACTACAAGCACATCAAAGAAGGCTTTCCGATTTGGCAGAAATACGGTTTTGATGTTGAGTTCTTCGATGTGCCTAACATGGGGCACAAAGTCGCCAGGCCGGAAGAATTTGAAAAAATCCTCCAATGGCTCGAGCGCTGAGCTCTGATTTCAAAGCTCTTCGCCCTCTTCCACCGGAAAGAGTTTTAAACGCTGTACAGGCTGATGCATTTGCTCAAGGCGCAGGCGATATTCTTCCGGAACCTTGGCACGTTCTTCAGCCGTATTAACCGGTCCCTCAAAGAGGAGGCTGTCCCCTTCCTCAATGCGTAGGGTGGCCACGCCATCCTCCTCTTCAATGTGCATACGCACCCCGTTCTCAACACGAGTTAAACTACGTCGCTGCTGGATCGGCCCCGCTACTGAACCAAATTGAAGGTCGTTCAACATCTGTTCACGCATCGCTTCCATTCGTTGCTGCATCTCCTGCATCTGTTCAGGCAAAGAATCCTGAGGGAACCCGAAAGGCATCATAGGTTCAGGCATCATAGGATTGGCCGACAAAGCCGCCCGGGGAGGGCGTTCACCTAACTCCAGGTTCTCACTGTAGGATTTGCCTTCCCGTATCCACGTCAGTTCCACGGTCTCGCCAGCCTCTTTCATCCCCACCAATGCGGCGAGTTGTTGGGGGTGCACCAGCAATTGATCCCCGAACTTATGCAAAAGATCCCCAGGCTTTAAGGTTTTCGCCGCAGCTGAATCCGGTATGACCTCCACGACCTGGAGCCCAACTCCAGCGGGAAGCGAACTTGGCTCTGTGGATGCCAAAGGACGGGTAAGCACTCCCAGAAACGCCGGGACCTCGCTTGCAAACAGCACACAGGGCAACACACACACGAACAGAAAGGATTTCAAAAGATTCATGAGTCTCCAAGGGTTATGTTGTTTTCATCAGAGACTCTGAAAAACGGAGTCGTGTTCAAAAAATCAGTTTGCACGAATCTATAAAAAGGGCCCCGCGTCGTTATCTAATTCAAACGCTTTTCCAGTTTCGTTTTCGGTAAAAGCCTGCAAAACTTGCTGAACCTTTTCCACCCTTTGCCAAGAGAAGCGATGAACAAAGCCCTGCTCCTGATTGATCTTCAGAACGATTATTTCCCCGGCGGACTCTTTCCCCTCTGGAATACAGACGATACGTTGAACAACTGTGTACAGGCCATCCAGCTGGCACAGAAACTAGGGATCGAGCTGATTCACATTCAACATATCGCCAACCCCGATGCCGGGATCGCCCCCTTTTTCAACAAAGGAACCGAAGGCGCCGACATTCACCAAGACATTTTGGCAGCGGCCCCGGACGCAGCCATTGTCGTGAAAGAATACGCAGATAGTTTTCACGAGACCCAGTTGGAAGCCACACTGGCGGAACGCAACATCGACGAGCTCCTGGTCTGCGGCATGATGACCCAGAACTGCGTCACCCATACCGCCATCTCCAAAGCTGCAGAGAAATATAAGGTGACCATGCTCACAGACTGCTGCACGACCGTGAATGAAGCAATTCATATGATCGCACTCCACGCCGTATCGACCCGGGTCGCCCTTAAGCCCTTTGCAGAAGCCCTGCCAGACAGCTAAGCCCCGTGATCCAGGTTCAACAGGGCTACACTCCGGCGGACGCAACTCAGGCAGCTCATCTCTACGATGCGGCTTTTGGGTCGAAATACAGGTCCGCCATTCCTTCCCGGGAGCGTCGTATTCTGCTGCTTAGCGAAGCGCTTGATCCAGCCTATTGTTTTGCTGCATTCCACGAGGATCAGCTTGTGGGGATAGCAGGCTTTCAGGGGCCTCAAGGCTCCTTTACCGGTGGGATCCATTGGGAAGGTCTCCGTAAACACTGTGGATTCGCTGGAGCCTGCCGGGCCGCCCCTCTGTTAGCGTTGCTATCCAGAAGTCCAGCGGAGGGTGAACTGCTCATGGACGGGATCTCGGTTTTGGCAGATTTCCGCGGTCAAGGCATTGGCCGTCAATTATTACAGGCAATCATCACCCATGCCCAGCAGGAGAAGGATCAGCATGTCCGTCTGGATGTGATCGACCAAAACCTGGATGCCCGGCGTTTGTATGAACGGATGGGATTTCAGGAAGTCAACCAGCAACGTTTTCCTCTCCTCAAACCATTACTGGGCTTTTCGGGCAGTACAGAAATGCACTATTCTATCCCTTCAGAACCACTGTGACCAAACAGGGCTCTCATCCTGAAAACTTACGGTATCATGCAGGCTGAACTTGAGATCACTTCCCTCCAAGTAACACCCCTTCAGCCCTGGAGTGGACGTTTCCAGGCCGGAGAATTGATTTCCATCACGGGAGCAAGCGGATCCGGAAAAAGCCGCTTCCTCCTCGCATTAGCGGACATGACCGCCCACGAAGGGAGCATCCGTTGGCGTCGTCAAGAACAGGCCTCTCTCCCTCCTCCTCAATGGAGATCCAAGGTCATGCTCCTTCCCAGTAACCCGAGCTGGTGGTTTGCCAGCGCCCGGGATCATTTTCAACAAGGCCCCACAGACAAGGACCTGGAAGCACTGAGGCTCAACCAGAGCTTGCTGGATGTTCCGGTCGAACAACTCTCCACTGGCGAGAAACAGCGCTTGGCCCTGCTGCGGGTGCTGGACCGGAACCCGGAGGTGCTGCTGCTCGATGAAGCCACCGCAAACCTGGACGATGAGGGAGCGCTTGCGGTTGAATCCCTGCTGCTGCGCTGGCTCCGGGAAGCCCCAAGACTCATTTTCTGGAGTAGCCACCACCGCGAGCAGATAAAACGCCTCTCCGGCAGAGAGCTGCACATCGATCATGGCTGCATCCGGGAGCGGAAGCCATGAGGCCTATTGGAAATCTTGAGCTGGCCGGCTCCGCTCTGCTGGTCCTGCTTCTGGCCCTGCTGCATCTGCGCAGCTCCCCCCGCCTGAGTCGGGATCTGCTGATCTCCATGCTCCGGCTGATCCTGCAGCTCAGTTTAATTGCTCTGGTCTTGAACCTGTTGTTTGCCCAGCAAAACCCTTGGACCGTGGCCGCCATTGGCCTGGTCATGGTGGCCAGTGCCGGCTGGGAGGTCCGGCGCAGGCTGAAAAAACGGCCCCTGATGCAGAACCTGTTCCGGGTCTCCTTCTTTTCCATGTTCCTTTCTTCCTATGTGATGTGCATCTTTGCTCTGACGCTGATCACACGCGCGGAACCCTGGTATCACCCTCAATATGCGATTCCTCTGCTGGGGATGCTGCTGGGCAACACCATGAATGGCATTTCGCTGGGCTTAAGCCGCCTGCAGGAAAACTTCAGCAACAACCGGGCGGTGGTGGAACACCGGCTGATGATGGGGGAAGACATGTGGCAGGCCTCTTCCCTGCAACGTCAGGAGGCACTCACTGCCGCCATGATCCCAACCATCAATGGCATGGCTGCTGCGGGGCTGGTCAGTCTGCCCGGTATGATGACCGGACAGATTCTGGCCGGAGCCGATCCGGAAATGGCGGTTCGCTACCAGATCATGATCTTTCTGTTGATTGCCGCCGGCACGGGCTTCGGCTCCTGGCTGGCCATTTATCTGGGTACCCGGCAGAGCTTTGATGAGCGTCAGCGCCTGCGCAGCCCCAAGGCTCCCGCCTCGCACTGAAACATTGGCAAAAATAATGTGAAAGGAGCGCTTGCCTCGCACGACACCTATACGTCGTACAAACTCTAACCCCTTTGGGAACAGACAAATGAAAAAAGTAACTACAATGATTGTGATGATGCTCTTGGCCGGTTTTGCTTTCGCAGGACAGGTGGCTGACATCAGCGTCGAAGATCTCGCCAAAGAAATCGAAGCCGGCAGTGTCACCGTGATTGACGTCAACGGCTCCAAAAGCTTCAGCAACGGCCGTGTTCCCGGGGCGATCGATTTCCAAACCGAAGCCAAAAACCTGAAAAACCTGCTCCCCGAGGACAAGGATTCCCTCATCGTGGCCTACTGCAGTGGTCCCCGCTGCGGCGCCTACAAACGCGCAACCATGGCCGCCGAGAAACTCGGCTACACCAACATCAAGCACATGTCCGCCGGCATCTCCGGCTGGCGCTCCGCTGGCCAGGAACTCGAAAAAAACTAAGCTTCAGGAAACTCCTGAAACCACTCACACCCGTCTATCCAGGCGGGTGTTTTTTTATGGGCCTACCGCATGAGGACTGTCAAACTCAAAGACTACATCGTCTTCCGTATCAAACATACGATCCATACCCGCTGCACGAATACTTCGGGCCCCATCCTCCACCCGCAGAGCTTTCCCCGTGTAGGGATCAGGAAACCAATGCAAAGGCGCTTCTCTGTTCACGTTTTGAAACGCCAGCCAAATCAGCGCATGAGCATGCGCTTCCTGTTTTTGCATTCGATCTATCGCGGTGTTAGGGTAGTGAGAACTGCCCCAATTAAATACTTTTATCCCAATAATATTCACAGGAGTTTCAGGGACCAAATACTCCTTCGGGAAGGGCACATCTGTGCGATCCAAAAGTTCAGCCTGAAGGTAAGGCCGCCAGCGGAGAAAGGATTCTGCGTAATAAGCCAAGGTCTGATTAGTCTGATAAAGCAAAGGAGGAACTGGCAATTCCAACCACCAGTCATCCCAACGCTTGAAGATCACCTGCCCTCCCACTTGGTTCAAGGTAGGCGAGAACTTCAAATTTTGATGGTACCTTTGAAGAAACAAAAATTCACCCACAAGAACCCTCCACGCCGCCTGCCTCATATCCGGAACCTTCAACAGCTCCCGAATCAACGGGGTAGGCATTTCCTGAGGCACATCAATTAGGAAACGCTCACAACCGTCCAAAGCCTTCCCAAGAACCAGAAGTCCAAACATATTCTGCACCAAAGATACAGTTTCCCCTTGGAGGCGATTGGAAAAACGAAGCCAAGCGCAAAGGCGCAGCATAGCTTCTTTGTTTTCCCCCCGATCTAATAGCACAGATATTTCTAACTCATACAGATAAGAAAGATGGCGATATAAGAATCCCAGGGCCACTTGATCTTCATGTGAAAGTACTACGCTGCGATATGCAGGTTTGGACTCCATGCGTCCAAGTAACTCCAGATAGTTCTGACTTTGGGCCAATAAATCTTCCCTCTCCTGCGGACTTCCATCTTCAATAGTCCCCATGATTTCACTACTCAGAGCACTTAACTCATCTAAATCACATCCAACCAGGAATGCATACAGATCTAAGAATGCATTCTCTTCATCAGGCAACACTACCTGCTCAGTCAACTCCAATTCCGGATAGTGTGGCTCAGGAATATCCAAATCCGGCTTCAACGCCGGGGAAAGGAAAAAAAACGGCAAGGTAAACAGGGTTGCCAGCATGCCTGAGCCCTAAAATGCCCAAAGCGACTGTCAACCCTGGTCTCCATACCGTCCGGCGCTTTCCCCTTAGCGCAGATAGGGGGATGGATCTGCTTTTGCCCGTTCCATGGCGGGACCGAAGACGTCACGGGTGCCTTGCTCCTCTTCCAACAGAACGCGGTGCAGCGTGATCTTCCAGTCCTGTTCCGTGCGTTTGAATTCATATTCATAACTGCCTGCAACCCGCCAATGCTGCCCGTTCACCCAATGATCCGCCACCACATCCGCGGTTGCGGACGCCTCTTCCCCGTTCACATAGACCTGAATATTCCGGATGGCATGACGGGTGCGTTCGAAGCCGGGCAGCACAGCCGCCCATTCTTTCATCAGCTCTTTATTGCTTTTCAGAGCAGCTTCCTGGCCGTTCAAAGAGGCATAATCCACGAGGACCTGCTCCGCATAGATGCGCTCCAACAAATCGAAAGCCCCCAGATCTGCAAGCAGCCCCACAGCTTCCACGTGGCTGCGGATAGCCGCTTCGTCCTGCGTGGTCGGCAGAGCTTCGGCACGGAAATGGGCCGCCACCGCATCCGCGGAACGGGTGACGGGTTCGGGCCGGTCATAGAAATCAAATTGACTCACTCCCGGCAGCCACAGGCTGCGGACCCATTCACCACCGTCGCGAGCAAACTGTTTGGCTCCCTGGGGAATGGCCGCCGCATCCGAGTGCACCAGCAACACGGGTGCTTTCAGCTTTCCTGCGGCCTGCTGGGCATCATAGCTCAGCCAGCCCTCCCAGGAGGCCACATTAAATTGATTGTCATAGGCCGGAATCGCCCCCCGCTCTTTCTCGGTATAATACGGAGCCTGATACATCAGCGACAGCTCATTTGTAGAACTCGCGGCTTCTTGATACACGGGCTGATCTGACGCCTCCGCATCTCGGCCCAGTTGAATCAAGCCCTGCACGCCCTCTTCTCCACCATATACCTGAGCCACAATGGCCGCGTCATGGAGCCAGGGAGCCACTAAAGCGACCCGTCCCATATGCGGACTCTGGTTGGCGGCATCTATCATATAGCCCGCACTGGCACATATCCCCAAGCCCAGTATCGGCTCCTTGGCGAGGTCTTCACGGCTAGCGAGAAAGGCAGCCGCGGCCAGGATATCCTCTGTTTTCCGCACAGGGTTTTCCAGATAGCGGATATCATCTTTGGAAGCCCCCCAGCCGCGAAAATCAAAGACCAGGGCCGCAAAGCCCCGTTTGGCCATTTCCTTCGCATAGGTAGCGGGCATCTGTTCTTTGACCGTGGTCCAGGCTCCGGTCACCACCAGCGCCGGGTAGCCCCCTTCCGGAGCTGGGGTTTCAGGAAGATACAGGGTCCCCACCAAGGTGGAACCCTTACTGTCAAAGCTCACCGGGAGCTCCTTGGCGGAAAGAATTGAGGTCAAGGTCAGCGCTGTAAAGGCAGCAGAAAAAAGGGTGTGCGAGGTCATGAGCGTTCTCCGGAGGTGACTAGGGTTCATCCAAGTTTCAGGAGTCAGCCTACAGAAATAGCAAAGGAATCTCTTGTAGGATCCTGCGGAATTCTTTGAATATTCCTGCTCAGGTACCGGGCTGTAAACGCCATTGCCGCGGGGTCTGCCCCATGCGCTGGCGGAAGACCCGGGTAAAGTGGGCCTGGTCCGAAAATCCACAACTCAGCGCAACCTCCAGCAAAGGCTGTTTCAGATCCTGGAGACGCTGTTTCGCCTGTTCCACCCGGTAGCTCATCACAAACTGATGCGGGGTTTCTCCCAGGGTCTGCTTAAACAGACGGGAAAAGTGCGAAGCACTGATCCCGGCGACCCGGGCCAGATCCTCCAGTCGGATCTCTCTATCCAGATGGGCCATCACATACTCCAGCACCTTCTGATATTGCTGAGAGCTGAAGGAGGCAGAAAAATCAGGCCCCGACTCCTGTTCCAGACCATAGCGGTCGATCAATTTCACCAGAAACACCCGTGACAGACTTTCGAATAACAGTTCCGATCCCAGCCGGGTTCCCATGGCCTCCATCAGCATGTCCCCGGCCCGGCACAGATCCGGATCCGTAGCCTGCGGAACATCCCGTAATTGACGCTCCGTCAGCACAAGCCCCAATTCATAGCGTGCAAACGCCTCCAGGCGCTCCGGTTCCAAGGTAATGACAATGCAGCGTGAGCGTACATGCCAGCGCCAGCCGGATCGAATCCCAGCCGGAGTGATCACCACCTCATCCGCTGAAAAGTGAAAATCACGGTGTTCGCCATTCCGCCAGTTCTCCACCCGATGCGGCTCCCTCTTTAGGTTGAGCAGCACATGATGTTCCGCAAACACCTCTTCCGGCATCGAATCCGGTTCTGCTTCAAAGTACTCCAGACTGAGCAGGCTGGTGGCCGAGCGACGTAAACTCGACCGGCTCTCGAGCAAAGGTTCAGTAGGATAAATGTCTCGGTATCGTGACGGCACGACAGACTGCTAGCTAGGGAGTAAGTCTTTCAGGAAGCGACCGGTATGGGATGCTTCGTTTTCGGAAACCTGCTCCGGAGTCCCTTCGGCCACCAAGGTTCCACCGCCATCCCCGCCTTCCGGGCCCATATCGAGAATCCAATCCGCACACTTGATCACATCCAGATTGTGCTCAATGATCAACAGAGAATTGCCCGCATCCCGCAGACGCATGAGCACCTCCAACAATTTGTGCACATCGGCAAAATGTAGCCCCGTGGTCGGCTCGTCGAGAATATAGAGCGTATTGCCGGTATCGCGTTTGCTCAGCTCCGTAGCCAGTTTCACCCGCTGGGCCTCTCCGCCGGACAAGGTCGTCGCCGGTTGCCCTACCTGAAGGTAGCCCAGCCCCACGTCGACCAAGGTTTGAAGTTTCCGTTGCAGTCCGGGGACTTTCTCGAAAAATTCCAGCGCATCTTCAACCGTCATATCCAGCACTTCGCTGATATTTTTCCCACGATAGCGCACTTCCAAGGTTTCCCGGTTATAGCGTTTACCCGCACAGGCATCACAGGTCACATATACATCCGGTAGAAAATGCATCTCAATCCGGACCAGACCATCGCCCTTGCAGCTTTCGCAACGGCCGCCTTTGACGTTGAAACTAAATCGTCCCGGACCATAGCCCCGCACTTGGCTGGCAGGTAATTTGGCAAACAGGTCCCGGATCAGCCCAAAGGCCCCTGTGTAGGTAGCCGGGTTACTTCGGGGGGTGCGGCCGATGGGAGACTGGTCAATCACAATCACCTTATCCACGTGTTGCAGACCGGTCACCGATTTGTGTTTGCCCGGCACATCTTTGGAACCATAGAATTTCCGGAACAGAATCCGCTTCAGAATCGTATCCACCAAGGTACTTTTTCCAGAGCCACTGACGCCGGTTACACAGCAAAGTAGACCCAGCGGAAACTTCGCGGTCACGTTCTTGAGGTTATTTTCCTGAGCCCCCTTAATCGTGATGGCTTTTTTAGAGCCCTTGCGACGCTTGGACGGAACTTCAATTTCTTTAGTCCCCTTCAAATATTGAGCCGTGAGCGATTTGGAGCGCAACAACTGTTTGGGGGTTCCACTGAACACCACCTCACCGCCATGCCGCCCGGCCATCGGACCCATATCAACCACATAATCCGCTTCGCGGATCGTCTGTTCGTCATGTTCCACCACCAACACGGTATTCCCGGAGTCCCGAAGTCCTTTCATGGTATCAATCAGCTTCAGGTTGTCCCGCTGATGCAGACCAATACTCGGCTCATCCAATACGTAGAGTACTCCCATCAATCCGGAGCCCACCTGAGAGGCCAATCGAATCCGCTGAGCTTCTCCCCCGGAGAGCGAACCGCTCTCTCGATCCAAGGTTAAATACTCCAGACCCACGTCGTTTAAAAAGCGCAGGCGGTGGTGAATCTCCTTGTAGACTTCGCTAATAATGTGTTGCTCCGTCTCGGAAAGTTCCAAGGTTTCAAACCAAGCCAATGCATTCCGCACAGACATCTGGCATATTTGCCAAATATTGATCCCATGCACGGTAGCGGCGAGACTCTCCGGACGCAGGCGGGATCCCTGACAATCCTTGCAGGGTAAACGCCCCATGTAGGCTCGCAGGCGCTGACGGGTGTAATCGCTGTCCGTCTCCTTGAGCCTCCGCTCCAGATTCGGAATCACGCCTTCAAAGGGTTTTTCATACTTCAGCTTTTTGCCGCCACGATACATGCTCATGGCAATGTTCTTCTCCCCGGATCCATAAAGCAGGGTTTTTCGAAAGGAAGGAGGCAGATCTTTCCAGGGTGTATCCATCGAATAGCCCAGGGCTTCCGTAACCCCGCGCAGTAATTTCTTGTACCAGAGAATGACTCGCCGCCCTCCCCGTTTCCAAGCATCAATCGCGCCCTCATCCAAACTCAGGGTCGGATCCGGGACCAACAACTCCTCATCAAAGACTTCTTTACTGCCCAAACCGGCACAACTGGGACAGGCACCATAGGGAGAATTAAACGAAAAATGACGGTTTTCGAGTTTATCAAAACTCAGCCCGCAGGGGATACAGGCGAAATCTTCGGAGAAATGCTGTTCCTCCCATTCCCGGCTCTCTTTGTTCTCCACCAGAGCCAACATCCGCCCCCCGCCCAGGCGCAACGCCAGTTCCACCGAATCGGCCAAACGTCCACGCACTTTGTCATCGATCACCAAACGGTCGACCACCGCATCAATACTGTGTTTAGTGCGCTTGTTCAGTTTCGGCACCTGATCAATATCCATGATCTCCCCATCCACCCGTACACGGACGAAACCTTGATTGCGGATATCATTGAACACCTCGAGATGCTCCCCCTTCCGGCCATCAATGTAACGGCACAAAATCATCAGGCGGCTTTTCTGCGGTAGATCGACCAGCTGATTGATCATATCCTCCGCCGTCTGGTGGGTCAGTTCCTGTCCACAGGATGGGCAATGAGGAATACTGATGGAAGAGTACATCAGGCGCAGGTAATCGTAAATCTCTGTGGTGGTGGCCACAACCGAACGAGGGTTCGAGCCTGCAGTGCGCTGCTCAATCGAAATCGCCGGAGAAAGCCCCTCAATGTGATCCACATTGGGTTTCTGCATCTGATCCAGAAACTGGCGGGCATAAGCAGAGAGGCTCTCTACATACTTGCGTTGACCCTCAGCAAAAATCGTATCAAAGGCCAGCGAACTTTTCCCCGAACCGCTCAGGCCGGTAATCACACACAGTGCATCCCGGGGAATGGTCACGTCCACTTCCTTCAGATTGTGCTCACGGGCACCCTGTACAACCAAATGTGTTTGAGCCATCAGCGCTCTCCTCTACGGTTCCTTGAAAACATACCCACAGCTATACACCTGATTCGTAATGAGGAAAGGGGAAAGATCCAATTGAGTCCCCTGCAGCTCTCGAACAGAGGAGGAGTCCCCCTCCTCCACCCCAAAGCCCCCTCGCCAGCTTGATTTTTCGCTCGATGCTGACATGTTGCGTTGCAGTGGAACAAATTAATCGACGTAAACTAGAGCATGTACAGCATATCCTGGAGGATACGGGCTGTGACCGGGGGAGACGGGATTTTGAACAAATCGCGTTGCGGCATCGGGCCTTGCCCGAACTGGACTTAAACGAAGTGGATAGCTCGCTGAGCTTTTTAGGGCGAAAACTACGTTTTCCACTCCTGATTTCCTCCATGACGGGCGGAGACGATGAACGCCTGATCACAGCGAACCGGAATCTCGCCCTGGCCGCAGAACACTGCGGAGTCGCCCTTGCCGTGGGCTCACAGCGAGTGCAGTTCAAACAAGATGCTGCCCGAGCCTCCTTCGACCTCCGCCCCCTGGCACCTAACGCTCTGTTGTTAGCAAATTTAGGTGCCGTTCAGCTGAACCTGGGTTTTGGCACGACGGAAGCGCAGGAAGCGCTAAGCACCTTGGATGCCGACGGGTTGTTTTTACACCTCAACCCGCTTCAGGAAGCGATTCAGCCCGAGGGCGATGTCGATTTTTCCGGCCTTGCAGATCGAATTGGACAGCTCAATGAAGAGCTGAACTCGCCGATCCTGATCAAGGAAATCGGATGTGGACTCAGTCGGATGGATGCCGAACTGCTCTTTGCCAGAGGCTTGCGCTTTTTTGATGTAGCCGGACGTGGCGGCACCAGTTGGAGTCGCATTGAGCATCATCGCCGCCAGCCCCTCATCGATGATGACCTCGGATTGCTCTTTCAGGATTGGGGGCTGCCCACTCCTCGAGCCCTCATGGAGTTGGCCCCCCTGCGGGAACGCGGAGCCACACTCATTGCTTCCGGGGGCATCCGGGATGCGTTAGACATGCTGAAATCTGTCATTCTTGGCGCATCTTTGGTTGGCATGGCCAAACCCTTTCTCGAACCGGCCCTCGAGTCTGCCGAAGCGGTCATTGCCCGGATTGAATCCTTAGAGCGGGCCTTCCGAATTGGTATGTTTCTTTTGGGCTGTCGAACCCTGCATGACCTGCATGGGAATGAAGATCTCCTCCTTGATCCTCCGGAGCTGCGATGATTCTACCGGATGCCGAAACCGTATATCAGTACTACCTCGCTCCCTGGATTCCGGAGGGAGATGGGCGTCCCCGTCAATTGCGCAGCGATCTAGAGGAAATCGAATTGCTGAAAGGCCAGCATATCCGCATCCTCTCCCCTCTGCCCGAGGACACACGCTTGCAAGTGGAACAGCAATTGTTGGGCATGCAGGAAGCCGCCATTCAGGACTTGGGATCCTTGCTCAAGCAGGAAGGCGCCCCGACGCTGGATTGGCTCGAAGCCCTGGAAAGCTGGGCGGATGAAGAACAGGTCCAACAACTCTTCCGGGAATCCCCTCCTCATGAGGTCGATAACAGTTGGTTGCTCATCTGTTGTGAATGCGGAGCTCTGTTTGCCAGCTTACTGCAGCAACGACACCCCCAACTCCAATGGCTGCCGGACTGGCCCTACTTTGAGTCCAGTCTCTTTGATCTCAACCGCCGTGTGCGAATCCCGGTCTTCCACTGGGCCGTAAAATTGCTCAGCGGAGAAGAACGACAGCCGCTCCGGGAAAAAGTCGAAGGCGTGAAACAATTCCTTCAGGTCCCCAACCCCTAAAGGATATGCTGTCTGAAGCGTAGCAAAGGCTACGTGGGCTAGCAACCTGTCGGACTTTGGGATCTCCGACTGCAAATTCGCGTGATTTGGCCGAAATTCAGTCTGATTTTCGTTAAATAGAGGTGCTATTCGCCTCAAATCAGACTGAATTCCGACTCAAACACGCAAATTTTCGTTTCGAAGTCCAAAGTCCGACAGGCTGATAGCAGACTCAGTCCTGCTGCATATCAAAGCCTTCGGCAATCCGAAGGCGGATTTTGGATAAGGCTTCCGAGGTTTGCCGAACTTCCGTTGGACTCAGCGGAGAACCAATATCTTCCAACAATGCGGCTTCGCGACTGAGCATTTTCTCGGTCATATCCCGCCCTTTGCGAGTCAGAGCCATTTTTTTGGAACGACGATGCCTGGGATTCTCCCGGGCTTCCACCAGACCTTCTTCCATCAACAGGTTGACCTGCGTTTGAATAATCTGCCGGGAAACCAAGCGTTCCCGAGCCATTTCCGGAACGGTCAGCGGACCTTCCCGCTCCAGACTGAGCAACAGGCTGCGCTTCGCCGCCGTTTGCCCCAGAGACTCGTGCACCCGATCCCCGAGCCAGCGCAGATGATTATTCAGTTTGCCAACTTCGGCAAAAAATTCCTGATAGGGATTTGAAGACTCACTCATCTCAGAAGAGCCCCAGCTGTTCCGCCTGGGGAGCAATCTGTGGCAGATGCATTTCCTTCATTTCCATCAGCGTCAGCAGACTCTGCGGAGAGCTGGACATCTGATTTTTCTCAAGGATTCGAAGGATTTCCACCAACAATTTCCCACAGTACTCCGCATCTTCAGAGGCACGGTGAAATACCGTACTGGGAAAGCCAAAATGCTTGGTGAGCGTCTCCAGGCGATAGTTCGGCACTCCGTTGATCACCTTTTTTGCCAAAGCAAAGGTATCGAGAAGCATGCCGGAAGGGGCCTTGCAGCGATGAGTATTCACCGCGACTTCCAGGAATTTGAAATCAAAACGCGCATTGTGGGCCACCATCGGCAAATCGCCACAGTAGGCGGTAAGATCCACCATGACCTCTTGAATAGGAGGCTTTCCAGCAACATCCGCATCCGAGATGCCATGGACATCGAAGGCTTCCTTCGGAATGGGGCGCCCGGGGTTGACCAGCGCATTAAAGGGCTCCTTCGGACTCCCATTTTCAAAGCGCACCGCGCCCACTTCTACAATTGCATCCACATCGGCCTGAATGCCGGTGGTCTCCAAGTCAAATGCCACAAAATCAATCATGTTGTCATCCTTACTCGGGGCTGAAGCCGGCTCAAGGGAAAAGCGGGGGAAAGGGCATGACGAAGGGGAGGAACGGCCCCGGAGCGCAGAGGCCCTTCGGAGCCCCGGCAACATGATAACCGAAAAGCGCTAAGCGAAGAGCCCCCACCCCTCCCCAACTCCTACATTCCCAAGACTTTAAGGTTGCCGATGTGGGAAGGGGTGTCATAAGGTGGGGCAGAGTGTCACCAAATGTCGAACGAAGTCTCCAATGTGTTGAAAAACCTTCAGGGAGGGCAAAGCCCTTTCATGGGGAGGTTTACGCACAATTTGGACCCCAAAAAACGGCTCACGGTACCCTCGGTATGGCGGAACCAGGTGGGGGAAAGTGGGAGCCTGTATTTGATGCCGGGACTGGGACGGGCCTGCCTGATGCTGCTTCCGGAGCCTGCGATGCAGCGCTTTTTGGAAAATATGCAGTCTCTGCAGCTCTCCGATCCCGATCAAATGGACCTCATGTTGACGGTGGCCTCGGAGTCCGATCATCTGGGCTTCGACGCTCAGGGACGCATTCGTGTCAAAGACGAGCATATGGCCTACGCAGGCCTGACCGGGGAGGTGATCCTCGCTGGTGCCTTCAACCACATCGAATTGTGGAATCCGGAGAATTGGGAGCAGCGCCGCAGCTCCGCTCCGAATCTTGCCAATGCGGCCAAGGCGCTCAAACTGTAGCGGTTCGGGAGGAGGAGACCATGAACACATCCCAAACCACCCACCGCTCCGTTTTACTCGACGAAGTGCTTGAAGGTCTGTGCCCCCGCCCGGGAGGCGTCTATCTGGACGGCACTCTTGGTGGAGGCGGTCATACCCGGGCCCTACTGGAAGCCAGCGCTCCGGATGGAAAAGTCTTCGGAATCGATCAGGATCCCGATGCATTGCGCCGCACCTGTGCCCTGCTGGAGCCTTATGGCGATCGTTTCCAAGCCCTCCGCGGGAACTTCCGCCATATGGAAGAGCTCATGGAAGGCCAGCCCGCACCGGATGGAATCCTCCTGGACATTGGCGTGAGCTCCGATCAGCTCGATCGGCCCGAACGTGGATTTTCTTTCATGCAGGATGGCCCCTTGGACATGCGCATGAATCCTGAGCAGGGCCTTTCCGTTCTCGAGTGGTTACAGCAATGCGATGAAAAAGAACTGGCCGACACCCTCTATCACTGGGGGGAAGAACGCCAGTCCCGCCGCATTGCCCGGGCCATCCTTCAAGCCCGGGATGCCGGAGAGCTTAGCGGAACCCTCTCGCTGGCAAGCTGCATCGAACGAGCTGTCGGCGGACGCAAAGGGTCCCGGATTCATCCGGCTACCCGCAGCTTCCAGGCCCTGCGCATGGCCGTCAATGAAGAGATGCCCTCTCTGGAAGAGGGGCTGGAAGCGGCCATGCGGCTTCTCAAACCCGAAGGCCGTCTGGCCGTCATTAGTTTTCACTCGCTGGAGGACCGTTGCGTCAAACAGTGTTTCCGCCGCCACGAAGGCCGGGAAGAATCCCTCATGCAGGGAGGCTCGGTCTGGCGCGGGGAACTGCCGCGTATGCGCTCCGTCTGGCGAAAAGTCCGAAGTGCCACGGAGGAGGAAGCCGCCTCCAATCCCCGTGCACGATCCGCAAAACTTCGCGTTATTCAAAAGGAACCTGCAGCATGAGCCGCAAAAAAACACAATCCAAGACCCGCCGCCGCTCCTCCAGCAACCGCAATCGGAAACTGAAAGCGGAAGCCCGCCCCCTGCCCACCCGATCCGTTCTGGTTTGCTCCAGCATCGTTTGTATGGCACTGGCCTACCTCTGGCTGTCCAGCCGCACCGAAGCGCTCGCTCAACAGATTAAGGTAGAGGAAAATGCCCTCACGGATCTGCGTCGGGATGTGGCTGCAGAAGAAGTGCGCTGGAACGATATGATCGGGCCCCGCAATCTCAAACTCGCTCTCAAAGAGAACAACCTGAACATGGATTGGCCCAAACCGGAGCAGGTCCTGCACATCCGGGATATGGCCCTGTGGGAATCCGGCAGAGGCAACTTGAATCACTACAGCTCGGTCGATGACCGGGAGAGAGGCCGTCACTGATTATGAACCAAAAAGGGGTCCTCATCCGGGCCGCCCTCGCGGGCACCTTTGTGCTGTTGCTGTTCAGCGCACTGTCCATTCGTGTCGTTCATCTGCAGTTAGGCAAGCATGAAGCCCTGCGGGAGAGCTACAAACGACGTGTGGTCTACCGTCAGGAGCTGCAAGGCAACCGGGGACGGATCCTCGACCGCAATGGACACACCCTTGCACAGGACGAGGGCCGCAAACACGTGGCCATTGACCCCGAGTTCATTCATCGCCACGGCAAACCGGTCGAACTTCAGGAGGCCCTTACCCGCTTCCTGCGGGTGGAGCCTGCTCTGATTGGCACCCGGCTGGCGGATACCGAACGTCGCTTCCATTATCTGGAAAAATTTGTGGATCAGCGACGTGCGGATCAAATGATGGGCTACCTGAAAGAAAACGCTCTGCAGCGCGGTGTGGTGCTTCAGGAAGTGAATTCCCGCAGCTATCCCCACGGAAACCTACTCAGCCATGTGGTTGGCTTTGCCAACCGTGAAGGTGCCGGCAGTCTGGGTATCGAACAGGAAATGAACCGCTACTTACGCGGAAAGGGCGGATTGCGGGTTGGCGAGAAAGATGGTCGCCGCCGCGAACTGGTGACTCGCCGACGGGTTCAGATCGATCCCGAGGATGGCGCCGATGTGACACTGACCGTAGATCAGTATTTACAGCATGGTGTGGAAGAGGCTCTGGAAGAAGGCATCCGGGAATACAACGCCCTGGGGGGCTGGGCCGTGGTCATGGATGTCAAAACCGGGGCCATTCTGGCGATGGCCAGCAAACCGGATTTTGATCCGAACCGATTTTTTGAGTTTGAACAGGAACGTATGCGTAACCGGAACTTGCGCATGATCTACGAACCGGGCTCCATTATGAAGCCTCTGGTATTCGGAGCCGCTCTGAATGAAGGCTTGGTAGACCCCAAGGAGATGATCGACTGTGAGCACGGGGTATGGATTCACCGTCGCCGTCCGCTCCGGGATTATCATCCCTATGCCGAATTGAGCGCAGAAGACGTCCTCAAGAAATCCAGTAACATCGGCACGGCGAAAATCGCACTGCGCATGAGCCCCGAGAAACTATATACCTACTTCGAAGAATTTGGCTTTGGTCAGCGCACCGGCATCGAGCTTCCCGGGGAAGAAGCCGGGATCAGCCATCCCCCTTCCCGCTGGGACAGCCTCACGCATAGCCGCGTCTCCATCGGTCACTCCATTTCCGTAACCGCGCTGCAAATGGCGGCGGCCATGAATGTGATTGCCAACGACGGTCGCAAAGTAAACCCCTTCATGATCCAGGAAGTCCGCTCCCCACATGGCACGGTGCTCTATAAACAAGAGCAAGGTCCTGAAGGGGCCCAGGTATTCCGCCCCGAGGTGGCCCAGGAAATGCGCCGGTTGATGAGCCGGATCGTTGGCCCCGGAGGTACGGGTCGACGCGCAGCAGTGGAAGGCTATACCGTCGCAGGAAAAACCGGAACGGCCGAAAAAATCATGTCAGATGGCACCTACTCCGAGCGGGCCAACATTGCCAGTTTCGCCGGCTTTCTGCCTGCCGAAAATCCAGCGCTTACCATTGTGGTCAGCATTGACGAACCCCGGGGCGAGAAACGAACAGGTGGATCGGTCGCCGCACCCGTGTTTCGTCGCATTGCCGAACATGCCGTGGCCTGTCTGACCATTCCTCCCGGTGGCTTTGAATGAGCGAGGAGCAACGTGGCCGAATCCTCAGTCATGAGGAGTGGCTCGGCGTGTTGGGACAACAGGCTCCCAAACGCTGGCCTAAACGGCTTAGCGGCGTGCAGGCGGACTCCCGGCGTATCCGCAAAGGAGATATCTTTGTAGCCATCGATGGCCATCAGGCAGATGGACGGGACTTTATTCCCGATGCCCTGCGACGGGGCGCAGTTGCCATTGTCTGCCCCTCCCCTCCTCCTTTTAAACTCGACACCCCTTACGTGGAAAGTCCTGAGGCCCGAAAAGTCCTCACCCGTCTGGCTTTTGCATTGCATGACTATCCCGACCGGAAACTCTGGGTGGGAGCTGTCACCGGAACCAACGGAAAAACCTCCGTCACCACGCTGGCTCACCAACTGCTTGAAGCTGCAGGGGATCCCTGTGGCCTGTTGGGCACGGTAGCCTATCACTTCGGGTTCCGGCATATTCCCGCCCGCCGCACTACCCCCGGTGCTCCGGAGCTTCAGGAACTACTGTCTACCATGGAGCACGAGGGCTGCCGCAAGGTCATGATGGAGGTTTCCTCTCATGCCCTCGACCAATATCGCGTGGAAGGCCTGGACCTGAACTGTGCCGTATTCACCAACCTCAGTCAGGATCACCTTGATCATCACGGGGACATGGAAAACTACTTCAACATCAAGGCACGCTTGTTTGCCTTTGACTCTCTCCAGCATCGGGTGGTGGGTGAAGATGAATGGAGCCAACGCCTGGCCGGCATGTACCCCGACAGTCTTCGTTGCGGCCTGGGTCCGGACTGTGAAGTGCGTGCGGAAAACCTCGAATACTGTTCAAAGGGAACCTGCGCCACGCTACACAGCCCCTGGGGGAGCGGCACACTCTGCGTCCCCCTCCCTGGGGAGCACAATTTACGAAACACTCTGCAGGCTTTAAGCCTGGCCTGCCTTGCCGGACAGCCTCTGGACAAGGTCCTGGAGCTCTGCCCGCGCCTGGTCGCTGCCCCCGGTCGCCTGGAAGAAATCCCCTCTCCTCAAGGACGGGTGCTGGTAGATTATGCGCATACCCCGGATGCGATCGAACAGGCACTCAAAACGCTGCGGCCACTGAGCGCAGGCCGCTTGATCATTCTCTATGGCTGTGGGGGGGACCGGGATCAGGGCAAACGCCCCCTTATGGCTCAGGCAGCCGCGAAACATGCCGATATCCTGATACACAGCAGTGATAACCCCCGCAGCGAAGACCCTTTTGCCATTTTTGATGACATGCGCTCCGGGCTGCCTGCAGGACAGGAGCTTCAGGAAATTCTGGATCGGAAAGAAGCCATTTACGAAGCCATTCGTATGCTCGAGAAGGAGGACATTCTCCTCATCGCCGGCAAGGGACATGAGCAGGTCCAGGAGATCGGAAAGCTGCAAGTTCCGTTTGATGACCGTGAGATCGCAAGAAAAGCAATTGCAGACTTGCATGGGGCCTCCTCGTAGGGGATGGGGGGGGCATGCCGATGTTTACGCCTGAAGAGCTAGCCCGATGGAGCCAGGGAACCTGGAGCGGCACCCCGACGCGGGCCATCGGCGGCATCAGTCACGACACCCGCACCCTGGAATCGGGAGCCCTCTATGTAGCCTTGGAGGGGAACAACGTAGACGGCCATGATTTTATTCCGGTCGCAGCCGATTGTGGGGCCGGAGCGGCTCTCTGCCGACGCGGAAAAGCTACCCCCAGCCTGCCATGCTTGGAAGTGGATGACCCGCTGAAAGGGCTACAGGATTTAGCCCGGGGCTATCGCAGCAAATTGGGCGGCATCATGATCGGTATTACCGGCTCGGCTGGCAAAACCACCGTCAAAGAGTTGTTGGCCGACATTCTGGCAAAACGGGGGGATACCTGCCGTACCCTGGGCAATTGGAACAACCACATTGGTCTGCCTCTGAGTATGCTCAGTATGGAGCGCTCGGATGATTTCGGGGTCTTCGAAGTCGGCATGAACAAACCCGGTGAGATTGCGGATCTCACCAGAACCTTACAGCCGATAGCCGGTCTGATCACCAGTATTGGTGCTGCTCATTTACAAGCCTTCGGCAGCTTGGAAGGGATCGCCCGGGAAAAAGGCTCTCTACTGGCCGGCCTCCCCCGGGACGGTATGGCCTTGATCGATATTGATTCGCCCTGGAAAGACCTGTTTATCTCCCTCACCCCGGCCCGGGTGGTCACCTGTTCGCTTAAGGGGCCGGCAGATTATATGGGACAACCCAGTGATAATGGCAAAAAACTGATTATTCAGGAACGGGCCAAAGGCTTTGAGTATGAGGTCAACCTCCCCCTTCCCGGCCGGCACATGATGCGCAACCTCATGCTCGCATTGGGTATGGCCCGGGAAAGTGGGGTTACCCCGGGTGAAATTCAGCGCGGAGTCCAGGATTTCGCTCCTCAGCCCATGCGCTGGGAACAAAAACGGGTGGGACCGTACCATGTGATTAATGACGCCTACAATGCCAACCCGCTGAGCATGCGCAGTGCCGTTCGTACTTTTGCGGAGATGAGTCGTCCGGTGGAAAAATGGTTGCTGCTCGGGGGCATGGCCGAACTCGGCGAAGCCGAACAGGATTTGCACGTGGAGTTGGGTGAGTACATCTCCCAATATTCCTTCCACGGCTTGGTCGTGGTCGGCGAAGCCGGTTCCTGGATTGCCGAAAAGGCCGGCGTCACTCCCTGCCATCGCGTCCAGAATCTTCAGCAAGCCGCCGAAGTGATCCGTGAACAGGCGGGCAACGGAGCAGCCCTTCTCCTGAAAGCCTCCCGCTCCGTTCGTATGGAACGGATTCTCCCGCTTCTGGCTCCGGAGGAACAGGACTGATGTTTTATTGGTTGTACGAATGGTGGAGCCAGCTCGAAGACCCTGCGCTGAAAGACAGCCTCAGCCCCATGCGAATGCTGGGCTACGTCACCGTACGCAGTATGCTGGGAGCCGCAATCAGCTTTGGACTTAGCCTGCTCATCGGTCCACGGGTCATTCACTGGCTGCTGGAATTGAAAATCGGCCAGCCGGTTCGAGACGATGAAGTTCTGAAAATGCAGCGTAAAAAAGCAGGCACGCCAACCATGGGCGGATTGCTGATTCTCGGCACCTTGCTGATCTCCTCCGTACTGACCTGCCGACCCGGAAACCCCTTTGCCATTCTGGCCCTGTTTGGATCCTTCAGCCTGGGCATGATTGGGTTTGCGGATGATTACCTCAAAGTCTCCAAGAAAAACAGCAAAGGGCTGGCCGGGCGCTGGAAACTTCTCGGACAGTTAACCTGGGCCTTGATTCTCTTTTTCAGCATTACCCAAATCCCCGAAACAGCCCCGCATGCTCGGGACCTCATGCTGCCCTTTCTGAAAGATCCCTTCTTCACCCTGCCGGCCGCGGTGGCCGTGGTCTATGTCTGTATTGTCATTATGGGATCCAGTAACGCGGTGAACCTGACCGATGGATTAGATGGTTTGGCCATTGGCTGCAGTAATGCGGTAGCCGTCGCCTACCTGGTGATGAGTTATTGTGCAGGACACGTGGTCTTCGCCAACTACTTGCAAGTCCCTTACATCGCCGGTGCAGAGGAACTCGCGGTGTTCTTTGGCTGCCTTCTGGGCAGTGGCCTCGGCTTTCTCTGGTTCAACGCTCACCCGGCACGGGTGTTCATGGGAGATACCGGAAGTCTGGCTCTGGGGGGAGGCATTGCCACGGCAGCGATTCTGATTAAACAGGAAGTGACCCTGATTTTTGTCGGAGGCGTCTTTGTCATGGAAGCCGTCAGTGTGCTCTTGCAGGTCGCTTCTTTTAAACTAACCGGCAAACGAATTTTCCGCTGTGCTCCCATCCATCATCATTTCGAAATGGTGGCAAAAGAAGCCGCGGAACAAGAAGGCCGCGATGTTGAAGTAATCGAAACCCTGGTGACCATTCGTTTTTGGGTCCTGGCCATCATCTGTGCCATTCTCGGCATTGCCACGCTGAAGATCCGCTGACATGAATCATGCAGACACATGGATTTTAGGAGCGGGTGTCAGTGGACACGCCGCGGCGGCGCTGTTGGAGGCCTCCGGAGAGTCCTATTGCCTGCTCAGTGAATCTTCCGAAGCTCGGAACGAACTCCCTCCCGGAGTTCCGAAGCTCGGAATCCTTTCCCCAGGCTTTCCGGCAGAGCATCCATGGATTTCTGAACTGCGCGCGAGGGGGCTGGAACTGCTTCCTGAATTCGAATGGGGCGCAAGGCATCTGCAGGGCCCGATCTTGGCGGTGACCGGCTCTCTCGGCAAAACCAGCATGGCCCATCTGGCCAAGGAGTTGGCGGAAGCTGCGGGATTGCGCTGCAGTCTGTCCGGCAACTCCCATCGCCCCGTCTCTGATTTGGCCCTCAAGACCCCTGAAGCCGAGCTACACGTACTCGAACTGAGTTCATTTCAACTCGAGCAGCTGCAGCATTTTCGCCCCAAGGCAGCGCTCTGCCTAAACCTCAAAGCGAATCATTTGGACCGTCATGGAAATCTGGAGAGCTATGCCCAGGCCAAGGCCAAGCTCTGCAGCAACCAAGAGGACGGGGATCTGTGTTTATGGCCCGAGGACTATCCGGTAAAGGTTTCCGGTCAGGCAGAGCGAGTGCAGTTAGATCCCACTCGATTGCCACAAGGCTTGCAAGGCCCCTTGGCTCAGTCCCCCTTGCGTGAGAATGTGCTCATGCTTCTGAGCATCATGGCCCCCTTAGAGGCCCTCCCCTCCCTCGAACGATGCCGGGACATTCTGGAAGCGTTTCAATTTCCCCCGCATCGTCAACAACGCCTCGACATCGCAGGGGCCGGACTGGTCATGGATGACAGCAAGAGTAGCTGCCTTGCTGCGAGCCTGGCCGCAGTGGCAGCCCTCCCCGATCCACTCCATCTGATCCTGGGAGGCAAAGGGAAAGGGGAAGCCCTGGAAGAAGTGGGGCAATGCCTTCGCAAACGGGAGCTGAAACTCTACCTGTTTGGCGAAGAAGCCGAGCGCATGGAAGCCGCCTGGAAGCCCATGGGAATCCCCCTGGAACGGCACCCCTCGCTCGAGCCACTCATGGCCTCACTTTGGGCACAACGAAGCGGTGAAGAACCCTTGTGTTTTTCACCGGGATGTGCGAGTTTCGACCAGTTCCCGGGCTTCGAAGTCCGGGGGCAGATTTTCCAGGGATTGGTTCGTGACTGGGCCGCCCGAAAGCCGCTTAACGTCATCTAGAAGAAAGTCCGCAATGAAGTACACCCTCCCCCTGCGCCCTCTGCTCCTGCCCGGCCTGGCAGCCGCCTTGCTGGCCGGCTGTGCCACCCGTCCCCCGCCTCCGGCCGGACCGCCTCCCAAAGCGGAACTGCCTCCGCAGCGGGCCGTGCCTGCCCGCCCGGTTTCCACTCCGCGTCCCCGCCCGACTCCGCGTCCTCTGCCGACGCCTCGCCCGGCTCCGGTTTCCCGCAAAGGCGTGCCTTACACCATTCAGAAGGGGGAAAGTCTTTCCGCCATTGCTGCGAAGAACAAAATCAGCTGGAAAGCTCTGGCGGACTATAACCGGATCACCGATCCGAACAAAATCCGGGCAGGCCAGGTCATTCTCCTTCCTCCCAGCGCCAGTAGCCCCGCACCCGCTCCGGTTGGCCCCCGGGCCACCCCCCGTCCGGTTGGCCCCGCTCCGGCACCCATCGCTTCGGGTGATGTGTATGTGGTACAGTCCGGTGACAGCCTCAGTGTGATCGCCGTTCGCGCAAAGACCACCGTACGCGCCATCAAGGAACTCAACGGTCTGAGCTCGGACCGCATCCTCGTCGGGCAGAAATTGAAATTGCCGCAAGGTAGCAGCGCTCCCACGCCCCGGGCGACACCTGCAGGTGGCGGAACAATGGTTTCTCCTGCCCCCACCCCGGCTCCGGTAGACCCGATTGATACCAATCCCGGCAACCTGGTTACCCCTCCCACGCCAGCTCCCACGGTCGCTCCGGTAGATCCCGGCCCCGCTCCCCTGGACAGCTCCTTCCCCATCGTAGTGGAAGATGGAGAAACCCTCGCAGATATTGCCCGGGCCTACATTGTGCCTGAGGACAAAATCCGCGAGCTGAATAACCTGGGCCCCAACGACGAAGTGAAGGCCGGAGACACTCTCCGTATCCCTCCTTCCGTCTACTAAGATCCGGGCATGGCGCCCACACCTGAACATTCCGCCCCGGAAGAGTCACAAAGCAGCTCTCCCGGGGCGGCGCGTTTATTGATCTTTACCGTCCTGTGCCTCCTGGCCACAGGACTGCTGATGCTATTCAGCATCGGCTTCGGCCAGAGTGATCCCCTGCACTACGCGAAACGGCAGAGCATCTTCGCCGTCGTCGCTCTAGCCGGAGGACTGATTGCCTCCCGGATTCCCATGCGCTTTTGGCAGCAGCTGCTGCCCTACATGGCTGCCGGAACAACCATATTGCTGATCTTGGCACGGGCCATTGGTCCCCGAATTAACGGGGCACATCGTTGGCTAATCCTGGGTCCGATTTCTTTTCAGCCTTCCGAATTTGCTAAACTCACCGCCTTGGTTTGGGTGGCCTGGTGGATGAGTTTGCATCGGCGACGCGCCACGGAATTTCTACGGGGCTTTATCGTTCCGATCGTCGGGGTCGGCTGGTTTTGTCTCATGGTTCTCATTGGCCCGGACTACGGGACAACCGTACTCATTGGCGGCAGTTGTGTTGCCCTCATGTTCATAGGGGGCACCCGCTTGATCTACCTGCTGGGTTCAGTCTTTTTGGGCTTCAGTGGCATGACCCTGTTGGTGCTGCAAGACCCCGAACGACTCAGCCGGGTCACCTCCTTTCTCTATCCGGAGAAGTACGCCAGCGATGAAAGTTTCCAGCTGATGAACTCGCTCTTCGCCTTCATTAATGGAGGAAGCACCGGGCTAGGTGTCGGCGGAAGTCTGCAAAAATTCTCCTACTTACCGGAAGCACATACCGACTTCATTCTTGCCATTATCGCTGAGGAACTTGGGCTGATCGGAAGCTTGGGAGTGGTCCTCTTTTTCTTCTTATTCTTTCTCGCCGGCATGTGGATCTCCTGGCGAAACAAAGATCCATTTTCCCGCCTGCTCGGTTTTGGCATCACCCTCTTGATCAGCCTGCAGGCCTGCATCAACATTGGCGTGGTAACCGGTTCGATGCCGACCAAAGGCCTTCCCCTGCCCTTTATCAGCCATGGCGGATCCAACCTGGTGTTTATGGTCGCCATGGCCGGAATCCTCGTCAAAATTGCCAAAGGCGATAGCGACGCCCGCAAAGAAACGCGGCAAATGGACAGCAGTCAGTGGATGTAAGTTCAGACCAGAGGCCCCGCCCTTCCCAGCATCCTTTTCTTACTCTTACTCTTAATCTTAATCGTTGTCTTTATCTTCCCTGCATAGCCGCAGCAGAGCACTTCGGATAGATTAAGAGTATAAGTGGAAGGCAAAGGAGGATAGGCCTCCGGCCTGTCAGCTACCCCAGCAAATCCTCAGGCCGGAGGCCCAAGCTCCATTCCTACTCGTCAAAAGCAGTGGGGAAAACGATGTAAATCCGTTAAGCCAGGGTGGCAATTCCATCTTCAAAACGGGCCGAAGGTTCCAACACCCAGCACAGATAGATTAAGAGTAAGAGTAGGATTAAGAGTATTACGGATAACGGAAGCGGAAGGCAAAGGAGGATAGGCCTCCGGCCTGTCTGCTACCCCAGCAAATCCTCAGGCCGGAGGCCCAAGCTCCGTTCCTACTCGTCAAAAGCAGAGGGGAAAAGCGATGTGGATAGGTTACAATTCCATCATCAAAACGGGCCGAAGGTTCCGTTCCAATACCAGCCCAGTCCAGCGCGGGGCCGAAGGTCCAAGCTGGGCTGGGTACAGCCCCACAAAAAAAAGCCTCGCGGGCCGAAGGTTCCGCGCCGAAACATCCGGATCACCGCCAATCCACAAGCGGAAGTGCTTACTGGATCCGGCCTCTGTAGCCACGCCCCATAACCTGGCCACGCCAACAGCCCCCCTATTTCAGCCCTCCATCTTACAAAGCAGGCGACCAGTAGTAGAGGAATCCTTTGGGCATCGCCTGGGGCAGACCGAGTTCCGGGCTGCGTACCGCAAACAAACTTCCCCAACCCCCGGTATAATCGGTGAGGGTAAAGGCAACTTGGTCTGTTTTCAGTAAGCGCTCTACGCTGGCCCGCGCATCTTGGGCGAGTCCAATTTCATCCACTAAACCGTGCTCCAGCGCTTCTTGAGCGGTAATCAGACGACCATCGAGAAGTTGATGCTCATTCACATAGGCTTCATCCAAATCACGCCCTTCGATTACAATAGCTCGGAACTGGCGGTAGAGTTCATCCACAATATCCTGAAGGATTTTCTGATGCCCCTGATTTGGAGGGTCAAATGGCGACAACAACGCTTTGTTCTCTCCGGAGGTTAAGGAAACGTCATCCACCCCAATCTTTTTGCCCAGTTCATGAAAATTCATCGCGCTGAGAATGACGCCGACCGAACCCACCATCGAAGTCGGTTCGGCCACAATATGATCTGCAGCCATCGCCACATAATATCCACCTGAGGCAGCCATCGAACCCACCCGTGCCACGATAATACGATCCGGGGAGCTTTCTTTAAACTGGAGCAAAGCCCGGTAAATCTGATCACTACCGGTGACGGTTCCTCCAGGGGAATCGATTTCGATGAGGATCGCCCGGACTTCTTCATCCATGGTCACCGCCTGGATTTCACTGAGTAGTTTGGTGACCGGATCCACTTGTGCGCCAAACAGAGTAGAAGGAGATTCCGGAAAAATCGCTCCGGAAAGACGCAACAAGGCGACTTTCGTTCCATGAGCTTCCCCCCAAGCCAGTCGTTCATTGACCAGCGGATATTCCTCTTCCGGATAACTCACTGAGTTAAACAGCGCAGAGGTACAGGTGGCCATATTCAGAAGCAGACTGATACCCAGAATCACCCAGGGCCAGCGCCGTTTCTTTTTCGGTTTGTACACGACCTCTTCGTAGTGTTCCGGAAGCGGAGGCGAGGGCAAAGACTGTTCAGAGATGTTATCCATACTCAGTTCCTACGACTCGATGATACTTGTGCAATGCTGAAAATCATTTCAGCAGGGCTTGAATGACCTCATCCACCTGTATCTTTTCCAAGGCGGCCACCGCTTCTGCAGACTCCCGGGGAATCTCCCGGCTCCGTTTCCCCGGGGCCTGCAGTAGCTGTGCCTGAGGGTGAAGGGGGCCGGTTTTGTCTGGGTCGGTTAGACCATAGATGGCCACAGGTGGCGTTCCTACTGCGGCAGCTACGTGCATGCCTCCACTGTCATTAGCCAGGACCCGGTCGGCGAGTTTCAACAATGCGGCAAATTCGCTTAGACTGCTTTGCCCCGCCAGACTGATGGCCCGTTCCGGAGACTCGGCCTCCAGAGCCAGGCAACGTTCCCGATCCGGCGGCCCACCCAACCAGAGCACGGAGCCCCCCGTTTCAGACCGCCAACGCTTCGAAGCCTCGAGAAATCGGGACTCCGGCCATTCTTTGGAAGGCCCGCGTGCCGCGGCGGGGATACATGCCAACCAGGGTTTCGGCAAGGCCTCTAACCAAGCAGCAGCCTTGTCCAGCGCAGCTTCCGGGGGATGCAGATCCGGCGGAGGCAGGTTTTCTGGAAGTTCCTCCAGCAACAGTTCCGCATTTTCCCATTGCTGATGCCGCTGCCCAAACGGGCTCAGATCCACGGCTTCGTTGATGAGCAGACCGCGGCCAAATTGATCTGCCGTGCCTCGCCGGATCGGGATGCCAGCCAAACGGGGCAGCAGCGCGGAACGAAACGAATTGGGAATGATCACGGCCCGCTCATGCCCGCGGAAGGCTTTGGCCAGCTCAGGCCAGGTCTTCATAGACTTGGGGATCAAATGTACTGCATCCAGCGCAGGATGCATGCTCCACAATCCCAGTTGCGATGCTTTACAGAGCAGGTCAATCCGGAGTTCAGGTTGCAGCTGACGCAGCAGCTGCAGCGCGGGCATCAACATAATGCCATCCCCCAGCCAATTTGGGGCTACGAGAAGGAGCTTGGAAACAGGAACAGGGGGATTGGGGTCAGTACTCATGAAGTCAGAAGCTGAAAACGAAGGCTTTGGCCGGGACAAATCTGCGCACAACGATCCACATCTGACGCGACCACACTAAGAATACGAGGGTATCCACCCACCGTAGGCCGTTCCCGCATCAGGATCAAGGGGCCAGTGGCCGTCAGCTGGATGCACCCATCACATTGTGGGGCCGATGGCAGGCTGAGCAAATTTTCCGGAGGCTGATAGCCTGGGCTGCTCAGAGGGATCCCCATATCATTCAGCTGAGAGGACACCTGCCAGCTTTGCCGGAAAAAGCGTTTAGAATCCGGGAGAAGTCCGAACTCAGGCCCAGGAAGCACCCGAATGGGATCCGAAGGGGCCCATTTCGACTGTGGGGAAGCAGGGCGCTGCCCAGCTTTAAGCCCCTCTTCATCGGAGAAGGCCAGATACGTTCGGAAGCCATAGAGTGGCGGGCGAAGTTGAAGCCGTTCCCCTGCCCTTCCACGAAAACATTCGCGATGCGGAAGCCCGGGCCGCGCAGCTCCGCTGATAAACACCCAACAGTCTCTCCGAAATTCAAGTTCCTGAAGTTGCACAAGCTCCAGCATGGGAGCCAAGGGATCACGCTTCAGAGCCTGATTGGCCAAGCAAAACGCCCCCTGATCCTGAGCTCCACCCGGAGGAATACCCAAATCTTGCAAGCCTGTCCGTGCTGCAGAGACCACCCGCCAGATGCCCGGGCCCTGAGGACGTACATACCGAAGTGGATCCAGATCCAAGAGGCTTCGACAGCTACGGGCCAATTCCAGAGCAATGGGAGAATCTGAGTGGATGCACAGACTGTCAAAACGAGCTGGCAGCATGCTGCGCGCAGAGTCCAGTAGGGGCAAGCGTCCTTTCAAAATCAATTCCCGGGCCTGTGCCTCCGCATCCGCCAGCTCAGACAAACTGGCTTGAGGATGACTGCGCGGCAGCAGTCTGGGACCCGGGTCCAAGTGGTAGCGGCGTTCCACAAAGGCTTCCTCCAACAACTCCACCCCGGCCCGGATGGCTTCCTGAGCCAGCGCAGAACCGGGCAAGCTGAGAACACGGCGAAAGCCCCTGGCCTTCAGCCATTGAACCAGAGGAGCCGCCAAGGCTGGGTCAGAGGCCGCATCGTTATAGAGTGCACCATGAAATTTGAGTGTATCCACATCCGGCAGCAGACTGCGCTGCTCATCCAGAGACTGCAACAGCTCCGCCATGGGAAGATCCATGCTGAGACGCCCAAAATTCTCCCGGTCCGGATAAGAGAGATGTGCGGAAATCTGAAGGCCTCTCGCTTCGGCCTCTTGCCGGAAACAGGCTACCGACTCCGCATCTCCTGCATGTCCACCACAAGCCAGGTTCAACAGGTCCAGTGAATCCAGCAAGGCATGATCGACGGGGTGTGTTGCACCCCGTTCACCGATATCCGCATTCAACCATGCTGAAGCCATGCTTTTCCCCTAGCGACTTTTTCTACAAAATCGACCCGCGATCTGCAGCGCGCTCTGCTTTCTGAGAAGAGCGTGGAGAAGAGCCGCTTTACCGAATCAGCTGGAAATGGGACGGGCTACAGATTCCGGTTGATCCAGTTCCTCCCTGCGGATCCCCCAATATTGCAGGGCGCTTTCCAATTGAGATTCCATCGCCGCGACTCCTTTTTTCCGCAAAATATGAAAAAAGATCAGCACAGGCCAAAACAGAGGAATCACGTAGAAAGGAATCATCATGCAGCCAAAGCCCTTGAGCAGGGAGCTTCCCAATTCCTGCTGCCGAATCGCATCCCGAAGATAGATGATCCGGCGGCGGCGTTGTTCGAATTCGCTCTCATCGGCGATACTCGCGTCAAATTCCGCCATTTCACGAAGGTCAAGGGGGCTGGGCTGATGTGAACGATAGTGTGTATGGGTCATAAGAAAAAAAACGGGAACTCAGATGAGCTCCCATCATGGCAGAAGCTTTGCAACTGCTCTATGATAATTTAGGCGTCAAACTGTAAGCAGGTCCTTACATCATATTCATGCGCCGGATATCCCCATAAGGCGAATTTTTCGCCTTGGGGTCATAGCGGTAAATCAAGGGTTTGCCATTTTCCTGGAGCTGCAACAGCTTGGCCTCTTCCAGAATCATATAACTGTTTCCCGGGAGAACCTGCTTTTCCCGGGAGATGAAACTCAGGGCTGCCGGTCCATGCAAAATCATAAAACTAGTACCCCGGTGAGGCAACTCGTTCAGCCAATCCGGAACCTGTTCCGGAACCAGGTTCAGATGCCGTTCCCGCTCAAGGCCCAGACGATGGGCCGTGCGATCCAAACTGAGATCAATTGCGGTAAGCGCCATGGTGATACAGCTCCGCTGAATCAGGTGATAACTGCTATCCGTTTGTTGCACCCAATCGGACAGAGGAAGTTGCGGCATTTGCTCCAGAGACAAACCTTCTCGAATCTGCTCCGCCTGTTTTTTTCTCAGTCCGCTGAGTACGGGAAGCTCCGTCCCCTCCGGAATGGAGCGACGGGCAATGCCATCCCCCATGATGAGGCAGGTTTCGAGCAAATCCTCCTCGGCGCCATCCAGCCAATCAATATCCAGAGGATAGCAATCCCAGGGTTTGCCATTGACCGAATCCCGCAAAAAACGGCTGGGCCCCGCGTAACAGCGCACAGTCAAACTGTATTTCTCAGCGTCCAAGCCTTCAAAAATACTGTAGGAGCTTCCCGGGGGACGCCAGGCTTCAAAACTAAAGACCAGGTCGGGAATCTCAGGCAGGGTATTCAGAGGCAGCGGCCGGGAGATGACCTCTACGGGCTGACCCTCTTTAAACACCACCCTCAGCTGACCATGCCCCATCTTGGTGAGCTTTCCTTTTTTGGTGCGGTCTCGTATGAGCAACCATTCCACCCGTTCCACTGCATCTTTCGGTATCCGAACGCTGCCGAACAGCACCGTTCCTTTCACCGGACTGGCGGCCAGCTCGACGTTATGCACAATCCAGCCCTGCTCGTCCGAGTTGCTCCAATCGACAAGGAAGGGAGACATGGCCGCAGCGAGTCCATTGGACATGCGGTCCCGTTCGGTCCAGACTACGATCGTTTCCGGCTTCCCCCGCACCCAGGAGCGTAACAGTTCCTGGCCCGGGCGTTGATCCTGCAACGCCTCCGGAGCCATCATAATTTGCGGACCGGGACCCGCCTTTGGTACTTTAGGTCCAGTACAAGCGACCAGCAGCACAACCAACATCAGACAGAGACCCTGTTTCATCGTTATTCCTTCTTATGCGTTTCAGATTCTGTGTGCGTTTTGCCCAAGACAACCTCTGGGTAGTTTTGGGGAAAGCTCCATACCGCCTCATGCTCCTCCCGCTTCAGGCTGCGTTCCTCGGGCCAAAGCCCACCCGCCAGAACGGCCACTACATCCGCCAAGACCCAGGGACTTTTTCGGAGATAGGCATGCCCCCGACTTGCCGCCGATCCAGGTACACCACTCACATCCACCAGGGTTAATTTTTTCAGGGAGCGGATACGTGCCAAATCTTCCTCACGGATTTTATCCGGATCCCCCATCTGTCCCAAACGGTTTCGGGATAGAAAGAGTCCCAAAATTCTCAGGGCACCATCCTTGCTCGACATGTAGAGGGTCAATTGATCCAACTGCGCCAACAGGCCATCCGCCACGGCTGCCAGAAATACATGCCGATCCTCATCACTGGCCAGTAGCAGCACCTGGCCCAAACGGGGACGCTCCTGTTCCGGACGATGCTGATTCAACAAGGCCAGGCTGTGCATCGCCTGAATCACCACCCGGGTCCCCGCGGAATAACCCATGATGTTGATCTTCTCTACATCCGTTTCCTTCCACAGAGCCTCAATCAGGATGCGGAGATTGCGGCCGGTATAGCGGGTCGTCTCCAGGTCTTTAAAGTAAGCGGTTGCCCGGCTGGTTGCTGGCCAGGAGTAGGCTACATAGGCTCCGCGGTAGTCCAGAAAATGACGAAACTGCGCGGACATGAGTACAGGATCCTCCATCGCCGTATTGTAGCCGTGCACATAAATCAGCACTTCCTTTTTTCCATCCACATCAAAGCGATCCTGGATCAGTCTGAAAAACTCTTCCGGTTGATCATAACTGGTTTCCGCTTCATCTTCGAGTTTCATGGGAGCGCGGCTCTCGGGCAAGACCCCCAGTTCGCGCACAGAGCTCACCGTCAGGAGGTAGCGTTGTTTCCGTTCCACGGAAAAGGAGTCGGCAAAAAATTCCCGCCATTCGGAGACATCAATATTCGCATCGATCTCGGCCAGACCCAGACGGAGCAGATGCCCCCGACTCTCGGAGTAAAAGGGCCATTCACTGCTGTTACCATGCGGACTGCGATCGGTGGCAAACAACACCCCGGTGTAAGGCATCGCCTGCAGTTCCTCTTCGAGATTTGCTTTAATCTCTTTCCCTTCCAAGAGCACCGGAACCGGCATAAGCTCCAGCTCATAGGGTTTCGTGCGGGCACAGCCCCCGAAGATCAGGGCGCTACACAGCAGAAAGAGACTGCAGGCTCGAAGGATCATCCGTCGGCTGGCTCCAGAACTTCGACAATGTGTTTCGCTTCCACACCCAGAGCATCCGCCACCTGGTGCCGGCAGCTAAAGCCATTCGCGACCACGGTCGTGCCAGGATCCATCTTGCGCAGACGGGGAAAGAGGCGGTCCTCTCCAACTTGAAAACTTAAATCCCGATGCTCGTAACCAAAGGCACCTGCCATTCCGCAACAGCCTGCATCTATCAGTTCCGCAGCGGGGAGCAGTCCTTTCAATCCATCCACACCCAACACGGCTTTTTGATGACAATGGCCATGAATGAGAATTTTACCGGCAGGGGCTTTAAGTTTTACGCCCTGAGCAAAGAGGTATTCTTCCACCATCCATACTCGCCGGGAAATATCCTGACCCAGGGGAATATCCTGAACCAGATCAGGAAGATCTTCTTTCAAGGCAGATGCACAAGAGGGTTCAATACAGAGAATGGGCAGATCGCCAGGGGCCTGTTCTTTTAACGCACACAGCAGTTTCGCTCCTCCTTTGCGGGCGGCCTCGAGCATGCCTTTCGAAATACGGGCCCGTTGACTATCGCCGGCAAAAAGAGGACGCACCCGATACCCACAGCCTGCCAGCAGGTTAATCGCAGCTTCTCCCACCCAGGGTTCATAGGCATCGGTATATGAATCCACGTAGAGTCCCACCTCACCGCGCTCCCCGCTCCCCACATGCAGCGCATCACCCAAACGCTGTTTCAGACTCCGACTGGCAAATGCGGGTAAGGGGCGGCGACGATCAATCCCTGCAACTTTTTCCAACCAACTCCGCACCGGTGCAGAGCTTTGGATCCGATTAATCATCGGCGCCAGAGGACCTGCAAGACGCGGGGCCATCACCGGCATATCTCCAATCAATCGATGCCCTAAGGGAAGGCCATGTTGTTCATGCTGTTTCTGCAGCACTTCGGCTTTCATCTTGGCCACGTCCACCGCATTGGGACATTCTTTTTTACAGGCTTTGCAGCCCAAGCAGAGTTCCAGCACATCTCCAACCTCTTCCGAGGCCATGGCCGCTTCCGGATCACTCTCTAACTGACCGGTGATCGCCAGACGCAGCGCATTGGCCCGGGCCCGGGTCGAATCTTTTTCGTTGCGTGTAGCCATAAAGCTCGGACACATCACTCCGCTGTTCAATTTACGGCAGGCCCCTACCCCATTGCACTGCTCCACCGCCAGTCGTAAACCACCCTGCTCCCGGAATTGGAACCAGGCTTTGGCTTCCGCTTTCTCCGCAGTTTCCAGATAGCCCGGAACCTGATAGCGCATATTTTCAGTCAAGGGAGGGGAGTCCAAAAGTTTACCCGGATTCATCAGGTTCATAGGATCCCATTGCGCTTTCACATCCCGAAAAGCCTGCAAGACCTGTGCACCAAAGAAGCGGGGGATAAATTCACCGCGAACCAAACCGTCCCCATGTTCCCCGGCCCAGGCACCACCATACTCCACACAAAGCTTGAACGCATACTCCGAGATGCGGCGCATTTTGGCGATATCTTCCTCGAGGTGCAAATCCAGTTCCGGACGTGCGTGCAACACGCCGACGGAAGCATGCGCATAGAGTACCAGGTTTACCCCTTCTTGCTCACACTTTGCCTGGACCTGTTCGATGTAGGTCGGGAGATGCGGCAAGGGAATGCAGGCATCCTCAATAAAGGCCTGGCCTTTGCAACTGCCTTTCACGTTAGTGATCAAACCCAGTCCAAGACGGCGAACATCCCAACAGCGAGCCTGTGCAGCCGGATCCGAAAAGAAGGGGGCAGCAGAAACCTGCTCCCCGAGCTCGGAGATCAAGGCCTGTGCCCGGCTAGAGATATCCTCCTCGTTCTCACCAAAGAATTCGGTCAGCAACATGGCTTCCGGATCTCCTTCAATGAAATCCGCCAATTCCTTGGTACTGGCATTACGCTGAGCTTCACGCAGTACGGTGGCATCCAGGAGTTCAATCGCACTGGGCTGGAACTGGAGCATGGGCTCTACGGCACGCAGAGCATCTCCCATGGAAGGAAAATGCAATGCCAGCAGGCCGGTATGTTTCGGCAGAGGAACCAGCTTCACCGTGATTTCGGTGACAATACCTAGCGAGCCCTCTGAACCGCAAAGCAGGCGGGCCAGGTTCCAAGGCTGCTCCGCCGGATCCTCGAGAAACGCATCCAGAGCATATCCGCTGACCCGACGCATGACCGTGGGAAAGCGCTTTTGGATCTCATCGCGGTTGGCATCCACCACCTCTTTAAGCCCCCGAAGCAGATCCCCCGCATCATCTTCCGCCCACTCCGAAAAAAGCCGGGGCTTGAGGGCCAGAGCCCGTCCATCGGCCAACACCACACGGGCAGCAAGGACATGATCACTGGTGATGCCATATAGAATGGATCGGGTACCACTGGAGTTATTCCCCAGCATGCCGCCAAGGCTTGCGCGTGAACTGGTGGCCGGATCCGGTGCAAACTGCAGACCATGAGCCGCAGCAGCCTTGTTCAACGAATCTCGGATCAGTCCGGGTTGCACCCGGGCCCAGCCTTCTTCCACATTCAATTCGAGCAGCGCATCCATGTGTCGGGACACATCCAGAATCAGACCCGGTCCATGTGTCTGCCCGGAGAGTGAGGTTGCCGAGCCCCGGGGGGTCAATGCAACCGCATGCCGTCCCGCACATTCCACGGCGGCAACCACTTCCTCCTCTGAACGAGGGTGAGCGACCGCGCGGGGTGTGATTTGATAATGACTCGCATCCGTAGCGTAGAGGCCTCTGGCCAGGGTTCCATCCAACACAGGGTCCTGCAGCAGCCCCGCCAATTCCTCGACAAAAAGATCACTCATGCTGCGTTTCTATCGAGGAAAAGACGGAATTCAATCCCGAGCTGGTTCAGATTCTGTCTGAAAGAGGGTCAAAAGAAGATCGCTCCATCATCCCGCCGTCTTTTTCGGTTCTGTCCCGGTACCCGGGCCAGTTTCATCATCATCACCAGACTCAGGGGGAAACTGAAAAAGCCTAGCCAGGGACTGAAGAAAATCGGCAGAGCCCCCAAACATCCCACGAAAATAATGAGGGCGGATTTCCGATTCCGCCCCTCCCGCAATCCCTGATGTTCTTTGCGCAGCTTCAGCTGCTGCGATTCGCGGTAGCGGGCATAAGCCTGTTCGGCCTCTGAGGAGGAGAGCCCCTCCTCTTCCAGAGCCTGCAGGGTTTTCCGGCGGGGACGAAGCATCCGGTGATGCAGGTCAATCAGTTCCGTGATGTCCTCTGGGTCCATGCTTCGTATCCTGGAGTCACACGGTATCGAAGGGATCCCCGGCCGGGATCGCTTCTCCGCAGAATAGGCAGCGGTTGAATTTCCGCGACATTTTCGCCCCGCACTTGGGACAGTCCGGAGCCGACTTGGTGACCCGGCCATCCAAGCAGCCATCTTGCAGGTCTAGCTCGGTGACCCGACTCAACAGATCCTCATCCTGAAGAGCGGTCTGCTCCTTGATCAGACTCCACATCGCCTGATTCACCAGTTTCAGCCGCTCGAGTTGCCGCACATATTCCACGGTCACGTTTTCGGCGATATTCCGGGCCTCGGCCCTGGCGCCGGCCTCAGCCCGGATGCTATCATTCTCCAAGTCCTCAATGCGGCTTGTCTGATTCAGCTCCCATAAAAGTTCGATCATCGTTTTTTCTCCAGCAACAGGCTGAACAGCCCATACAAAAACATGGAAATTGGCAGCCCCCAAATCACCCGGGAGCCCTCAAACCCAAACCACAGAAAGGCCGAACCCAGAGCTCCGACCGCCATCAGGCCATAAGCCACTCCCCTCCTCTCGCTCCCTTTGCTCTCTTGAATGACCTCCTGTTTGTGGTTCTGGCGATCCCGATAGGCCTGATACGCCTCCGCGGCAAGCGTGGCCTCCACGCCCTGGGACTCGAGATATTCCAAGGTCTTCCGCCGGGGTTTCCGTTCTTCATGATGCTGGTGAATCAGGGACTGAATCTCGTCTGGGCTCATGGGCCCCTCATGTTCTGTACTCCCTAAGAGTTCAAGCCTGAATCCAGTGCATGTCCGAATGCAACATCAACCCCAACTTAGCTCAATTTGACTTCCGGTTTTCGAATGATCCACATCTGATAGGCGAAGCGTTTCCGATTCAACCCCACAAATGGAGACAGCAGGCAGGCAGCAATATGACGCCAGCTTTCGCGATTCATGCGATGACGGGGATGAAGCAACTGCACCAGGAAATACTTGAGCGTGACCCAGGGCACATGCAGCACCGAAGGCGCCACCCTCCAGGAGAGGTCCTCTACCTGAAGAAGTTCAAGCCCAGCCGCCTCCAGCTCGTGGCGGAACGCCTCCTCTCCAGGGAAACATTCCATAGCCCAGAAGCTGGAGACCTGCTGCAATAACTTCCGATACAGGGGACTGGATGCAGCCGCTCCTCGGGTAAATCCATCCACCACCACCCAGCGGGCCCCGGGTTTGAGTACCCGGGCCACATCCTGAACGAGATCCCCCTTACCCTCTCCGCTGGCGTGGCAGGCACTTTCCAAGCACCAGGCTCCATCCAAATATTCCGCTTCCCAGGGACAGGCAGAATAATCCCCTTGCTCGAAGCAAATGCCCAGGCCTTCACTACGTAACCGGGCCTGTTCAACCTGCCATGGAACCAGACTAAGCCCCCGTAACTCCCAGCCTTCCTCTAGCCGCGCGGCCTCGCACAAGGTGGAACCTAAGCCACAACCCAGATCAGCAACCCGAACCCGCTTTCGTTGGCTTAAACCGACCCGCGACAAGAGTTCCCGATTCATCTGTCGAAGCATTTCTTCCCGATTCCACCAGGGAATCCCACGCTTCCAGTAACCGAAATGCATCTGAAAACTTCGGCTCCAGGCTTCATAATCCCAACCAGCCTGCTCGTAATAGGATAAGATGGCGTTTCGTTTCACGTTGCAAACTCTATCTGATTTCCTCATGCGCAACCAGTGAAATTCATTTATTTCTGTAATTTCTGAAATATTCATAAATTTATTTTTTTGACTCAGAGTCACAAAAAATGTATAGAGTCATTTATGGGTATCTCCGAACGAAAACAACGGGCCTGGGAAGAGCGGGAGCAGTTGATCCTGACCCATGCAGACCGTCTGCTGGCCCTGAACGGCTATCTGGGACTGAACCTCGACCACCTGGCTGAGGAAATCGAATATTCCAAAGCCACCATCTACAATCACTTCCGCAGCAAAGAGGATTTGCTAGTGAGCGTCTCCGCGGGTCATGCTCAGAAACGAGCCGCATTGTTCCGTCACGCGTTTGACTATGAAGGCCGGACCCGGGAAAAAATGATGGTCATTGGCGTGGCCGATGACCTGATGTCCAGACTCTACCCCCATAATTTTCAACTGAGCCAACTCGCACAGACCGCCTCGATCTGGGAAAAAGCCAGCTCCTCCAGCCAGCAACATTTCCAAGCCGTCAGCCAGGAAGCCATGCAGGTGGCCGGGAAGATTATTGCTGAAGCGAAAAGCTGCGGCGATCTGGAGGATCATCACCGGGACAATACCGTGTTGTGCGGTCTAGCCAGCATCACCAAAGGGGCACACTTGCTTGGAAACACCCCTATGATTCCCGAAGAAGGCCTGGAAGATGGCCCATCGGATTTACTTCTACTGAATTGCCATATCTACCTGGACGGTCTGGGGTGGAAACCCGGCTTGACGGAACATGATTACAGCAAAACGGAGTCTCATATCCGCAGTTTGTACTTTGATCAGATCCACCCTTAAGGAGTCCCTTCTCTTTTTTTTGTAAGTTGTGACTGAGAGTTACGTTTTGATTTTAAGTAAGCATCCTAAGCTCTGAACGAGCAGCTGCCTCACCCGACCGCATCACAACTTCACAAAAAGTCAGTCACACCACAACACCCTCACCCGGAAAGCCCGAGTACCATGGACCTGAAAACCTTTGCATGCCTTAGCCTGACAACCCTCAGCAGTTTCAGCTTCTCTCTCAAAGCCGAGGAGGCCCCTGCCCCTCAGCGCCCCCCTCGTTTCACCAGCCAGGTGCAGGCAGGCTTTGCCAGTCAGGTAGATGCCGAACTGGACGGAGGAAGCTCCTTTACCTCAAGCGATGCCTATGTGGATCTGGGGTTCCGCAGAATGATTCAACCCCGCTTTTTCATCGGCGGGAACCTCGGCTTGGGACAAAAGAGTTATGACTTTTCGGGGAACACGAACATCAGCCCCTCTGATCCCTGGTCCGATATACGCCGCGTGGAACTGGGCCTCTCGTTTACCTGGATTCAAGACCAGTGGGTCTTTTTTGCCGCCCCCTCCCTCAACAGCTACTACGAGCAGGGTGCCGATATGGAAGATGCCCTCACCGCGGGAGTGGTGACGGCGGCCATCTATCAGGTCAATGAGCGCCTGCAAGTGGGTCTGGGACTGGGTGTGGCCGGACAGGTAGAGGATGATCCTGAAGTCTTCCCTTTTCCAATCATCACCTGGCAGATTACCGAACGGCTCCGTCTCGAGAATGGTGAAGGCTTTGCCGCCACCTTGGGCCCGGGCCTCGGACTCTTTTATGATATGACACCAAACTGGACCGCAGGACTTTTAGGCCGAAACTCTCTGTTTCGCTTCCGCCTTGATGATGAAGGCAGCGCTTCCGAGGGCGTGGGCGAAGAGTCTCACACCGCACTCTACGCACATCTGGACTATGCCATCTCAGCGAGCGCTTCCGTAAGTCTCTTTGCGGGTTACCAGTTCGATGGAGAATTGAGACTGGAAGACAAGAGCGGCGACAAGCTTGCAGAAGAAGAATACGACCAGGCTGTCGTTCTCGGACTGTTCACGGAGTTCTCATTTTAACGCAGTTGCCAACAAGGAACCCTGATATGAAGCTTCCCATCGACCCACAAAACAAAGCAGGCAAAAGCCGAATTATCGTGCTCATCATGACCCTGCTTGTCCTCGGACTTGGCTGGGCTGTCGCCCAGTCCCACAGCGCAGAGGAAGAGCTCCGCCCCTCCATACGGGTGCTCTCAGCGTCTGCCAGCCCGGTCCAACTGGAAGAAGGCTTGCTCATCCCCCGCATGGCGATTGGCCGGGTTGAAGCACGACGCCGCAGTGCCTTGGGCTTCGAACGGGATGGATTACTGCGCGAAGTCCTTCTCGAAGAAGGTCAGCGTGTGCAGGCCGGGCAAGTTCTGGCACGATTGGATGCCGACCGGCTTCAGGCACAGGCAAAACAATTGGACGCGGCCCTTGCGGAGAGCGTGGCCATTCTTGAATTGCGAAAAAGCAGTTTTGCCCGTCAGGAACAACTGCGACGTCAGGATATTGTCTCTGAGCAACTCTACGATGAGGCCCGCCAAGGACTGGCTCAAGCGGAAGCAGCTCGTGACCGCATTGCGGCAGAACGGGAACGGGTCAGCATCGAGCGTAAGAAATCAGAACTCCGCGCTCCCTATGAGGGCCGCATTTCCCGGCGTTTCGGTGATGAAGGGGATGTATTCAGCTCCGGCACGGCTTTGTTTGAACTCCTGGAGGAAAGCGACTGGGAAATCCGGGCTGGACTGAGCCCGCAACAAGCTGCCAACCTGGAACCGGGAGATCGCGTACAACTCCAACGAAGCGGCCAACATCCACTGCTCCAGGCAGAGGTACTGCGCATCCTCCCCCGGCTGGATGACCGAACCCGAACCGTGGATGTGATCCTGCAAACTCAGGAGCGGGATCTTCAGCTTCGTGAGGGTGAACTGTTGGAGTTGCTCCTCGAAGAACAACTCGCTGAAGCCGCATTTTCCCTTCCCGTAGCCAGCCTCCAGGAAGGTAGCCGCGGGACCTGGGTCCTCTATGTGGCCAAAGCCTTGGAAAGCCCTGTGCCGGGTCAGGATGGCCTCTTAGGCACCCACCGTATCGAAGCCCGCCCCGTTCACTTACTCGGCATGGCCGGGGAATCTGTGTATGTGCAGGGCCTCCTGGAAGAAGGGGAAGCGGTACTCCAAGAGGGCTTGCATAAATTCACGCCAGGTCAGATTGTCCGGCTTCTCCCCAGAGGAGATGAGCTATGAACAGGTCTCATGAAACGGCACATCCCCTGGCCAAGCTTTTCCTGGGGAATCGGCACCTTCTGGTCTTAGCCCTCATGCTCTCTTTGGCAGCAGGCTACTCCGCGTTAAGCTCCATGCCCCGACTGGAGGATCCGGTCATCAGCAACCGCAACCCCCGCATTTTGACTCTGTTTCCCGGAGCTTCTGCAGAGCGGGTGGAGGCTCTGGTAACCGAGCCGCTGGAGGAAGCGCTGCAGGAGATTGCAAGCATCAAGGATATCGACTCCACATCCAGCGCTGGCGTTTCCGTGCTGGCATTGGAATTGGTCGATGAAATCGATGAGGAAAGTAACGACCAGGTTTTCTCGGAAATTCGCGATCGGATGCGGCAGGCCGCCAATGCTTTTCCTGCAGGGGTACTCCCTCCCGACTTTGACGACAAACGGAATGCCGTTGCGTTTTCGATGATTTTATCCCTGACCCCATCTGTGGGTGGTGAAGAAAACCTTGCCCTCGTAGGCCGCTACGCTGACGAAATTGCAGAGCGTCTACGTCAGGTGAATGGAACCGAACTGGTACGCCTGTACGGGCGATCCCAAGAGGAAGTCCGCATTGATTTGGATCCTTCTGAGTGGAGCGCACTTGGATGGAGCCTTCCTCAACTGGCTGCACGGCTGAATCAATCAGATGCCAAACAACCCTCGGGGGTTCTACGCAGTCAGGGGAAAGATGTGCTTCTGGAAGTGTCCGGGGAATTCGCTTCCCTGGATCAGATCCGGAACCTTCCCTTGACCCAAAACGACCAAGCAGCCACCCTTCGTTTGGGAGATATTGCCACCGTAGGTCGCGGACTACAGGATCCTCCGGCAGATGTTGCGCTGAACAACGGGCAACGCAGTGTGTTGGTAGCGGCCCGCGTACAAAGCAACCGCCGCATTGATCTCTGGAACCAGGACGCCCAACGGATTCTGGAACAGTTCCGGAAGGAAACCCAGGGCGCCCTTCATGTGGATCTGATCTTTGAGCAGGATGCCTATACGAGTTCCAGACTGCAGGAGCTGGGAATGAATCTTCTGCTGGGAGCTCTGGTTGTATTCCTGGTGGTCCTTTTCAGCATGGGACTTCGTGCGGCCTTGGTCGTGGGGACCGCCTTGCCGGTGAGTGCCTCCCTCACCCTCTTTCTCACCGCAGCGACCGGAGGGGAACTGAACCAAATGTCCATTTTCGGAATGATTATCGCTCTGGGTCTTCTCATCGATAACGCCATCGTGATCACCGACGAAGTCAGCCGGGGTCTGCAAAAAGGTCTTTCCCGTTTGGATGCAGCTTCCCATGCCTTGCGGCACCTTTTCTATCCCCTACTCGCATCCACCCTGACCACCGTGCTCGCCTTTATGCCGATCCTCCTGCTCCCGGGAGGTACCGGAGATTTTGTCGGCCCCATCGGCCGTTCAGTCATTTTGGCTCTAAGCGCAAGTTTTGCCGTTGCCACTACACTCATCTGTGCCTTGGCAGCCTTATTTGGTTCGAGAAACCAAATCCAAAGCTTCTGGAACCGGGGCTTGAGCGGCAAAGGACTCGGATGGTTAGGGGGAGGTCTATTGAGATATGGTCTCAAGCATCCTCTGCAGGGCATGGCCTTGGCCGCAGCCCTGCCCGTGCTTGGGTTTATCCTGGCGGGAAGTCTAGGGAGCCAGTTCTTTCCGCGTACCGACCGGGACATGTTTGAAGTCGAAGTCTGGTTTAGTGATGGCAGCAACATGACCCACAGTCGGCAACGTGTGGAACGCATCACCCAGTTCTTGCTGGATCAGCCCGGGGTTGAACGGGTCGATGCCCTGGTGGGCGGCAACATGCCCAGTGTATACTACAACCTGATCATGAGCCGGGATAACAGCCCCGAATATGCACACCTGATTGTCAAAGCAGCTGATGTGGAACGGGTGGATCAGCTCACCCCTGAATTACAGCGCTTATTGGATGAGGAAATCCCAGAGGCCCAAATTCTGGTTTCCAAATTTGCACAAGGTCCACCGGCTCAGGCCGATGTAGAACTGCGGATCTCCGGCCCCTCCCTCACCCGTCTTCGGGAGTTAGGACAGGAAGTCCGCAGCATCATGGCACAGCATCCCGACATGCTGCATACTCAGCTTTCCATGCCCCCGGGTCGCCCCAAAGCCCGGCTGAATATCAATGAGAGCCGTCTCCGCCTCAGCGGACTCAGCCCGAACGAACTGGCAGGACAAATGGCCTCGGCCCTGGAAGGGCTTCCTGCCGGCAGCCTGCTGGAGGGCGTAGAGGAACTGCCCTTGCGCTTGCGCGTAGGGGAAGCTCGGCGGGACAGTGTCAGTGATCTTGCCCGAATGCCCATTATTCTTCCAAATGGGGAACGCCTTCCCCTGGCCGCATTGGCGGACGTACAATGGCAACCTCAATCTTCCAGTATCACCCGACGGAACGGACGCCGCATCAATCAGGTTTTCGGGTTCACCCGAAGCGGCGCCCTGCCTATTCAAATTACAGAAGATATCCTGCAACGTCTGGAAGCGGACGGTTTTGAACTCCCTGCAGGCTATGAACTGGAATTAGGGGGAGAAGCGGAAAATCAATCTGAGGCGGTGGGCAATCTCAGCCTCTATCTTCCGCTGATCATCTTAATGACCGTAGCCACTCTGGTGCTGTCCTTCCGCAGCGTGACCCTCGCCCTACTATTGCTGGTGGTGGGGCCGCTGTCAGCTGGCTTCGGCCTGCTGGCCACCTGGGTCTGGGGCTTACCCTTAAGTTTCAACACCATGATCGGCAGTCTCGGACTCATTGGCCTGGCTTTCAACAGCAGCATCGTGGTCCTCGCCGCCATTCAGGCGGATGCCAAAGCGGCAGCCGGAGATCCGGAGGCCGTGCTACAGGCCTGCCTAAGTAGCAGTCGCCACCTACTCTCCACCACCCTGACCACCATCGGAAGTTTTCTCCCGCTACTGATCTTTATCGGCGGAGAATTCTGGCCACCACTGGCCGTGGTCCTGGCCGGAGGGGCCGGAGGCTCCACCTTATTGGCTCTATTCTTCACCCCGGCGGCCTATGTAGGAATAAAACGAATTCACCGCCCACGCCGAAAACCTCGATCGAACAAGGAAGCCCCTCTAAATTCCGCCCAGGCCATGGGGATTTAAACCAAGCAACAGCCCGGCACATCGTAACCCAGGCCACAAAGCCTGGGGCACCCAATCAGACCCAGACCATAGGGCCAAAGGCCCGACACAACTAAGCCCAGGCTGCAAGGCCTGGGTCATTCACCCACATCCATTTCGAAGGGCCAACGGCCCGGCACATCATCACCCAGGCTGCAAGGCCTGGGGTATCCATCACACCGATTTCAAAGGGCCAACGGCCTGACACATCTAAGCCCAGGCTGTAAGGCCTGGGGGATTCATCCTACACCCATCTCGAAGGGCCAACGGCCCGACACATACAAGCCCAGGCTGCAAGGCCTGGGGCATCCACCACACCGATTTCAAAGGGCCAACGGCCCGGCACATCTAAGCCCAGGCTGTAAGGCCTGGGAAATGACAAAACCATAACAAAGGGCCGAAGGCCTGACACCCCCATTGCAAACTAAGTTCAAGTACAACACGCTGTAAAATTTAAATTCATACGTATAGCTATTGACAAAGTAAGGCAACACAACCTTAATGAGTAAATGCCTCAATCTTTATCACAAATCTATATCCATCTGGTATTCAGTACAAAACAGAGACTCCCATATATTTCAGACGAAAATTTACCGCCCCTACACGCTTATATGACGGGGATTTCAAAAAATCTGAATTCACCGGTCGTGCAAATTGGCGGCGTAGCAGACCATGTACATGTCCTCACACACTTCCCCAGAGACCGAACCATCGCCAAGTGGGTTGAATGTGTAAAAAGCAACTCATCCACCTGGTTCAAACAGAATGCACAGCACCCGGATGCGAAACAATTTTCCTGGCAAACAGGGTATGGTGCTTTTTCCGTTTCGCCATCACAGGTTCCAGCCCTGAAACGGTATATTCAACAGCAACACGAACACCATAAAACCATTACATTTCAAGAGGAGTACAGACGCTTCCTCCGGAAATATGATATCACATATGACGAAAGGTATTTGTGGGATTAATGTGGTGGTGTCAGACCTTCGGTCCTCTCAATGTATAAAAAAACCTCACCCCGGGCCTCACGGCCCGGGCTAAGATGTCACAGCCCTTCGGGCCTTAGACCGGCACCGCCATATCGAAGAGCCCACGGCCCGACACATCTAAGCCCAGGCTGCAAGGCCTGGGGCATCCACCACACCCATTTCATAGGGCCAACGGCCCGACACATCTAAGCCCAGGCTGTAAGGCCTGGGGTATCCATCACACCGATTTCAAAGGGCCAACGGCCCGACACATCTAAGCCCAGGCTGCAAGGCCTGGGTCAAACAGCCACACCGATTTCAAAGGGCCAACGGCCTGACACATCTAAGCCCAGGCTGTAAGGCCTGGGGCAGACATCCACACCCATTTCAAAGGGCCAACGGCCTGACACATACAAACCCAGGCTGTAAGGCCTGGGGCAACCACCCACACCCATTTCATAGGGCCAACGGCCCGACACATCTAAGCCCAGGCTGCAAGGCCTGGGGCAAGCACCCACACCCATTTCATAGGGCCAACGGCCCGACACATCTAAGCCCAGGCTGTAAGGCCTGGGGCAGACACCACACCGATTTCAAAGGGCCAACGGCCTGACACATCTAAGCCCAGGCTGCAAGGCCTGGGGCGTCCACCACACCGATTTCAAAGGGCCAACGGCCTGACACATACAAACCCAGGCTGCAAGGCCTGGGGCAACCAGCCACACCCATTTCAAAGGGCCAACGGCCCGACACATCTAAGCCCAGGCTGTAAGGCCTGGGGCATACATCCTCATCCATTTCGAAGGGCCAAGGGCCTGACACATCATCACCCAGGCTGTGAGGCCTGGGTCAGACACCCTGCTTACACAAACATGCTACCGATCTTTGCTGAAACACCCTGAAGACGAAGCCCTCAGTAACGCTCAGGCGGTAAAATAACCGAATCCTGCCAAAATTCCTGAACCTTCTGAATCACCTTGCAGAACTCACGTACATCAATGGGCTTGGCAATGTAACAATTCGCATGCGCATCGTAGGCTTGCAGGATATCCTGCTCAGCCTGAGAAGAACTCAGAACCACCACAGGAATTCGCCGGAAACGTTCATCCTGTTTTAGTTGCCTCAATAATTCCAAGCCATGCATCCCTGGAAGATTCAAATCCAGGAGGATGACATTCGGAAGCGTCTCCCCTGGGCTGGTTGCGGCTTCCAACACATACTTCCAAGCACTGGCCCCATCCACTTTCCAGTGCAGCTCATGTCGTAGCTTGCTCGATTCCAAGGCCACCCGGGCCAGCTCAGCATCACCGGGGTTATCCTCCACTAACAGCAAGTTGAGTGTTGAAGCAGCTTGCTCAGGCATCCATTTTTCTTTCAACAACCGTTTGGCTCATGGTTGAGTTCATGCTGTCCATCGACGCGGCCAGGGTAAAGCGAAAAATACTACCACCGCCTGAATTTGCGTCCACCCAGATCTCCCCACCATGACGGGCAACAATGCGCCGAACCGATGCCAGCCCGATGCCCGTACCCTCCTGACCGCTTTCCAGCCGCTGAAAAATCGAAAACACTTTCTCTCGAAAAGCCTCCGGAATTCCTTTCCCATTATCTGCCACGGAAATCTGCCACATGCCCCCTAGCTGCTCAGCGGACACATGAATATGAGGCTTTTCATCAGATCGAAATTTTAAGGCATTGCTGAACAGATTTTGAAAGACCGCCGTGATCTGATTCTCATCCCCCCATAATTCCGGCAACGTATCATGGGTCAGCCTTCCCTCATTGGAAACCATTTCCTCCAGTAAATACAGTTCCGCTCGGGCCATACATGCCTCCAAACTGATCGTACCAAAGGGACTGCCCCGGGTATTCAAACGGGAGTAATCCAACAAATCGTGAATCAACTCCTGCATCCGCTTCGCTCCATCCGCAGCGAAAGTGAGCCAGGTCTTCGCCTCGCCCTCAAACTGGTCCTCATAACGTTCCATCAGTAATTCGCTAAAGCTGGAAACCATACGCAATGGCTGCTGTAAATCGTGAGAAGCCACGTAGGCGAACTGTTCTAATTCCGCATTGGAGCTCTCCAACTTCTGTACCGTGCGTTCTAAATCCGCCTCCGCCTGCTTTCGTTGCGCGATCTCCCGCTCCAAGGCATCCCGGGAAGAGGTCACCTTTTTCAAGTTCTCCAATTCCCGGTTGAAATCTGTAGCTAACTGCCCGAATTCATCATCTCGATACACGGGCAATTTTACATCCAGATTACCTTGTCCGGTTTGCCGCAAACCTTCCCGGATCGCCAACAAGGGACGGGCGATGTAGCGATAGACATGAAATCCGGACAGCATCAGGGATAGAATCAAGGCCGCTGTCAGCACAAACACCGCAATCAAGGTCCACAATTCCTCCTGCTGCATGCGTTGATACAGAATTCCGAAAAGCACCTCAACCTGATCCCCTGCCCGACTCGCGAGCAGAAAGAGCTGATCTCCATGAAATTCAGGTACCCGGGCCGGATCCTCATAGCTCATCACCCGATCCCCGGCTTCCCGGATAAGGGTATGCGTGCGGACGAGGTGCTCGCGATGCCCTTCAGCATCTTCGTTGATAAACTCCAAGGCCGCCAATTCCGCCTCGATATGATCCATGAGAGAATACCACTGGGTCCGAGTGCGCTCATTTCCATGTTTCAACAGATCCCGTGCAAGCTGATTGATCTCGCTAAAATGGGCGTTTACCTCGTCCAGCTCGTCGATTTTAGCAAGATTTTGATAAAAGCGATGCGTTTTCCATTGCACGGAAGCCACGACGAGGATGCCCAATCCACCACAAAGCAGCACAATCATACGAAGACGGGAGCGAATACTGGTTCTCATCGAATTAGCTTCACCGCTGCGGGGGTAACCTGCATCAGCTCATCACTGCAAATCCAGTTCAGAACATTGATCTCACGCGGCTCTGCCCCTTCCTGAAGCATCGCCAATTCAGCTTCCATCATTAAAATCAATTCCTGCCGAAGAGTCAGCAAAGGCTGGTGTCGCTCAACATCATCTTGCAGCAGCTTCGGGTCTACGTTTAGAAACCCGGCAATCTTGTTCAGGTCCAAGGGCTTTCTCTCCTGACGATGCAAGACCTCAAGGATTCCGACCAGTTCCTCAGGAGAGCGGGTACGGATCTCCGGGGTTCCCGCCAAGCAGAACATCTGCACATAAATGACCGGATCATGAAACTCCACGGCGCGTGGCCCCAACGCCTTTAACGTCTCGGCAATAAAAGGATTTCGCATCGAATATGCATCGATGTCTCCTGCCAATAACCGTTCATGCAATTCCTCTGCAGGAAAAAACAACAACTGAAGCTCAGTCAGCTCAATTTCCCGGGCCTGAAGAAAGCGAATCAAAAAGTAATGTACTGCAGAGTGTTTCTGAGTCCCAATCCGCTTCCCTCGCAAATCTGAAGCGGAGTGAATTCCCCGCTCGCGGTCGGCTACAATCCAGGCCCCATCCGTCAGCTCACAGATTTCTGCGAAAATCTTGAATTCTTTGCCTTCCAAGGCTGCAACAGACAGGGGCATTTCCGCACTGGTCGCTAAATCCACCTCACCAGCAAAGAGCCCCTCCAAGGCACGCTTGCCACTGGGATACATCACTAAGTCCACATCCAGTCCCTGAGCAGCAAATGCGCCTTCTGCTTTGGCTTGGATCAACAGGGCCGAAGCCAAATTACTCTGCACCCCGATACGCAACGTGGCAGAAGAAGCCCTTTCTTTCGAGCCACAACCCCACCCTAGCAGACCCAAGGCCAGCATGAGAAACACAGCAAAAGGCAGGAGCTTTCCTTTCATGGAGATTAACTGTCCCGCAAACGCATAGAGGCGTCAACACTGCACTCGATAGGAAAGGCAAGAAAGTCCACGAATTCCCCTTGGCCCCTCACCGGAGCCTGTGTTAGGTAGATTCCCCTAATACGTTGACCCACAAGGAGAAATAGATGAAATTTGGCGTGTTTTGTATTTTTTTATACGGCATTTGCGTCACCCTCCTCCCCCTACAAGCCCGGGAGATTCAGGTTCCAAATGAACTGGGCATATCCTGGCCCTGGGATTTGACATATGTCACCCTTCAAAAGGGCGAAAAAGCGACATCGGTCGCCATGCCCAATGGAACCCTACGACCCCTGCAGATCGAAACGGAAAAGGGGGAGCGTCGCGCCTGGTTTGTGGCCACACTCGGCAAGGAAAAAAGCCATACCTTGAGTCTGAAAGGCGATGCCGCCAGCCCGGGGATTCAGATTAACGAGGGCAAGGAGGGCTACCTGATCGACAACGGGCTCTACGAGTTTCGTGTGCGCAAGAGCCGACGCTTTAGCCCCGCGCTTCCGCTGAGTGAGGTCCCCCACTGGAACGGGGGCGCACGTCTCTCCGGCAAAGGGGCTTGGGATGGCCGAGCCTGGTCTGAAGGCAATGCCAAGGTGAAGGAAGTTGAGGTAAAGATTCTTCGTCAGGGTCCGGTCTTTGTCGACATGCATATCCTCTATCACTTTGAAGGCGAGGTCGACGGAAGCACCGAAGCTTTACCTCTGGAACTGGGCAAACAGGTACATGCCTGGAAACCCAACACGCCTCCGCGGGAGGAAATTCCCAAACGGGCCAATCACTATGAAGCCAAAGTGCGCTTTGTCATGGGCGATCCCTGGGTGGAGGTAAACGAGCGTTTTCGCCTCCCCCGGGACAAAGATGCCGGTTCCTTCGGCGTGCACCAACACTGGGTTTCCTGGGGAGAGCCCAAAGACAGTCCAGACATTCCCGGCTTTTCTTCCGAGCATATGAAGGTGGATACCGTGGCCTGGGTGCGCTGGTTCCTCTACGACGTATTTGGCGGAAACACCAATCAGAATGAAGTTCCAGCTCAGCCCCGTGCGGATCAGAAAGGGCGCCCCTTTGCTCTGCTGCGCCCCCGTTGGAATCAGGGCGGAGGCGGCGCACAGGACTTCCTCGTGTTTGGTGGCGGAAAATCCCCGCCCAGTTTGAGTTGGTTGATGGGTCGTCACCTCGGTGGTGACATCCGCAACCTGGAACGCAAAGGAACGGAGGAACAAAAAGCGCAGGTCAAAGCTCTCAAAGCCAAGGCCAATAACAAAGAGCTTCCTTTTGATCAGCGACTGCAGGCCGCCGCAGATATCGGCAAGATGGTCAACAAACCCGTACGCATGCCTGCGGCAGATTATTCCCCGGACAATCCGGCTATGGGCGTGATTGCCGCCTTCGCTTCCAAGTGGGTGGGTCCCTACCCCAACACCATCGCGGTGTACGCCTATGATGGCACCCGAGCCCGGGCCCGCTTCCCACTGCTGGACGGAGAACGCAGCGGCCTGCATTACGGTCAGCGTTCCTACGCCCTGCTGACGGGAAAGCGCTCCCAGTTCGGCAGTCTGAACAACATCGTCCGTCGTCATACAGACTGGACCTTGGTTGCCCAAATGCACAAGTATGTGCTTAGCTGGGAACGCGACCCGGAGCTGGCCGGGCCCTCCGCCAAGATCACCCGCAAGCAGTTGGATAATCTGCGCGCCGCCTACAAAAGCGGTGAGGGGATAGCAGGACAGGTATTACGCGAATCCGTAGGAGATCTGGACAAGCTGTTGGCTGAACACAAAGAGCTCTCGGATAAACGAAAAGTGGCTCGCGATCTCTCTCGCAAAAAAGGCGTAGCTGCTGATGAGCAGAAAAAAGCGAAAGAGGAAGAGAAAGCCCTGGGCAAAGAGATCAAAAAACTGGACGGAAAACTCAACAAATCCGACATGCAGTTACTGCGCATGATCACCAAGGACTGGAGCCGTTCGGTGAAAGCTCCCACCGCGGAACTGTGGATTCAACGCCGCTATCAGGATGACTTCCTCAATCCCACCCAACGCACCCCGCGGGCGGTGGCAGAATACGCCAATGCCGACCTGTTCTCAGGTGGAAAACCCTATGGCGGAGCCTGGAATGCGGCCCTGGCCTACATCGCCACGGACTTGGATTCCTGGCCCGGCTGGCATCAGGGCTGGTCTCCGGGCAACCCGAACTTCCATACCGACAAATACATGGGCGCGATCTACATCGCCAGTGCCATGCGCGACCATCCTCACAGCAAAGAGTGGATGGCCTTCGGCTGGGACAACTTCCAGGAGGACGTGAAAAAAGTGCTGCTCGCTCCCGACGGCACGGGCTATGAATGCCCAGGCTATTCCGGCTACTCGCTGCAGCATCAGCTCTCGCTGGCACAGATCTTTGTGAACGCCGGCTTCGGCAATCCGGTTGCGGAGAATCCCATGTTCAAAGGCAGCGGACGCTGGCACCGCAAATTGATCACTCCCTACGATAAACGCATCGAACGCCGGCATGCGGCCCCGATCGGAGACACGCATCGCTGGGACTCCGGCCTCTCCCATGGATTTGGCAAGCTGGCGAAATTCTACAGCGATGCCGATCCGGAATTCGCCTCCGAGATGCAGGGAGCCTGGAAGCTGCTCACCGACAATGGGCTGCGCATCAAAAACCGCCTCAAAACGCAGTTGCTCGACAGTGACCCCACGATTCCGCCCATGGATCCAAATAAGATGGACTGGAGTGGCGAGGTCTTCCACGGCTTCGGCGCGCTTATGCGCAACAACTTTGGCACAGAAGAGGAAAGCTTCCTCAGCATCAAAGCCGGTCCGTTGCGCGGCCATTATCATAACGACGAAATGAGTTATCATTTCTACGCCAATGGTTCCCCCATCAGCCTCGACTACAACTGCAGCTACACCCCCCGGGGAGATCATGCCGCATTGCACAACAGCATGACCTTTGGCCGCAATGGTACCCTCAAACACAACAAACGGAATGATTCCGTGAAGGCCATGGAAGAAATGGGTGCAGATGCCTGGCCCGGAGCCTTTGCCAGCAGCGAAGACATCGATGTGTTTGTGGCTGAACGGAAACAGAGCGGATTGACCATGCGTCCGATTGATCCGGGCGACAGTGAGTTCGGTCGCCAGTACCCCTACCGCAAAACGGCCCCCCTGGTTCACCGCCGCTTCACCGCCTTTGTCAAACACCCGGTGAAGAGCGACTTTTCCGACTACCTGGTGGTACGGGATGAGACCCAGAGCGAGGAGCGTCAACAGGTGAACATCCACCTGCTCGCCCGTTCGGCAAAACAGGAAGGGAACCTCATCCTCGCAGACGGTCAGTACGACATGGACATGGCCATTTACGTAGCCGAAGCCACCGATCTGGAAGTGGAACATCTCAGCTGGTGGTATTCCGATCAGTGGATGACCAGCCCCGGGGATGAATACACCATTCGTGAAGGGGAATCCATGGAGGACTGGGACCGTCGTATGGCGGCCTTCATGAAACAGAACAAGGTGAAGAGCCTGCCACTGTCCGGGTGGAAACCGGCCTGGAAAGGGGGCAAAGATGCTCCCAACCCGTACACCGGACTGATTGCCAAAACCAACGGCAAAGCGCTGATTCCGCCCAAGGGCTGGACCGGCACCTGGATGTATGGCGAGTACCAGCACTGGTTGCGCCTGCACAGCAAACCCGGTACTCCCATCATGTGGGTCCTCTATCCCTACCCTAAAGGCACGAAACCACCCAGCTTTGAGCCCCTGGCTGATGGCAGCGGCGTCCGGGTCACCCTGAATGGCAAAAGCGAAGAGATCTATCTCAGCACCACCCCGGCCTCCGGCCAAAAAGGTCAGGCGGTATTCAGCCGGAACGGAAAAGAGCAGGTCCTGCTCGCCTCCGATGCGGTCCCCGCTCTGGGACAGATCCCCAAAAAACCGCTCAACGATTAAGTACGTCCTGTGCGTAGCTAAAAGCCCAGGCCACTCCGGCCTGGGCTTTTTTGGGGGTTCTTCATCCTAGGGGATGAACACAAGCGCGGACGAAGCGGACGCTGCGTACCTTGATCCATCTACACCAGAGGACCTGTGGAGCGGCTTTAACACCAAAACCTGCAGTACCTCTCCCCTCCCCTTTTGACCAAGTACCTGGGTCCGCGCCGTCCGCGTGGTCCGCGGTTGTTCCCCTGAACGTGGAGCTGGGTGAAGCGTAGCGCTTTGTTTTATGAGATTTTTTTTGGAGCTGCTTTCGTTGGCGGATGAGAGGGGCCATCAAAGGATTCGGCCAGGCTTGCGGCCTGTGGCCTGAAGGCCGACAGCTACACCACCTAGCCCCAAGCACACAACCACTTCCACCCCATCCTAGGACCGCTGACTGGTTTCCCTGGCCGTCGCCTGCAGGCTTCGTGTTCTTCGTGCCCTTCGCGGTAAAAAAAAACGCAGAAGCCCGGAGCTCAGCCTCTTGCCGCAACCTGGGCCTGTTAGATCCTGATCCGGTTTAGGTAGCGGCCTGTGGCCTGAAGGCCTACAGCTACACCACCTAGCCCCAAGCACACAACCACTTCCACCCCATCCTAGGACCGCTGACTGGTTTCCCTGGCCGTCGCCTGCAGGC
>DIYK01000028.1 GCA_002429005.1 Verrucomicrobia bacterium UBA6056
ACATGACATGATAATGAGCCCCAGGATATTCAACTCGTACTGAACGCGGCATGAAGTCCTCGTAGAAAAACCTATCGAAGCCGTCAAACATAAATTATCTAGGGCTGACCCTTTTACCTAAATTATCTAGGGCTGACCCTTTTACCCAGCAAAAACGACGGGAAGAGGTACGATGTAAGGACATGGGTTACGATGCAAAATCCTCACAGGCCCTTCTTAATCATCCAACCTACCCGCCCACGCTGTAGGATGACATAAACAGGAAAGGGCCCTCTTGCTTCAGGAAAATCGCCACGGTTGTGAAAACGGATTTCTGTCTCGGACACCACTTCCTTGCGCCATACCTCATTTAGCAGAAAGCCAAGCCTCTCTTTCTCGAAACGAAAATCGGCTTTGCTCTGCCCATGCTCATCTACCTGGTCATGGCGGGCTCGTTCCAAGGTAACCCGGTCCCGTTCCGCTTGATCTTCATTCTGAACAGCCTGCAGATAGCGCTCAAAAATCTCTTCCGGCGTTTCCAAACCAAGCACATCCACAACCACCCACTTGTGCCCATCAGGCTCAAGAATGACTTGAACTACGGATTCCGGCTGATCGGAAATCAGGTATTCCTTAATCAGCTGATGGGGAGTTTCAGGTCGAAGGCCTTTTTCAGTAAATTTCATCTCTCCCAGAAAGTGAGAGTCCGCCTCAACATGTAGTTTGTCCGGTGAAACCAGCTCCTTTGGAATCGCTTTGGCAAAGGGCGTTTTGTTCCAGGTGACCGTCTCATGGGGTTCTTCCGAAACGACACATAGCGCTAGTGCCCCACATACATACAGATAGAATGCTTTCATCTTCATCAGCTTAATCCCCCAGGTCCGTCAGCACCCATTCGTCCTCTTCATATTCCAGTTTAAATTCATGAAAGAGTTTCATTAATTTCGCTCTGTAAGAAACCTCCACCCAGGCTCGAGGGAACTCATCGGGGCCACCATAGCGGACTTTGCCAGTGAGTTTAGCCTTCTCCACAATCGCCACATCCACGCCACCCTCTTTGAGGAGATCTGAAAAATAGGGTGCAGAATCCGTTTCAGCCACGAGTTCATCGATGAGGGCATAATCTTTCCGCCTCACCGCATCCAGAAGACGGCGAACCACGACTTTCGGATCAGATAGTCCCTGGACCGATTTCAGCAGATACTGCCCCTGCTCCTCAGGAGCAAAGACCAGACAGAGCTCCTCCTTTTCCCGAAACTCATGCCGGCTGATAAGATCGCCCTCTTGCAGCGCCCCTTGTTTCTTCAGCTCTTGCAAACGCTCAAATACAACCTGAGCCTTTGGCTCCACGCTAATACGCATCTCTCCATCCTGGAGTGCAGTGCCCAAATCATCGATAACATCCCCAAACCCCACTGTGAACAGGGTGACCGAGATCCACAACCATGTTTTTTTCATACAGCTCCATCTCCTCATGTTTTGCAATCCAACTTATTTGATAATCGGGGCATCTCCACCCGCTTCCCGAATAGCCTCAAGCTCCTTAAAGTACTGCTGATAGTACTCATAAAAAAACGTTTTTTCGTATACTTCGTAATGAGTCGCTTCCTGACCATTTCCTTCCACACTAATTTCATTAGGTACTGGGGAGAGTTGATACCGCATATGAAGAGATCCAGCATTACCGGTTTGGGTTAACCGAAGACGTGGCGCCAAAATAATCTTCCCATAAAAATACCCTTTATCTTTACGATATATTCTAACCCAAAAACCTTTTGGAGCTACATCTGCCTCCGTAATTGATTTAAATTCTTTAACAGTATCTACAAATCGTATTTTTGGGTAACCATCTCCACGATGCTCGGTGAGGTTTTTATAACCTTCAAGCGGGGCTACTTTCCCTGGAACTTCTCTAGACAAAACCTGCCCTTTAGCCGTGTCTTGAACAGCAATAATCCCTGAGTCAGGGTGAGTAAACTTCATCCTAAAGTTTATATAATTTTGGCCGTCAATTTTTTCACCAACTGTTTCGATAGTGAAATCAGAAAACACACCATGATGTCCATGCCCCACAGTATCAGCAAGAATGAGATCAATACCAGAACTAAGACCTTTCCGATCTGTGCCTTTTTCCCAATAGACACGAATAAAGTCATTATGATAGATTAACGGACGGTCGTTTTCTCTCTTCATCAGAACAACATCAAAATGTGTTTCTGGCAAAGTCCAAGTTGTTTGAGGATAACTATATATTATGGGTTCAATTTTTTGCATGTGATACCCTTTACAAGCCACCTTGACGGTGAACTTTTCACCATTAGCCCTCAACCTCACCTTAACATTTCCTGCCTTATCCGGAGAAAATTCAGTTCTATTAGCTTTAACACCCCCAAATAACCCAGGCTTTTCAGTATATACAGTTACCTCAGCCTCTTTTAGTGGTTCTCCTGTCTCCGACTTAATTGTCATCGTCATTTCATATGGAAATACAGCTTCTGTGATGTCAAAATCAAGAATTTCAAACAACCCTTCTGAAGCATACCCATTAATTAGGGTTACGCACAAAAATATGCAATAGTGGTAAAACAGTTTTTTCATTTTTGACTTTTCTTATTCCAAATTCCACTGACCAAAGAATCATACAGTTTATGGGTATAAACATATGGAATCTTCGAAAAACTGCCATGATTCCAAGGATATCCATCATCTGGCTTTGGAACTATTTCGCTCGGGTCATAATCTTCATCATTAACATCAATACCCATTAATTCTTTCGGCCATGCCTTTGGTATACCTGAAACATTCACCGAAGATATCACTTCATCAGTATATAAGTCCACTCCACCAGCCGCATGACTTTTAGACGGAACATAAAGTGCTAAAAAATTATCAAGGATAAACTGCTTAACACCATACCTGCTGGATGCAGCAGCAAGAAGGCTCAAACCTGAGGTGAGGTATTCGTTTGACACCTCAGTTTCGCTTGAAAAAACTTTCTCACCTTTTTTTAAAGGCCCTGTTGAGAAAAACGGATTAGTTCTAATTTTATTCACATCAAATTCGATTTTTGTGCGATGACGAAGAGTCCCTTTTACTCGTAATCGTGTCCATTCCCAATATTCATCTTTGGAAAACCCCCACCCCGCAGCATCGGGTCCTTGCATGTTCACTCTCCCTTTTACTTTTTCCTGAATAGCCCAAGAGTATTGACCACCATTCGTAAGCAACTTTCTTAGTCGGATCATATTCACTAATCCAGATTTGGTAAGTTTATGATATGCAAACACCTGATCATGGTTTGACCATAAATTGATAGGGACACCCGATTCGACTTTACTATGCAAGTCTGCAAATCTACCCGACCAGGTAAGTTGTTGACGAAGATCTGGTTCATTGGTTGATTGAGCTTTTCTTTCGCTAAACAAAGTATGCCAATTCCAGCTGAATAATTTCGACCCATTCTGAACCTTAGGGTGATAGGTTCCTTCCAACGGCTCACCAATTGGATTATCCGCCTTTCGATTATATTCTACTAAACGCCGCCATTGGCGCCCTACCATGTCCCGATGAAAGGTTTCCTCGCCACTAAAGGGCACATAGGCTTCTGCAGGAACGGCTGGATTCATCATCGAATAACGATCCACGGTTACACCATGATCCACCAAGGCAGATGACACCACCATATTCCCCAGGCTATGCCCCATAATATGCATTTTCGGATATTCACCCTTAATCATGTTAAGCCTCTTCGCTATTTCCCCAGCGCTGACAAAGGCATTCACGACATTGCCATGATAATCCGGACAAACTCCCTGTAAAGGAGTCGGCACTTTCTCCCATTTACTATGATATCCATACCAGCTGATTGCTACATACCGGGAGCGGGATCCACTCCAGAACAAACGCTTAAATATCTCACTGTCGCTGCCCACAGAGGCACTATGGTTATTATTATATCCATGCACATACACAAACACATTGGGCTTTTCATAGGTAAGCTCACCTGCAGGGTAGTCAGTTTCTTCAAAACTAGGATACTTCCCCTTACTCGTAAATAGGTCATCTTCCACCAGATCCACATCTGCGCTGAGTTCCCGTAAATACTCTGCCGCAATCCACCGATAATCATAATGAAGATACATCGATTCCACATTCATGATCTTTAGATCCATCCGAACATCCATCACCGGTTTTTTCGACTCCTGATCAATGATCTTCAAGGCAAGGTGGTCAACCGCGCTCCTTTGATGCTCCACGAAAAACACAACGGGCTCTCCTGCCAGCAAACGATCCAACTGCGCCCGAGGAAGAATGACCCCGGGTCGGGCTTCATTATCATCGCTGGATAAGTGGCTAGCCGGAACCGCATTGGAATACCATGTTGAAGCAGCAAGACTCTCCGCTTGTTTGTCCTGAGTGTAAACAGACTCAATCTCACCAGGCTTGAGATCAGAGAAGACAATCCCTGCCGAAGTATACTCCCTCTCTGTGACTTCATCTGCATACACACTTATGGCGTACACATGACCTGGTCCCTCTTCTGTTTCTGCAGGCGGATAGATTTTCACCAACTCAGCCACATCCAAGCTGACAGGGTAATAATCAATCAAGTCGCGCACCCCATCGACTTTATCCGTCTTCGCATCACTTTGCTTGAGCTTATCCACACTTTCATTGAATTCCGACTTTGCATCCACCCCCTTCCAATCCCGGTCATCATTCAGCCAGTAATACCAGGTTTCACTACCCCCGCCCCAAGAATACTGAGCATCCTTCTCATCGATACGTCGATCGCGGTTAAAATCGGGCGTTAAGCGAACATCCATAACCCGGAAGGGTTTATCCTTGCGGAGTTGCCAACTGCGTTTTCCCGAATGATCGGTCAATGTGGCGATCGTTCTCAACACATAGTCCCCCGGCACCTTGGTAAACACATGCACTCCTGATGTGTATGCAGCTTCGGCAGAGTAGATCTTCCCCTTACCAGTTACATCGAGAATATCCTCCAGCAGTTCAGGAGTTTCCCCTGAAGGCAATACGCCCACCTTTACATCGGCCGCGACCTTGCCCGAGGCCTCATCCAATACCTGTGCCGTCCAGTGAACCGACTTCACGCGTTCATGAAGATTGTGGCTCTTTTCCAGACTGGCATCAAAATGAGACATCCCTCCCACCACATAGGCCCTGTCCCATTCTTTCTGCGGGGCATAGGTGACTTCCAACACATCCACTGCAAACAAAGGCAGAGCCGCAAACAACCACAAACTAGTTAAAGCATTCCATTTCATGAGTTTTCCTCCTGATACTTCTCCATTTTCTTCCTCAGCTTTTTTAAACGATTTTGATCTGACTCGGTGAGCCCCTCTGACTCTTCCAGTTGCTGCACCCACTTCCCTAACTGCACGATACGATCCGAATCGTAACGGAGAGAGCGCTCCAGCTCTTCAGCTGCCCAGAGTTTTTCGATCATAAGTTCCGCCTGTTCCCAGGCATAGTCCAACAACTGCCAACGCCGGGTAGGTTCCCGGTCTACCAAATCGGTTTCACATAGGTGCATGGTAAATTTGAACCTCATTTTCCGGGAAGGATTGTTCATCGAGATTTCCGAGAGCACATCTTCTTCCACTAACTGGGTTCCAAATATATCGCCCGCATTGAAATAATTATTGCAGGCCACCCAGTTATAGCCCCTTGCCCCGCTGCCCTCCGGAGAGCGTACCGCACAGTCGTAAGAAAAGGCCATGGCATCGATGACCGTGTCCCGAACTACCCGGGGACGACGACTGCCGTGCAGCCACAGCACCTTCACCAGATACACCCCCGCCTCGGTCGTGAACTTATTGTTCATCGCCCAGCGCCCGTAGATTTTATTCGGATCAAATCCGATTCCACCTGTTTTCTGCGTTAGAAGAAACATCCCCGCGGCACGTGGATCATCCCCACGGCCTCGAACCGCAATGGCATTCCACAACAGCTGATCGATGGGGATATCGGTGCCGTTGTAGCCTCGCTGCTCAAGTAGATAGAGAATGAAATCTGAAACCGGCTCCGAGGCCCGCCCATAGGTCGCCACACGTGCGCGCAATTCCTGAAGTAGTTCAGGAATCGGTAGTGTTGCATATCGCTCCAGCATCGGAACATTTCGATAGGCCACCTGCCGTTCAACCCGCGACAAGGCCTCGCGAACGGCATGTTGTTCCTCCCCAGTTGCCCATTCTTCGAGTGAGGATGCCTGCAAGCGCAACATACGCCCCTCCACCTGCGGCGCCAACTTCGCCCAAGTCTTTTTCTGTTTCTGCGCAGCCTGTTCAAGCTGGGCAGGTACCCTCTCAAGATGCTTAGCAGCCCGAGACAGATCCCCCTGCCACAGGGAAACTTGATGCTGAGCCCATGCACCCTGAACATTACCAGACGCTAACAAGGATCCAATTCGTTCTGATGCCGCCTTTGCCGCAGAATACTTGGGATCCCACAGGTGGCCGTCTCGTTTGAGAAATTCCGAAACCACTTCATACTTCCCCGCATCTGCGCAAAGACGAAGATAGCATTCCAGTCGCTGAGCATATTCAGAGTTGGAACAATATCGCAAGCTTCGTTCGGCAAAGACAATTGCGGCTTCTCCATCCAGCCCCGCCGCAAGGTGTAACGCATCATTACCCACAGGATCTAAACGATATTTCCCCATCATTCCAGGAAGCTCTTTCTGAAGGGCACCTAACAAATTGGGCAAACTCCGTTTGTCAGCAAAGTACCGCATTTCTGACAAGGCGGGAGCTTCCTCAACAGGAACCCACTCTTCTTCTTTCGCAGAATGCAACTCACCTACCCGCCGATCAGACGGATACATTCCCAAAGTTTCCGGTTCACACAACCAGGAAAATTCAGAAGGCTCCAACTCCAGCCAAGCCGCTTCGGGATACTCAAGTTCTTTCTGCCGAGGTAGCCCCGGAATCACGTCACGCGTCTTCTCTCGAAGCGCATCGATATCAAGTTCCGGCGCAAGCAACGAAGATGGCAACCACCCCTTTTGACCATTGCTAAAGTACAGTTCCACTAAGCCAACTCGTTCCCCAGAAACAGCTGCAACATAGAGTTCCCTGCCATCAGCCAAAGGCAATGGGAACCCTTTTCTTTGCACTTCAACAGCAATGGTATCCGGATCCCCGCCATCGCTTCGCAACGCTACAAACAAGACCAGGCCCACAACCATCCCCGTTACAGCCCACATCCCCAAAAAAGGCCCCTTCTGCTTTTTTCTCGAAATCACCAAGTCCAACCCCCCTATATTTAGAGTCATATACAACAAGGTGACCTCAGCTATTCAGAAAGGTTAAAGGGTCAACTCATTATGCATTATATTTGAGGATATATGCCAAAACGACGCATAATAGTTCTGTCAATATTATCTATACGTCATTCCATAACAACCTTTAGCCCCTTCACCCCCCATGCAGCTTCCGCCAGTCGCGTGGACTGCATTGATGCTGTTTGCGGAAGCTGCGGGTAAAGGTGCTGGGATCGGGGATGCCGCTGAGTTGGGCGATTTCGCTGATGGGCAAATCGGAGTTGGCGAGCAGGGCGCAGGCGGCGCGGAGACGAGTTTGCATGAGCAGGCTGCTGAAGCTTTGACCGCAGCTCTCGCGGATCACGTGGCGGCAGCGTTCGGGGGAAAGCGACAAGATCTCTGCCACATCTTTAAGGCGTACCGGTTCAGCGTAGTGATCTTCTAGGTATTTCTGAATCTGCCGTGCACGGGGGGCATCGGCTTCAGGGAGTTTTTCTTCATGATCCTGCAACCAGCAGCGCAGGCGGGCGGCGAGCTGCTGCAGTTGCTCCCAGCGCCGGGGCAGTTCGGCGGCATCCAGTTCGGGCAACTCCAGGCCCTGTTCTGCCCTGGCCGCAGCCGGGGAACGTTCTTCTCTCCAGTCGAGGAGCTGCGGCTGTTTCAGTCGCGCCGGTCCGGCGAAGAGCACGAGCAGCAGCTGCTCCTGCACAAATACGGGCAGAGCCAGTTCTACCAGGCCGGCATGACAGCGATGCAGTCGCCCCTGCTTCCACTCGGCAGCCTGTTCGCGGAAGGCTGAGATCTCAAAGGCCAGACAACGATCGCCATAGGCCCCCTTTTTCACCCGCTCGCAGGCAGGATGCGCATGCCGCACCCGCGTGAGCGGCAGCTGACGCCAGAGGCGGTGACTGAGATCGTGCAGGGTAAGCGATAACCCGCTCTCCTGCTCAAACCAGATCATAGCCTGTTCCAGTTCACTCATGCATCCATGAATAGCCGGATCCCCCAAGAATACAACCGTCCGCTCACTAAAGAATGAACTCTGATTTATGGCAGGATAGCCGTATGTCCTTATCCAGCTCCACCTACACGCTCACCCGTCAAATTCCCCGCATGAAGACCTACGACCTGGTTGTAGCCGGAGGCGGCCCTGCCGGATCCGCCGCCGCCATCTCGGCCGCCCGCCTGGGTGCCGAGGTGTTGCTGATCGAATCCACCGGTGCTCTGGGCGGCATGGGTAGCAATGCTCTGGTCAGTTACTGGTACTGTCTGGCCAACAATGTGGAGGCGGTGGCCGGGGGCATTGTGCCGGAACTCTGTGAGCAGTTATATCAACGCAACTACAGCGATCCCAGCCGCGGCCCGGAATACTGGACGAAACACAAACGGGGCTTCGGGTTTCAGGCCGAGGGGCTGAAACTGCTGCTGGATGAGTTCTGCGAGGGCGCTTCCGTGGATGTGCGGTTTGACAGCCGGGTGATTGATGTGGATGTGGACGAGAGCGGGACGCTGATCCGCGGGGTGATTCTGCATAATGTGGAGGGTTATCACTACGTACCCTGTCATACGCTGATTGATGCCACCGGGGATGCCAAGGTCTGCGATATGGCCGGAGCTCCGTCATATCGTGCCGGGCAGGATACGGAACACATTATGCCCCCCACCCTCTGTGCAGCCATTGTCGATATCGATTACAGCCGCTTTGACCGGGAACTGCAACAACCGCTGGTGGATCAGGCGGTGCGGGAGGGGTTCTTCTCCCAGCCCGATCGGCATGTACCCGGGCTCTTCCGCAACGGCGAGGACAGTGCCATTCTCAATGCAGGGCATTTGTTTGATCTCGATGCGCTGGACAGCAAGAGTCTGAGTGCAGGCTATGCACAGGGACGAAAATATGCGGAGGAATACATTCAATTTTTCAGGCAATATGTTCCTGGTTGCGAACAGGCGAAACTGGTGACCACAGGCACCTTGATGGGGATTCGCGAATCTCGGCGCGTGCAGGGGGAATACAGCCTGAAACGGGAGGACTTTATGTCCCGGCGGCAGTTTCCGGATCAGTTTGGCATCTACTGCAAACAGGTGGACATTCACGCTTATGCGGCCACCGATGAGGAATACGAACGGGTGTTCCGCGATTTTGATCATCTGGCCAAACCCGCGGATGGCGAGAGTTACGGCCTGCCCTACGGCATGTTGGTGCCCAAAGGCTGGCAGAATCTATGGGTGGCTGGACGTTGCGCTTCGACCGATGTGTTTGTGAATGGGGCCATTCGCGATCAGCCCGCCTGCATGATGATGGGTCAGGCCGCCGGCAGCGCCGCCGTGCAGCGTCTGCAGAGTGGAGAGGCCGCCTGTGAGTTGAACACGGAGACTCTGGTGGAGAGTTTGCGGGCACAAGGGGCGATTGTGCCGCAGGAAGAACTTAGCCGGGAGATGACCCGGGAGGAGACGGCGTTGCCGGTGGCGTAGGGGTGGGGTTC
>DIYK01000055.1 GCA_002429005.1 Verrucomicrobia bacterium UBA6056
CGCTGGCCAGTTCGCCCACGCGGCGGCCGATCTCCCGATGACTTTGGCCATCGAAATGAACGCCACCGTCTTTGATGCTCAAATCCGCGGTCATCACCAAATGCATATGGGGGTCAGCCAAAGCGGCCCGCCGCTGTACTTCCCGCATCAGTCCCATATCCCAAAAGGAACGGAAATGTGCATGCCCGGTCTTTTTGTTCTGCGTCAGCCCCTTGAGCTGAGCATTGCCCTCTTTGCGGTAACGCGGGCCCAACTGATTGAGATAGACGGGCAATTCCGGATGGCCCGAACGTTTCCGGATCCGGGCCACCAGCTGTTCAAGCTCCCCGGCATAGTAATACCAGCCGCCCTGATTGCTCTCGGCCTGTTGCCAGATAAAGGCCTCAAGCCTGCCCTCGCCCACTTTGGCAAAGGCTGCATCCAACAAGGCTCCTCCCCGCTGATCCGGATACCAAAACTGAATTGGCTTTCCGTCATGTTGGGCCGAGACCATTTTTGGAACCGCGTTCTGCCCCTTCTCTTTCAGCACCGCAAAGGCTGCCCGGGACTGGCCTTTTTCAGACATATTCGACTGCCCGGCAAAGAGCCAGAAACTCTCCGCGGAGATCAGGCTCCCGGCACACAACAGTCCCAATGCCAGCAGCTGTCTGTTCAGCTTTATTCCCAGCATCGAATCGTCCCGTCTTCGTGAACCGAGTAGAGCTTGCCATGAGCCACACTCAGTCCATTGTTAATCACAGCAGAATCCAATTCCACCCGGGCCAGTTCCGTGCCCGATGTGAGGTCAATGGCCACCAACTCACCACCGACCTTCATGCCCTTACGCGAGCGCATGCGGATTTTCTGGTTTTTGCCATACATGTACTTTTCACCACCTTCGAGAGCCATGTAGGCCACCTCGCCACCCGCCACAAAGGAGTCGGCTCCCCGGAGAGCAAATCCCCGTTCATAGGAATACGCTTGTTTTGGCACCCCAAGCTCCTGTTTCCGGATCTCGGAGGCCTTACGTCCCTGCATCTTCAGAATTTCCGCTTTATTCAGGCGTTCCACCACCTGGAAATTCCGTTGTTTTCGTGAGATCACAACATCCTCACCATTGTGAATGGGCCGCTGGGCGATGGCACTTTTGGTGGTAAAGGGCACACCGTGAACGATGGTACCCACGGCACCGTTTCCGTGAGGTCCCCCACGGTATTCAAACTCCATATCCAGAAACGGAAAGCGTTCTCCGCCATAGATCATCCGGTCTTTGGGCATGTTCTCTGCCGTCGCTCCGGAATCCGCGGCCAGCGCAATGCGGGCCACAGATACCGTGGCCTCATCCCACATGGGCAGATCGATATTCTGGATCCGGGTATTGGCGCTGTAGCGGGTATCCCCGAACTCCTGGGAGGGATAACGCGGGAAGCTGGGATTCCCCTGTTTGTTGGTCTCACTGAGGGTAACCCAGTTGACCTCCCGGCTCAGACGTCGTTTCCAGCGGATAGCCCCACTGTTTACATCCAGTCCCCAACTCCACACGCCACCGTCCGCATCGCCATGATAGCCTGCTGAGGCCACCACCGTGTCCCCCACCACCGGCAGAGAACCATGCACGGGCCACACTGACTCCAGCTGGCCATAGGCCACCAGGTAGCGTTGCTCCGGAGCAGCCAGAAAGCGCCACAGCAGCTCACCCTTGCGGGCGTCCAGACAATACACGTACCCGTCCCGTCCACCGAAAATCACCCGGCCGGAAACGATGCTGGGGGTGGTCAACACCCGAGCGCATACCGGAAAGCTCCAACGGCTTTCCCCGGTGCTTGCGTCCAGTCCTACAATCCGTCGGTTTTCGCGGTCACTGACCACCAGCAAATCGCCAGCCACTACAGCGGCCGTCACCGGGCCGTTGTAGATCCCGGTGTTCAGCCAGTCCTGACGAATGCCCTGAATGTCTGCGCTCAGCGGCTCCGCCACCTGCTCTTTCCAGGAGGGCTTGAGGCTGCGCGGCCCCGCCACCGGATTCCAGCCACGGCGCTGTCCATTGTACAGATACACCGGCCAGTCACCTGCTTCCGAGGCCTGCGATGCACTTCGTTCATAAGCCGGACCTTTCAACAATCGCTCCGAATCAGGAAGTGGTTTGGTTTCCGGAGCATCATGAATGGCCAAATTACCACGGATCGGGGCATAACAGCCGCAGCCGGATCCGTGATGATAGACCATGCCATAGGCTGGGGTTCCCCACCCCCCGCATTGCCCGCGGGCCATGTCGTGCCGTTTCCGGCGCAGTTCCTCCCCCGAAACATCGAAGAGATTGCCAAAGCCGGCCAGAATCAGATTTTCCGCCGCCGCCCCGGTATCACAGCGCGCATTGACCCCGAGCCCTCCTTTGGCCAGAAGCTTGCCGCTTTTCTGGTCATAACGTCTCCAGCCACTGCCGATCACAAACAGCGTGCCATCCGAAAGCGGAAACATGTCATAGGTGCCATGCATGTCCGAAATGTTCACCCAGGCACTTTTACCCTGTTTCACATCCACTGCCCAGATGGCGCCGGGTTTTCCGCCATTGGCATCATTGGCATTCACACAGAACAGGTTTCCGTTCTTGTAGGCCATTTGATGGAAGTAGCTGGCATCTGCAGAAAACTTCTTGTTGTTCCAACTCTGATTCGGAAATTTTGTGGACAGGTTTTTAATATCCGGATCAATGGGCAAACGCCAGGCCAGGCTCCCGTCGTTGACATGGAAGGCCAACAGTGCCTGAGCCTGCTCAGCAGGGTAACGTCCTCCACCATGCAGCTTTTTCTTCTGTTCCGGTACTTCCAAACAAAGCAGCAGATTCAAATCCGCAGCCAGAGTGGGCCGGGTGACACGGGCCCCCTGCTCATGCGGAGTCGTCCAGAGTGCCTGATCCTTCTCTGCATCCAGGGCCCGGACTTTTTTACCCACGGTCTGGAAGATGACGCCGTCCTGCAGGATAAACTCCTGGGGCACGGAAATGCCCCGACCTTTGGGTGCCAGCAACGCGGAGCTGTACTGACGGAGCAAATCTCCGCTTTCCGGATCAAAGGCAGCGATCCCCTCCGAAGCTTCGCGCTGCCCTTCCACCTTCACCGGTACTTTGCGCAGGATCAGGCCATCCCCCATGATAAAGGCCTGCATCTTCCGCACCTCACGACCGCCATCCATCCTCTGCCACAGCAGAACCCCATTAAAGGCATCGCGCCCCTCTGTATAATGCTGATGCCGGATCATGGTGTTGTTCCATTCCGAACTGGCGATCCCTTGATCAATGCGCCAGCCATTCGCACCACTGCCATCCTGCAAGCGGGGACCGGCAATGAACCGCAAGCCGTCTGGAGCAGGAAACGCATCGTCCTGGTTCACCTTGGTTCCCCCGGCATCCTGCAGAAAATGGGTCCAGCCCGCGAGGTTCTCCGGCATCGAAACCTTGTCCTTGCGCAGCGTCCAGTCCTTCCCGCTAGCCTCGTAGACCACACTGCGTTCGGGAACCAGCACCCGGTTGATCTCCGCTTGCGAAAGCGTTGTCCCTGAATCCAGCAACAGCACATTCACCATACGGTCGGCGAGCGGCAAAGGCAGTTGCTCCAGACCTACAGTAATCATACCGGCCACTCCCGCAGCCTGAATTTCAGAATGGAAGGCAGCCCGTTGTTCCTCGTCCGATGCCAGGAGTAACACCAGCCAGCGCTCCGTTTTAGCGATGCCAATCGCCGTGGAAGCATTATCGGCACCCAGCTGTAACACCAGCCCACCAGGGCCCGGGGGGGACGTTCCCCAAGGGAGCCCAGCCAAGCCGGGTAAAACATGTAAAACCAAGATAAACAGGATCAATTTTAAGGGCGTGTTCATAGGTTAACTCCAATTCAGTAAGGGAAGACGTTCAGATCAGGGCTGATCGACAGGGCGGGAATTCTGAAGGCTGGCATCCAAAAGCGGATCCATCACCTCACTGGAAAAGGGCCATGCGGGATGTCCATCGCGATTGAACAGGTTCGCATAGGCTGAGAGATTTTTGGCAGCCTGTTCCTTGCTCCCGGTGCGCCGTGATGTCCAATAATAGGCCACACGGGTTGGTTTACTGAAGCGGGAGGAGCTGACACGAACGGTGTTCCCATCGATCACAGCTTCAGCCGGAAACAGATAAGGACTGCCTTCATCGCCGAGGAAAAAGCCCAGAAGCTTTTCATCATGACGTACTTCCAGCCCCTGCCCCACAGAATCAAAGCGAACCACGATGCTGGATCCATCCACTTCATGGCCTGCATAGCGAGGCCCCATGACCGCTCCTTTATCTTTACTATAGACTTCGCTCAGAGCGATTCCCGCTGCACGCTGGGCATAGCCCCATTTGTTCCAGGGATGAAGGCCGGTACACAGATCAGACGTACTGACATTGTAGATGTTTTCAAAATAGGACAACTGAATCGTCCGGGCCATCCAATTCATATTTCCTCCCCGTACGCGGCCGGTAAACCCGGCGGCGGAGAAGGCTTTGCTTCCGGCGGTAATGGGGTTTTCATCATCATAGGCACAGCCGCCCCCACTGGGTTTCTGGATCAGAATCCAGGGAAGCTCTTCATCCCCCCAGGCACGACGCCAGCCGTTGATCAGCACCCGGGTGGAATCCATCAAACTCAGGTATTCGATTCCGTCATTCGATTCTCCCTGGTCCCACAACACGCCCCGAATCGAGTAGCCTGCCATCGGGGCAATCCGTGCGTAATGAAGGCCCAGATGATGCCCCTTCCCATCTCGCTTGTCCTTTTCCCGGTAGTCCGGATTCCGTGGTAGCTTTTTCGCGCGCCAGCCGGGTTTCTTTTCTTCCTGAGACTGTTCAAAAGCAGCCAGGCGTTCCGGATAGCTGGCGATCTGCTCTTCAATGATCTTTGACGCATAGGGATCGGAGAGGAGCATGTCCCAGGTCATCCAGGGACGGGTGCTGGAACCGCCCTGGGCAAACACGATCAGACCCACCGGTACGCCCAGCTCTTCATAAAGCTGATGACCAAATCCGCCCATCAGTGCTGAAAACTCTTCTTTTTTTCCCGTCCGCCATCCTTCTCCGGGTTCGTACATCCGCAGCAAGGGGGTTTGAGTGGCCAACTGGGTGTGCAGTCGCTCATCTTTGCTGAAATACCCAGCTTTGGCAGGCAGAAAAATATTGGACTGCCCACTGCCCAGCCACACTTCTCCCACCAAAATATCCTTCCAGCTGTGTTCATTAAGACGAAGGGTTTCAGACCCCTGCCCGGCTTCTAGTTTCGGGAGCATCAACACCCAGGACCCATCCTTCTCCACCTTGCTTTGATAGGTCTCTCCACGAAACTGAAGCTTCACCTCTTCTCCCGGTGTACCGGTTCCCCAAAACCGAAGCGCTTTCCCCGCCTGCAGCACCATATGTTCCCCGAAAATTTCGGCGGGCTCAATGGCACCTGCAGCTTGGAAATGCAGAGTGAGAATCAAAAGAAGGGATACGGAAGCGAATTTCATAGGGAACTGGGGTGATTCGAAGTTGGCGTGGTCGATGCATCAGGGAGTCTGGGAGGGAGAACCCATGGATTTCAGAGGACTCTGATAACCGCCCCGCTTGATTTTTTTCACCAACTCGGGCTGAAACTTCTCATTGGGGTCCACGGTCTTTCCATCCCAGGCAGTAAAATCCAAAGGCAGTTGAATGCCATTGGGCACTGTAGGATCGATGGCGCCGGCATCTTTCCGGTCGGAAGTCCGCTCCATCTTGCTGCGCCAGTAGCCCAGGCCGGAGGCACGGGAACCACTCTTGTTCCATTTGCGGTTCATCAGGCAGACCTGGCCCTCTTCATCCAGCACCAGGCCGGTGATCAGTGCACTGTTGGATGCGAGGCCGCGGTTCCCCCGGAAATTGACGGCATAGGTATTGTCTCCGGGAGACCACTTCACCATGGGCAGATAGCTGTGAAAGCGCTGCTTTACCGCTCCGCTTTCGGCATCCAGAGCCCAGAACCAGGCTCCGCTGTCGGCTTCCACATGACGCCCCGCCACCACATACACGGTCCCGTCTTTGAGCACCGAATTATAGACCGGCCAGCGGCTTTCCAACTGTCCGTTGGCCACCAGTTCCTGTCGGGTGGGTGCCGCCAGAAAACGCCATGTTGCTTTGCCGGTTTTCAGATCCAGACAGGTGACCGTCCCTGCTGTGGTGGTTACATACGCCAAGCCGTTCTCCGCATTCGGCGTGCTGTAGATGCGGCCGTCTGCACGATAGGTCCACAGGACTTTGGCACCCGCTTCATCGGAAGTGGCGGTCACCAGATGCCGCTGCACATCCACACTCAAATAAATATTCCCCCGTTTGGTGGGGGGGATGCGTTCCTGATCGAAATACGAACGGACCGCTTCATACTGAATCATATCCCGGACCAAGGCGCTGTCCGGGAGGTCTTGATGCGCGGCCGCCTTGCGGGCGGCAGGTACAACCAGACGATCGGATTCAGGTATCGGCTTCACCTCTACCGCGGGAATGAGAGCAATGGATCCGCGCAGACCGTTGTAGCAGGAACAGGTGGGATCAAACAAGGACATCACCGCACCATAGGTGGCGTAGTTGGGTTTGGCACAGTTGCCGCGGACCAGAGAGGTCTGATACGAGGTCCCATCCTTGGATACAAAGCTGTTGAAGCCATACACAATCCAGTCCTCGGTACCGGACATCCGTACGCAGCGCTGATTGCCACCCAGGAAGGTTAGTTTCGAACGGGTTTTCCCATTTTCGGCACCGGTGAAACGCTGGGTTCCTCCTGATTCTTCCACGAAAGTGAAGCCAGGGGTGCCACTTTGCTGAGGCGTGAGCGAATAGGTTGCATGTTTGCTGACCAGCATGCCATTCCACAGGATGCCATTGTTGGTCATGGGGCCATGTTTGCCATATTCTTTGCGCTGGGTTTTGTTGTTGGCGTCTTCCAGATGCCAGAGGGTTTCTCCGGTCTTGGGGTTGATCCCCCACATATCCCCGTGCCAGTCGCGATGCAGGTTGGCAGTCCCGTCCCAAATGTACAGAGTGCCATCCACATCAAAGAGCTCGGTAAAGCGGGGAGCGCCGGTCACGCGTTTGCCCTTGACCAGGGTCTCGGATTCAGACCAGTCTTTACGCCACAAGGTTTTGCCATCCTTCATGGACAATGCCGTCAGAGCCGCGGTGGGAAAATCGCCCCAACGACCATGTCCCTGACGGGGTTCGGTGGTTTCCTGAACCCAGAGACGGCTTCCATCCTGACTCAGCACAACCCGGGCACTGGGTTTTTCCAGGCGGGTCTGCCAGAGTTTTTTCCCGGTAGGAATATCCAGCGCCACCACATCGAAGCCATACACTTGGATGAGGGTATCCCCCCACACCCGCAGCTGACCATTCCCGGTATCTTTATCAAAACGGGATCCGGTCGGAGGTCCGAAGTGCATCTTTTTATCGCCCCATTTCACGGGCAAACTCAGACCTTCATCAAAGGAGCGAATGATCTCCCCCGTGCCTGCATCGCGTAGCACCACCGGGTTCATTTCCCCTTCCTGGGCATGGATAAAACCCAGTTCATGCGAGACAAAGAAATATTGCTGATAGCGGTTCATGATCGGCTCATTGGACCACAGAGCCACACCCGAATACACATCACGTCCGGAGATGGTTGCACTACGCTCGCCCAACGTGGTCATGCCCAGAGTTGCGACCACACCATTGGTACTGCGGAGTTCCGTAGTGAGGCGATCCTGAGCCAGCCAGCGTAAGGAATTGGAAGGCGCCACCAGTTTGTCTTTGGATACCCCTGTACCCTGTGCATCCCCTTTGAGATGGGTCCAGGGAGCATAATCGCTGTTTTCCGGCATCTCCTCCCGTTTCCCGTTGTTCATCAACACCGCTTCAGGTGCGAGGACCCGGCGGGCTTCCTCCATGGAGATCTGACTGCCCTTATCCAGAACAACCAGGTTGACTGTATCGGTATGCAGAGGCAAGCGTCCATCTTCTGCCGCAGTGCGAACCGTCACCAGCCCCACCAGAGACTCGGTTTCGCTACGCAGTTTATTGGCTTCGGCTTCATGTTTCGCCACGATACGCACCAGCCAGCGACCGTCCTTAGCTAAGCTCATGGCATGTTCGGCGCTGTTCGATCCGGAGATCACGGCGAGACCACCCTGTTTCTGAAAAGGACTCAGGTCTGCGGCCTGCGCATAGAATGCACAAAGCATGGAAAGAAGGAGTGGAGTCGTTTTTTTCATTATGATGAAGTTCGTATGGATTAGTGAGCGGCTTCCGCACCCGTTCCGAATTTCTGCTGGAGGGTGCGGTGAGTATTAAATTTCAGTTTCACATCTTTGAAGGGGCCGTGAGCAACCGGATGAATGACCCGTCCATTCCAGGCCGCAAAGTCAATGGGGACCAATTGCTGGCTGGGACGCTCCAAGTCGGGCATCCCTCCGTCATTGCGGTCTTTGGTCCGCTCGGAAAGATCTCTCCAGTAAAGGTCGTAGCGGGCGGTAACGGCTTTGTGATTAAACCGGTTGGCGAAACAAATCCGGCCCTCTTCATTCAGCGCCAGCCCCATGGGCATCAGCGCACGGGAGGCAATGCTGCGGTTCCCACGCCACACCACGCCATCTTTGCGTTGCTGATTTTGGTCGATCGTGGATTTGGAGATGGGAGCGAAATAACGGAAGGACTGTTGAATCTCACCCGTTTTGGCATCCAAAGCCCAGGTGTAGATGCCCCCATCCGCTTCCTGATGACGACCGGCGCAGAAATAGAGGGTCCCGTCTTTGAGCACGCTGTTGTAGACCGGCCAGCGACTTTCCAACTGTCCGTTGACCACCACCTTTTCTGTGTTTGCTCCAGCGAGGAAACGCCAGCGGATACTGCCATCCTTGAGGTTCAGTGCGGTGATCGTCCCCCCGGTTGAGGCTACGTATGCGGTATCCCCATCCACCGTAGGCAGGGTATGCACGCGGCCATCACTGCGGTAACGCCACAACACCTCCTTGCTCTTGCTGGCGCTGATCACATGACGCTGCACATCCACCGTCAACTCCACATCGCCGGCCTGCATGGGGCCGAGCTGTTTGTGTTCCGCAAAAAAGGTCAGTGCGATCCAGGGGATCCATACTTTCTCAATCACGGATTCGGGAAGAGGCTTAGCAGCTTCGTTTACTGAAACCGCAGCCGGTTTGCTCAGACGTTGTGAGGGAGCAAAATCCTGATGCGTCCTCGCAGGGACCAGGGCTCCTTTGCCGCGGAAGCCGTTATAACAGCTGCAGGTTTCATCCGTGGTCATCACAATCGCCCCGTAAGTGGGATAGTTGGGCATGGAGCAATTCCCCCGAGTCATAAAGGTTTGGTAGGCGTTGCCTTCCCGATCAATAAATCCGGTATGCCCTCGCACCAGATACTTCGCGGAACCGGAGGTGCGCACACAGCGCTGGTTGCCCCCGAACATTCGGGTCGCCTCACGATCTGCCGTCGGGCCATCCAGGCTGTAGCTGGCGATCTTGTTGTAGAGCCCACCATTCCAGTAGACCATGTTGTTGGTCATCGCGCCATGCTTTTGATATTCCCGTTCGGGGTTTTTAAAGTTGGCGTCCATGAATTCCCAGTCGATTTTTCCGGTCTTCACATCGATAGCGTAGAGATCCGCATGGTAATCACTGGCAATGTTGCTGGAGTGATCATAGGCGTAGAGACGTCCATCGACTTCGATCAACTCACTGAGGTTGGTGGGATGATTGACTTTTTTGCCAAATTTGAGTGTCTCACTGGTGGCCCACTCCTCATTCCGCCACAGTTCTTTGCCATTGGCGGCATTGAGGGCAATGATGGCGGTGGTACCATAGGAGCCCCAACGGCCCCAGCCGGCACCCGGCTCAAAGGTCTCGCAGACATAAACCCGTTTCCCGTCCCGGCTGAAGGCTCCCAGAAAGCCACCGCGTTTCATGCTGTAGTCCCACATCTTTTTGCCGGTGGAAACCGACAGGGCGACCACATTGGGCCCCCAGATCTGAATCAGGGTATCTTCGTGGACCAGAAACATCACATTGGTCGTACGCCCTACCCCGCTGCTCCCGCCTTTGCGGATGCGAGGAAAGGAATCGTCATAGCCCACGATTTTGGTCTTCTGTTTGATTTTCTCCTCAAAGTCCGGACTCCGTTCCCAGGGACGCTCAATATCAGATGGCACTCCGAATTTGAGCCCTTCCTCATAGGTGACCAGAACCTTGCCCGTGTTTTTATCAGTCAGCACTGCGGGCTGCCAGTCACCGGGTTGGAGATGAATGAAGCCCAGCTCATGAGCGACAAAATTCTCACGGGAGCCTTTATCGCCCGTGGCGCGTTCATCTTTAAACTGCCACAGCGGAACACCGGAAAACACATCATAGCCTTCAATCCCGCGGAAATGGGTAAGGTCTCTGCGGCTTTTGGCAATGCGAACACCGGAGAGACTTCCCAGCAAATAGCCTGCCACACCATCAATGGTCCGCACCTGCATGTCCGGCAGGTTCTGAGAAATCCAGCGCAGACTGGTCGAGGGTTCCACCGCTGTATCCAGAGAGGTTCCGCTGTTAAATTCATCCGCACGGAAATGTGTCCAGGGAGCATAGCGTTCATCTTCAGGCTCAACCCGGGATCGCAGCTTATTCATTGCCCCGCTCAGGGCCAGGCCTTTCGGAGCCAGGACCCGGGAAACCTCAGCGTCATCAAACAGTGGCTTTGCGCCTTGGAGAACCAGATTCACCGAGTCCGGTCCAAAGGGAAGAGCTCCTGCATTGGAGGGGCCAACCGTGATCAGAGGAACCAGATCCTCGACAGCTTCAAGAGCACGGGCCTGTTCTTTGCTATCGTCCAGAACGATATGCACCAACCACTGCCCGCTTTCCGCCAGGCTGCGTGCATGGGGAAGTGTCTCGGCTCCTACCATCACCGCCAAGCCTCCACGTTCCGGCATGGCCACGCCCCCCAGAGCGGCCCCGCCACTGGAGCTTCCGGAACCGCTGACGGATGGGGCCTTTGTTTCTGCACTGCAGGATAAGGTCACCATCGCGCTAAACAACAGGATCATCGATTGAGTCAGTTTCATCATGTGTACTCCATTCCCTGCGGGTCTGACGCAGTTGGACGCGGTTGGTTTCTTTTTAAAAAACAGCTTAGGGTTTATCTCGTTCCAGTCCTTCATTTCCGCTCCAGAACCTGGATGCCGGCCACACGACCGCCCCCATCGATATGGAAATCGAGTTTGGATCCTGAGAGACCGGACCAGATGATCACATTACCTTGCGGATCATTTTCATCCAAGAGGCTATAGTAGCCCGGCCAACGCGGATGCTTCTCTCCGGCAGCGGTGAAGCTTTTCTCCTGTCCATTCAGGGTCACCTTCAAGTCGGCAATGGGTCTGGAAGCGCCTTTCTTTTTCTTCTTTTTCTTCCCGCCCTCTTCCGGAACCGCATCCAACCAGATCGCATCCGGGTTGACCGTGCCGCTGCTGTTCCCGATGAAATAGATCACCACATCCCAGGAAGCATAGGGAATACCGCTGATCTTGAGTCCGGCGGCTTTCTCTCCCATCGAGGCCCCCATGGACATGAAGCGGTCATCCGCCGTCGTTGTGCTCGGCAAGGTCGCAAGGGACTGTCCCCCGCCGATATGACTGCCTTCGGTCTGGATCTGAAGCAAGTTTCCATCCCCATCCCGCAGGGAAGGAATAGTTTCATGACCTATTTTCTGGGTAGGCCCGATGAGGAATTTATCCCGGGACTGGCTGGCATTCAGCCAGTTCGACATGGGCACCGCACCGAAGGTTTCACCGGGATAGGCTGAAACGCCGTCGGACCAGCCCTCGCCAGTACGACGTTTAATCTGACCGAGGAAGTTGATGCCGAAGCCCCTTCCATATTCAGAGAGTTCAGGAACCTTGAAACTGTGGACCGCAGCGGTCTCACCGCCCCGGCCATCGCTCACCACGACGGAGACCTGATGGCTGCCGCTGTGATAGAGATGCTTCACCATAGGCGCATCCTCGTGGTTCTGACCCTCCAGTCCCTGCCAGTGCCAGCTCAGGGGATCTCCATCCGGATCCGTGGCTTCGACCTTGAACTGCATGGCTTTCGTACCCAGGGCAGAGGCCAGCTCCTTCGCGACAATACGCACCACCGGAGCTTGATTCCCTGCTACCGGAGTGGCTTGGCTTTCTCCCGTCGGCCCCAGGCTCAGCAGGTCCGGACCCGACAGCTGCGGCATCCCCAATTGGGCAGCTTCTGCAGGCAGGGGCGAACGGAACAAACGCTCCTGAGAGGCCACAAAGGAATTCTGACTATTGTTGAAAATCAGACGCATCCAGGGCACGTTGACGGTGGTATTGCGGGAGGTACGGGTCATGGTGATGCTGGCTTTGATTCGGTGCAGGCCCTTGCGCAGCTTGATCTTGGGAAGCATTTCGGATCCCTTGGCACCCACTCGCCCGACTTGGGGACCACCGACCCCTCCTTTGGCAAGCACCAGGGGATCATTCCCGATCTGCAGCCAGATATAATTATGGCCATCCAGCCACACCTCGTACTCCCCATCCGCCGGCACATCGAGATAGCCGGCAAAGGTAAAGCCAACATAGGCCTTGCCTCCGTGAATATCGTTCAGGCTGAACTCGGACACAGTCCCGGAGCGTTTGTAGCCGAAGTACTTTTTGTACTCCGGATTCCGGAAGTTAGGTGTGCGGTCCCGGCGAACCGGACCGGGTTCGCGGAAGACTTCCCATTCCTGCATGTGCAGGCCCGAGACCACATTTTTGGGATTCTCAGGCAGACGAAACCCCTCGGAGTCGAGGATACTGACCGTGAAGAAGGCCGTGTTACTGGCCCCTTCCGGGTCCGTGACCGTACAGGCCACTTCATGAGAACCGGCAGGCAAGCCCTTCAGGTTGACTTCCGGACCGCTCTTCGCACCCACAGGGGTATCCCAGGAAAAGGTCAATTCTTTCCCATCCGGGTCACTGGATTCCGCCGCACTCAGGGTGACACTGCTCCCCTGCTTACTGACCAGGCGAATCTGAGCCGAGGGGGCCCGGTTGGTTACCCGGATCGGGAAATAGGCCGTATGACTGTCACCGGCTTGATTCGTCACGGTCAGGGCGACCTGGTATTCCCCTTCTTTCTGGAAGGCATGACTGGCTTCGAGCCCCTTGGCTTTGTTTCCATCCCCGAAATCCCAGGCATAGCTCAACTTCGGATTCCCGGGACTGGCCGGATCCACGGAACGCTTGGCCGAGAAGTTCACCGCCAGCGGAGGAACACCGATAATGACATCCGCATCAATGTAACCGGTGGGGGGACGTTTAGCTGGCCGAAGACCGGACAGGGCCTGAGCCGCATCCTGTTGACTCTGGTACAGCGCCATGAGTTCACCCGCAGTCAGGGCGCGGTTGTAAATGGCAAACTCATCCATATCGCCTTCTACCGGAGCCCCGCTGGGCAGGGCACTTCCCTTGCCCCGGCGCCCACCCAGGTAGGTGGGGCGAACTTCTTCAAAGGTACCGCGTGAACGTGTCCGTCCCAGCATTTCTCCGTCAACGTACATGGAGAAAATTCCACGTTCCGCATCGCGGACATAGGCAATATGCCGCCACACTCCGGGATCATTGGGATAGCTGACAGCCAGGCCGCCTAATTTACCCGCAGCCATCAGGGTGGGCCCTGGGTGGAATCCGAAGTGGTAGGACGAACCATAAGGCTCCACGATCAATGCATATCCATCACGTGGTTTATTCAACTTAAGCCAGTAGGTGATCGTCTGACTGGAACCGTTCAACTGCCAGGGCGCCCCCGCAGGTAATTCAACCCGGGAGAAAATACCTTTCACGTCCGTCAGCAAAGGATCGCGGCTGAGCTCTTTCGCAGTGGCCGCCGGATCCACAGCGGGAAGAATGGAAGGAGCATCATTTTTTGGCCGGAATGGGAAAGCCTCTCCAAAGACACCGGGGCGAAGATGCTCGGGACGGACATTGTAGACCAGGGCCCGGGTTTCCCCGTTGATGCTTTCCTGGAAGTAGCTCAGGTCCCCTTCCTGACGCATGTCCTCGTAGTCAAAGCTGATCAAGGCATCCGGAGTCCCGGGATGTTTCAGCGTTTCGTCGGTAATCGCATCCATCTTCGGGTCGATTTTTTTGACCTCATAGGCATTCACCATCTCCGAGTTGGCCGTGCCCGCAGTGGAGAAAGCAAAGCCATCTCCAGAACGGGTAATCTTCAGAGCTCCGACCACTACACCGCCGTCAGCAGCCACCGCTTTGGGGTGCTGTTCATTGTCTGAGAAAGTGATCACGGTCAGCTTGCCCACCATCTGATGCAGAATGTCCGCGTTGTAGCCGGTATCCAGTTTCTTGGTGCTGACCATGACACCGTTCGCCCCGGATCGCTCGCTGAAATCAATGCCGAAGGTACCGCCGCTGGTCGCAATACTGGTGCTGGTCTGATCCGTTTCGAACGCGATGGGCTTGGTGGCTTTTTCTTTCCATCCGGTCGGAATTTCCACCAGGCGGCCATTGGCCAGAATCTTAATCGGCAGCGCTTTCCAGGGTTTGACCCGAGTGCCGCCCTTTACGCAAGTAAAGATGGATATCACCACATCCTGCTTCGAGTCCTTGTGCCAGCCATTGCGAACGACATAGTGACCGAAGTGATCATCCACGTAGGCTTTCGGTACCAGCGAAGCAGGGTTCTCTGGCTTCACTCCGATCGGCCAGTTGACCAGGGCCTGAATGGCATGATGAGGATAATAGGAGGTATCGTAGGCGAACTCTTCCCCATTGGCACTGGCAAAATAATTCTCGTAGGACCAGAGGGCAGCTGCGTGGTATTTCTCCGGAAGAACACCGAAGCCCTGACTGAAGCGGCCTTCGTTCATGGTGCCGGAGGATTTGATATCCGATCCGCCGTAGGCCACACCCATGGATTCATGGCGTACACCATAATGAGGAGACCCACGCTTGGACTGACTGACTTCCCCTACCCAGCGAAGCGTAATCCATTTCAACGGATCGCTGTTGCTGTAGTCGAGTCCCTTGACGTTTTTCATCGCGGCCCAGTAGGCCATGAAGGAGGGATAGGCCGCAGTGTGCGATGGCCCCTGTCCTTCATGAAAAAATCCACGAGGACCAAATCCACCCAAGGCACTGAGCGCATTCCGATGAAGACGCTCCAGGTATTTGTCGAGTTTGGCAGTATCCGTTCCCGGATCGCCATAAATACCCATCAAGGCAAAAGCATTTCCGCCGGTAATGTTGGCGTAGTGATTGGAACCGGGTCCGTAGCGGGGCTTCATGGCCTGAGCCTCCATGGTCAACTTGTTCCACTTGCCCGTTTTCTCAAAATTAGCCAACTTCCGCCCATCATGTGCTTCCATGTTGTAGTTCTGGATATGCAGGGCCACTTTTTTACGAAACTCAGGATCCAGACCGTCATACAACAAGTCATAGCCCAGCGCAGTCCAAGCCAGACTAGGGCCCATCCGCAATTCTTCCCCGATGAGCGTCTGGCTGTAGCGGGCATTTGAATCGCGATCCCGTTGACCGGTGAATCCGATCTCCAGACACTTCTGACCGAGATCAGCATAATTCTGATCTCCGGTCAGTTGGTAGAGCATGCCAAATCCGGCCGCATGGGAAATGCTGTAGGCCCCCATGGGCAGACTGGTTTCGTCTTTATAGGGCATGCGGCTCGGATGGTAGTGTTCCGGTAGCGCCTCTCCCCCACCCAGCGCTTTTTTGAGCTGAGCCACGATCCGTTTCCCTTCCGGCGTCTTAGCCCGTTTGCGGATTTCCGGCAGATCGGTTTTGCGGAACAACAAACGGGGATGTTCACCGGGTTGAACCGGACGATGACCGGGTACCGGCTCCGAACGAATGCCTTCCGCAGCACCTGCAGCCCCCATGAGGAACAGGGAGCACAGCCCCAGTTGGAAAAAGCGAGTCGTCAGCCTTCTCAAGCTGAAAGGATGGGGATGTAATGCGAAACGGGAATGAGAACAATTCATGTGAAGTTTTTCTGGGCTACTGAACATAGGAATCCACGCCGCTTTGCTCTGTGGGGAATCAGCTGAATGATAGGGTCCAGTAGAACTAGGCGACGCATTATCAGTATAAGCGTTCTCAAATAAACCATGTAGGAAAAATTGCTGACATTACCCCTCATTTTCGGACATCGTGTCCAAAAACGGAATTCCCTCTTTTCTCAGTTCACTCGGAGTTCGCTGATAGGCACTGCGCGTCGCACGTACCAGAGCCTGGCTGTTGCGGTACCCGGAGACGATGCTGATTTCCTCAATGCTCCGGTTGCTGTTACAGAGTAGATGCACCGCCCGCTGCAGCATAGCCTGACGGCGGTAGCGCATGGGTGAAATGCCAAAGCGATCCCGAAACACCCGGTTCACATGCCGTAAACTACGTCCCGTAAAGGCTTCCAGTTCCTGGAGCACAAAGCCTTCGTGTTGGGCATTTTGTAAGTAGTGAGCCACATCCATGGCCAGCCCCTGCTCGGTGCTGCTTTCCTGATCATGCATGCAGGCCAGCACCGAGTCCATCAGACTGTTTACATGCAGAATCCCCGCTGGGGACAGGCCTGGATAGCGTCTCCACAGCCAATCGCAGAGGGTGGCAATTTCCGCCTGAGGATCATGAAACAAGGTAATCGCCTGCTGCAACGGAAGGCCATCCGTCCACTGCAACACATATAAACGACAGCCAGAGGCATCCGGACAGGGACGATGAGCTTGCTGGGTGCGAAAGACAATCCCTCTTCCGGAAGCCAGCGAGATGACCTCATCCCCAATTTCCACACGGTAGGTTCCACTGGAGACAAACACCAATTCGTGAAAAGGATGACAATGGATTTCAGCTTGAACCCGGGCCGGAGGATAGGCAACCGAACCCACCCAATTCAGTTGAGAGCGGGCGTAGGTTGGGAACTGTACAGCTAAGGGATTCTTCTCCATGAGTCACACTTTCCTATATCATGCACGGACAAAATGTCCATTTTTGAAGGATTGTGTGGACCGTCCATGTACAACTAGACTTCCGATCAAGGCCTGTCTCCCCAAGCCTGGCTAGATGACTACGAAGTCTTCAGTAAAGCCTAGTATGATCCTGAGCGAAGCCGGATGAAACGTCAAAGCTACTTACAGGTATGGCCATAATCTGCCATATAGAGACGGAAGCTCGGAAAACTCGAGTTATTGAGCCTTCACAGGCTGTCGACGGGACCATGGAATTTCCAACGGATATGCCGGAGTTTTGACCTTCACCCGCAGTTCCGGAAGACAGAGTTCGCTCTCGCTTCCATTGAGCGTCTTGGCCAGTGCGGCAGCTGCATGAAGAAGAGGATCAATGAAAGGAAGCCACTCCCCCTCGATCTCTGCACAATCGCCTAAAGCAAAAATATCCTCATCGGAACTGCGCAGAAAACGATCCACGTGAATCCCCCTGCCACAATGGAGCCCGGCAGCTTCAGCCAACTCGGTTCTGGGAAGCAGACCTATCGCGGATAACACCAGATCACAGGCGAGCTCTTCCCCATTGTTTAACGTGAGGGTTCTACGTTCCGGCTCCCAGGCCTCCGCCACAATACCCAACTTCCAGATGACGCCTCGTTCTGAGAGAGCCTGTTTCAGGTTAAGCGCCTCCTGCTCTGAAGCCAGGCGGGATAAGGGCTGCTCAGCCGGATCCACCACCGTCACAGAATATCCTGCATCCACCAGGTCGTTTGCAAATTCACAGCCCACCAAGCCTGCACCCAGTATGCTGACCCGCCCCTGCTCCGGCAAGGCCTCCCGGAATCGGGTATAGTCCGCCCAGGAGTTCACCGAATAGGCCCCCGCAAAGGGGGCGGGACGGGGAGCGGCTCCCGTCGCCAGGACCAGACGACTGTAGCGAAGGGCCTCTCCGGATGAGAGGCTCAGGGTTTTGCTCTCCCGATCCACCTTGCGTACGCTGCACTGTGCGAGGATGCGAACGCCCAGTTCCTTCGACAAACGATCCGGTCCGTAGAGGATCAGATCCTCAGCGCTTTTCCCGCTGGCAAAGGCATTGGACAGAGTGGGTTTGTACACTTGGGACCCATCCTCTTCGGTGATCAGGATGATCTCTTTGCGGGTATTGAGTTTGCGGAATTCACGCAGAGTCTGAAAGACCGCAAGGCCGGAACCCACAAAGACAATCGGATCCGACTGCCCCACTTCTACGCTTGTCGGAACGGCATCCAGATTCTCCGGCCGTGAGATTTCTTTCATACTGAAATCGGCTTTCGCCACGCCACAGTCCGGACAACGCCAATCATCCGGAATATCCTTCCAGCGGGTGCCTGGAGCGATTCCCTCTTCTGGAAGGCCTCGTTCTTCATCATACATAAATCCGCACACCGTACATTCCCAGGTGCTGTAGGGGATTCCGGATGAGTCGTACACTGGGCCTCCAGCCCGGCTTGCTTGCTCGCTGGTCTTAGAGCTCTGTTCCCGCTGGAAGGAACGCCCCTGCTCTTCGGCCTGCTCTCCACCGGGCAGCACCGGGATATACACATAGCCGGGTTCATGCTTCTGTCGGTAGAGGCAGGTGATGATGTGGAACCAGGTCTCCGCCACATTCTTAAAACTGTAGGGAAGCTCATGTTGAATGGCCTTGTGCAGCTTGGGCAGATTGTAACAAGGCACCCCGGCATACATATGATGCTCGATGTGGTAATTCATGTTCCAATACAGAAACCGAAAAACCGGGTTGCAGTAGAAGGTACGGGAGTTGAGCCGGAAATCGTCCACATGATCCTGCAAGCCAATGTGCTGGGTCTCATTGAGCAGGAAATTGAGTCCTTTGAAATAACAGACATGCAGGGTGGTCACGATGGGCAACCACCACCATCCCATCAGCAGGGCCAGCAGGAGGCAGGAGGCATGAACGGCGAGAATGATTCGGGAGAAACGAAAGATGCGGAAACGCAGTTCCTTTTCCCCGTAGAGGTGCTCCCCCCATTCATCGATGGGAATGCCGCGGGCCAATGTGAGATGACTGCCAAAAAACCATTTCAGCGCATTTACTTCCACCGTACTGCGATGAAGAAAGCCCTTGAGGTCATGGGTAATCGGCAGGATGACTTCTGAGTCTTCCGGGTCATGCAGGGTGTACTTGTGGTGTTCGGAGTGGCTGGCCCAGAAGGCGTGATAATTCCACATGCCATAGACCCCGTATATCCAGCAGAACAGCTCGTTCCATTTTTTGGTTTTAAACACCGTGCCGTGCACCAGTTCATGAATCCCGTTCAAGGTGAAGGATGAACATGTGCCATGCAGGATCAGGGCCGGTAGCCACCAGCCCCAATGGAGATGCATCAGGCTGTAGGCTAACAACACACCCGTCGCGATAATACTGAGCAGATAGCCTCCGGCCTGGATAAAGCCCTTAACGTCACTACGGGTATTCAACTCATCCAGGAGCTCCCGGGAAAGGGGCGTACGGTACCAGTCGACTCGGTAATTGGGATCAATCTCTTTCACGGAACTCATGGGTCATCTCCTATTTCACGAGCCCAATAGCATAGCTTTCCCCCGGTTGCGTTCCGGATTCATTCGTGGTAAATCGTGCACATGAAGCAGCCCATCCAGCTTGGCGGTATCCATGAAGGAGCCAAAATCCGCTTAGATCTGGGAATCCACTACAATGATGGCCTCGAACTGGTCTACATTCGCAAAGGCCAGGCGCTGTGGACCGTGGAAGATCGTAGCATCCCCGTTCAGGCGGGGGATCTGTTTTTCACCCTCCCCTGGGAAAAACATGGCGGCGTGCAGCAGGTACAATGGGGACTGCATCTGGATTGGGCGGTGATCGATGTCGGCGAACAATGCGGCGAATTACAGCAACCTCCGGGGCTCTCCTTTCCCAAGGCTCAGTGGGACTCACTTCGTGATACCCTGCTGCACGCCACACTCCGCTGCCTGCCTGTTCCTGCAGAAATCGGGAATTTACTCCAACAGGTTGTACGGCTCTACAGCTCCGCTTCGGAGAGAGATCACTTAAAAGTCTCGCATCTCCTCAGTCTGCTTCTCCTGGAAATCGAGGATGAACTGCAGAAAGCGGTTCCGCAGCAACAGAACAGCCAGGCGGGACCAGAGCAGCGGGTCATGGACTGGGTGCAGCGGGCAGCGGAGTGGATAGAGCGCTCGGCCAGCCTGGATCAGATGGCTGCAGACTGTGGTCTGAAACGAAGTCGTTTCTCCGCGTTGGTTAAGTCGATCAGCGGTGACTCCCCCATCATTTATCTCAACCGGGTACGGATTATGAAAGCCTGTGACCTATTGGAGCAAGGGAAACAAAGCATCACGGAGATTGCATTTGAATGCGGCTTTGAAAGCAGCCAGTATTTTGCCCGATGCTTTCGTTCTTTTCTTGATTGCTCTCCCAGTGAATACCGGGAACGGGCCGGACAACCGAGTTTTTGGGATCAGGTCTCGTCGTAGAAGCCTTCTACCAGCTCAAGGATATTGCCTTCCGGGTCCGCAAAGAAACAGACCCGCAAGCCTTCGAGAAGCTGATTCAGCCTGCGGATGGGTCCCATGTGAATCCCCGCGTCCTGCAGCCCCTTTACGGTAGACTCCAGATCTTCCACTTCAAAGGCCAGATGCTTAAAGCCCACAGCCTGTTCCCCTCCCCGCTGATCCGGCTCTGCTTTCGTCGAGGCAAACAGCTCCAGAATGCAACTGCCCAGGCGAAGGTTGATAATGTCCGGCCCCTCCGCGGGAGAATAGACACGCACCCGGCGGAATCCGAGTTTCTCTGTGTAGAAGGCTTCCTGACTGGCAACATCCTGACAGGCGAAGGCGATATGGTGTATGGCGTTGATCATATAGGATCCCTAATATGCAGAAACGAAGGGTCAACCCACAGCTTCACATGATCGCATGTGTCCAAATAAGAATTTTTTAAAAAACTCAGATAAGCCGTAACCCTGGAGCCGCTAATGCCAATAGCACGATGAAACGCCCCTGAAACCCATATATCGTTAACCCCAGCTTGGAATTGCCTTATGAACATCCGTTACGACGTTGCCCTGATTCTCCTGAGTGTTTTCCTTCCCGCACATTCCACTCCGGCCAGTCCGCCCCCTTTTCTTCCCAGTTCCAGTGAAGCCAGTTATTGGGGGACCATTCGCTACGTCAGCCCTGGACTCAGCATCTACAACGAAGAAGATGTAGATCAGGTCACCAGCCCCGAGCCAGGGGATGTGGTCTTCATGGACAACATCATTCGCAATGAATATGCCCCGGGGGTGACCCGGACCCCGTATCCGGAAATGACCCATTGGGATGCTGGCTTAGGGGCAATGTATCTGCAGTTCCACAAAAGCATTCTTCAAGCTCCCTACTCCAGCATCTGGCGATACCATCAAGCGAACTCCACTCAGATCAGTTCCTCTGTCAGTAACCGTCTCTCATGGAATCCGCACATTCAGGCCGATGTGGAGGTACAGGAATTCCGGATGCAGGACCACAACCCGGTTTCCTATGTTCCGGGTGCATACACCTTCTTCATGATGTATGGCGGGGCGGTCGAAGTTCCGACATCTCCTGATTACACTCAGGGTTTGAGCGATGGGTTCAGCGGGTTTGATCACATCCTGTTCAGCCCACATGTGCGCTGGGATTTCGGAAAAGATCAAAGTCGTCTCCGCGGACTGCTGTATCTCTTCTTTATCAACGACCAGCAACAAATCGGGCATATGATCATCGACCTACATGCCCAAACCCATTTTGGGGTCTATATTGGCGACAAATAAAACCCAGGGCCTACCTTCCGGGAACAAGCTGCCCGACCCACAGCTGGGTCGAGACAGTCTGGGGAGACATCCGCAGGAGCCCACCCACTGAGTTCAGCGTCGCTCGACAATCTGGAAGCCGGCAATATGGCTGCCCGAGAATTCCAGATTACAGCTACTCCCACGGAGTCCGCGGAGAATCACCACATTCCCGGAGGGGTTCTCCGCACTGAGTTCCGAAAGATGTCCCTGCCAGCGGTTGTGTTCCAGATCCGTTGAGAATTGGACCTCTTCCGTGTTCACCCGGATCACCCCTTCCCCTAAATCCGGCGCTCTACGTTTGCTGCGTTTTTTCTTCTTTTGATGCCCTTGCAGGTACCAGGCATACGGAGAGCTCGCTTTGCGTGCATTCCCCATCAGGTACACAATGACATCGTAACGTGCATAAGGAATCCCCTCGATCTGCATCTCCGGCACCATAGCTCCAAAGCGCATCATCCGCTGCAAGGGACTGCGTCCCATCGCATACGGCATGTTAATCGATGCAGAAGGATTTCGGCCGGGCATGCGGACCACAAGATCCTCCAGCGGCGTTCCATCCTGATCCAGCCAGGCACGCTGATCCGGAGAGGCCAAGGTCAGGCCAAAGCGTGGCTCCATGACCATCAGATCCCCCGCATTCCCTTTCATGTTCCTCTGACTCGCAGGAACCAGGGCGTTCCAACTGGAGGAAGGGACCAACCCAATCCGTTCTCCCGGGAACACCCCGATTTCTCCAGGTTTAATGTTCATAAAATCAAAGCTGATGCTTCGAGCCTCGGGTCCCGCCACATCGATGATCTGTGTTTTGCTTGTTTTCCCCCCTCGCCCGTCCTCGGCCATTACCGTGACAGGATAACGCCCTGTGGTCCAAACCCTGGTAATCGATTCAACCGAAGCATACACACCCCCGTCCGGCATCAGCCAGGAAAGCTGTACGTCATCTCCATCCTCATCGGAAACTTCCGCTCTTAGCTTTAAGGTTTTTGCCCCAGGCATTTCACTCAGGATTTGTTCATGGATGCGAATCCGGGGGGCGCGATTTCCTGAGCTTACGGGAGCAGCGGCTTCGATTGGCAGCTGCAAACTGGCCAGATCACTGCCCACATCTTCTGCAGATAAGGGCGTCCGGAACAGGTTACCACTGCCCATCACAAAGCGTGATCCATCTTCATGTTCCAGGATCACCCGGGCAAAGAAAAAGTTGTAGGGAACATTTTTACTCAGCACATGCCCGGGATGATAAAACACCATGCGGTGTAAACCCCGGCGCAACTTGATCCGTTCCGTCGTGGGCGGTATTAACCGGTCAAATTTACTGGCATTTTCAATCAGCAACTCATTCCCAATCGCAAAACGGGTGCGCTTCAATCCATCCAGCATCACCGTGTAGGTTCCGTCTTTGGGAATGGCAACATAGCCCGCAAATACGACATAGCGTCCTGACCCGGCAGAGGTGATGGCACCATACGCCAGTTCATTCACGGTACCATGGTTTAGAAACTCCGTCACCTTCACCACATCCGGATGACCGGGAGCATACGGATCAACCGTGCGGAACAGTTTCATTTGGTGATAATGCAAGCCCGGCACCACCTTCTCAGGGTTTTCCGGTAATCGGTAGCCCTGCGCATCAGGAATACTGATGCTGAAGCGTCCTTTACCCACCCCGCCCTGAGGGTCCTTTGCCGTACAGAGAATCTCATGGCTGCCAGGCGCTAACCTTGGCAGGGTCACCTTCTCCCCGGAAAGCGTTTTCCCATGTACCGTCCACTGATAACGTAACGCCCCTCCATCCGGATCCTTCGATCCGGATGCACTGAGCACGAGTTCTCCCCCTGCGTTAGCAAGCCGCTCAATCGCCACAACGGGCGGACGGTTGAACACCCGAATCGGCATCTGCGCTGTTGACTGATTTCCTTTCGGATCCGTCACCGTTAATGAAGCCGTAAACAGTCCCTCTTTCAGATACTGATGCTTGACCGTTAGCCCCGAAGCGGTCTTTCCATCTCCGAAATCCCATTCATATCGTGCCCCTTCTTTCGGTAGGATACTGCGTTCTGCTGAAAACTGAACCGGTAACGGTGCAGCACCAACATCCTGATCCACATCCACATAGGCTGCAACCTGGCTAGGTGCCGAGCGACCGGTTAAGGATGAGCTTCCCTCCTGCCCAGCCTGATACAGAGCCATAATTTCACCTGCGGTCAAAGCCCTGCGGTAGATGGCAAACTCATCCATGTCCCCTTCCACCAAATTTCCGGGGTAACGGGCTCCCGGATTTAAACGGGCTCCGATAAAGGTCGGTCCGGCTTCAATCCCTTTCCCACCCTTTGATTTCGTCCGACCTGCGAATTCACCGTCCACCCAATAGGTCACCAGCTTGCGTTTACTATCCATGACCAACGCCACCAGATGCCATACACCTGCATCATTGGGATAGGGAGCATTCAGGGAACCGAAGCGTCCTCCCAGCATAATCGTAGGTCCGGGATGAAATCCCATATGAAAGCCCCCCCGGTTTTTCGGTTCCACTAACAGGGCATACCCCGATCTCGGCTCGTTGAATTTCAACCAGAAGGTGACCGTCTGATCTCCTGCAGCAAAATTCCACTCAGGTCCATCCGGCAGTTTCACTGCAGTCATAATACCTGTAAACCCAAGGGGGTGCTCCTTCTGGCTTTCGGCCTCCGGATCGCTTTGCGGAAGAGTAGATTCCACCTTCCCACCCGGGCGGAAGGGAAAGGCCTGTCCAAAGACTCCGGGACGCAGGTGTTCCGGACGTAGGTTATAGGCCGTGGCAACGTCCCCCCGGCCAAAAGCTTCCCGAAGATGGGCTTCATTCCCCTGCTGTTCAAAATCGACATAGTCAAAACTCAGGAGCGCATCCGGTTTTCCAGGGTGCCGAATGGTTTCCTCACTCACCGCATCAATCAGTGGATCAATACCACGTGCCTTGAAACTGTCCATCATCGCAGTAGGAGAATCGGCGCGGGTAAAACGAAAACGATTTCCTTCCACCCTGATCTTCAGGCCTCCAATTTTAACCCCATCCCCGTCTGCTTCCAGACGGGGGTGCATGTGATCCGGACGGATGGTGAGCACCTGAAATCCGTTGACAGACTGGGCCATGAACTCTCCGAAATATCCGGCTGAAAAACTGCCCTTCCCCTTCAGAACCACCAATCCCGCTGCACCACTTCTCCCACTGTAATCCACGCCCAGCAGGGTTCCTCCTTCCAGAGCCACGGATGAACTCTGTTGAGACTTATCTGTGGTAAAATCTACTTCCTTCATCCCCTTATCCCGCCAACCTAAGTCGATTTCATGTTTTTTGCCATAGGCCCGGATTTTAAGCGGTAAGGACTTCCATGGTTTTACCCGGGTCCCTCCACGCAGGGCGGTAAACGCAGTGACGATGATTTCATCGGTCTCCCCGGTCCACCCGTTCCGGAAAACGTAATGGCCAAATTCTTCATCCCGGTAGGCCTTAGGCAGAAGAGTTTCTGGATTTTCAGGATTTACCCCGATCGGCCAGTGGATCAGGGCGGAAATCGCCAAGTGAGGGTAATTCAGGCTGTCAAAGCGACCTTCATCGGCCTTTGCAAAATACTGTTCAAACGCCCACAGCGCGGCAGGATGATAGGATTCAGGAAGGGAACCAAAACCCAGGGAAAAACGGCCATTATCACTCAGCCCCCCGCTGCTTTTGAGGACATCGCTTCCATACTGCTGGCCCATCGCCTCATGCCGGGCCAGGTAGACCGGGAGCCCCTGCTTATCCCGGGTCACTTCCGCAACCCAACGCAGCGTAATCCAATGCAGGCGTTCATTCTTCGAGATATAATCCCGTCCGGTCACATTGCGCAACGCCTGAAAATAACTGACCATGGCCGGATATGCGCCCATGTGGGAAGGCCCCTGCCCCTCAAAGAAAAATCCGCGTTTTCCAAATCCGGTTAAGGCCTTCACCGCTTCTTTCTCGTTGCGGAGCAGCCATTCCCTGACAGGACTCCCGCCAGCTTCCGGATCTCCAGCGACGGCAAGCAAGGCCATGCCAATCCCGCCCGTGATGGACCCGTAATGGTTCGATGCGGGCCCATGCTTCGGGCGTGTCGCCATGTCTTTGGTGGTATAGCGGGCACGGGTCAGTTTCTTTTGCTCGTCCTCACTGAGGTTCTCCAGAGCGTTTACCGAGGAGTCATACTTCAGAAGATACTGGGCCACTTTCCGCCGATACTCCGGTTCCCAGGCATCATAACACAGGTCATACGCCAATGCCGTCCAGGCCAGCGAGGGTCCCACCCGTAATTGACCATGACCAAATACCATGGCGTATCGTGCTTGTGGATCCCGGTCACGTACACCGGCAAAGCCCAGGTCCATACACTCCCGTGCCAAATCAGCGTAGCGCTGTTCTCCAGTCAGTTGGTACAACATGCCAAAGCCTGCGGCATGGGAAATGGAATAGGCTCCTTCCGGCAGGGATACGGTTGTCAGATATCCATTCTTGGCGGGGTGTCGCAACTCCGGAGGCGGAACAGTTTCCGCGCCATTCAGGGTCGCTTTCAACCTCTCCACAATCTTACGCCCTTCCGGGGTCTTCGCACGACGGCGGATTTCCGGTAGATCCCTTTTGCGAAACAGTAAGCGGGGATGCTCCCCTGCTTCTACCGGCGTGAATCCTTTTACCTGGGAATACCCCGTATCTTGAGCCGAAACATGCGAGCATACACCTGCCAATATCCATGAAATGAGAATCAGTTTTTTCATTAATTTCGTTCAACTCCTGTAGCTTCGCCAGATGCACATCCCGTCCTGGGGCAGATGGCTTGGCTACGATGTGGACAACCTATTCAGTGAAAAAGCCCTCGGTGCTGCTGGAAGTTTTGCAGAAATCCAAGAATGCTCATCAGCTGGAATCGAATGCGCATAATAAGATATATAATATACATTAACGATCCTCACTCCTCTTACCAATGCTCAACATTTGCCTATCTAAGACATTTAGTGCCATTTTCAGACTAACCAAGACCTGGTTCAGATATGAGCATGCTTTAAAATTCCGTCGCAACTACAGCCGAAGCTTAGCAGCGAGTCTGGTCTCGTCCGCCTTACAGATAGCCGACTTTGCTAAAAGGGGTCAGAAGGCTCTGAAAAATACTCAGAGCGCCTGCCCGCACGTGGCGCGAGCCTCGGCCAGGGAAGCTCTGGGAACAGGTGTACTAAACGTATAGCGCTTTGAAGGAGCGCAGGAATCATAACAGCATGATATTCTGGCACGCCTTCAGCGTGCTCCGATTCTTGCGGAATGGAAGACCCAGGCTTGTAGCCTGGGCTCATATCCGGTCGCTCTTTCAGAGCGATATCTCTAATTCCGAGGCAGCGGAATTATAGAGGGATCTCCGCCAACAAGATACAAGCTTCGCTATCGAATATATCAACTATAAGGCGGACTACAGTGGCATGATCATGTCGGTTTCTCAGGCCGATCTGATCCCATGACATAGAACCTTAAGGGAGAGAAAAGCCTCGTTATCCCCCACAGCCTCCGCATCCACCGCAGCCACCCCCACAGCCTCCTCCTCCGCAGCCAGATCCACCACTACAGCCTGAACCGCTGCAGCCTACGCCTCCGGACCCTTTTGAGGAAGGCTCCCACCAGCCACTACTTGCCCCAAAGGAGGCAAAATGTTCCTTTGCGAAATCGGCAATATCATACAGCCCCATCCCCTGAAGGAAGCTGTAATTGTACATCGCCACCCCGGTTCCCAATAACACAATACGCTCGGAGTCACTCAGCGGTTCCGTAATCGATTTGATGCGGTTCCGTATGTGGAGCCTGGATGCCTTTTCCATTGTTGAACTCAGCAGCCGTTCCCCTTTCGCCGTCAGGTTCGGGGTATGCTCCATGAAAAATTTCCAGAGGAGGCCCGTCAAGATCAAGCCCACAACCAAAAATCCCACAGGACGACTACGCTCCAGGCCGACCACCACTTTGGAGATACCCAGGATCATGAGCCCCAGAAAAAGCAGGGACCCAGTCAACTTTAGTTTCATGTAGTCTTTCGACACCGGGCGTAAACCCAACAAGGCCAATTCCTGGGAACGGATCTGATATAAGGGTTTCAGCTTCCAATGAATCGCGTCCAGCCGGCACCCCTCCTCTCCATATTCAGCGATCTGCTCCCATGCAACCAGCAGCTCCCGATTGTCCGTGTTTGGACGTGAACCTGCCTTACATCTCCAGCCCTGAGAGGTCCGAAGAAATCGGACCGTGTTGGCAGCCTTCAACATCATCAATACCGTTAACAACATCCGGTTTTCGCCCCCGGCCATCACAGCAAGATTCAAGGGATCCTTCAGCTCATCGACCGGCAGATCGTTTTCATGCCGGCTCATCTTCCACATGCGGAGAAATTGCGTAATGACTAAAACCAGGATCACCAACATCCCGTAAAACAGCAGAAAATCAGGCCCCCGGAGCTCTAATGGATTGAGTTTGTCAAACATGTCAGGCCCCTCTTCCCCACGAAAACTTGGGAAACACCCAGTTTCGTCTAAGATTTACCCGGACATGTGGATCATGAACAGGGGAATGCGGCCAGATATCCCGTGGGGCCTGGCTGCGAAACAGGCGTTCATAACTCTGCAGCGTTTTCGAATACCAGTCTTCAAACTTGGTGGATTCTTCCATTCCGCCCTTGGTTGGAGAATGATGAAATGGCATCCCCAACACGTTTTGACAAAGGTCCTCCCAGTAATTCCGGGTGTATAATAGGTGCAGATGCCAGGCTTGATCCACAGGATCTGAAGGGGAAACCGGATGTCCCGCTTGAGCCCCCAGAAAAAGAAAGCGCCTGTATTCTTCGCAGACTCTGGCCGTATATGCCAGGGTCCAGCGGTTTTCTTTCGCCAGACGTACCCGGAAGGGAAAAGGAGACTCCGGGTCATCAAACTGGAAAGCGGATAGCTTTTGCCACAACTGTTCCTCCTCCTTCGTCATGCCCAAAAGCCTAGCCCGTTCCATTCACGGGTCAATAGCTAATCAATCGGAGCTCAGCGTCTCGGGGTAAAATCTGTAGGTGCCCCCTCCGAATCAGGCAGGAATCGATGCAAACGTTTCGCCAATTCTCCCTCATCAGCACAAAGGCAACTGGCCTTTCTCAACCAATGATCTTCCTGATGGAGATCATAGGCTGACACCCAATCAATATTTAATTTAAAACCTGCATGCTGAAGACGCAGTTGACCGCAATAGGCTTTGATGATTTCTGCATTAATGCGAATTCCAGTCTGTCCATCACAATTAAAAAAGGGCTTCCACCGTTCCTCCCCGGCGATGCCGGAAAGTTCCTTCAGTTGAAGTTCGAAGTCCTGAGCCGCCTGATACATGGCCAACCAGGCTCCGGCATACCGTTGCATGGATTCAGCCAACAGGGCCTGACACACCCGGGTTCCCCCACGATGGGAAGCCAAGTGGATACGAGCCGCTCCCAGAACCAGTTGCCGGATACGGGCTTGGGCATCCGCGTTTAATGAAAAGCAACAGCTCTCCATCTTCGCAACCGATTGCTCCCAGGGAGTGATCCCTTTTTGCAGTTGTTGTCCATAGGCCTGCAGTTGATCAGTCAGCTTATTCCCATCACTCAACCAGGCCAGTTTCGGGATCGCCCCTTCATGGCCTTTGGCCGCGTGCTCTAACATCCAGCGTAAGGGTTTATGATGGAATTGGTCGCCAATGGTTGCGCTGGAATCCTGCTCCCGCCAGAATTGTCGTGCATCGCTGTAGAGCGTCCAGCAGGTCTCCAACGCCTCCGCGGACGCCAGAGGCTCCTCCAGATCCGCACAGAGCCGCTTGGCCAGTTCGGCCTTGAACGAGTCCGCCTGCTGCCCCTTCCCGTGGGTCCACATCCTCGCCCAGGCATCCAGGAAGAGAATATGAGGCCGGATGTTTCCACAATTCACAATCCAGCATGCATCCGCCTGTGCTTCCACAATGCGGTCTCCCTCCCGAAACTGCCAGTCCAGATCCTGCGTCAGCGGTAAGAGGTGATTGGCACCACGGGTATCATTAAAGGTTACGTGGGTGTAGACCCCGTGAGGAGCCAGATCCCCAGCCTCCGGCAAGGCAGATTCACCGCCCTCATCTTCCCCCTCCTGCTGACGGCTCTTTTGGGCCCCATAGCCATTATCCGCCCAGATGCGCACACATTCATCCGGGAGCTCAATCAATCCTTTGCGATACAACCTGGGCATCTCGCCATAGAGATTTGTGCAACATCGGGCCCCGGGATCCTGTTGTTGGATCATGTCCCATTGGAGCGCGATTTGTTTCGAAATATAGGCCCCGCGTTCTTCATCCGTCTTGTAACTGGGATCGTCCTGCCAAAAAGGATAATCCCCCTGCCCGCGGAAGCCGAGTGCGTACAAGGTGCTCGTCCCTTTCTGACGTGCAATTGCATCCATCCAGGCCTCTTCCAAGGCCTCCTGATGTTCCTCGAAGCGGAAGCTGTCCGGAAAAGGTTTATAGGGTTGTAAGACCAGATCTGCACCCAGTGGTTCGTGGTGATGATGTGTCACCATTAGTCCATACGAATGAGCCAGATCCCAATTAAGTGGCGCCAGTGTAGAGGTGCCCGGAATGATCAGATTCCCTCCCAGACGCAGCAAGGTTTCACAAGCTAGGTGCCAGGCAGCCTGCTCATCGGTCTGGGTGCTCGTCCAAGAGCGCAACAGAATCTCATCATTGATAAACCAGCCCCGATAGGCGACCGCCGGGGCGGTGGATCTGGAGGGCAACTCCGCGAGATTCAGCTCCTTTCGTTGAGGAGGATCTATCTCCAACCAGGGCCCCCAAGGCTCAACCCCAAAGCCATGACGGCTGATGGAAAACAGGCCGTAGGCTACACCCAGGGCATCTGACGCCAGCAAACGGGCCCGCTGCCCCCCCTCCAGTTGCAATTCCCAGGACTCCGCTTCCCCTTCCCTGATCTGAATTTCCAAGACCTGCCCGTTCGGTCGGCGTGCCTGTCCCAGACAACGTTCGAGATCGCGTTGAAACAGGGTGAGCAGTCGATCGATCGCGGCGCTTCGTTCTGGGGGGGCCTCGATTCGGATTCCGGCAGTTATGTTCATGATAGGTCAGTTCAAAATCAAGGGCAGGTGCAGTACCAACTCGGTACGTTGAAGCAATGTGATCTGAAATCCCAGATGTCCCTCCAGGTCCTCACCCTGTCCCAACAAATGAAACCCTGCCCAGCTGTTTTATTTGATGAGCCAGGCAGAGTAACCTACCTAAAACCATGTGCAGGCTAGCAAAATATCATCATCCAATGGTAATTTTCCCTCAGATCATCATCGGTAGAATCGAAAAGGCCTACTCTACGCAAAATTCCCGCACTGCAGATTCATCCGGATGCCTTGGCCCATTAGATTGGCATTTCCCATTGGGTTAAACGTAAAACCGGAGTGACGCCTTCCCGTTGGCGGGAGCGGGAAAGCTGTGTGTTGTAAGCATACTGTGCTGGCGTTCATTTCGGTCTGTAAAAACTCCTCCCAGATATTCACGAAATAGGCACTGTATTCCATTTGTTTGATCCCCCAGAAAGATGTCATTCTGAGTAACCATATCCCAGGCCCCAAAACCTTCAGGAATCAATTCCACCCGCTGACGTACACGTTCTGCCTGGTAGAACACCGGCTTCCTTGTCATCTCAGCCAGCAGCTCCACGGAATGAACCTGCCCATCTGCGAGAATGACTTCGCTGTTTTCAGGAATCATGACCTCATGGGTCATGGGAGTTCCACTGCGGCAGAAAGGAATGGAAGAGCTGCTTTTATCATATACTTCGAAAAGAGGAGGTCTTGGTAACGAACAGAAGGATGGTTCAGGTCGCCATTATTTGCGTTTTTTCTTGGGCTTTTGAGCTTCTACCGTGATCGCCACGTTCGCTGTAGCGGTATTCCCCTTTCCGTCTGTGATCGTGTAACTCAACTGGTCACGGCCCTGGAATCCAGTTTTCGGCGTGTAGACAACCGTATTGAATTCAATGACGGCCCTGCCCTGTTGGGGTTGCGTCAACGAAGACACATGGAGATGATCCATCACGTTGGGGTCTGTGTCATTTAAGGTCACCCCAATCGCTAGCTGGCTTGCCTGATCCAAGTAAAGGACGGCCTGGTCATCGTTGGCTGTGGGCGCAGCATTCTCCGCCGCCTTTACCGTAATCGTCACCTGAGCTGTGGAGGTTGTCCCAGGACCATAGCCGTCACCCACGGAGTACTCAAAACGATCGGTACCCGTAAAATCTGCGTTTGGATAATACATGAAGCCCCAGAAGCCTTTCCGTTTCCGGGGCGCAATCCGCTTCAGTGTGCCATGTTGCGGGTCGCGGACTACGCCACCAATGCGGATCTTTTCACCCTCCGGGTCACGGTCATTCGCCAGGACTTTGAGCTGAACCGGCACATTCTGCTCCGTCGTTGCGCTATCGTCTTGAGCGATCACCGCTTGATTCACAACGCGCTCAACCGGGACATGAGGAGCCGCTGCGGCAAGCTTGACCGGTCTGCCAAGCGACTTTGCCCCCTTCAGCGCCAACACACGTCCCAGGGTCGTGGTAATGATCACGGTATCCTCCACAATCGCGATCCCATCCGGAATCACAGTCTCCCGCCCATTCAACACCGGTATCAACACGGTTTCACTGCTACCATCCGCCAGGATGCTGACCACGACCAGGTTTTCTCCGGGTATATTCTTGGTGTCCCCCTCCCGATACACGGCGTAGGTGACATCGCCAACACCCGCAACCGCCTTGGGGATGCCATCCGTGGCAAGAACGCGGGGAATCTGATGCTTCGTTACCACACCTTGGTTTTTTAGTTTTCCTTTTTTACCAATATGCTCCGCTGCAACCCGCTGAACCTTGTCCATGGAAAATACCTGCAAATGGGCGGAATGTTTGATCACCGCATTCGAGGACTGCACGAATTCCCGGGGGCCGGCCCCATAGGTACTCCACTGTTCAACGGGGCGAATCCAACCGTAGCCCCCCTGCTTAATCCCGGTATTAAAGGTTGGAAAAACGTGCATATGGCCGGAAGAATTCAAGGACTTCCGGCGGACCTCCCGGGTGGCAGGCAGGATGTAATAGTCATTAATTCGTAGGGCCCCCTCCACGACCTGCAGGGTATCATTCGTAAAACCCAAGCCCATACTCTCTACAAAATTCGTACTGCCTGCCAGGCTATGTTGATCGAGAAGCATTTTCTGTCGAATCGCCCCCGTGACGGGATCCAGGCCCCACAATACCACACCGCGTTCTAGGGAGCTATGGCGCCCCGCCGTGACATAAACGATGTTATTCAGCACAACCGGAGAGGACGGGACATAGTAGAGGGATTCGATTTGATCATGCGAGAGGAGGTAATCACTGGAAATTCCGGCAAAGAATTGCCAAATGATTTTACCGTCCTTCAGATCCAGTGCGGTAACCATGCCGTCATTGGTACCCACATAGGCGACCTCACCGGCAATGGTCGGCGGAGCATCCGTGCGGCCCTGCAACGAGGTGGACCAGAGGCGTTTGCCGGAGTCCAGATCCAGGGCCTCAATACGATGCCCATCCGGTACAGCCACGAGAACCGTGTTGCCATCCGTGCTGGGTTGACTAAGCGGACCGGGCAGTTCGCTGTTTGCATGCCAGCCACGGAGCAAGGGTGAATTCGCATGGGGCAAGGAAGCCAAGGGCAGTTGTTGCTCCCAGGCCAGTGACAGCTTCGTCGGTGCTGCCGCATTCAACCAGGCATCCCGGCCCGCGTTGCCGCGGAAAGTATACCAGTCGGCGGGATCCGGCGCTTTATACCCACGTGCGTTTCCTGCCACGATCAATCGCTTGCTGTCGTCAAACGCAGGTGATACCGCCTGCCTGGACAACGCCATCCATCCCGTGTAGGCATGACGGGGATCATTGGTACTGTTCACCCCTTCCCCGTAGAGCATACCATTCGCGACTCGGTACCCGGTATAATAATCCACCGCACGCCATTCCGACAGGTCCGTATTGACATGACCGGAGCCATCAGTGCTCATGGGTTTATTCGCGAAGAAATAGTAGTGGGGTGTCACCGCATTGGTATAAGTATGCTTCCAGCTCCCTCCAGTGTAAATCCGGACGGTTTTTCCAGTCTTCAAATCCAGAGACAGGCCGACCTGATCGCTCTGAAAAATGGCAACCCCCTCGAGCAGGGCGAGATCGTTATTCACGTAGCCTCCCTGCGTCCCATACATCGGGTGTTCTTCGAAGCGATCCCGAAACCAACGGGTTTTTCCGGTATCGGGTTCGATGACTTCAGCATGCATCCGGGTCCGCATATAATCCGCCTGGCGGTGAGCAGCGCTCCCCACCCCTTTCAACGTGGGCGGAAAGATAAAGCCTCCACTGACCACCGCCCCGTATTCGACCGCTAAATGCATCACCGGCAGGCCTTTGATGCTGGTATTGCGCCAACGTTCTTCGCCAGTTTTCCGATCCAGAGCCACCACAGCCTGCCCATCATTCATCCGCCAGCCATAGGTCATCTCATGCGGAAAGCTTTGATCGGTGACCAAGGTAGCCACCAGGGTCTCAGCATCTGTGGCGATCATATCCACATGATGATCAAATTCTTGAACCCACTCCTGAGCACCGGTGAGCATATTGAAGCAATAGAGCTTTTTTGATCCATCTGTCATGAAGATGCGTTCACCGTCATGACGGAAGCGTTTGGTGCGCGACCAGGACCCGGCCCCTCTGCCTTCACCGGGTTTAATCCCCACCGCAATGGAGCGCTTCGCGCCCGTGATCATGTCGACCACCTTGATACTCTGTGTCAACGCATCCCATTCGTAGATTTCATCACCGTGGACAAAGACCGTAAACGCATCAATGAATCCCACATCCTGCAAGGTCACACCCGAAAAGGCATCCTGGGAATGCATCCCCATAAAGGCAACGCGCTCATTCACATTGATCAGGCTTTGGTTATCGGAGGCGCTCATATTATTGGGGCCGCTAATAAAATGCGCCGTATTCGGGGGAACAATTTCTGTGTCCTCGCTGCCATAGTGTCCGGCTGAATCCGTGTGACGGCCACCGGTCCATGTGTCCATCCCCTCCGGACGCGCAACACGACGCTCATCCCAGGCCTTGCCGTTCCAGTGATACCCAACCCCATATCCAGGAGCAAGAACCCGCTCGATCTCGGCGGCGGTGATGAGTCCGTCGTGATCGCCAAGCACCGCATTTACTGAACGAGTACGCAGCGGCAGCCCCCGATCTGGTTCCAACCACAATTTGGCATCGGCTGCTCCCAGCACGCCAGCTTCACTGAATACAGCGTCAAACGATTCCACCTTTTGATAGTCACGCAACAAAACCAGCACCACATGCTTACCGGTACGGGCCAAATCAAGGGCCGTCTTCGGGGATGCCGGTTCCACCAACACCACCAAACCAGCGCCGATTCCAGCATGCTCTATCAGAAGTTCAGCGGGGATATCCTGGCCAGCCTTCAAGGCTCTCAGCGTATGCTTTGCATAAAGGGGACACATGACATAGACCGCAGATAGTAGGGTACAAAGGAGTATTTTTGAAGGGGTCATAGATTTCTCAGGTTGAATATAGATATAAGGTTCTATGGGCATGCCATGAAAGCCCATGACCTGTGGAGCACAGGCAAACTAAACTGTATAACAACAGCATATGTAGTATACCGGTACGATCATCCCAAAACCAATACTCAACCAACACCAGGAACAGACATCAGCACACGAATTCAGACATGAAAGAGCAGCTGTCAGATCATCAGGTTCTCTGAAGGAATGCGAACAGGATCCAGGGATTATTCTCGTAAGCCCTGCCCCCGAATTTGAGTCGGGGTAAGTCCGGTACGCTGCTTCAAATCCCGGGCCATGGCTGAGGAATTCTGATAGCCCATATGTTCACTTAACTCCGCAATCGGCTTCCAACTGTTACGCAAGTAACGTACGGCCCGCTCAGCGCGTATTTTTCGATAATACTCCATGGGCGGGCAGCCATAGGCTTTATCAAATTCACGAGTAATGTGCCGGGCACTTTTGGCAAACACCCGCTCCAATTCTTTCATCGCCAACTGCGGGGCCCTGTAATCACGAATAAACAGCTCCACTTCGGAGATCCAGGATTCATGTGTTTCTCGTTTCAACTGCAGGCCTAAGATCAGTGCCAGCACATGGGCATCCAGACAGGCGGCGGTCGCTTCACTGCGGTTCATCCAGGTG
>DIYK01000111.1 GCA_002429005.1 Verrucomicrobia bacterium UBA6056
GGTGGCGGTGGTGGCGGTGGCTATGGTGGCCGTCGCGACGACTACTAATCCGTTCCTCTGCGAACCTGACAAAGCCTGCCGAATTTCGGCAGGCTTTTTTCATTTCCAGGATACAGACTGGGCTGAATCTGTAGTGGAAGCTTTTGTTTTTCTCCTAGTTTATCATGCAATTTGGATGAAAATCGCTTGCTCCCTTGCTTTCCGAATCTGTCTGGTTCAGGTTGCCGTATGTCTGATGTTCGTTCCTCGTTTTTTTCGTTCTGTGGCCTGTTGACTCTCGGAGTCGTGCTGACTGCTTTTCCCTCGCATGCTGGAGAGCGGATTCCGATTGGAGTCATTCAGGGCGTGGTTTCGGAAGAGGCGGATGCGCTGCGTCACCGGAGTCCATTGAAGGGAAAAGAGGTGATTCTGCGGGGAGTGGTTCATGCACGGCTCTCCTGGCGAGGCGGGAAGGATAAGCTTCGCTACTGGGGCTATGCGATTCAGGATCTGCCAGCAGAGGCGGATGGAGATCCTCTGACCTCAGATGGGATCTTTGTTTATGCCGGGTTGCAGCCTCAGCTCCGCTGGCAAGGGCAGGGAGATGTGGCTCTGGAAGCCGGAGATGTGGTGACCTTGAAAGGAAAGGTTCAGGAACGATATGGACAGACGGAACTTACAGAACTGCGTGTATTGAAGCGAAAAGCGGGTGGAGATCTGGATCTGTTGTTGCCCGCCGTGGAATTGAAACTGGATGAGGATGTCGCTGAGACGCAGCGTAGCTTAGAGCGGGTGGAAGGGATGCGGGTGTCGTTATCTGCGGGAGCCGTCACGGTCTCGGGGAGTCATTCGGATGAACGAAATCGGGAACGGAATGTGTGGGTGATTCCGGAGGGCCATGAGGTGCTCTCCCGTGCTCCGGAAGCGGCCCTGCTCTATCGGGGTAAGCTTCCCTTGAATACCCTGCCAGCTTCCCGAAAACTTGCCGGATATGGGAATCGAATACTGGTAGCCTCCCAGCAACTGAATGCTCAGGACCTGAACTTCCCTTCGCTCTCTGCCGGTTGTCGCTTCGAGGGGGAGCTGCGGGGAGTACTGACCTATGGGTACAGGGAATATCGTTTGCAGATCGACACAATGCCTGCCTTTCAGCCTGCCCCCTCCCGGAATGTGGATTTGCCCCGTGGGGAGGGGCAGGAGCTCCTCCACCTGGTGAGTTACAACATCGAAAATCTGTACGATGCGGTGAATGACCCCTATGACGATAATGATGCCCACCGGGATCCGGGCCGGGGCGGGGTTCGTCGTCCCTTTACCTATTTGCCCCCTCATCAGAAGCGCTTTGAACAGCGGATTCAGAAGCTGGCAACTCAGCTGCTGGAAGATCTACAAGCTCCGGATCTGATGATGTTGCAGGAGATTGAAGATCAGGATGTGGCTCGTTTTACAGAGGCGGGGCTGGTCTATGGGAAAGAGGATGATGCCGACGGAGAGCTCGATGCGTTGCAGGCCCTGGTCATCCAGATCGTTGCGGCGGGTGGACCTGTCTATGGCATTGCCTGGGATCGGGATGCTGCAGATGTACGGGGTATTGTGTGTGCCTTTCTTTATCGAAGCGATCGTTTCCGTCCTCTGGATCCAACTCAGCATGCTGGCTTGCTGGGGGCAAAGCCTTCTTTATCCAAGGAATGGGAGTGGCTGCCGCTCTGCCAGGATGTGCAGAACCCTAAAGCCTTCAATGCCCGATTCACCGGGAAGCCGGATGGGACGGAGGTATTGGGCGTATTTGCGCGATCTCTACAAGTGTTCGGACTGGAGGATTTGCGCAATGGCAAACGGATCTGGCTTCTAAACAACCATTTCAGTTCCGGTCCCACGCGACGGGTAGAGCGACGCCGGGCCCAGGCGGGCTTAAACGCGGAGCTCGTTCGCAGTCTGGAACAGCAGTATCCCGAAGACCTCATCGTGGTCGGGGGGGATTTGAATGTGTTTCCCCGTCCGGATGATCCCCATTCTCCTCCTTCCGACCAGTTGGGCCCCTTGTATCAAGCAGGACTCAAAAACCTTGTGGATGTCCTGTTTCGAACAGAACCTGAGAGATGTTTTAGCTATATTTACCGTGGACAGGTAAATATTTTGGATCACCTCTTTCTGAATGATCCTGGAATGAAAGCCTATCAGGCGGCACGTTATCTGAACCTGAACTCAACCGAAGCGAATGCGTTCGCCGATGAAGCGCTGTTGCGGGTATCGGATCATGACCCTCTCTGGCTGGAACTTCGCTGGTAGGAAGCCTCGAGGATCCACATACGTTTTATGTTTTCAGAAGGGAACTCCTCCGATAGGGATTCTTCCTGTTAGTTCTTGTTCCCAATGAAGATCCGATTAGCCCCTGCAGCCTTCGTGGCTGCCATGAGTATCTATGTCTCTGCCTCCAACCCTGTGTCGGGAGGGGAGATTCAGTATGTCCCGGAAGGGCTGTATCACGGAAAAGAGCTGCTCCTTCGGGTGGAATCTGCCGGCCCCCTTCAGATCTCGGAGACAGGAAAGGAGGAGGCTCCACTGCTGAAAGCAGAAAAACTGGCCCGCCCGGAATTACGGGATGTGGTTCTGCGTCCAGATGAAGCAGGCCAACTGGAGTTGAGGCAGGATGAGAAATCTCTGTTTAGCTTTGAACTGTTGGCGCCTTCCGCCCGTCCGGACTTGCGGGAGCGGGATGGATTTCTGGAGCGGAAGGGACGGCCCGTTATTCTGTGGCCGGAACTTCGCTTGCCTCCGAAATTGGACCGGCGTTGGGAAACACCCAAACTGATTCGTCAGAAATTTCTCGGTCAAAAACCGGATCTGCCTCCGATCTGTTGGGTGGGCGATAGCGCGGATGCGGGAGCCCTGCTCTCCGGATTAGGGGATGCTCAGGCTCCGCGGGTGGAGTTATCCAAAGCGGCCTGGTTTGAAGTGCATGACCTGCTCTTGCAGATGGATGAACTTCCGAAAGCGAGTTTCTGGATCGTCTCCCCGGGCTGGGGGGACCTGGAGCGTGGGATGTCCCCAGAACTCTGGCTGCTCAAATGGCATTTCTTTTTCCAGTGCCTGGAAGCTCAGGGGCCTGTAGAGGGTGGCTTGTTGATCGCTCCCTCGCTTCAAGGGCGACCGGATGATTGGGGGCCCTGGTTTGATGAGCATCTCAGCAGCCTGGCTCGTTCCTACAAGTTGCGCTACGTAAATCGTGCCGATGCAGAGGACTGGCAGGCGCGTCTGTTTCATTATCTTAAACAGCATTGGAATCTGCCATGAGGGTTCTGCTCTACACTCTGCTTTGCCTGTGTTGTAGCCTGCTGCCCGCCTTGGAAGGCCTGTGGCAGGTGACGCTGCCTCCCACGGCGACGAGAACCGAGGCCGTTGATCAGGATTGGTCTGATGCAAGCGCACTTGAACTCGAGGTTCAGGTCATGGATCCCGTGGATAAAGAGCATCCGCTGCAACTCTCATTGTTCTTTCAAACCCGGGAGGGCCTCTGGGTTGAGGCATTGACCGATTTGGAACTGAACGGAGAGGTTCAGCAGTTTCGCATGTCCCTTGAGGATGCATCCGCTTCGTGGCGGGTCGCCAATGGAGACCGTCCCTTTGGCCGGGACCTCCTTCGGCAGGTGGAGCGTTGGGGCTTGCGCCTCTATTGCGCTCAGGCCTGGGTCGGTGTGATCCGAGTCGGGGCCTTGGAATTGGTGGAGGAAGCTTTGCCCCCCTCCAGTCTGCATGCGGGAGATGTACCCGCGCAGCATCCTCTGTCTCAGCCTTTGCCCCTGCAAGTGGAACTCTGGAATTTTGCTGGGGACCCCTTTGCTGACGATGTGGCTCCCCGTTTTGAAATCTCTACTCCCAGCGGAGAAAAACAACTCCTTCGCAGTGCCTGGGTCCAGCAGGTTCGCTGGCGTCAAGCCCCCGGACAGAAACAGGCCAAGCCGGTATTGTGGCGCCGCCCGGTATTTCAAAGCTGGTGGACTCCCCAGGAAGTGGGGCGCTATCAGATTGCGGCCCTTTGGGGTACGGAACGTCTTCCTCTGGGCGAGATCGAGGTGCTGTCAGCGCAGGACCAAGCCCCTTCCGGGGACAAGGTTTCCCCTTTTTGGCGGAACTCGACCGAGCCCCTGTGGCGCTCTTCTGCGGCTGGGGAAGCCTGGGAAGCTGCAGCGATCACAGGCTACTGGCATGCCCGTTTGGATTGGACAGAACGCTGGGGAAGTTTTTCCGGCCTGGGCCAATTTATGCCCGTGCCTGCGGCGGAGCTGGAGCAGGATATTCTTGCTTCGGCTCAGCCTGGAGCCCTGTTGCTCTTTTCAGAAGAAATCCTCAACGACCGAAGCCAGTACAACTGGAAAGATCATCCTTGGAATGCCGTGTATGGCGGTGAATTGAGTCAGCCACGTGATCTGTGGGGGGAACCCATGCTGGATGAACTTCTGCTGCGTCGGGCCGAGTACCTGTGGGCCCGCTATGGGGGACTGCCGCAGGTGACGGGATTGATGGTGGATGTAAAACGTTCCAGCCCTTATCACCGCTACTGGCTGGAACGGCTTCGCAAACAACTGGCTGAACGTCTTCCCGGAGTACCACTTTATGGAAACAGTCAGGCCCTGCCTGAGCGCCGGCTGATGAAGGAGGTGGAGCATCTGTCCGAAGCCTGGATGGAAGCGGAGGAGTTGCCCAAAGCCTCCCGTTGGGTGCAGAAAAAAGAAGAGTTGGAAGTCACCCTGATCGGGCCGGAGGCCCGGAGTTTAAATTTTCTATTGCGGCACCCGCAGCATTGGAGCCGGGCAGAGGTACTCGAGTTGGAACTGGAGCCCCGTTTTGCGCCCGGACGTTTTCCAAGTCTGGATGTACAGATCCGTTCTGCGCCTGGGCGGGTCTTCCAAACCAAGAGCCTGGAGTTGCATAACCGCGAGATCAATCGCGTGTACCTGCCGCTGGACGATGTAAAGGCCTGGACCTGTTTTCAGGATCCCACCCTGCGTTGGTCACCTTTGGAGAGGATGAATATCCGTGAACTGCTCTTGCGTGTGTTTTCGGATGAGGAGGACCCCGGAGCTTCTGTGACCTTGCATGGCATGCGGATCCTGACCCATCCTTTACCCCTTCGGGCTGAGCCGGAGGCCTTACAGCTGACTCTGACCCAGGCGCCTGCCGAAGAGCTCACACAGTATGACTTGCAGGAGTGGCGTTTCGGTCTGAATGAATTTCCAAATAATCCATACGACCCCGATGAAATTTCATTGGATCTGGTGGTGATGCTGCCCAGTGGCGAAGAGGTGACCCACCCCGGGTATTTCCATCATCTTACCGAGCGTCAGGTCAAGGATGGGCAGGAGAGTTTTCGTTTGTTGGATGCAGCAGACTGGCGTATCCGCTTTCGCCCCTGGCAGGAGGGCGAGCATCAGTGGCAGGCGGTACTGCGCATGCAACGCGAGGGAGAGGAGCCCGATGAGGTTCGTGTCGAGGGGCGTTTTCGGGTGAAGGCCGATCCCGAAGCGAGAGGGTTTCTTCGGGTTTCACATCAGGACCCCCGGTATTTCGAATTTCAGAATGGTGATTTTTTCTATCCACTTGGGCATACCATGCGGAGTCCCAGTGACCGTCGCCCCCGGATCTACACGGAAAAGACCATGGAGATTCTGGATCCTTCCGATGAAGCGGGTACGGATGTGTATGCGCACTGGTTTCGCCGTATGCGTCAGGAAGGGGGCAATTTCGCCCGGGTCTGGATGAGTAACTGGTGGTTGGGCTTGGAGTGGAATTCGCAGCACTACGGCTATCATGGCCGCGAATATTTTAATCAGAAAAACGCAGCCCGCCTGGATCGCCTACTGGAACTTGCCGAACGGGAGGGCATTTACATTAATCTGGAAACCACCAACCATGGAACCTACAGTTCCTCGGTGGATGCAGAATGGCATGAAAATCCCTGGAGTCATTTCTCTGTGGATGAAGGACCGGTCAAGTTTGCCAGTGAATTTGTGAACTATGAAGAGGGGCTGCGCTGGCATCAGAACCGCATGCGCTACCTGATTGCCCGTAGTGGACATAGTCAACAGGTGGCCTGGTGGGGTGTGCTCACGGAAACGGAGTGGAGTGAGGCCTATTTCCGAAGTTATCGGGATATTCGGGGAAACCGACGGAAACCCTACCATCCCTGGCCTTATCGGAATAACAGTTTCCGGCAGCCGTTTAAGGAATGGGTGGATGATACCGCGACCTACTTGGTGCAAGCCAATGCTCATCCTTCCTTGGCCAGTACCCATTTTTCTAACACCACCAACGGACTCGATTTCTGGGATTTGGACAGCATGTCGGTGCTGTACAATAATGCCTACAGTAATTTTTTCCGGAAAGTCCCCCCGCTGCGTTTTCCGAAAGGGTTCAAAAGCAAATTGAACTATGTGAAAGACAAGGAAACGGATTACCGCCGCAGTCGCTTCCGGGGGATTGTGAAAGAGTTTTATGGCTACTCGGCATTTTTTGTTCCCCGGGCCAAGGGAAAGAAACCGGTATTGGTGGGTGAATGGGGAGGCCGTGCGGTGGGGAACCGTGAGCATCATATTGAGGCAGAGTTTCATTCTGGACTTTGGGCCGGGGTGATGACCGAGCTCTCAGGGGTTTCCGGTTATTGGTGGTGGAACTTGGTGGATGCCAAAGACCTGTTTACCCACTACCGGGGGGTGGCGAACTTTATGGAAGGAGAAGATCTGCGAGGGCAGAATTTCAAAAGCGCCCGTTGGCCGGTGTGGTTTCAGGGAGATCAGGCTGAGCAGCGACAGGCCCTGGGTAAGTCCACCAACAGTCGGGCCTTTGTCTACGTATACCATAACCGCCTCTCCCATCCTGATCGCAGCCAAGTGGCCAAGCGCTTTGATGATCCCTCTTTTCCAGCCTCGGGTAAGGGCTTTTTGGTGGTGCCCGACCGATTGAAAGACGGGGTGTACCGTATGGAGTTGTGGAATACCTTTTCCGGTAAAAAGATCCGCGAACGCAGGGTACACATTACGCCCACCCGTAAAGAAGTGGCTCTGCCCACTCACCGGGTGGATCTGGCCATTAAATTGAGTTATGTGGAAAAGCTCCCTCCGCCAACTCCCACGCCGACCCCCCGTCCGACACCCACGCCAACACCACGTCCTACGGCGACGCCAACCGCTACGCCGAAACCCACTGCCACTCCGCTACCCACGCCGACAGCGACCCCCACTCCAGCCCCCGCAGGTCCCGTGTCTATTCCGGTACTACCTCCGAAAGCTCCCGCAGCGCCCGAGAAGGAAGCCCCCGAAGAGTCGTCGCCATCGAGGCTGCAAGGAGGCAAGCTTGACTCCCTTCGCTTTTCTTTTTCCGCTTAGGCCGTAAACCATGAAGATGAATAACCGATTTTGGATTCCGCTTGCTCTCACCTGTCTATTCAGCTGCCTTCGTAGTGAAGAGGCGGATGTCGTTGAGGAGGTCCCGGAGTTTGATCTGGAAGCCTGTCAACGTTACGCCTGGGAGAATGCTCCCGATCTGGCTCGGCAGCGGATTGTGGTCAGTAACCGGGTGGAGCAGGTTAGCATCGCCAAGGCAAAATTTGAGCCCACCTTTTCCGTGCGGCGGCAGATTGCCGAAAACCCGGATGATGAGTTTTGGCGGGGGGCGGTGCAGCAAACGCTTCCGGGGGACTGGAACACGGAACTGAGTTCCCGCACTGAAGAGGATGAAGAAGGGGAGAATGTCACCTCGTTGGCTTTTGGCGTGAGCAAGGTGTTGCTGGGAGGGGGCACTATGGCAGAATCCAAGCTGCCCATTGATCGGGCGGAAGCTTCGGAGGCTCAGCAACTACTCGAACTCAGCGAGCAACGCCGTCGCAAGCGCCTTCAGGTCGTTCAGCGCTATGCCACCGTGGTACGGGGGCGTCTGACTCTGCGCCTGCGTGAACTTCAGTTGGAACGGGCGAAACAGAATCTGGAACTCGCGGAGTTGAAAGAAGATCCGCTGGATATTGCCAACGCCCGGATTCGGATCCCGGAGAGTGAACTGGATGTACTGGGTGCGGAAGGCCGGGTAGAGCGGGGCATGCTGGATTTGCGCCGTGAAATTGGCATGCCTGTTCAGCAAGCTCTGACCATTCAGACCCAAGTGGTTTACGAGGTGAAAGCGGTGGATTGGCAGGCCGATCTGGATGAGGCCTTGCTTCGGGATGAAGGGTTACAACGTCTCGCTATTCAGAAACGACTGGCTGAACAGGAGTTGCGTGCGGCGCGGGCCCGACGTATGCCCGAACTGCGGGCCGAGTTAAATTGGTCCGGCCGGGATGTAGAGGATCTTGACGATTCCGAAACCCGCGGATCTCTTGTGTTGGAATTGCCCTGGCTGGAGCGGGTGGACAAAGCAGAATACCGTCAGCAGGAGCTCGATCTGGAAGATCTGAAGCTTCAGAAATTTGAGCAGGAAGAAGAGAAACGCCGCAGTCTCGAAGATGTGGCCTTGCGCTTGGAGGAGGCCCGGCGGGGTGTGGAAATTCAGGAGCAGCGTTTGGTGGTCCTACAGGATCAACAGCGTCTCTACCGCGACCGTTGGCAGGAAGGGGAGATTAACAACCTCGAATTCATCCGAAGCGAAAACAATTTAGAGGATAACCTCGTAAACCTGGTCTCCGCAAAAATCCGCTACCTCGAGTTGCTCGCAGAATACGAATTTGAAGCCGGGAAGTAAGGCCGCGCTTTTTCCGAAGTTCGGAAAGAAGGCCCCGGAGTTTTTCCGAGCTTCGGAAAGCGGAGTAGGAACATCTGTAGGGCACAGGGGGGAGCGATCAGGCCTGAAGGCCTGATCGTGTTCTGCTAGTTTTGCGGGGGTGTCGCCCCTATGGGGCTCTCTCACTTCTTACCCGGGCCTTGCAGCCCGGGCTGTTGGTTGTCGCCCCAATGGAGCTCGCGTATGTAATGTCTGTTCTATCCGGACCTCGCGGTCTAGGCTTTTGTGTATCACCTCTAACGGGGACTCAGTTTGTTTGTCCCATGTATCCAGCTACCCTGGATGGAATCACTTCAGATGATTTGGTTGGGTATGTTATAAATAAAGGCGTATATACCTCATTCTCCCATGATGTATTCTAATGAATCCTTGTGAAGTAATGGTCTCGTTACAGACATACCGTTTTCCCATTCAACTCGAACTTGTTTTGCAGAATCATACTCCCCATTTATCCAAGGTGTAATCGATACATCATGTTCATCAAAGGTCTCTACTGAGTAAGCGTGCAGTAGTTGTAGGTCATGACTTAGTTTTAAGATTAACTTGGCGGCGGCAAACTCGGCCTCCGCTGTAGTAGCGTTCCTGAGTGATGTAGATGCGATACTGGTAGCAATATCTTTTCGAAAGCTGATTAAAATGATGCCTCCTAACACGAGCGAAAGGAGGAAGAATTGTATCTTTTTCATACCGATCGATTCCAGGAACTCCGATTTCTCGTTCCATGTATTACGTTAATCTAAATGGATTCGCATCGGGAGATTTTGGTAGATGCGTTGCTTATGAAGGATCTTGTCCCTTCTCAGGTCTTGGTAATTCACACTTACAGGTTGCGCAAAATATTTGCTCTGCATCTTTCCTGTAATCACCAAGACGATATTTTGCATCACAATTCGGACAAGGTAGCCAAGGGTCATCCGGGGAAGGAGGTGTTGCTGCGTTATCTGTCAAGATGGCGAGAATAAGTGTCGCGATGGGGAATCCTAGAACTCCCACTGCAGCCAATGCCCCGGAATATCCTTTCGCCTGGCTCCAATGGTACAGAGCTTTGAACCAAAAGAAAAACTGAAAGCCTAGCCCAACAAAGGCTAATAGTAGTCCTGTATTAAATTCTATGCTGCCTTTGGGGAATGGTCCCAACAGATTCACTGAGGTTCCCCCAAAGTTCGGACAGGCATGAAGCTTAACGACTTTGGGGTACTCCTTTTAGTGCTTTATGACAAGCGGTTCTTGGTGGATGGACGTTATGTCCGGTGAAACAGACGCAGGCTCTGCTGGAGAGCAACTTGCCGAGGGATAGCTGGATGTTACGACCATGGGTCGGGGCCGGAGAGCTTGCTCTTCGGCTTCTTTCTTTCCGACCTTGGGAGTTTCCCATGCCTCGGAAAACTCCGCCGAAGGCGCCGCTCCTTGCGCCCGTTCGAACGCTAAGGGACTCATTCCCAGAGCCGTGTGGATTCGAACCCGGTTGTAGTAGGTTTCGATGTATTCGAACACCTGAGCACGAACTTCTTCTATGCTTTCAAAGTCATACTCATTCAACTCTTCCCGTTTTAAGACACCGAAAAAACTCTCCATGGTGGCGTTGTCATAACAGTTGCCCTTGGCACTCATGCTGCGCTTGCACCCAAAAAGGGTACAAAGCGAGATAAACTCCTTGCTGGCGTATTGAATGCCGCGATCTGAATGAACCAACACCTCTGCTGGATAACCCTGTTTCTGTTGAGCATGCTTCAGAGCTGTACAGGCCACATCTGCGTGCAGGCTCTCTGAGATCTCCCATCCCACGATTTTATGCAGGTGGAGGTCCAACACAGCTGCTAAATAAGCCCAACGGCCTCCTAGAGGGATATACGTGATATCCATGGCCCAGGCCTGATTCGCACGGCTGATATGTAGTTTTTTGAGATGGTTCGCTGCGATCGGACCTGAGTGACGACTGTCTGTGGTTCGGGGACACTTCCGCCTGGGCATCTTGGCAACCCAGCCGGCTTGCCGCATGAGACGGGCCACCCGATTCACGCCGCAATGAAATCCCTCCTGTTGCAACTGCAAGTGGATCCGGGGGCTTCCATAGCGTTGTTTATGCTGAAGAAAGATCCGAGCGATATGTTCAGAGAGCTGTGCATCTTCAAGCGCACGCTGCCCCTTAGAAGAGTTCCGGTACTGTGTTGCCCGGGAGATTCCAAGAGTACGGGCCAAGCTTGCGACAGGAAAATCAGAAGCAAGAGTACTCATGACCTGCCTCCGTTTCCTGAGTCCTGGCTGAAGATGCTCAATGCTTTTTTTAAAATGTCTCGCTGCTCCCGAAGATCCGCGAGCTCCTTGTGGGCCTGCCGTAACTGTTCGGCAAGCTCACTGGGTTTAAGCTCCTCCGTATCCGGGGAGTTTTGGTCCGCTTCGACAAGAAGTTGTCGTCGCCAGCGTGCGAGCATATTGGGTGGAAGCCCCAACTCGCGTGCGACTTCCGCGCAGCTTTTACCGGTACGAATGACCCGATTAACCGCATCTTTCTTGAAATCCGGATCATAGGATCTGCGAGGTTTAAAAGGATGTGAATCGATGCTCATGATGTTTTTTTACCATCGTTAAGCTTCGATGCTGTCTACTTTTTCGGGGGAATCTCA
>DIYK01000080.1 GCA_002429005.1 Verrucomicrobia bacterium UBA6056
CCAAAAATTGGGTCAGGGGTCATCAAGATGTTTGGCAGTTGGCAGTTGGCAGTTGGCGGTTGGCGGTTGGCGGTTGGCGGTTGGCGGTGAAACTTGCTCGCGGTTGCGTGCAGAGCAAGCTGACTCCTGACTCCTGACTCCTGACTCCTTTCAAGGCTTTAGCCTTCCAAGCTCCGGCCCCCAGATTGCGGCATCTTCATCCCCGTGGGGCACATAGGCGCCTTCCAGAATTTGGATGCCAGCCCGCACACAGAGCAAAGCATCCAGTCGGTCTTCGCAGCGTTTCCAGTCTTTGAGCGGATCTCCTTCTTTAGGTAAATTCAGATCAGGAAGTTGCAGGTTCTGCCCCAGGGTATTCAGCAGAAGCTGCCATTGATCCAGAATCTTTTCTCTGCGTTCCGCAGGGCTCAAATCCGGCCAAAAACGTCCGGCACGCTGAAGTTTGTAAGGGTAGCGGTAGCTGAGCCGTAATATCTCCAAACACACCGTGTGGGGATACACCTCCACCACATCCTTGCCCTGAAGCCCCTGCGTGGAGATCTGATACCCATGAGAACCCAAGAGAGATTGCAACTCCCGACCCCAGCTGCCCGGACGCGCCGGGGATGGACTGTGTACCGGACACCCGAAACGGCTCCAGGCACGCGTCGCCGCCCGGTCCGCCTCGCGGTAGCCCGTAATCGGCGTCTTCGCCAACGGCAAATCCAACGCGAGCAGGTCGAACGAGTAGCGATCAAGCCAGCCACGGAGGCGATGCAGGAGCAACTTCGGGTCTTCCGCTCCGTTTTCCAAAGCAGTCACTCTCCACTCCCCCCCCTCCTCTACGGCTATCGCCCAGGCAGACGTTCCCGTTGGCGTCCAAGCCGTATCCCATCCCATAAGACTCTTCATCGTCTTTCAAGTTCTCCGCAAAACTCTCTTCTGCAAGTCTAATGCGGCAGCTGCTTCTGGTGTTAGGGGATCAGCTGGATCCATCCCACCCCCTGCTCACGGAATTGGATCCACAGGAAGATGCCATCTGGATGGCTGAGGTGCTGGAAGAATCGACCCATGTCGCTAGTCACAAACAGCGTAGCGCCCTCTTTCTCAGTGCCATGCGACATGCCCGTGAGAATTGGCGTAGCCAAGGCTTTACGGTTCATTACCATGAGCTGAGCGAGCAAAAGACCTCCCTGCAAAGCGCGTTAGCGGAGGATCTGCAAAAGCTGAAACCCGATTCAATCATCGCCCTACGACCTGGTGACTGGCGGGTACAACAACATCTTGACCGCTGCGCTGAGGAACATCAGTGTCCTCTACACTGGCAGGAAGACCCCCATTTTCTGTGCAGTCGCGAGGAGTTTTCCCGTTGGGCCGCCGGCCGGAAGCAACTCCGTATGGAATACTTTTACCGGGAGATGCGGCGTAGTCATAACCTCCTCCTGGAAGAAGATGGTTCCCCCTGCGGCGGCAGCTGGAATTACGACGCCGACAACCGCTCTGCTTTTCCAGCGAAAGGACCTCCCCCGATCCCGGAGGCCCCTCAGATTGAAATCGATGCGTTAACTCAGAGCGTCATCGATGATGTCCAAAAATATCTTCCGGAAAACCCGGGTTCTCTCGAGCACTTCTCCTGGCCCTGTACTACTGATCAAGCGGAAGCCGCTTTCGCCTCCTTTTTAGAGTTTCGCCTTCCTTATTTCGGGCAATATCAGGATGCGATGTGGACCGGGGAGGCCTTTCTGTTCCATGCCCGTATTTCTTCTTCCCTGAATCTGAAACTCCTCAACCCTTTAGAATGTTGCCGTCGGGTCGAAGAAGCCTGGCGCCAGGATACAGAGCGTATTCCTTTGGCTGCAGCCGAGGGTTTCATCCGGCAAATCCTGGGCTGGCGGGAATATGTTCGCGGGATATACGATCTCAAGATGCCGGAATACCTCGAGCTGAATGAGCTCCAGGCCGATGCGGATTTACCTGACTTCTATTGGACAGGTGAAAGCGATATGGCCTGCCTACGGGATGCGGTTTCAATGACCTTGGAAACCGGGTATGCCCACCACATTCAACGCCTGATGGTCACAGGGCTTTATCCCCTTCTATTGGGCGTAGAGCCCCGTCAGGTTCATGAATGGTACCTCGCCATGTATGTTGACGCTGTGGAATGGGTGGAATTGCCTAACACCCTCGGTATGTCCCAATTTGCGGATGGAGGTATTCTGGGCAGCAAGCCCTACGCGGCCACTGGAAAATACATCGATCGTCAAAGTCCTTATTGCAAACAGTGTCGCTTTAACCCGGCCAAACGCACAGGCCCCGAAGCCTGTCCCTTTACGACCTTGTATTGGGACTTCCTCGCACGCAATCGCGAAACACTGCAGCGTATTCCCCGAATGAATATGCAACTGCGAAATCTTAACCGAATCCGTGATTCGGAACTCGAAGCCATCCAGCAACAGGCGGAAAGCCTGAAGAAAGTCTCTCCATGAATAAACACGCTCTTATCTTTGGTGCCTCCGGTGGAATTGGCCGAAGCCTCAGCACCCGTCTTTTGGATCAAGGCTGGCAGGTCACAGCTGTTTCCCGTGAACTCAGCCGTCTCGACATCCTACCGGAGTCCGTTCATAAGATAGAAGCCGATGGCTGCAGTGAATCCGGAGTCCGGGATGCTTTTGCCGGGGCAGAGGGAGTGAGTGCCGTGGCCAACTGCATCGGAAATTTATATTTAAAACCCGTCCACATGACTCCGCCTGCCGAGTTTTCCTCCGTCATGCGGATTCACCTTTTTAGTTCGTACCTGATTCTCCGGGAAGCGGTGCAACAGATGAAGGGTGGCCATTTGGTGTTTTTAAGCTCCGCAGCCGCTTCCGCGGGCCTGCCCAATCATGAAGCCATTGCTGCGGCAAAAGGAGCTGTAGAATCTTTGGTCCGTTCTGCTGCGGCCACCTATGCAAGCAAAGGCTTCCGCATCAACGCCGTTGCACCCGGCCTTACCGAAACCCCCATGACAGAAGCCCTCTGCAACAGCCCGGCCCGAAAGATTTCCGAAGGCATGCATGCTCTCGGCCGATTGGGACAAGCCGATGACATCTCATCCGCTTTAGCCTGGTTTATGGATCCGGAGCAAAGCTGGGTCAGTGGAGAGACCCTGCATGTCGATGGAGGTCTCTCTCGATTACGCAGCAATCGCTGAATGGGCCTGTAGGTCCCCTCGGCCTCCTTGCCAGGGGAACGAAGCCCACTCTGCCCCGAGGCTCTTCCCTTATTGCTGTTGTCGCCAACGTGCCGGGGGTTCCGAGAACCGTCTTCGAAACCAGGCTGAGAAGGCTTCCCGGGTTTCGAATCCGCATCTGCGGGCTACCGAAGAAATACGCTGATCCGGATCCCGTAAATATTCCTGAGCGCGCACCGAACGAAGCTGTTCCAGCACCTGACTGGGACTCAATCCGGTTTCAGCATGACAACGACGGGACAGCGTTCGGGCATTGAGTTCCAAAGCCCCTGCCCACCCCTGAATATTCATGCCGGAATCCAGTAGCTGATCCAGAAGTTCGATCTGTTTAACAAACGCACTTGAGGCTTCTGGAAATATATCGGAAACCGCTTGCTGGATTCCTTTTGGCAACATCAGTCCAGCAATCCACAGGGCCAGTTCCGCATCGCCCTGTAAGCGATGCCAATCGCTGCGCCACCACAGGCCATTCACCCGGAACATCATTCTGCGGGTCGCAGCCAACTGCACCTCCGAAAGAAGCAGGGGGAGAGGCTCTCCCCATATCTCTTCCGGAGACGGTTGCTCCTCATCGCCCGGATACTTCCAGGCGCCTCCCCCAACCCGCTCCACTCGTTCGGTCGCGAGCACGCCCCACTCTACCCAACTGAACAAGGTACTCACCGGAAGGATAATGCGGTCACCTGAATAGGGAGGCAATAGGATGGCGGCCGGGCCTTCCATCTCCAGCCATTGCCCCTGCTCATTTTTCAGCTGAAAGGGGCCCTGATCCACCAACCACGTGGAATACCAGGGGTAGGACCCATAGGGCTTGGGCGGCCCTGGACTCCTTCGGCCACTTTGACGCCGGCCTCCGGACCCCGCGAGCACGTGAGGTTGGTAGGCCAGTCCTTGATAAAACCAGCGAGCCTTCATTTCAATTGGGAAACAGGGCACAGCGCCGCATCCATCCCACCCAACACCGAGCTACTGTAAACAATCCATTCATCCCCAAGCACAAAACGAGGATGGGGATCAAGATGCCAAGGATGACGGCCCCAAGGGGGCGCAGGCATCGCCTGAACCAGATGCGTTTCCCGACCCTCAAGCCGATCATAAAAGAGCACTTCACAGGCCTCTTTTGGCCAACGGTAGGGACTCTGATCCGCAACCCAATAGCGCCCGGCATGGTCACAGTGCGCATGGCAAAGCGGTCGCGTCCAGACATGCCGGATCTCCCGCGAGTTCACATCCATTTCATAGGCTCCACTCTGATAGCGAATCCAACAGAGACGCCCATCGCCCCCCCACCACTCATGGCTTACTTCATCCCCTGCCTGCGAAGGCGCATGGAAAGCCGTAGCTTCGGCCGGCTCAAAGCGCTCTCCATCCAGGCTCATCAGCCATACCCGCAAATCATAGTCCCCTCGCTCGCCGGAAATAGGATCCCGCCAATGGTCCTGAGCCACCGAAAAAAGATTCGGGTCCACCGTCGACATCTGCGCATGGTTGTAGTGCCGGGCAAAATTTTTAATCACAGTGAACTCCCGGGTCTCCAAATCCAACGAAGCCACATACCAGCGGTTGCCGACCTTTCCGTCCCAAAGCAAGTGGCGGGCATCTGCCGACAAGGTGAAGTGGGTTCCCACCCGACGAATGCTGCGCATCCGCACAAATTCGTTCGGCAGGGTAAATAACAACTCCAACTCGCCGTCCACATCCATTCGCCAGATTTCCGGCATATTCTCTACCATACTGAAGATAATACGGCCCTGAGGATCGATCACCGGGGTCTCTGCATGACAGGCCGCCTGTGGGAAGTGCCGGATTTCAGGCATGGAGGGATCCAGGCAGACTGCAGCCAGATGCTTAACCGGATTGGGTGGAAAAGCTGTTTCCAACCACATCCAGCGAGCATCGGGACTGATCGAAGAGTTCACAAAGTAAAAGGCCTTTTGCATCGGAGCGACCCGCTCGGTTAAGAGGTAACTGGTCACCCCGCTTTGTGGATCCTGCCAAGGGCTGAAGAAGGGATGAGAAATCAAGTCAGCTTCTGTCATTTGTTTGCTTCAACACTCCACATCCACTTCGTCAACCTCCCGGCGGGGATTTCATCTTGTCCCAGCTCAAATCTCAGGTTAGGACATTAAGCCTCACATTTGGTCCTCCCGGAGTTTTTATGAACCGCATTCGCTCTTTCCTTGTCTTTATCTTTGCCTGTTCGGCGTTTCTTTTGTCTGCTGAAGATCCACGCCCTCGTATTCTTCTTCTCGGCGAAAGCAGCTCCCTGCCGATACGCGGAGCTCTTCCCTGGACCGGCGTGCTTGAACGCACGCATCCCGAATGGCGCCTGACCAATCTCAGCGTCTGGGATTCATTGGCCGGAACGGATGTAGAAACCCCGCACAAGAAAAAGACAAAGACCTTCCCAGGTTGGGCAGCGGGTCTGGATGTGCAGTTGCAGGCCACTGATGGTGCGGAATTGGTCATCGTGATGTTGGGCATCAATCACTCCCGCAAAGAAATTTATGAAAAACTGCCGCCGGAACAGGCGGCAGAAGGATTGCGGGCTCTGCTCCAGGCGGGAAAACAGCACGCAAAAACCAAAGACGCCACCTGGGTGGTGGTCACCCCCTTACCCATTGTACCTGCCAAATTGGACAAATGGTCCCAAAACTCTTTCTCGGAATCTGTCCCTGTGAACCAGCAGTTGGCCAAGGCCTGGCGGGAAGTGGCCAAAGCCGAAGGTGCGGAAGTCATCGACGCCCATAGCTGGATTCTTCAACAGGGAAAACAGGGCGACGCGATTATGAATGCAGGCTGGATGGTACGCTGGAATGGTATCGACAAACTGGGCGCATGGATGACCGAACAGATCGAAGCTCTCTCTCCACAACCCCGGGACGCCAAAGCCTTCAGCGCATGGAAAGAGGTTCAGGCAGCCCACGCCAGTCTGGACCAAATTCTCGAAGCCAGCGGCGGTGGACGGCCGGCCACCACGCAGATGTTGAGCCGGGTCCCTGCTCCAGAAGGAGATAAGCCCAAAAAGGCCCCTCCAGTTCGGTTTGAAGTTCCTCTGGATCAACTTGCCCATGGCAGCCTTTCCGTGCTGGTCGAATCCAGTGGCCCCCACCTCTCCACACTCGGCACAGGCTCGGACAGCTATGCCCGGCCCTATCTCGAAATTCAGCGGGCCTCCGGCAAGAACACGAAGTTGCAACATGTCGGCACGGACTGGCAATACATCACCGAGTTACAACAGGACAGTCCCCTGCCCGATCGCCGCTTTGGTGTCAACATTGGCAAATGGCGCCCCATGATCCTACTCGATGGCCGCGAAGGGCAGCAACGCATGGCCTTGATGCGTTGGAAATTCCCCCTCATGGGAGACGATCCCGCAAAACGAATCCTACTCGTGGTGCCCAACAATGATCGACGGGGCTACTTTAAAGAAGAATTTGGGGGCAAAGCCAATGAGCTCAAGTCCCCGGGTTCCTACGGCGACTTTCAGTTCAAGCTCCTCGCCCGTCCGGATGCGAATTGGGATAGCTCTGTGGCTACATGGAAAAGCCGGGACGGTAAAAATCCCTGGACCGGAGGTGAGGTAGACAGCGCCAAACGGAAACAGGATATCCAAGCCTTTCTGCAGAGCAATCCCCCCGCAGAAGTGAAAGCGAGGGCAGAGGCCTTACTGAACTAAGACACCCGATCTCGAAGAGACACAACAGGGCGGCCAATGGCCGCCCTGTTTCGTTCAGATCCGGGACAACACCGCTTCCTAGCTGTTACCCGAAACAAGCAACAACGCGGTAACAACACCCGGCGATGCCCGGCACAGCGGTGGGACTCTTCCGCTCAGCTGAGTTTTGCGGCAATCTCCGCAATACGCTGACCATAGAGTTCTGCGGTTTCAATATCCCCTTTGGGCGGAGCTTCCGGCGGATTCACCTGAAAACTGGCCGCCATGGGGCCGGAAAACGAACCGACCCGGTTATGAGTGTTGGGTCCGGGTCCCTCAATGCTATTCATGCCTTCCGGATCATTTGCACAGGGCATCATGGCCAGCCCCACATAAATCATACCATGTTGCATGGCATTGATCATGATGCTCTGCAGGGTGTTCAGCTTATCGCCGGAGAAGGAGCTGGAATTGGTGAAGCCACCGGCAATTTTATCTTTCCAAGCCAGGCTAAACCATTTCTGAGCAGCAATCTCCATAAACTCTTTCATCCCTGCGGACACATTGCCCATGTAGGTCGGACAACCAAAGACAATGGCATCCGCTGAATCCAATTGATCCAAATCCGCCGCCGCCTCTTCCACACTGAGCAAGACCGCATCACAGCCTTCTGTCCCGGCTGCGCCGCGATGCACCGCCTCCGCTTGCAATTTGGTGTGTCCATATTTGGAATGATATACAACAGCTACTTTGGCCATAAAGCGATCTCCAGGTTATCTTAGGAACCCACTTGGATTCCACACTCCCCCATTGTTCAGAGCGAGAGCATGAGGTCAAGCTGTCTTCTAGCCTCTCATCAAAAATCAATATTCCTTCCAAAGTAAAGAATTTCGTTTTTCGCTAAATCAGGACTCACAGACGTGATATGGAGATGGCTCCATTCGCACCCGACAGTCTCTATGATTCCTTCTGAATTTCCCCTCCAGTGTAATCTCCCGGACGCCCTGCGTCTGCTCAGCAGTCCACTCGCAGCTGGACAATGGTTGATTCGTATTGAAGCCATGAGTTCCTTTACAGGTCAACTGAAGCTTCAGTGGCAGCTACCTGAATCCAGTAAGCTGGAACCCTGGTGGTGCCTTCCCGGAGCCTTTTATGGACAAGGCTGTGCAGACACAGCCGTACCCGTTCCCCGCTGGGGGCGGGAGGCTCAAGACTGGGTTCAGCCCTGTTGGCAACTGGCCTCGGATCGCCTCTGTACACCCCTGACCGCGGTCCTCCTGGGCAGGGCCTGGTATGGTCTCAGTGCAGATCCACACTACCGCCTTCGGGATCCCGCCGGAAATGAGCTGAAACAGGCCGAAGCGCATTGGGGGGATGAAGAACCTCAGCTTGCCTTTGGTTTTGGGCTACAGGGGGAACAGTTCCAACTCAGTCTGCATCTGCCTGCCAACGAAGGACCCAGGGTCTTGAGACGACAACCAGACAGCGACGCCACAGAAAAACAGCTTTCACTCGACGAAGGGATGGCCATTGAATTCACCCTACGCCTCTGGCAGGCGGAGAGTTCCGATCCCATGGACCGCCGCGGGATTCATGTACACCTGCGCGAGCTCCATCAGGAGTATGCTTGCCAATCCCCCCTGGCCGAAACACCCACCCATGCGGAAATTCTCGATCACGCCACCCATGGCCTTCTGGCTTGGCACTGGATGGAGGAACCCGGGTACCTGGCCTATACCGTGGCCTACGACCGCTGTCAGGAGTTCAACGCCAATCTCAAAAACACGACCTTGGCCTGGCATTTCGAAGCCTCAGGTTTCGTAGGAGCCATGCAAAGTGCCTTTGCCCTGGAATGGCAAAGCCAACAGCTGGGTGGAGACCCGGAAGGGTCCCGTGCTGCTTTAAAGATGATGCGACGCTGGTGTCGTGATGGCGTGGCCCCCAATGGACTGTTCCGGGGCTCTTTTCACCCGGGCAAAGCCTGGACGCCTTCCGGTTGGGTTCCCAATCCCGCTCCTTTAGGTACCCAGAACTCCGATGCCAGTGGAGATACGCCCTTCTACGGGAGTTGCTGGCTTCCGGATCAAAATACCCTGCATGCGCGCACCGCTGCGGATGCCATTCTGTACCTCTCCCGCTATGCCGCCCTGCTCGGGAGTGAACATGAGTTCTATGCCGAACTGACACAGCGGATCCGGAATGCAGTTCAAAGCGCCCTGCGTTTACAGGGAGAGAATGGAGATTTCGGATTTGTCTATGACCTAGCGGAGGACCGCATACGTGAATGGGGTGGAGAAGCCGGCATGTGGTGGCTTCCCGCTCTCGGGGAGGCCTATGATCTATTTGAGGGTGAAACCGCGTTTCAGGCAGAGATCCTCCGTGGCATGCAACTGGGAGGCCGCTTCTATGCCGCACTGCATGTGCAGCGCTGCTCCGGGGGTGCCCCCGAGGACATCCGTCTGGCCCTGAGTTCGGAATCCCCCCAAGCCGGAGTCATGGGCTTTCGACACCTGCATCGCCTCGACCCCGAAGGGGGCTGGCTGGAAGCCTGGAAGGATTCAGCAGATTGGCTGCTCAGCTTTCAGAAAATTTTCAATCAGCGCTTCTCCCCCTGGTCCATCCTCAGTGCACAGAATTTCCGGACCTGTGGAGCTCAGAATGCCAGCACCCAAAATACCCAGGTCCATTGTTACGGTTTGCAATGCGGGGGCGACCTGATTCGCCTCTCACGTGAACTTCAGGACGACTATTACGCCATCCGTGCCCACGAACATGCACGCTACAGCTGGCAGATGCTCAGTCGGGCTGCAGGACACTGGGGTGCTCAGCGGGGAATGTGCACCGAGCAGTTCTATACCAACGACTGGAGTATTTTTGATCGCTGGAACCCTGGTCCCCATCACCATCAAAAGGGCAGCATCATGGGCTCGTCCCACAGTTGGTGCATTACCTTTATGTTGCTCAGCCTCGAGCAACTGGACTCCGTAGGCGAATTGAAGCTGGGCTGAGAACAGACGGCCTTCACATCGGCGCCGAGACGGTGCCGCTCCAACCGCCAACAAATAAGCAACAAAACTCCTCTGGAAACGACTCCTACCCAATAGGTACACGCCGGGTATCCCCATGTTCGCGTGCGTATGCATTCAACAGAGCTCGATGCTGTTCGAGCAGCTCGCGATGCTCTGCATGGCCTGCGAGGTTGTTCATTTCTCCGGGATCGCTGGGCAGGTGGAACAGCTGCTCATTGCTGGCTTCCTCCGGATGCTGCTCATCAAAATACCGAATATATTTATAGGACTCCGTCAGCACACAGCGCCCGCGGATACCGGATTGATTTTTGGGACCGAATCCGCCGAACTCACATTGCAGCACCGTGGAATTTCTCCAGGGCACCGCATCCTCCCCTGCTTGAGCTAAAGCGTATGCCGATGCCCCCGGCAAAGAATCCGGAATATCGGCACCGGCAGCATCCAATAAGGTTGGAATGACATCCAGACCAATATTCAGCAGATGCTGGGAATCAATACGACCCGGATCTTTCACTCCGGGTCCCGCAATGAGAAAAGGAACCCGCGCACTTTCTTCGTAGAAACAAATTTTCTGGTTCCACTGATGAGATCCATAGCCCTCCCCATGGTCACTGGTGAACACGATCAGTGTATTCTCGCTCAAGCCCCGGCGATCCAGCTCCTCCAGTAAGGATAAAATCTGAGCATCCACCTTTTCCACCATACGGTGATAGGCCCACATGTAACGCCGCCAGTTACGTTCTGTGTAGTCCTGAGTGGGATAGAGCCTGGCTAGCCACTCGAATTCTTCCGGATTTGCACGCAGTCGTTTCAACGCCGCTGGTTCATCCTCGGCTTCCGCATGATTGGCCCGCAATGGGGGCAGCTGCTCCAGAGAAGCGGGAGGCTCGCCAAGTTCCCCATTGGGTAAACGATCCGGAATTCCAGCTTCGATGCGGGCATACTCACAAATATCATGCGGGTTCACCCAAGAGGCGACCAAACAAAATGGGGATGCGGCATCCCACTGATCCAGAAAGGCACAACAGCCAGGCATCACCTGATCATCAATTCGGTTTGCTGCCGCGTGCCGGACAAAGGGAAAGCCATGAGAAGCTTCATCCTCTGGAGGCACGGCCAGGTGCCATTTCCCTACATAGCCACAGGCATAGCCGGCCTGTGAAAGATAGCTGCCCATCATGGGTACCTGGAGAAAACCCTCTTTCTCCCCCTGATTGATGTTTACATCAATTTCGTGAGGGTAGCGTCCGGTCATGAGGCTATTTCGGCAGGGTACGCAGAGGGGATAGGTGGCGTAAGCCCGGTCAAAAAAGACCCCGTTACGCAATAGGCGGTCCATGCCCGGAGTCTTCAATCCGGAAGGATCCTGTACCCGGCCCAGTCCACCGATCACATCGGCAAACTGCTGATCGGTCATGATAAACAACAAGTTGGGTCGGGAATCAGAGGCGTCTTCCGTAGATAGCTTCATGAGGCAAGACCCTGCCACAGCGGCAGCGGAGGAGGCGAGAAATTTGCGACGGGAATACCACAGCATTGTAATTCAACCGACAACCAACAACCGAAAACCAACAACTGACTCCTCTCCACTCACTCCACCACCTCCACCTTATACACACACTGCGCAGGCGGGCTGGGATCACTGACATTCAGCAGCGCATCTGCGCCCGCCATATTTTCATATCCCGTCAGCAGCGTCCATGCAGTGGGATCGCTGAGATCTGTACTGCAGAGCACCCGATAGTTCACCCCACTCACTCCATAAAACTGGAACTGAAACGCTCCCCCCGGACTGATGCTCGTTGCCTCCGCTTTCAAGGGCTCGGAAGAGTTGGAATCCAGCCCCCAGAAATACACATCCCGGATGGCATAATTTTTCCCGTCGCCCAGCTTCACCGTTCCCGGCTGGGTGGCATCTTCATGCGTCGCCTCCCAACTGTCCGGTACATCGTTGTTGTTATCATCCACCATGCCGCTGCCTACGTTGATGCTGACCGCTTCACCGCCGGCCATCTCCCCGTCATCTGCCACGAGGGCAATCAGGTAGACTCCGGCGCTGTCAAAACTGACACTGGTGTCCTCCGCCTGCGCATCCACAAAACTCGCGGTCCCCGGTCCGCTGAGCTGACGCCAGTTCAGATTCGGGGTCGACTCCGCATCGCTGGCACTGCCGTCCAGGAGCAGAGCGGTGTTCACTCCCACACTGCCGGCAGCGCTGACGCTGACCTGCGCGGCGCTGTTCCCCGGCGTGCCGGAATACAGGGAATCGACCTCTCCTGAGGAGAGAGCCCGGTTATAGATTGCCACCTGGTCGATACGGCCGGCAAAGGCTTCACCAGCATCCGTGTCACTGCTGCCGTCATGCAACAGCGTATTGTCATTCACGGCACCTATGCCATTGGTTCCGGAATGATCCCAAAGCTGGGAACCACTGCCGCTGTCCACCAGAGTTCCGTCCAGGTAGAACTGAACGACATCCGGCTGAACGGTCGGGCCTCCATTCCTGAGCACCAGTACCACATGATGCCATTGCCCGTCTTGAACCGCAGTGGAGGTCAGCCAGGTTCCGCCCCAGTTGCTCTCCGAGGTATCCGCATTCCAGGATCCGGCATACAGCGTCCCATTGTACAGATAGATGTTCATGCCGCGGGTGCTGCCACCGGATTCAAACAACATCTGCTTCCGGCTGGAGATGTTGACATCATCTGCACGGAACCACAACGATACCGCGTGATTTGTGAACGGCCCCCCGGTATTGAAATTGGGTACCGCCGCCAGCTCGATGAGGTCTCCATTGCCATCAAATTCCATCGCCCCGCCGAGACGCCCTCCTTCAGGGACCCAGACCGGGTTGCCCAGCAAGGAACCATCCGGATAGCCATTGCCAGAGGCATCCCCCACCACACTCCCGGAGGGTTCATCCAGCTTCCAATGACCAATCAGATCCCCCTGTGGTACCGAATCGGTCAGGATGGAGGCCGCCTGTTCAATTGTCACCGTCACCGCTACACTGTGGGAGTCATCCTCCACGCGGCAGCGGAGTTCATACACACCGGCCGTATCCAGACTCACCCGGGTAGCCGGGGTCTGTGCATGGCTGAAGCTCACCGCACCCGGCCCTGAGACTTTTTCCCATTGATACCGCAGAGGAGCCCCGGCAAACAGATCATCCGATGCGAGGACCTCCAGCCAGTGGGTATCCCCTAACTGCTTCACCGACGACGTTCCTGCACTCGGCCAGATCAGCTCGACCGTAGGCGGATAATCCGTCTGTGCATCCAGAATCGAGGCCTGCGCGGAGGCGTTTCCGGAACTGTAGCCCGTTCCCTCCTCCATGTTGAACTGCAGCGTCTCCGTGCCTTCGGTCACTGCATCCTGCACAGGAGTCACCGTGATCACTTTATCGGTGTCCGAAGCGGCATAGGCAATGGTTCCCGTCTGAGAAACCGCATCCCAGCTGCTGGCACCGCTCACGCTGTAATCCGCAGCCTCAGCCGTACCCGCCAGGGAGAAGTTCAGGGTAAAGGCCTCGCTGAAATTGGCCTCCCGGGTGAGCGTGAACTCTATGGGACGGGGCGTATGCTCATCGCCGTCCGCTCCGGCACTGACACTCATCACCGCGCCATCCGGCACAATTTCAATAAAGGACCAGAGCTGATCATACTGCGGATTGCTGAGGCTGATCCAGTTGTTGGTCACCTCCACCTCCACCGTTTTATCGAAAATGCTGTTGGCACTCCGGTCCCAGCTCTCGTCGATCAGCCGGTCCCCGTTTACATCCAGCTTCACCCGGAGGTTGCCGGTGGTCAGGCTGCTCATCCCCATGCGCAGCTGGTAGGTTCCATTGGGGACCCGCACCTTAAAGGCTGCATATCGGTCCATCTCCACATAGGTATCATGCGCCTCATCCGGAAAGGACCCGGAGTCCCCCGGACCGGTGTTCCACTCTTTATATTTTGAGGCGTTACTGTTTTTATTGGACCAGCCGTAATAAAAGCCGTTATTAAAGCCCTCCCGTACACTTTGGTCGAGTTTGATGTAGCCTGCGGGAGTGGGACTGTAACTCTGCGCCTCAATGTTAAACTTCAGGGAGGCCGGCATGCTGTCCACAATATACAGGGTCTTCGGCAGACTGGTGGTCACCAGACCATCATTATCCGTAGCCACCACCTCCAGACCGTAAATCCCCTGAACGGGGCTGCTCAGTTCATAGCGGAACGGAGAGGAGCTGTCCTCCCCGACCCAGACATCATCGATGTAAAAATCGACTTTGGCCACGCTGCCGTCCGGATCCGACGCCTCCGCCTCAAACACATAGGTTTCAGTACTGAGACCAAAGCCCTGGGAAAGGATCTGGACCAGCGGTTTCGCCGGCACCACTTCCAGTGTGCCTGTCCCGCTCAGTGAAGCCACGGTCGCGGTCACGGTAAAGGGCCCGCCCTGGGTGCTCGCAGAGAACAGACCGGTCGCATCGATGCTTCCGCCCCCATCCACCGACCAGACCGGGCTCACGGACATCGGCACCCCATGCTGATCATAGCCCTGCGCCGTGTACTGGGTATCCGTAAAACGGCTCAGCTCGGCATAGCCCGGGCTGACCACGATCGAGGTCAACTGCGGAGTGTAGGATCCCGGCGGGCTCACCTCAACCTCGAACTCATTCCCAAAGCTGCTCGAACTGGCGAGGCTCACCGTGTGGGAGGCAGGAGAAATCGCACCCTCCACCGTGGGGTGCACCGCCTTGAACGTATAGCTGCCGGAAGACAGGTTGCTGAAGGTGTAGCTTCCATCCGACTGGGAGAAGGCATCATGATACATCTCCCCCTGATTCGAAGGCCCCGGGGAGCTGATCCATAGTTTCGCCCCGACCACCGGCTGCCCCCCTTTAAGGATGCGGCCGTGAATTTCGTAGCGTGGCCCGGGGTTGCCCACATCAATGCGGATACCTTCCACCGCCACGCCGCCTTTGCCATCCGAAACATGCACGGTCACATAATAGTTGCCCGCCGAGGACCAGCTCAGACTCTGCTGCGGCTGATTGTCGGAGCTGGCACCCACTTCATGAAACTTCCACCAGTAGTACAACTCATCCCCGTCTGCATCGCTGGCACTCACATCCAGCGTCACGGATTCTCCCACGGCGACGCTCAGTTTGTCTGCAACCAGGCCCGTAATCTCAGGTGCGCTGTTGGAGGCCACTTCATCGTTGTAAACGATTTTCACATCGATCCACTCATGGGTGGTATCATCGCTGGGATCCCCGGGGGTGCCGGCATCGTCCGTTTCCTGCCCGCGGGCCACCGGGGTGATGTGGAAGCCCCCGTAGAGCTGGGTGCCGTTCAGGTCTCCGGCCTCGCTATAGGTTCGGCCCAGCGGAATGGCACCGTCTTTGTCATCCCCATTTCCCTGTCCGCGTTTACCCGCATTGGCATACGAGTAGGGAGAGGTATCCAGATAATGGGAACCGTCATTCTGAGAGGAGTTGGTACTGGTACCATCGGAAAGCAGCTCCACCGCATTCCAGCCCCAGGAGCGGTAGAAAGACGGGTTACTGCTGCCGGGCAGATAATGCCGGAAGCCCAGAATCAGATGGCTGTCCCAGGTATTAAATCCATCAACAGGAATGACCAGCCCGCGCAGAGCGGAGGTCGGATTCCGGGCATCCACATCGGTATGGTCAAACAAACGATAGGTACCGCCCGTAGTTACATCCAACACTTCGGTTTCCCCACGGGCATTCGTTTCTTTGAGGAAACCCAGCTTCTGTTTAAACATCACCGAGAAGGGCCCACTGCCACCCATCACATCACCGGCCCCGCCGTATTCGTTGTGTTTGTTTCCAGCAGAGCGGGTAATCCCGGTATCATCGGCCTCCCAGGAATTCGCGTGCACCACGCCCCAGTTGTGGCCCAGTTCGTGAATGCCGGCCCCGGAATCAATGTTGCCGCTGGCCCACATGAAATTACTTGTGACATAGGCCAGGCCGTTGCCGAACTTGCCTTTGCCGTCCGAGCCCAGCATATAAAAGGTGATGCGGTCGAAGTTGGAGGGATCCAGCCGCTTCCCGGCGGCGTATTCTCCACCCAGGGCCCGTACCGCAGCAATCAGGTGACTGCGGGTGGTGCCGAAGGTATTGCTGTTGTAATAAGAGGCATCATTCTGCAGGGTCACCGTGGGGGTGACGTGAATCATGGGCACATAGTCTTCCCCGCCCGGTCCCGGAGTCCCGCTCCAGCTTTTATTGCCGAACCAGGTCTGCCGGTAGGAGACATCATAGAACCAGGTCGAAGCATCCTCCGCCTGATCCCGTAGCACCGCGTCGGATTTCCGGGGCGGATTCGGATCATCAGGCAGGCTGCCCCTGGCGTAGATGAACATGATGGTTTTCACCCCCTTTTGATGGGAATTCGTACCGGTGTAGCGGTCGTAGGTCACATCCCAGGGCGGGGTGGCAGACGAAGGCGGGGTAATGGGATCAAAGGTCTCCCCTGCTTCCGGATTCATCGCCGCCAGGCGCTCCTCCACATACTCAAATGCCGCCACGGCATCGTCAAACACCTGTTCGCCTTCCGCCGTGAGCACCAGAACCTCCCCGTCCGGCAACTCCTTGCTGAAGGTCGCTCCTTCCGCCAGGGCCAGTTCCCCGTCCAGGGCCAGCCCCACCAATTCAGTTTCCTCCGCGGAATGCTGCATCAACCGCTCCCCGTACACATGGGCGTTGTATTCCTGACCATGAAGGTAGACGTCGTATTCGATTTCATGCTCAATCTGCGCATGCAGCAGCGGATCGATGGAGGGACTGTGATTACAGAGCATGAGCATCCCGAAAAAGCCTTCCCCCTGCACCCACTCCGGCATCCCTTCACGCAGCTCCTCCGGCAGGGCCGCATGTTCCGCCGGGCTTAAAGCCTGACGCAGCGCCTCCTCCGGATGCGAAGGAATCAACTCCCGCATCTGCTCGCGATGCTCCGCAGCCAGCTCCCGCCCCCGGGGCAGCAATTCCGCACGACGCTCAGGCGCAGCCTCCCTGAATTCCTGCAGCCAATGGGACATCGTCGCTGCCGGCTGCCGGGGAGCAGCAGGCTGCCTGGCGGATTCCTCCGCCAAGGCGGACGGGTCCCGCCCCGGGCCGGCCGGCTGTGGGAAATCAACAGCATGCTCGGGGCCCTCCACCACAGATACAGAAGGCTGCGGCTGCAGCTCCACGGGCTCCCGGGCCAGACGGGTTTCCTCCGAGTTCAGGCTCCCGGATTCCTGCTGCTGCAGGGAAAAGATTACACTAACGAGAAGAGCGGCCGTTCCAGCCAACATCAACATAGGTTTCATACGATTTAGAGTCTCCGGAAGAGAACCTAGAAAGAAACATGTTGCTATGATCACCCTACTTGTTGCATACTTTGTATTTGAGACATTTTTGAACTGAATGACAATTCTGAAGAACTTACATCCGCAGAAGGCAGAACAGCTTCCGCCGCTGTTCCGGCAGCTTTGGACCCGCTCCCTGCTCACCGCCCAGAAAGGCATGACCTACTGGGATGTGCCGGAGGGAAAACCCTATGTCTGGCGGCATCAGGAGCATTATCTGTTCATACTCAATCTGCAGGGACAGGGGCGCATGCGCTTTCCGCGGGAACAGGAGTTGCTGCGTCAGGGAAACATGGTTCTGGTTCCGCCGCACTGCCCCCTGCGCCTGGAGCGTGACCGGGGCTGGGGACTGAAAATTTTTGTCATTCAATGTGCCCTGATTTCACCACCACCGCTGAACCAGAACCCCTGGCAGCGTCTCGCCCTGCCCTGTCAGGTCCCGCATCCGGATCCGGAAAGCCTGCGGGAGGAACTGGAGCTGCTCCGGGAACGGGCGGAGGATCCTCCCCGGGGACGCTACCGGGACCCCTACGGCATTCCCGCCATGGCCCTGCTGCAGGAACAGCTCAGTCTGTACCTCATGGAAGGTTTTTCTCTGGGCCTGCTCAAAGAGGAACTGCCTGTACCTCCCGGACTGAAGCGGGCGCGGCTTTACCTTCACCATCACTATCAGAATCCCGATCTGCAGGTGGAGGATCTGGCCCGGGAGGCCGGGCTCAGTGTCAACAAACTGATCGAGGGCTTCCGCCTGCACTTCAACGAAACCCCGGCACAGCTGTTACATCAGCAGCGCATTCATCTTGCCACCCATCTCCTCACCGGGAACCCCGACGTTACCCTCGAACATATCGCCCACCGCTGTGGCTACCGAGACCGCAGTTCCCTGCACCGCCAGTTCGTCAAACGCATGGGCCTCTCCCCCGGAGCCTTCCGCAAACAACATCCAGGCCACAGCCAGCAACGCCCTGCGCTGCAGCAAAAAACCTAACAGCCTGTCGGACGTTGGACTTCGAAACCATTCACCTTTTGCGTACGCGGGATGCAGAGAATCCCGCCCTCAAGCTCATGGCTCCGGGCTGTTCGAGTACGCGTACGCCCCCCCCTCGCCCTGCGAGCCAAAATTGTCTTAAACCTACACTTTTGCGGGTTGCGTAAAGGATTGCCGGAAAAGCAGATCTGCGTTCTTGTGCCCGGACTCCCCACTGGGGAAAGTGGGGGATCATGTTTGCCAAGCTGAAACAACGGGTCTGGGAAGTGGTCGAGGTGGCTCGGCCAGGCGACCGCCTGAGCCGGGTCTTTGATGTCAGCATTCTCAGTCTGATTGCCCTCAATGTGCTCGCGGTGATCCTGGGGACGGTGCAGGAGATTCACGACCAGTACGGCCTGTTTCTCAAAAATTTTGAAATCATCTCCGTGGCTGTATTCACGGCCGAATATCTGCTGCGCATCTGGGCCTGTCCGGTGGCCTACCCTGAACTCGGCGCCTTCCGGGCCCGGCTCAAATTTATTCGCTCCCCCTTGGCTTTGATTGATTTGCTGGCAATTCTTCCCTTTTTCCTCCCCCTGCTGCATGGAGATCTGCGTTCGGTACGAATTTTCCGCCTGCTGCGAATCCTCCGCCTGGCCAAAGCGGGTCGCTACACCAAATCCCTGCGATTGATCCATGAAGTGTTTCAGCAGAAAAAAGAAGAACTACTGCTCGCCCTCACCCTGATGACCTTCTTGCTCATCGTGTCCGCCTCTCTACTCTACGCCTGCGAACACGAAGTACAGCCGGACAAATTCTCCAGCATCCCCGCTTCCATGTGGTGGTCCGTATCCACCCTCACCACCGTAGGCTACGGGGACATGTATCCCATTACCTTTCCCGGCCGGTTCTTCGCCGGTCTCATTTCACTCATCGGCGTCGGAATGTTCGCCCTACCCACCGGCATCCTCGGAGCCGGCTTCGTCGAACTGTGTCATGACCGTAAAGAACGCGAAGCCCTCATCTGCCCCCATTGCGGCAAAGCTGTAGAGTGAGTGGGGAGGAGTCAGGAGTCAGGAGGAAGGGGGGGCTTGCTCTCTGCGCAACCGCTAGCACGTTTTTCCAGACACCAGACCCCTGCCAAGGCGTTAGCCTGGCAGGTTGACTAATGACTCCCCTCCCCCTGCCAAGGCTTCAGCCTGGCAGGCTGACTTCTGACTAATGACTTCTGACTAATGACTCCTGCCAAGGCTTCAGCCTTGCAGGTTGACTAATAACTATTCCCCTTGCACCCTGCGCTCATTTGGTGTATGAGCGCCGCAGTTTCCGCCACTGCGGGAATGGAAGCGAGTGTTTCTGGTCTCCCTGGAAGCCAAAGCGGATTGTTAAAACAAACGATTCAGGAGAAAACGATATGGAATCTGCAACGCAGCTGCCGTCCGTTGGACTGCAGGAACTTCTCGATGCTGGCGTACACTTCGGTCACCAGACCAAACGCTGGAACCCCAACATGTCCAAATACATCTACGGGGACCGCAAAGGCATCTACATCATTGACTTGGGCAAGAGCCTCGTACAGCTCCGCATCGCTCAGCAGTTCATTTATGACATCGTCGTACGCGGTCGTCAGGTGCTCTTTGTTGGTACCAAAAAACAGTCTCAGGACATTGTTCGCGAACACGCAACTCGTTTTGGCCAGCCCTACGTGATCCATCGTTGGCTCGGTGGTATGCTCACCAACAACGAAACCATTCGCCTCTCCGTTGCCCGCATGCGGGAACTGCAGCAGATGGACGAGAACGGTGGCCTCGAGCAGGTTGGCTCCAAAAAAGAAGCCTCCCGTCTGCGTCGTGAGCTGAACAAACTCGAGCGTAACCTCTCCGGCGTAGCCGACATGGAACGCATGCCCGCTGCCATGATTGTGGTGGACGTGGTTCGCGAATCCATTGCCGTGCAGGAAGCACGTCGACTGGGCATCCCCGTGGTGGCGATTGTCGATACCAACGGAGATCCCCGCGATATCGATTACCCCATACCCGGTAACGACGACAGCATCCGCAGTATCGGTTGCCTGGTGGGTCTGCTCAGCGAAACTATCCAGCACGCGTCCAACGAATACGCCCGTAACGCCGCCGAGGAGGCCCGCAAACGCGCCGCCGCCGAAGCTGAACAGGCTGAAAAACGCAAGCAGGCTGAAGAGAAACGTAAAGCCCAGCAGGAAGAAGATAAACGCAAGCGCGACGAAGTCATCAAAGCTGCTGCTGCCAAGCTCGCTGCCAAACAGTCTGAAGAAGCTGCTCCAGAAGCACCCGCTTCCGAGGAAAGCAGCGAAGAAACCGCTTCCTAAGCACCCCCTTCCCCACTCCCAACCCCATAATATATCTGGAGATTCGGAACCATGGCGATTACTGCCAAACAAGTTAAAGAACTGCGCGACCTCACCAACGTCGGCATGATGGAATGTAAAAAAGCTCTGCAGGAAAGCGATGGCGATATCGATGCCGCCGTGAAACTGCTTCGTGAGCGCGGCCTGGCCGTGGCTGCGAAAAAAGCAGACCGTGCCGCCAATGAAGGTCTGGTCGACATTGCCCTCGCCGAAGATGGTCGCACTGCGGCCATCGTTGAAGTGAACTGCGAAACCGACTTCGTGGCCAAAAACGACAACTTCCAGGCCTACGTCGCCGGACTGGCTCAGAAGGGCCTCTCCGCTGCAGACGGCAGCCTGGCTGAACAGGAAAAAGAAGATCTCGCGTTCAAAGTCAGCGAGATCGGCGAAAACCTGGTCATCAACCGCAACACCCAGTACCTACTCGAAGGCGCTGGCGCCTTTGGTAAATACATCCACCTCGGTGGCAAAGTGGGTGCTCTGGTGGAAATCGGCTGCGAGAACGAAGCCAACACAGGTTCCGACGCGCTGGTGGAATTGGGCAAAGAAGTGGCTCTGCACATCGCAGCCGCCTCCCCCCAGTCCCTGAACCGTGACGGAGTGGACGCTGACGTGGTGGAAGCCGAGAAAGCCGTGTACGCCAAACAGGTCGAAGGCAAACCCGCCAACATCATTGACAAGATCATCGGCGGTAAACTGGAGAAATTCTTCTCCCAGATCGTGCTCCTGGAGCAGGGTTTCGTAAAAGATCCCGACACCAGTGTGCAGGCTCTGGTCGACGCCAAAGGCAAAGAGCTGGGCGATACCCTCAGCGTTCGCCGCTACGTGCGCTACCAGATCGGTGGCTAAGGGAAGATTTCCCAGCCATCCCCAAAAAACGGCCGCTTCTGCGGCCGTTTTTTTTTGTCAGGAGTCAAGCCGCCAGGCTCACGCCTTGGCAGGGGTCATTAGTCATTAGTCGTTAGTCATTAGTCATTAGTCGAGAGGAAGGAGGAAGGAGGAAAGAGGCTTGTTCTCTACGCAACCGCAAACCAGATCCCCTGACTCCTGACTCCTGACTCCTGACTCCTGACTCCTGACTAATGACTAATGACTAATGACTAATGACTCCTGACTTCTGACCCCTGCCAAGGCTTCAGCCTGGCAGGTTGACGTTGAACAAAAGCGTAGGCCCAAAATACTATGGGGGAATTTCCCCTAGAAAAACTATTGGGCATTTTGGAGATGAGCCGTATCATGTTTGAAGAATTCCTGCGCTGTACGGGACAGAGGCGATCTCTTTGACCTTTCCCTTGTAAATGGGAGCATTCAGCCCTGGGGTTGCGGGCCCCCGCCCTTTGCGAAGGGACCGGCCTCCTCACCGGCCAGCTCCCCCTTTGAACGTTGGTTCAAAGATTCAGCCCGAACCGGCAGCGTGGTGTTCTGTTTGGGACGGGAAACCGTCCCATTTTTTATGTCTAACAGTAAATTCTTGCTTTCAAACCGGGTCTTCCTACCATGTGAGGTATAGACATCGATTGGAGTTTCCCATGCCTGTACCTAGACATAACCCGACTGCTTGCATGGCTGCACATATGCAGAACCCCTTCCTCTTCCCGAAGCTCATGCTGGATGGGCTCCCCTGCCAGGAAGTTCAGACCTGTACCCCTCTATTGAGCCAAGGCGCTTAAACCCAACGGGAGTTCAAGATCATGCGTGTGTTTCTCGTCCTCCTGATCGCTAGTCTCTTTTTCGGTTGTGGCCGACAGGACCCGCAAGGCTCCGAAAACACCGAAGAAGAACGCCCCCTGAACATGCTCCTGGTAGGAGACCCCTTTGCTCTCGCCTTGAAGAAATGCCTTCCTGAACTGGAAGAACGCAGCGGACTAAACCTGGACATTGAAATTGTAGGCTACAACGATGTGCGCCGAATGAGCCTGCAAAACCGTCAGGACCGCGTATCCCGCTATGATCTGGTAAGTTTTGATATTGTCTGGATGGGCGAATACGAACAGCAGTCCCTGCTTCTCCCCTTAGAAGAAAAAATTCAACTGGATCAACTCCAGCTGTTGAAAGGAAGCTTGAGTCCCTGTAGCCGCAGCCATCATTGCTTTGGCTTACCCATTCAACCCCACAGTGAGCTGCTTTGGGTCAGGCAGGACTTGCTGGACGCGCATGGATTACGCGCTCCGCGAAATACGGATGAACTCTTGGCCGTAGCCAAACAACTGCACAACCCGGAAGAACAGCTGTATGGGATCAATTGGAATGCACAACGGGGGCAGCCCCTGGGTCAAAGCATGGCTCATTTTTTTGCCAGTTTTGGCCAACCCCTTCTAAATGAACAGGGCAAGGCGGCCTTTAACACGGAGAAAGGCCTGGCCGCAGCCCGCTACGCTCTGGCCTTGTGCGAAGTATCTCCTCCTGACATTTACAACATTGCCTGGGCTCAACGGACCCGCCGCTTCGCCAGCGGCCGGGCGGCCATGACCTATGGCTGGGGAGGGCGCGCCTCCGTAGCCGAAGAAGATCCCAGTTCCGTGGTTGCTGGAAAGGTTCTGTATCTACCGCCACCCCACGCCCCGGATGCCGAACCCGTGACTCCACTCGGAGTGTGGGCTTTGGGCATTCCCGCCAACGCTCCAAATCCGGAGGCTTCGGTCAAGCTTCTGGAGGCCATATACAGTCCGGAATTTCAAAAAATTCTCACCCTCGCTGGGAATGCCGGCCCTCCCCGCTTGGACACCTTGAAGGACCCGGAACTGCAACAAAAGCTACCCGTATTTGCCCTAATGGCCTCTACAGAACTCCAGGCACAGCTCTCCGCAGAAATGCGCCCACCGATTCCGGAGTGGAATGGGATTTGCCAAACGCTGGGAACCGTATTTCATGAAATGCTTCTGGGAGCTCTCACTCCGGAGCAAGCTCTGGCCGAAGCTGAACTCAGAGTGAATAACCTGTTGAGTACGGACGCCCAGATTTCTCATCCATGAACGACCCTTCCCGGATTCATCCTCCTATCCGCCGGCATCTTCGGACCCGGCTGATTCTGTTTTTCATGATCGTGATGCTCATCCCCACACTGAGCATCCCTCTGCTCAGTCTGCGTAGCCTTTATTTAAATGAATTAGAACGCGAGATTCAGGACCACCGCTCAAAGGCAACCCTGCATGGCCGCTTTATCGAAGGAACCTTTCCACGTCAGTCCGCAGAACTACTCTACATTAGCCAGATCCCGGAGATCCGCCGCTTCATTAACCAGCCGGAGGATCCCCAACGACGCGACGAACTCAAAGCGCGATTCGAAAGTCTTCTTCAGGACCACAGTCATGAATTCCGCTACCTGACTCTGCTGAATAATAGCGGGCAGGTTCAGCTTCAAGCCTCACGACAGGGAGATGAACTCCCCAGCAAAGACGATTATCACAGCCACCCAACCTTTTGGGGGGCAATGCATTTATCGGCCATCGAAGGACAACGGCTGCCCGTTCACCTCTATTTTGATGAAGAAGAAAATCGTTTGCTGTTTTCTTCTCTGGTACTGGATGACGAAGGGCTCATTCAGGGCGTACTGGTTCTGGGACTCGATCTAAAGAGTTTATACGATGAAATCCGCTCTGGAGGTCCCGGCGAATTCTGCAGCCTGCTCAACGGGGATGGGCAGATCATCCTTCCCAGTAATCCGGATGATGTCTGCATCCACTTGAGCCCTGCCCCGGCCTTTATGATGTCGGAACCGGTTGGACATTTTCTGCGAGGAAGCCCCCTGCCCAAGACCCTGCACGTATTTACCCGCATCCAACCTGCCGGCCAAAGTGAAATCCGTTGGACCTTGGTTCATCACGTCTCCCTGAAAAATCTTCACCTCCGCTACCGGGATGCACTGCTTAAGGTCGCTGGCGTTGCCGTTGGCGCCTTTATTATTTCACTGCTGCTTGCCTTACGTTTCTCCAGACAGGTGTCACAGCCCATCAAACAGCTGGCCACCGCAGCGGATGATCTGTGCAGAGGCTACTGGGATTCCATTCTACCTGATACGAGTAGTGAAGATGAGCTTGCCGATTTAACGTACTCCTTTGCCAGCATGAGCCGACAACTCCGCCAGGCCCACGAATCCCTGATGGATAAAGTGCAGGAAATCGGAAAATCCGAAGAACGTCTAGCTCAGGAAAAGGAGTGGCTCTCGGTCACCTTGCGCAGTCTAAGCGATGCGGTGGTTGCTACGGACCCGGAAGGCAACATTTTGTTCCTCAACCCCAGTGCCGCCCAGATGATTCAGGGAGCCGTCGGCAAACCGATGCTCGGCGAAGTCTCCCTGTTGCATCTACACAATGGTCAACCCTTCCGGGGAACCCTGCCTCCGGAAACAGAACGACCCGAACAATCCGAATTCTTACTCCGTAGTAAAGAGGGCGACTCCATCGAACTGCAGATCGCCCGGCGTACGATTCACAGCCAGGAACAGGGCCCACTGGGCTATGTGTTTGTATTGCGGAATATCACGCAGGAACGCCTGGCTATTCGGGAGCGTCAGCACAGTGACAAACTGGAATCGCTGGCCACCTTAGCCAATGGCATTGCCCACGACTTCAACAATTTGGTGGGAGTCATTATGGGCAACATGTCCCTGCTCGCTGCGGGACACAGCCATGAGGATGAAGAGCAACGCCTCATCGAAAGCTCCGTCCGAGCCACCCACCGGGCCCGGAATATCACGCATCAGTTGATGACCTTTGCACAGGGAGGAACTCCTAGTAAGCATGTGATCGCCTTAGAAGACGTGATCCAAGAGAGTCTGGATTTCGCCCTGCCTGGCTCCCTCATCCAACCGGATCTGCTCATGCCGAATGATCTCTGGCCGGTAGAGGTGGACGCCGATCAAATGCATCAGGTGTTTCACAATCTGGCATTGAACGCAGTCGATGCCATGCCCCAGGGAGGCCGCTTACACCTGCAACTTCAGAACCTCCATCTGGAAGAGGCCTTGGGAAGCATTCCCCCCGGAAATTATATCATGGCGCAGGTGCAGGACCAGGGGCACGGAATTCCGAAAGAGGATCTGGAACGTGTGTTCGACCCCTATTTCAGCACAAAAAGTAACGGACAGGGTCTAGGCCTGAGCAATGTCATGAGTATTATCAAAGCACATGACGGATTTGTGCAACTGCGTTCAGATGAGTACGGCACGACCTTTGAGTTATATATCCCGGCCAACCCACTCGCCACTCCGCAGAAAAAAGCTCCCAAAGTAAAGAGCAACCCCAAACCCCTACGCTCCAGACGCATTCTCATTCTGGATGATGACCCCGCGATTCTGGATACGAGTGGACATTTGGTGGCCTATCTCGGACACAAGGTACACGTGGCGCATGGTTGCGAAGAAGCTCTGGAGATTCAGGCCGGGCTGCTTGCAGAAGGAAAAGCGCTGGAATTACTGATCATTGACCTCACTCTCCCCGGTCAAGATGACGGCACCATCGTCCTCAAGCAATTGCGAAAAGCTCAACCCGAAGTCCCGGCCTTAATCAGCAGCGGATACAGTGAAGACCCCCGAATGCGGGATTACAGCCAATATGGCTTTCAAAACCGGCTGGCAAAACCCTATTCCCTCGAGGAGCTACGGGATGTCCTCGACCAATGCTTTCCGGATGAGTAAGGGAACTCCATGCCGGAACCCAAACGAATCCTGGTCGGAGTCTGCGGCGGAATCGCTGCTTATAAGGCTCTCGATGTGGTCAGTGCCTTGCGAAAGCAAGGGCATCACTTACAAGTGATCCTTACCGAGGCAGCGACCCATTTTGTCAGTCCGGCAAGTTTTGCCGCCGTTTCCGGTGGACCGGCACGGGTTTCCATGTGGAGCGATCCAGCCTCAGCTCAGCCCGATGACAGTTTCCCCCACCTCTACCCTTCCACAGAGACCGAGCTGTTTCTGTTGCTGGCGGCTACGGCAAACAGCCTGCAGAAACTGGCCACCGGTGCGGCTTCTGATTTATTGAGCACCTCCGTGCTGTCCCTTCCTGAGACCTGCATGCGCTTTTTTGCCCCCGCCATGAATGTGGAAATGTGGAGAAATCCCGCCGTGCAAGCCAATGTACATACGCTGGAGCAGCGAGACTGGCAACGCCTGGGGCCCGGAGAAGGCATGCTGGCTTGTGGCATGAAGGGACCTGGCCGTTTGTTGCCCGTGGAGGAGATTCTCAGCTCCCTGGACCAGCGTTTACAGCAGTCTGCCTCTTTAACAGGAAAAACGCTGCTGTTGCTCTCCGGCCCCACTCGGGAACACCTCGATCCTATCCGCTACATCGGTAACCCCAGTTCGGGCAAAATGGGCAAAGCCCTGGCCGAAGCAGCCCTGGCCCGGGGTGCCGAGGTGATCCTGGTCAGCGGGCCCGTACCCGAGGCCAACCTCCCCCAAGGCAGCGGACTTACGCATCTGCCCATTCTCTCCGCTCAGGAAATGTTGGAAACGGCTGCAAAGCATCTGCCCCATGCAGATGCCATTCTCCATGCAGCCGCCGTAGCCGACTATCGACCCAAAGACATGGCCACAGAAAAATTGCCAAAACAAAGCCAAGCCTTTCAACTCGAATTGGTTCCCACACCCGATATCGCTGCCAGCCTGGCGCCCCAAAAACCACCCGCATGCCTTAGCCTGGGATTTGCCCTGCAAAGCGGAGACGGAACAAGCGAAGCCCGCCGAAAACTGGACAGCAAAGACTTTGATGCGATTGTGCTCAACGACCCCAGCAGCCTCAATGCTTCCGACGGCAGCTTCACCCTCTTTCGCAAGGGCGCCACGGAAGCGGAAGTCTGGGGACGTCTGGATAAACGTGAATGCGCTGAACGCATTCTTCACACCCTGTTCCCGGAAACACCTCATGGATAACCTCAGCTTACTCGCCCACAGCCAAACCCCTGTCCCCAATTCCCCGGAGGAGGCGAAACTGGAGTGTTTTGATAACACGCATCCAGATCGCGAATACTGGATCAAATTTGACTGCCCTGAATTCACCTCGATCTGCCCCATCACCGGTCAGCCGGATTTTGGACATATTCTCATCGAATATATCCCTGCAGAACGCTGTGTAGAGAGTAAATCCTTGAAAATCTATCTGTTCAGCTTCCGGAACCATGGGGCCTTTCATGAAGCGGTCACCAATCAGATTTTGGATGATATTGTGGAGGCCTGTTCCCCCCGCCGCGCCAAGGTAACCGGAAGCTTCCGTCCCCGGGGCGGCATTGCCATTCACGTGGAGGCCGAATACGCTCCATGATCTACGCGGATTACAACGGCAGCACCCCCTGTTTGCCCGAAGTAGCTGACCTGATGTGCGAGCTGCTCTGCGAGACCTATGGAAACCCTTCCAATAAAGCCTCTCTGTTTAGCCGCCGGGCACGGGGCTACATTGATCAGGCCCGGAGTCAGGTGGCCACGGCCATCGGTGCGAATGAAGACGAACTGATCTTCAGCTCCGGATCCACCGAAGCCTGTAATCAAGCCATTTTGGGGGTCATGCAACGTAGCCTGAAGCGTCGTCCCCGCATTCTTCTTTCCGCCGTGGAACACCCCGCAGTCTGTCAGCCTGCAGAGGCCTGCGCTGAGGCGGGAGCGGATCTACACTATGTGGATGTGGATTCCCAGGGACGCCTGGATCTTGATCAGCTCAAAGATCTTCTGCGGGAACCCACGGCCCTGGTCTGTGTGATGGCAGCCAACAATGAAACCGGTGTGATTCAGGATCTCAAACCGGTAGTGGACCTAGCTCAGCAGGCGGGCGCACTGGTGTTTTCCGATATGACCCAGATGCTGGGAAAGCGGGCCTTTGATGTACATATGGAAGGCGTAGACTTCGCCTGCTTCTCTGCGCACAAATGTTACGGCCCCAAAGGAGTGGGCGCCCTGTATAAACGGCGAGGTCTGGCTCTACCCGCCTTAATCCGAGGCGGTGGGCAGGAAAACGGTTTGCGCAGTGGCACCGAAAACGTTCCCGGCATCGCCGCCTTTGGTCTGGCTGCAGACCTGGCTGCCCGGGAAGTGCAAAGCCGCTCCGCCCGCTTAAGCCGCTTCAGCCAGCAACTGGAGCGCCAGCTCAAAAGCCGACTCCCCGGATGTATCGTTCAGGGCGAAGGCGCTGAACGTCTGGGGGGGACCAGCATGCTCAGCCTGCCCGGGATCCGCGGCAACTGGATTTCCCATCTCGGAGACCTCGTCGTCAGTGGCGGAAGCTCCTGTGCCTCCCTGCAGGAGAAACCCAGTCATGTGCTTATGGCGATGGGCAATGATGAAGAGGTCGCCAAACGCAGTGTCCGCATTTCACTGGGACGCCCTAGCACCGAAGTGGAACTGCGCCAGATCATCCAGCGGTTGATCGAGGCTGCACAGCGGATTCTGTAACATCTTCAGCTGGGGCCAAGACTCCAATCAAAGAGTTCATTAACTCTTTCGAAACAGAAATGCGTTATGAGGACATCCATTCAGACTAAGTCTGCAGCATCACCCCGCACACACTAAATCTGGTTATGCTACCATGAACAAAAAAATGCATTCCCAAACATCCCATTACAAAATGCGGTGTACACGAATGATCTGGAGCCTTGTGTTGGTGGGTGTCCTTGGTGCTTGCGTCCACAAATCTCCGTCTGCGCATAGCCTACATGAAAAGATGAGAGCTTCACCTGTTCAGGTACCCGTTGCACAGATCTCTGCAATCGAAGCCATTGATCTAGTTCTCAAGGAAGTCGCCCCCGAGATCGCACTCAGTGTGCTTATGGTTTTCCCAGAACAAGAGCTTCCCTCAATTACATTTCCACAACAACAGATCACCCCATGGGAGGCTTTGGAGCAGATTACATCACAGGCAGGACTGAGCTATTGGGAAGAACAGGGGATTCTGTTTATCGCACCTGAACAAAAACAGGTCTTTCATCAGCAGAACTCAAAGCACCCTATTGAGCGCCAGATGAGACGTTCACACATCGGGCCGATTCAAGCTCGGGACGTCGAGGTGGAATCATTGATCGAGATTCTTTCCCGACACATGGGCTATCATGATCAGCAACATATTCGCGACCCATTTGCCTCATTTGGCCCAGCTATTGCAGAAATAGCGCCTGTAGAGCAGCAGATTTCCCTCAGGTTGAAGCAAGTTAATGCATGGCAACTATTACAGATGATCTGTTTTCTCGGAGATGTAGACTATTCATTCACCGATATACCCAGCCTGGTCATCTCTACCCCCACCGTACCATTTGAAGTTGACCCTAAGCTCCTGACGGAACTGGAGCAAGTGCGAGTGGAACCGCGATTCTCAGGCTCGGTCCAAGAGATCGTACAGGAGTTCAACGAGCAACTGAAACAACGACAGAGTCAGGTCCGGCTAGTGTATCTGCCTTCCGAGATCACAGCTCACAGAAAAACTCAAAATCGATGGAACATCTCGATTCCGCTTGGAACAGAAGAAGAGCCCATGCGAGCTAGGGCCCCCTCCCTTCAACTGCGGGATGTCTCTATCGCGGATGCACTTCAGGTTTTGCATGAGATCGGCCCAGAAGAAGTCTGGAGCGAAAACAACATGATCTTTATCAGTCCAGAGCGGGTTCAGGTGCTCGAAGGCGTCCGCTTTGGCAGCGAGATAGAAGAAACCTTATCTAACACCCTCATCCAGGAAATCCGCTTTCAGCAGGCCTCGGTTTCAGATGTGATCCACTACCTGAACTTCGCGTCGAGGGAATTAGATCATCAAAACAAGGGGGTCGGAATTCTCTTTCCCGATGCCGCCGAACGGCAAGCGGATGAGAACGGATCTTCAGAACCCGCTGCCGACCCATTTGGCGGCGCGGTTGTCCAAGACCCGAGTCCTTCATCTCAGCGTATTCCAAGCATTACCTTATCCCTACGGGAGGTCTCGCTATTGGATGCTCTCCAGGTGGTGTTGAAACGAAGCGGACTTCAGTACCACATCTCAAAAGAAGGCGAGATCCACATAGAGCGGGGGGATGGGCAGCCTTAACCAAGGGCTGGCCTAGTAGCCCATCGGAGATTCCAAGGTCCGGGAGCTTGCTGAGGCCTGCTACTCAGACCAAAAACACGATCACGTAGATATAGAGCACCGGGATGGCGAAAAGCAGGCTGTCGAGCACATCGAGCATGCCGCCCATCCCGGAGATCCAGTGTCCGGAATCTTTGCAGTCGGAAGCGCGTTTAATCATCGATTCCACCAGGTCTCCGAGCACCCCGGCCACGGAGAGCAGAAGCCCCAGAATTACGCCATCCCACCAGCGAAACTGAATGCCACTCAGTTCAAAACCATACAGGGCCATAGCGATTACGCTGACCAAGATGGCCACGCAGACACCCCCGATCACCCCTTCCCAACTTTTTCCAGGGCTGATTTTGGGAATGAGTTTTCGTTTCCCGATCGCGGAGCCAATGAAATAGGCACCCATATCGGTGCTTTTGATCACCAGCACACCGTACAGCGCCAGGCTGCGGGCATCCCGTTCTCCCGAACCCAGAAAGAGCAGGAGGATCAGGAACTGCATCAGCCCGGGGATGTAGGCAACGGTCATAAAGGAGCCGGCCAGTTTCTCCAGGGATTTGCTTTGATCTGAACGAAACAAACATCCCAAAAAAATCACCCAGGCTGAGATGCCAGGCATAATCAGATGGAGGCTTGCAAGCTGTCCATCCTGAGACTCCACAAACCAGGCTGCCAGCATCCAGGAGAGGCCAATTCCGAGCGAAGTCCATTTTAACACGGGATATCCAGCGTGTTCCAGTAAGGACACCGTCTCCAACACGGCTAAGGCACACATCACCAGGAGCATGAGCACCAGCCCCCAGGTGGGAGAAAACAGATACATCGCAACCAAGCCACCCAAAAAGAGGCTTCCGCTGATGATCCGTTTCATCATGCGCTCAGTCCCCCATAGCGACGCTGACGTCCCTGAAAGACTTCCAAAGCTTTGGCGAAGGCATCTTCACGGAAATCTGGCCAGAACTCAGGAGCAAAATAAAATTCTGCGTAGGAAAGTTGCCAGAGCAGGTAATTGCTCAATCGCTGTTCGCCGCTGGTACGAATCAGAAAATCGGGATCCGGCAGGTCTGGAGCGTACAAATGTTCGGCCAGGCAGGCTTCGTCGACCTCTTCAGGATTCAGGCTACCTTGTTGTGCTTTGGCGGCGATCGCTTTTGCCGCATCTGCCAACTCCTGGCGACTGCCGTAATTCAAGGCCAAGACCAACTGATGTTTACTGTAGGCTTCGGTGTTATCCATCACCCGCTGCAACTCCTTCCGGGCCCGATCCGGGAGTTCATGCAAGCGGCCGATCACCCGCAAGCGGGTTTCATGATCATGCAGAATGCGCTCATGCTTGATCAGCATTTTGGGCAACAGGGTCATGAGGCCCTGTACCTCATCCTGAGGTCTTTTCCAGTTTTCAGAACTGAAGGCGTAGAGAGTAAGCACCTCCACCCCGGCCTCCCGGGCAGAGTGTAGGACCGCCCGGGCCGATTCAGCCCCAGCCTCATGCCCTTTGATACGTTTGAGGCCCCGCTGTTTTGCCCAGCGGCCATTCCCGTCCATAATCACGGCAATGTGCCGTGGAACTGCCGGGGCCTCCTCACTCATGACAAGGTGATCCCCAGCTTTTCGGCCGCGGGACTAAGAATGGTTTCATCCCGCTTCGGCCCAACCGAAACAATGCCAGCAGGAGCGCCGGTCAGTTCCTCCAAGCGACGAACATAGGCTTTACAGGCTTCCGGGAGCTCTTCCCAACTACGGGCCTGCGTGCTGTCACAGTTCCAGCCGGGAATTTCTTCATAGATCGGAGTGCATTTCGCAAATCGCTGAATGTTGGCTGGCAGCTGCTCCACACGTTCGCCATCCAAATCGTAGGCGACGCAGACCTTGATCGTTTCAAACCCATCGAGCACGTCCAATTTGGTTACAGCCCACCAGTTCACGCCATTCACCATCACCGCATAGCGGGCGACCACGGCATCAAACCAGCCGCAGCGACGGGGACGACCCGTGGTGGCACCAAATTCATCGCCTACGCGGGCCATCTGTTCACCATCGGCATCAAACAGTTCCGAGGGAAAAGGTCCTTCTCCTACACGGGTGGTGTAGGCTTTGACTACACCCACTACATCCTGAATTTTGTTAGGAGGCACGCCGGTACCGGTAGCCGCGCCACCGGAGGTGGTGTTACTGGAGGTCACGAAAGGATAGCTGCCATGGTCGATATCCAGCATGGTGCCTTGCGCACCTTCAAAGAGCACTGATTCATCGGCATTGACCGCCTGGTTCAGCATGACCGAGCCATCTGCAATCCGTTCACGCATACGATCTGCTGCAGTCAACACTTCCGTGATGACCGCATCCTCGTCGAGTTGCTCTCTGCCGTAGAGTTCGAGAATCAAATTGTGCTCCCGAACATTCCGGCGCAGCCGTTCTTCAAAATCCGGTTCCAGCATATCGCCGGCGCGGAGGCCGATGCGGTGCATTTTATCTGCGTAGGCCGGTCCAATACCGCGACGGGTGGTACCGATCTTTACATCTCCTTTTTTGCCGGCTTCTTCCCGGGCACCATCCAGGGCACGGTGATAAGGCAATGCCAACTGAGCACGGTCGGAAATCCATAGGCGGCCGCTGGTATCCACTCCGCCCGCCTCCACTTCATCCAATTCTTTCAGGAAGCCCGCGGGGTCAATGACACAGCCATTCCCCAGCACGCAGGTTTTTTCCTCACGAAGAATGCCACTCGGGATAAGGTGGAGCACATATTTCTGATCCCCCACTTTCACCGTATGACCCGCATTGTTGCCGCCCTGAAAGCGGGCAATCCAGTTTGCCTGCTCAGTGAGCACATCCACAATTTTGCCCTTACCTTCGTCACCCCATTGTCCGCCGATCAACACACGTGTAGCCATGGTCTAAAAACCTTTCTTCGCTTCAAAACAAAGGGGTCTCCCTAGCGGCTGAAGCGCAGGAGTGCAATCAAACTCTTTAGGTGGGTCGGGAGTCAACCTGCCAGGCTAACGCCTTGGCAGGAGTCAGGAGTCAGGAGTCA